>JAUNLN010000026.1 GCA_030532245.1 Actinomycetaceae bacterium
CCGGTTTATGTAAGGGGAGGCCGTAGCGGCACGAAAAGTGCAGGCTACGGCCTCCGGCGTTTGCTGAACTTTGGGCTCCTCGCGTGGGTGGGGGCGCTCCGAGGCAGCCGCTATTCGCCCGGCTACTCCGTGCAGACGCCAACTCCTCCTCAATCTAAATCTTGCGGAGCCGCAACTCGCCTACGCGGTGGTCAGCGTCCTTCTTAATCACCAGGGTCGCGCGCTCGCGGGTCGGCAAAATATTATCCGTCAGATTAGGCAGGTTAATCGCCGTCCAAATCTCATGCGCGCGAGCCACCGCCTCCTCATCCGACAAACTCGCATACTCGCGGAAATACGAATCCTCATCACTAAACGCCGTCGAACGCAGTTTCAAAAACCTGTTGATATACCAAGCCTCAATATGCTCCGGCTCCGCATCCACATAAATTGAGAAATCAAAATAATCCGACACGGCCACAGCACCCGTCTGCCCCTTCGCAGTACGCGCAGCCTGAAGCACGTTCAACCCCTCAACAATCAAAATATCCGGCCGATTCACAGCCTCAAACTCGCCCGGCACAATATCGTAAACCAAGTGCGAATACACGGGCGCCTTCACATCACTCGCACCCGACTTCACATCCGCCATAAACTTCATCAAAGCCCCGCGATTATAAGACTCCGGGAAACCCTTCTTGCTCATAATCCCGCGCGCCTTCAACTCGGCGTTCGGAAGCAAAAACCCGTCCGTCGCAATCAACTGCACGCGCGGCGTATTCGGCCAACGACGCAACAACTCGCGCAAGAGCCTCGCCGTCGACGACTTCCCAACCGCCACCGAACCAGCCACACCAATAATGAACGGCACAGCCGGACGCTGCGGCTCCCTCAAAAAATAATGCCGATCATGCGAAAGGCGCCTCGACGCATTCACATACATCTGCAAAAGCGCGGAAAGCGGCCTATAAATCGCGTCCACCTCAGCCAAATCCAACGGGTCACCAAGACTCGAAATCCGCTCAACATCCGCATCCGTCAGCGGCAACGGCGTCGACTCCGCGAGCGCACTCCACTGCTCCCTCGTAAAACGTTCAAAAGGAGACGGCTCACTGCCAGCCGCAAAACTAGGCCAAATCGCATTCACGGGTCTATTTTGCCTGAAAAATACTCTCCACGCGGGTGCAGGCGACTCCAAAATAGGAAACTTGGGGAAGACCACGGCGATCATGTCCAAACGCAATGTCCATCCCGCTCCGTACCATTGAGTCATACAGTCAAGGAGATCAACAGTTAGGGGCGGTGGAGCTCAAATGATATTCACCCACAGCGTTGAAACAATCCGAAAAGTGGTTCAAGAGGCGGCGGATGCCCTGCCGACAGAAGTGCTCCGGGAGAAAGCTGTGAGCGAGATAGCTGGCACCGCGTACAGGATGCTACGCAAGGCTGATGACTCCGCAGAATACGTAATCGCGTTCGTTGGCGAGGGAGACAACGGTCGCGACGCCCTCTATGCCACTTCAATACTCGCAATGGACATGTCTGGTGTTGAGGCCATCTTGCTCACGGACCATCCACACGAACGCGCCCTAGCGGAAGCACGTTTCAACGGCGTGACCATCACGGATGCTTCTAACCTGTCAGCCGAGGACGTTGCAGATCTGGCCAAATACGGCACCCTGTGGATCGACGGCATTCTTAGCACCGGCACTAGGGGAGAGCTCCGCGAGCCTATCCGATCAATAATCGCAGGCCTGGAATCCATTCGCACCGAGCCTCCTCACCCACGCGTTTCCCAAGAGTCCGCATCGCTAAATGATCCTAGAGGTGAGGAACATGCAGCGGTGTCTTTGGTCGGTACCAAGCCCGAAGGTAGCGACGAAAAACTGACGCCCAAGCGCAACCGGTGGGTTGCCGAGTTCCAAGTCATGTCTGCAGCCCCTATCGAAGTGAGCTACGGTGCCCCACTATACGATCCGAGAAGGCAGTTTCCGACCGAGCAAAGTGTTCGCGACTACCGTCGCCGCGTCGTCGCGATTAATAACCACTCCGGGGAGATCACAAACGACGGTCGCATTAATGGGCCGGCCCTCTACGCCGACACCGTCGTAACCATAGGAGCCATTACACCCGCCCTCCTACTCCCACCCGCCGCGTACCTGCACAAACGCATAAGGCTTGTGGACTTGACACTCAATTTTGAGGACGAAGGCCAAACCCGCACCCTGGGCTTCGATGACTTCTTCGACGACTATCCCGCGCCCGGGCCGCTCGACCACAAGTACACGCGTGGAGTCGTGCAAATGATTGTGGGGTCGGAACAGTATCCGGGAGCAACAGTGCTAGGCGTGCTAGGCGCGCAAAACACCGGGGTTGGCATGGTCAGGTTAGAAACCTCGCAGACACCAAAAATGCTGGCGTTGCAGGCGGCACCGGGGATTGTTCTTGGAACGGGACGGTCGCAGGCCATAGCGGTCGGCTCCGGGATGGATCCCGAGGATAACCAGACGCGCGAGCGCATCGAGACGGCGCTGCAAGACGCCCGCGTCCAGTCCATCCCTGTCGTGATTGACGCGGGCGCCTTGAGTGTCGCGGCACGCCTGTTGGCGGAGGGTTTCACGTTTACAGCTCCCACGGTGTGGACCCCTCACGCGGGGGAGGCCGCCGCGGTTCTCACGATTCTTGACGCTGGCGAGTGGAGCCGCGAAAAAGTTGAGGCAGCTCCCTTGGTGGCAGCTCGCCGGCTCGCTGAACTAACCGGGGGGATCATCGTTATGAAAGGCGCGATCACCCTAATCGTGAACCCGGCTGGCACCGTGTACACACAAACGCAGGCCCCTTCATGGGCGGCCGTCGCGGGAAGCGGCGACGTTCTGACCGGGATCGTTGCCGCGCGCGTCGCCCACCAGCAGGTCGAAGTTGAGCGCGAAGCCGGTGCCCCCTCGAACGGGAACCAACAGGACTGGAGTGAAAAGTTTACGAGAGCCGTCGCAAGCGCAGTCTGGCTACACGGTGCGGCCGCCTCAAAGGCAGCAGGTGTGCGCAGCGGCATGAATGCCGAAATCGCCACCAATAGTAGCTACCCCGATTTCTCATGGGGATGGGAGCTGGAGGGTAACCCGATAGCGGCCCTTGACATTGCGAGTAACCTAGGCAGGGTAATCTGGGATACCTCATTTAGAAACCGTGGATAGGGGTGGAACTTGTCTGAATCGCAGCGATCGGGGCGGTCTCTCCCTCACACGTCAGAACCGGGTGAGCCGGCGCAGTCCGTACCGGAAGCCGCCACAAGCATGCAACGCCAAGCCAAGCTCATCGACGCCACCACCTGGAAATTCATCGTCGTCGGCATTATCAACACGATAGTCGGCACAGCTGTCATGTTCCTCGCCTACAACTGGCTCGGCTTCGGCTACTGGGTGTCATCCGCACTCAACTACATAATCGGCTCGATCGTCAGCTTCATACTCAACAAGTACTTCACATTCCAAAACAAAGAACGCTCCATCCGCCAAATCGTGCTGTTCATTCTGAACATCGCAGTGTGCTACCTCATCGCATACGGGGTAGCAAAACCGCTAGTTTTGGCGGTTACTGCCGGCCTCTCCCCAAAAATGGCAGATAATCTGTCTATGGGCCTCGGTATGATCCTGTTCGTAGCCTTGAACTATCTAGGCCAGCGATTCATCGTATTCGCCAACAAATAAACGAAACACCGGCCCCGTGGAGGCGGTTTAAATGAGTGAGCAGCTGGCACACTACCCGGCAAGCGCAACCATCAACTTGGAAGCGCTCACACGCAACGCCAAACGCATGCGCCAATTCGCGCCCAACGCCCGCCACATGGGCATCGTAAAAGCCGACGCCTACGGCCACGGCCGCACCTCCATCGCCGCCGCACTCGCCAAAGCCGGCTACGACATCCTCGGCATCGCCCAACTCGGTGAAGCCCTCAAAGAACGCCGCGCACTCGACGCCGCCGGCCACAAAAACGTCGCCATCTTCTCATGGATGCTCCCACCCGCCGACGAAAAAGCAATCCAGGAGGCCCTAGCCGCGCGAATCGAACTATCCGCCTCCACAATCGACCAACTTGAGCGCATCGCAAACACCGGCATTGAAGCACGCGTCCACCTAAAAGTAGACACCGGCATGGGCAGGGGAGGAGCAACACCAGCCGACTTCCCAGCACTCGCGAACGCCGCCAGCAGGATGGAGACAGTAAACGTCGTAGGCGTATGGTCACACTTCGCCCGCGCAGACGAGCTCGGCGAGGAGGCGCGCGCAGCCACCCTCAAACAAATCCAACTCTTCGAGGATGCCGTAAGCGCCGCAACCGAGGCAGGCCTCACCGGCTTCCAAAGGCACATCGCCGCCACCTCCGGCCAAATCTGGTACCCCGAAGCCCACTACGACATGGTGCGCGACGGCATCGGCCTCTACGGCCTCTCACCAGACCCTTCCAACACGCCGACACTCGACCTCGGGTTCGAGCCAATCATGACGCTTGGCGCACGCCTCCTCCAAGTCAAACAAGTTGAAGCCGGCCAAACCGTATCGTACGGAGGCACGTGGCAAGCACCCACCAGGCGCTGGCTCGGCCTCGTCCCCCTCGGCTACGGCGACGGAATCCCCCGCCACGCCCAAAACGCGGGCCCCGTCAGCGTCTACACCGCCGCCGGCCGCATCGACACGCACATGGTTGGGCGCGTATGCATGGACCAGTTCGTAATCGACCTAGGCGAATCCGACGAAGCGCCCGCAGCGGTAGGCGACGAAGTCGTCCTATTTGGAAACCCCAACAACCCCGACACAAAGGGGTGCCCCACGGCCGACGACTGGGCGGATGTGGCGGGTACCATCAACTACGAGATCGTCACCCGGTTGGGGGCGCGCGTGCCAAGAGCGTACTCTTAATAGGTCCCGAAACCTAAAGGATTTACATGTTCACTATTACTGTAAAAAGCGCGGAAGACACGCGCGCTCTTGGCGCTGCGCTCGCGGGCTACGTGCGCGGCGGCGACATGATCATGCTTACGGGCGATCTGGGTACGGGCAAGACGACTTTCACCCAGGGCCTAGGAGCCGCAATGGGTGTTCGCGGCCGCGTGGCGTCCCCCACGTTCATCATCGCGCGCGTACACAAAGGCAACCCCGACCTTGTGCACGTCGACGCCTACCGCATTGAAGACCTCGACGATCTTGAAACGCTCGACCTCGACACGGCTCTCGAAGAATCCGTTGTCGTAATCGAATGGGGCGAAGGCAAAACCGAGTCGCTTTCAAAAGACCGCCTCGAAATCACGATCCTTAACCCCGCGGGCATCCAAGACCTAGGCGAAGATCTCGAGCAGGCCGACTCCAACGTGCGCGAGATTTCGTTCAACCAAGTGGGGGAGCGGTGGCTCACCGAAGACACGCTCGAAGAAACCCTGCGCAAAGCACTGGAGAGCACGGACAAATGATTGACCTTTGTATCGACACCTCGGTTGGAGCCGCAGTAGCGGTAGTGAACGACGGAGTAGTTACGCAAAAGCACGAGTCAAGCTCGCGCGCACACGCCGAGCGTCTCTCAACGCTCGTCACCAGTGCCCTGGAGGAGGCGGGTCTAGGCAAGACGGCGAAAGATGCGAACCTCGACCAGGTGATCGTTGGCACCGGGCCTGCCCCGTTCACGGGCCTTCGCGCAGGCCTCGTTGCTGCGCGCGTAATCGGCCGAGTTGCCGGAATCCCCGTGCGAGGCATCGGCTCCCTGGAGGTGCTCGCACGCGAATACCTAGACGACATGTCTCCGAACGCCGAAATCGTCGTGGTTACGGATGCTCGCCGCCACGAGGTTTACTGGGCGCACGTTCGCGCACACGGCCCGAACGACGTTGAAATCGTTGAAGGCCCGGCCGTGAACAGTGCCGACTTTGTGGCGAACAAGTTCCGCGACCAGCCGGTCGAGTTCGTTGGCCCCGCCTGCGAAATCTACTCAGACGCGCTCCCAACCTCGCGCGGCACAGCCGCTTTCGACGTGTCGAACGCGTCGAGGATCGTGCGCGCCCGCCTCGCAGACGGCGTCACCGAGTTCCCGACCGACCCGCAGTACCTGCGTCGCCCAGACATTCACGGCGGCAACAAGTGAGCTTCACCCCGTCGGTTAGACGGCTCACCGGCGAAGACCTAAACCTCGTCCTCCACTTCGACGTCCGGGTATTCCCCGCCGCCGACCAGTGGAATGAACAAACCTGGCACGAGGAGCTCACCCGCTCCGACCGCCTCTACCTCGGAGCCTTCGCCGGTGCGCAACTCATCGGCATGGCCGGCGCATACGTGAACGAGCACTCCGACCTGCTCACCATCGGCACGCATCCACAGTGGAGGGGCAGGTCAGTCGCCTCCCTCCTGCTCGACCTCCTCCTCGACTCGCTCGGCAAGATAAACCTTTCCGAGCGTGCCGGCGAACAAACCCTCCCTGGAGGCATCGAGAAACCCATTCGGAGGGTGCGCAAAATCCTCCTCGAAGTGCGTGCCTCCAACGAAAAAGCGATCAAACTGTATGCCTCACGCGGGTTCGAAATCATCGGCGAAATCGCCCGCTACTACCACCGCCCAACCGAAGACGCGGTGATCATGGAGCGGCGAATCACCCCTGCCAAATGAGGTTTTAACAGCGCCTGTTAGAAAAACTGCACCCGCGGCGAAAACCTCTCGATATCAAGGGGAAATCGGCTTCTTTTAGGCGAAACCGCCTTGCTGACATTACGTAAGCAAAACCTTTCCTAATATCCAAGTTTTTTCATCCGCGTGAGAACCGTAATAATCCGGTAAAACTACACGGGTGCCACGCACTCAACTGCGCCTAAGTCGCGTGACCGCAAAGAAAACTCAAACTCTCCCCGCCCGCCAAAAATCGCGGGGCCGACGGATGTGACTTGGCACCCTAAATAGCTATGTAGGCTTTTAGGTATGGCCAATACAAAACTCGAAACGAGGAAGCGTAGAGCCTGGAATACCAATGTGTTCGTAAAGCAACTCATGGCTATTTCGGGCCTCTTCTTTGTCATGTTCGTTATCGTCCACGCATACGGGAACTTGAAGATGTTCTTCGGCCAGGAAGCGTACGATTACTACGCTGAGTGGCTGAAGGGTGACGCCTTCTACCCGCTACTGCCCGAAGGTGGACTCATCATTGTTTTCCGCACGGCAATGATCCTCTTTGCACTGGTTCACATTGTCGCTGCATTCCACACCTGGATCGTGTCGAGGCGCGCACGCGCTGATCGCTACACCGTCAAGAAGAACGTTGCAGACTCCTACGCTGCACGCACCATGCGCGTCTCCGCAGTCATCCTGCTCTTCTTGATCACCTTCCACATTCTCCACTTCACTACCGCCACGATTCCGGCAGGCTTCGATGCCGCCGAGGCGTCGCCGTACATGAGGATGGTTGGCGCGTTCTCCAACCCGGGCATCGTCGTACTCTACGCGGTGTTCGTTGGAACGCTAGCCATGCACATTGGTCACGGCATCTGGTCTGCACTGCAGACGATGGGCTGGTTGCGTCGCAACACCCAGAACGCCACCGTCGTTATTGGCGGAGTCGTCGCTGTGATCGTGTTCGTGATGTTCATGGCACCTCCGGTTGCGATCGCATTCGGCTTTATTTCTTGAGGAACGTGAAATGACTGATCAGCTTATCCACGGCCTCTACCGCGAAGGCGAGAAAATCGCGGACACAAAGGCACCTTTGGACGTGCCCCTTTCGCAGGCTTGGGAAACCCGTAAGTTCAACGCAAAGCTCGTGAACCCGGCCAACCGACGCAAGCTAAAGGTCATCATCGTTGGCACCGGCCTGGCAGGCGGCGCAGCCGCTGCTTCGCTTGGCGAAATGGGCTACAACGTTGACGCATTCTTCTACCAAGACTCCGCCCGCCGCGCGCACTCCATTGCAGCGCAGGGTGGTATCAACGCGGCGAAGAACTACCGCAACGACAACGACTCGGTTTACCGCCTGTTCTACGACACCGTTAAGGGCGGCGACTACCGCGCACGTGAAACCAACGTTTACCGTCTCGCAGAAGTTTCGGCGAACATCATCGACCAGTGCGTCGCCCAGGGTGTTCCGTTCGCCCGCGAATACGGCGGCCTGCTAGACAACCGTTCGTTCGGTGGCGTACAGGTATCCCGTACGTTCTACGCTCGTGGCCAGACGGGCCAGCAGCTCCTTATCGGCGCCTACCAGGCGCTCGAACGCCAAGTTGAAGCTGGCACCGTAACCGAGCACCGCCGCCACGAAATGGTTGAACTAATCGTTCACGACGGACGCGCTCGCGGTATTGTTGCCCGCGACATGGTCACCGGTGAGCTTGAAGCTCACACGGCTGACGCTGTCGTCCTCGCTTCCGGTGGTTACGGCAACGTGTTCTTCCTGTCGACTAACGCGATGGGCTGTAACGCGTCCGCCGCTTGGCGTGCACACCGCAAGGGCGCATTCTTTGCGAACCCGTGCTACACGCAGATTCACCCGACGTGTATTCCGCAGCACGGCGACCAGCAGTCTAAGCTCACGCTAATGTCTGAGTCGCTACGTAACGACGGACGCATCTGGGTTCCGAAGCGCAAGGAAGACACCAAGAAGGATCCGCGTGACATTCCTGAAGAGGATCGCGACTACTACCTAGAGCGCATCTACCCCTCGTTCGGTAACCTCGTCCCCCGTGACATTGCTTCACGTCAGGCGAAGAACATGTGTGACGAAGGACGCGGCGTAGGCCCGGAGATCAACGGCGTTGCCCGCGGCGTTTACCTAGACTTCGCTGAAGCTATCGAACGCATGGGTAAGGCAGCTGTTTCCGCTAAGTACGGCAACCTGTTCGACATGTACGAGCGCATTACGGGCGACAACCCGTACGAAGTTCCGATGCGTATCTACCCGGCAGTTCACTACACCATGGGTGGCCTGTGGGTTGACTACGACTTGCAGTCCAACCTGCCCGGCCTGTTCGTTGCCGGTGAAGCGAACTTCTCGGACCACGGTGCAAACCGTCTGGGCGCATCCGCACTCATGCAGGGTCTATCCGACGGCTACTTCGTCCTCCCGAACACGATCAACGACTACCTTGCTGGCGCGTTCGGATTCGAAAAGCTGGATGAGAACACTCCGGAAGTTGCAGAGGCACTCCAGTCAACGCAAGAACGCGTTGACCGCCTAATGGCAATCGACGGAAACCGCTCCGTAGACTCGTTCCACAAGGAACTTGGCCACATCATGTGGGAATACTGCGGTATGGAACGTACCGAAGAGGGCCTGAAGAAGGCCATCGGAATGATTCGCGAACTACGCGCAGAGTTCTACGAGAACGTTCGCATCCCGGGTAAGTCCAAGGGCGAGATGAACCAGTCGCTAGAGAAGGCCGGCCGCGTAGCCGACTTCATGGAGCTAGGCGAACTCATGTGTATTGACGCCCTGCACCGTGAAGAGTCCTGTGGTGGCCACTTCCGCGCAGAATCCCAGACGCCCGAAGGTGAAGCACTTCGTAACGACGAAGAGTTCACCTACGTAGCGGCATGGGAGTACGGAGTCACTGGAACTCCGACCCTGCACAAGGAAGACCTGATCTACAACAACATCGAGCTGAAGCAGCGGAGTTACAAGTGAACATCACCCTTAAGATTTGGCGCCAGGCCAATCCCGAAGTGGCCGGCGCGATGCACGAGTACCAGGTTCACGGCGTTTCGGAAGAGTCGTCGTTCTTGGAGATGCTCGACATTCTCAACGAAGAACTATTCGAAGCTGGCGAAGAGCCGATCACGTTCGACTCGGACTGCCGTGAGGGCATCTGTGGCATGTGTGGCGTCGTAATCAACGGCGTTGCTCACGGCCCGGAGGTCACCACGACCTGCCAGCTCCACATGCGTTCGTTCAACGATGGTGACACGATCACCATTGAGCCGTGGCGTGCAACCGCGTTCCCGATTATTAAGGACTTGGTTGTTGACCGCTCTGCTCTTGACCGCATCATCCAGGCCGGTGGCTACATTTCTGTGAACACGGGTGCAGCTCCGGATGCTCACGCAACTCCGGTTCCGAAGCAGAACGCGGACCGCGCGTTTGAGGCTGCAGCCTGCATCGGCTGTGGTGCTTGCGTGGCGGCTTGCCCGAACGCTTCGGCAATGCTGTTCACCTCGGCGAAGGTCACTCACCTGAACCTCCTGCCGCAGGGTCAGCCGGAGAACCTGACGCGTGTGAAGAACATGCTGAACCAGCATGACGCTGAGGGCTTTGGCACGTGCACGAACATTGGTGAGTGTGCGGCTGTCTGCCCGAAGCAGATTCCGCTGGACGTCATTTCGACGCTGAACCGCCAGCTTGGCAAGGCAGTGCTGAAGGGCATCTAGTCCGCCTGTATTGGCCCATTGAGAGGGCGAGAATCGAGACCAACTCGATTCTCGCCCTCCTTCTTATTTTTGAAAGCCAGAATCTCTTTTTCTGAGTAGTGCATGCACATGCGGAGAATCCGCGGTGCGTAACCGCACACACCTCTAGCGTGCCCTTAGATACCTTCCTTGATGAGGAGGCTTCGGAAGGTAGAGCAGCAGAAGCAGAAGCGGAGGCTAGATCAGCCCCGCGTGTTTGAAGGCGTTAACTAGGCCGTCTTCCCAGATCGGTGTGGAAACAAAATCCGCCGCGGCCTTCACTTCCGGCACGGCGTTACCCATCGCAATACCCAGCCCAGCCTCAGAAACCATCTGCAAGTCGTTCAGTGCGTCGCCCACAGCAACCGTCTGCTCGATCGGGAAGCCCAGCACGTTAGCAACCTCAACGAGTGCAGTCCCCTTGTTATAGGCCGGCTGCAAAACTTCTCCAGCCTTCGCAACACCGGTGTCAATCGAAGCGGGAATGATCACGAGTTCACCCTCAAAATGAGCCTCCACCTGCTCGATCGATAGGGGCACCTCCTCCGGAATCACCATCATTGCCTTCGAAGCGCCATCGGGCAGGCCCTCACGAATGTAGGGCTCGACATGGTTGAGGAACGTCGCCCATTTTTCACGCGCATCCGGGTTCGACTCGAAAAACGTCTCAAAATAGCCCTTCGTCGGGTACATGGCCTCCTGGTTTTGCCACAGGCTCAAAATACCGTTTTCCTTGAAATACGCCTCCGCGCGGTCAATGAAATCCCGGGGGAACATGTGGTTGAACAAGTCTTTGCCGTCAAGACGCGCGTAAGTGCCATTCGCGCCAATGAACCCTTGAAAACCAAGATCCCAAAGCCACGGGTAAATCTCGGGCAGCGACCGGCCCGTACACATCCACAAAACATGGCCGTTCTCGACAGCCTCCCGCATGGCTTTGCGAGCAGAATCGGGGACGGTCTGGTCTTCAGAAACGACGGTACCGTCAAGATCGAGGAATACTAAACGCTTCATGGCTCTATAGTCTCACAGGTGGATAGTTCTCCTCGTCACGTAAGGGGCTTATGGCTATGCCTACAAAGGGCTTCGGACTACAGTTGTACGAGGAAACTTCGGGCATGCCCCGCGAAACAAGTGCGAGGCATCCCTAAGGATGGGTTTTAGGGAAGTGGGATACATGGATCCTTTGATTCTTGGCATTGAGTCCACGTGTGATGAGACCGGCGTGGCGCTGGTTCGTGGAGGCGAACTGCTCGCCGACCGCACGGCTACTTCGATGGACGAGTACGCGCGCTACGGCGGCATCATCCCCGAGATTGCTTCGCGCGCACACCTCGAGTCTTTCCTTCCCACGCTGGATGCCGCGCTTGAGGAGGCGGGAGTAACCCTCGCCGACGTAGACGCTGTAGCCGTTGCTGCTGGCCCGGGCCTCGTAGGCTCCCTCACCGTTGGTATTACGGCGGCGAAGGCGCTTGCAACGTCGCTTGGCGTGCCGATTTACGGCGTGAACCACGTGCTCGGCCACCTCGCTGTCGACGAGCTGGTTGACGGCCCGCTACCCGATAAGTTCATTGGCCTCGTGGTTTCTGGTGGGCACTCTAACCTCCTCCTCATCAATAACATTGCGAATGATGTGCAGGAGCTTGGAGGCACGCTGGATGACGCGGCGGGGGAGGCGTTCGACAAGGTCGGCCGTCTGCTTGGCTTGCCGTATCCGGGTGGCCCGCACGTGGATCGTCTCGCTCAGCAGGGCGATAAGGAAGCGATTAAGTTCCCGCGCGGCCTCTCTGGTGGTCGCGATAAGGAGCGCTACAAGTACGATTTTTCGTTCTCGGGTTTGAAGACCGCGGTTTCGCGTTACGTGAAGGCGAAGGAACTGCGCGGCGAGGAGATCAACAAGGCCGACATTTGCGCTGGTTTCAGTGAGGCTGTGAACGACTCGCTGACGGCGAAGGCCGTGCAGGCTGCGCTCGACCACGGGGTTGACACGATTGTTGTTGGAGGCGGTTTCTCCGCGAACTCCAGGTTGCGTGAACTTTTGACTGAGCGTGCCAGCGCGAAGGGAATTACGGTTCGCATTCCTCCGATCCGTTTCTGCACGGATAACGGTGCGCAGATCGCGGCGATGGGCTCGCAGCTCGCTCGCAACGACGTGGAGCCTTCCGACATTGAGTTTTCGCCCGATTCACAGATGGCGCTAGACGAAATGTCGATGGCGTAAAGTTTCGAGAAGACAAGCAAAAGCTAAGGCCGCCCGCAGGTGACGGGCGGCCTTCAGTTTCAGAGCGTTAGCAGAATCCGGGTGCGCAGCAGTCGCTTGGCCCATCAGAAAGCGAAATGATTAGGCGAGAAGACGCCTCCTCAACGAAGAGCAGATCGTTCTCAACGCTGTACTCCACGGGACCCTTGTGCCGCTTCGCAACCTCAATGTTTTCAAGACTGTGGTTCCACTTTTGGAACATTTCATCCCCGTGACGGAAGTAAATGTAGTTGCCGTCGCTACCTAGGATTTCGACACGGTAAACGGAGTCGTCGAGAGACTGTCGCACGATAGTCCGGTGCGGTAGGTGGCCCCTGCTGAACTTTGCGCATTCGTCGGAGGGAACTGCCTGGTTGCTGTTCATCTGAATCTCCTAAACTTCGCACGGCCGCATGCTTTTGCCTGGCGGCAGGTGTCCCTCAAAAGCGGCGTGCGAGATGCGCGATTGCCAGTATTGGCTGAGGGGCAAGTCAGAGCTCTTAGGCTCTCTTTCATGATACATCCGAGGCCATGCGCGCGCGTGACGCCCATATATCGGCCGCCAACATCTAGTCGGTGAAACTCTTGACACCTCCCCCGCGGCAGGTTTATCGTTAATCAATAATATCGATATTCGATAAAGGAGGCGTCATGACGCGGTGGGAGAAGGTTCCGTTTTGGTTCGCTGTGACGGTCGTGTGGTTGCTGTCGATCCTGGTTGCGCTCGGCCAGTTGGAGACGGTTTACAACTTCGCTACGGGCCGCAGAGCTTTTGGGGGAGCGCCGATTAGCGCTTGCGATGTGCCGAATTTCTGCATGAACGGGGAGTCGGAGGTGCCGCTCGAGTACGTTTCGGCTGGCACGATTAGGTGGCTAATCGCGTCTGCTGTAGGCATAGTGATTGTGGTTGTGGCCGCCCTGTTGGTGGGCACTTCGGTGATTCGCCTCATCGGTAAGGGGCGCGCGTTCGAGAAGAAGACGGTGAGGCGCATGGGCATAACCGGTTTGGTGCTACTGCTCGGCGGCTTCGTGACTGCGCTGATTTCTGACGTGGCGACGAGCAGTGTGGAGGCCGATTCGGTTGCGTTCCAGGAGGCTATGCATCCCGGTTTCGGCACGATCGCGGTGGGGGTCAAGCCGATGCTCTCATTTGCCCTGTTCTGCGCGGGCGTGCTTGCGCTGGCGCTGTGGGCGGCATTTAGGCAGGGGGCGCGCATGAGGGAGGAGCTCGACTATGTCGTCTAGTGAGCCGGAGCGCAGCATTCGGGTGACGCTCGATTCGGTACTACAGGATCGGGACATGACTCTAACGGCCCTGTCGGAGGCAACCGGCCTCACGATGGCGAACCTTTCGATCTTGAAGACGGGCAAGGCGAAAGCGGTTCGGTTTACGACGCTCGCGGCGATTTGTGAGGCGCTAGAGTGCCAGCCCGGAGACATCCTAAAGTTCGCATGAGCCGGGGCGTGGGATCGCGAAGTGCGCAAAATCGCCCCGTATTTTTCGGCGGGTTCGAAAAATCCTGATTTAAAATTCTTTTGGAAATTCTCCGCGGACTTTTAAGGATTTGAGGCTTATCGGATGAACCGAACCATAGTGGGATCTGCAGTTGCATTCATTTACGTCACGATCTTCCTCCTGAGCGTCATTTACACCGATTACTGGCAGGGGGCTACGGAGAGCGATTTGCGTTTGCTGCTCGTAGCGCCGCCTTTCGTTGCCCTGGTGCTCACTGCGGGGCAGGCGAGCAGTCCCAAAAGTTCATCCATCACCATGTACGGCCTCGCGTCTTTTGCCGCGCTCTACCTATTGGGCAAGATGCACGTCAGCTACATGGTTGCCTCAAACAGTGCGGAGAATGCGTTGATACTAGGTGTCGTAATGGCCGCCCAATACGCCGCTACGCTCATGATGATTCGTCACGCAAACGCGTACCGCGCCAAACGCAAGGAAGGCCGCGAGTAGGCCGCGCATCCAGTGCCTAGTAGGTCAGTCTGCGCGCAATAATTGCCCTGTGGGCGCCTCCAACGCGGGTGGCAAAAACTGTTAGGGGCCTGCTGTATTCAAGCGTTTTTGGAACCAGAATCTTCTTCAGCGCAGTCTGAAGTGCGGCCGGATCGATGTCGGTGCCACGCTTCTTAACCTCAATCGACGTGGGCTTGAGCGCGCGAAGAGCCTTAGAGATCGCTTTCGGACGAAGATTCGTAACGTCAAGAACCTCAAAACCAGTCACGGCGTTGTTGTAAGCCCCGTCAATGGTTTCCGTGGAGGTGAGGTATGCGATGTTCGGTGAAATAGGGCCCTCGAGGCTCGTTTCGCGCACAAGCTTCGCAATCAGGCCCGCGCGAATGATCGCCGGATCGGGCTCCCACAGGTACTTCGACAGCTCCACGGGCGCGAGCTGCTCCGCAGGCGCGGTGGGATCCCCCTCCTCGAACATGTGGAAAAGCGACCCGCCCCGGAAGATCGCGGCGCTTCGCCCCGGAGCCTCCCTCAGCGCCGGAGACCAAAGGCTCGCCTCAACCAACTGGCGATCGTCCGAAACCCACTGCGCCTCAAAGTCGGAGGGGATGTGCTCGTAGTCGATTCCTGGCGCCACCTTTATGCCGAGCGCGTCAAAACCGCCCTCGCGCAGCGCCTCCCGCCATGAAAGAACCTGCGGCAATGAAGGCGACCATTCGGACGGGGAGGAAATGCGCCGAGAGCCGCCCCGCTCACCCGTTCGACGAGCCGGATCGGCGAAAATCCCCTGAATTCCGCTCGCGACGAGGTCGCGGATGTCGAGCTTGGATACGTCCCCGATGTGAACTTTCGCGTTCGGGTGGAAGCGAAGGTTGATTTTCGCGCAGGCGACCGCCTCGGGGTTGATGTCCCACGCGTCAACGTTGATGTCCGTAGCGGCGAAAGCCATCGAGTCTGAACCTACTCCGCAGCCAAGATCGGCAACAGCGCCGACACCCGCCGACGCAAACCGGCGCGCGTGCAATGCCGCCACGGGGAGGCGGGTCGCTTGCTCCAGCCCGTCGCGGGTGAAAATCATGCTGTGCGCAAACTCGCCAAACTTGGATTCCGCCTGCTCGCGCAGATCAAGTTGGGTGAGGAGGGCCGCACGCTCACCACCCTCAATGCCAAGCGAAGCGATCGCAGCGGGGCGCTCAGCTTTAGGCATCGCGTCAACAACCGGAAGTGCTTCCCACACGTGAGGGCGCAACACGAGCTCAATGGGGGAGGTGTTCACGGTTCTCCTTAAAGCGAAACGGATCGCACTTTTGGCACTCGGCTTGCAAGAGTGCTAATCGGGGATCTAATCTATCTGTGTAACGCATAGCGCAACGCCCTATCTGACCACCCGCGACGGCGGATATGGGAGCAGGCGCAGGTGAACTACGAAAATGAAAGGGAGTTGGCAAGTGTCGATCTCCATTAAACCACTTGAGGATCGTATTGTGATCCAGCAGGTTGAGGCCGAGCAGACTACGGCTTCCGGCCTTGTTATTCCTGATACTGCGAAGGAAAAGCCGCAGGAAGGCACCGTTATCGCAGTTGGTCCGGGTCGCGTTGATGACAACGGCAACCGTGTGCCGATGGATGTTGCTGAGGGCGACGTTGTTATCTACTCGAAGTACGGTGGCACTGAAGTCAAGTACATGGGCGAGGAGTACCTGATCCTCTCCGCTCGCGACGTGCTCGCTATCGTCGAGAAGTAAATCTTCTAAAACAGACTACACAGTGAGATGCCCGCGCGTTTTGCGCGGGCATTTTGCTGTCTGCAGGCGGCTCTGGGATGTAGAAGTTTGCAGCATCCTCCTGGCGCAAAGTGTGCATGAACCTCCGCGGCATAGGAGCGTGCAGTCGCCTCATAGATACAAAAAAGGGGAGGAAACCTTTTAGGTCTCCACCCCAATTCCTTAAAGCTATTACGCGATCTTGCGCTGCTTCTTGCGTGCGATAATCTCGCGTCGTTCCTCTTCAGTTAAACCGCCCCATACTCCGTAAGGTTCCTGAACCGAAAGAGCATGCTCGCGACATTGCTCAAGGACAGGGCAGGTTGCACAAATTGCTTTAGCCGCTTCTGCGCGACGCCGGCGCGTGGAGCCACGCTCACCTTCGGGGTGAAAAAACAGCTCCGTATCCATATTTCGGCACGCACCTTGGTACTGCCAGTCCCACCGATCCGCCACTGGACCGGGAAGCCTTGAGATATCCGTCATCTTGCGCTTCCTTTCATGTCGCAAAGGTTGCGACGCCACCCATTTTATAAGTTGCTCATAACTTGTTCAAGTACCTTCCGCAACTTCTTCACTTGTTTTGTTCAGGTGGCGCATTGCGTGTTCGTTAGCAACAATGTATTAGTAACCGGCTAACCTTAAATGAGCCTGAGAACGCCCCGGAAAAGAGAGGAAAGTCCCATGCCCCGCCCAGATCTAAGCGCGCAAATCAACACTGCGCCGCTGACGATTGCGACAGTCGCACAGCGGCTTGGAGTGGCGGCATCAACAATCCGCACGTGGGAACGCAGGTATGGTCTGGGCCCCACGCAGCGTGAACCGGGCAAGCGCAGGCGTTACAACCAAGAAGAGTTTCACCAGCTCGAACAAATGGTGCGCCTCGTACAGTCGGGCGTATTCCCCTCCGACGCGGCAAAGACGATCAAGTCTTCACGCGAAATCATTTCTGAGTCCGACGAGGTCATCACCGTCGACACGATTTTGGAGGCGGCAAGGAACCACGACTTCGACGTGCTTCAACGCGATTTTGATGTGCTGATTGCGCGCGACGGTTTGCTCCACACTTGGAGCGACTACATTTGCCCGGCGCTACGCAACACGTACTATCCGGCCGGAGGCGACATGCCCGGCTATTCTTCGCGCGCGATGATTACGCACGCCGCGCTTGCTGAAGTGTTCCAGGTGGCGAAGCAGGCAAGCGAGCATGCGGTGGGGTTGCCTCACGCGTGCCCGACCCTCATCGTGAGCGATGCTGCCCACGAGCTACGCGCACACGTCGTCGGCGCGGCACTCCAGTGGGAGGGCGTTCCCGCCAGGATCGTTCCGGTGCTCGCCCCCGCAGGGAATCCTGAGGTTTGCCCTCACGACGTGGCTGAAGCAATTAAGGAGTACCGAGAGAGCCTCGGCGCTCACACCCTCATCCTGATCGGGTCTCTCGCAACCGACGTAGAAATCATTAAGGCTGTTGACGACCAGGCTTCGAACCTTATCTTGGTGGGCAACAACTGCCCAATCTCCGCAACCCCTCGCGCAATGCGTTTCCGCACGCTCCCCGCATGCGTTGAAGAAACCGTAGAACTTGCCCGCAACTGCAACATGGGAAGCTGCAAAACTGACTAATCTGGAAGGTGCTAATACCCCTTGCAGATTGGAACTTCAGTGACATCCTTTAACGCGAAAACCCGAGCGGAACGATTCGACGCGATTGTTGATTTTGCAAAAGGATCCCCCGTAGACACAGGCTTTGGCTACCTCGATGGCGACGGCAATGTGGATACTTCGCGTCCGGTGGAACTGTGGATTACTTGCCGCATGACGCACGTGTTCTCGCTCGCCTCCCTCAAGGGCGACGGGGAGGCGGCAAAGCTCGCGGCTCACGGCGTGCAGGCGCTCTCCACCTCCTTCCATGATGAGGAGTTTGGCGGCTGGTTCTCCGCAATCGGCCACGACGCTGAAAACGTGGAGATCGTTGATGGCACGAAGGCGGCTTACGCGCACGCGTTCGTGGTGCTCGCAGCCTCCTCGGCAACGGTCGCTGGCATTGAGGGCGCGAAGGAACTGCTGGATCAGGCGCTCGCGGCTCAGGATGAGATTTGGTGGGAGGAGGGCCACGCGAAGGTGCGTGAGTCTTTCAACCGGGAGTTTACGGAGACTGAGGACTACCGCGGTGTGAATGCGAACATGCACACGGTGGAGGCGTACCTCGCGGCGTTCGACGCGACTTCGGATAGGAAGTGGCTTGACCGCGCGCTTGCGATTTTGGATTGGGTGCTCAACGAGCAGGCGGCGGGCAACAACTGGCGTATTCCCGAGCATTACTCGGCCGACTGGGAGCCGATTGCCGACTACAACATTGACAAGCCGCAGGATCCGTTCCGCCCCTACGGTTACACGCCGGGGCACGGCTTGGAGTGGGCGCGTCTCGCACTGCATGCGGGAGCGGAGTTGGAGCGTGTTGGTGAGGAGGCGCCGGAGTGGATTCGCGAGGATGCGAAGCAGCTTGTGAAGCGCGCGGTTGAGGACGGCTGGAATGTTGGAGGCCGCCCCGGCTTCGTGTACACGGTGGATGAGGAGGGCGTGCCGGTTGCTAGGGAGCGCATGCACTGGGTGTTGTGCGAGGCGATTGGTGCGGTGGTGACGCTCCTTAAGGTGCTGAAGGATGATCCGCGCGAAGATGAGAAGGATTTCGTGAAGTGGTTGAAGCCGCTCACGCAGGAGTTCTGGGATTTCGCGCAACGCTACTTTATTGACGTGATCGGTAACTGGATTCACGAGCTCGACCCGTTCAACTTGCCGTCGACGAACACGTGGCCGGGCAAGCCCGACGCTTACCACGTGGCGCAAATGCTTCTACTCCCGGATCTGCCGCTAGCCCCAACGTTCGCGCTGGCACTAAAGCAGGCGGAGAAGAGGGGGGCGGTAAAGGGCTGATCACGCTTCCTTTACCCTTTATTGGCGACTCCAGCA
>JAUNLN010000045.1 GCA_030532245.1 Actinomycetaceae bacterium
GCACGATGCTCCGCTCGACATGCCGTGGCACAAGTTCTTCGGCGGCGAAAAGTAACCTCACTGAACGATCGAGTAGATCAGGGAGGCGGCCAAAACCGGCCGCGCTCGCACAAAACTAACCACTGAAACTGGGGAGCTGGGCAGAATACCGCCTGGCTCCCTATTTCATCTATTGTTGAAGCATGGCAGTTGAAGAAACATCGGCGAGCGAGAAGCTGATTCTAACTCTCTCGTGTCCGGATCAGCCGGGTATTGTGCACGCGGTATCGGACATTATCGTCTCTAACGACGGGAACATCATTCAGTCGCAGCAGTTCGGGGACTCCGACACGGGCCTGTTCTTTATGCGCGTTGAGTTGGAAAGTCCGCGAGGTCGCACGCCCATCGACGAGGCGCTTGAGGAGTTTGGCGAGAAGTTTGACGCCACTTGGAACCTCGATCAGATGGGCCGCCCGATTCGCACGATCATCATGGTTTCGAAGGAGGGGCACTGCCTAACCGACCTGCTTTACAGGCAGCGTTACGCGGGCCTGCCGATTGAGGTCGTCGCTGTTGTTGGCAACCACCCGGATTTGGCGCCGGTCGCACAGTTCTACGGCAAGCCGTTCCTTTGCATCCCCGTTACGAAGGAGACGAAGGAGGAGGCTGAGGCTGAACTCTTGAAGCTGGTGCGCGCGGAGCGCATTGAGCTGGTCGTGCTTGCACGTTACATGCAGATTCTGTCTGACAGGCTCGCCGAAGAGCTTGCCGGCTCGGTCATCAACATTCACCACTCGTTCCTACCCTCATTCAAGGGTGCTCGCCCGTATGCGCAGGCGCACGCTCGCGGCGTGAAGCTGATTGGCGCGACCGCCCACTACGTGACCGCAGATCTCGACGAGGGCCCGATCATTGAGCAGGACGTTACCCGGGTTACGCACCGCGACTCGACTCGCGACCTGGTTTCTGAAGGCCAAGACGTGGAGCGTCGCGTGCTCGCCCAGGCCGTGAAGTGGCATTCGGAGCACCGCGTGCTCTTGAACGGAAGCCGCACGGTAGTTTTCAACTAGTTCACGCACTAGCGAAAGCTCGTAAGCGTATTGGAGGCCCCGGCATTGCCGGGGTTTCCTTTTTGCCCGCCGTCTTTGCTCCACCGGCCGCACTGCAAGCCGTAAGTGAGCTGGAATGAACCAAAAAGTGGACAATGCGTGCGGCAAGCTCAAAGCGGTGCTAAAGTTTTTGATCGTGAAGAAGATTAATTCCCTCAACTGGTGGTGGCGCGCATAACCTGCGGGCCTCGTTCTTCTTCCCTCATTTGGTCCGCGTTTGCGGGCCTTTCGGCGTTTTATGACCCAAATTGTCCGCATCGGGGGCAGTTTCGGATCAATCCATAACGTCAGAAAGGCCGCTACAGCAATGACGAGTAAGACCTCACTACGCAAGCTGCAGAGCTACCTTGATAACCCGCGTCCATCCGTTGAAGAGGCCGTGGAGGTTTTCACCCCTTTGACCGTCGGTGACTACGACGACGTGCACATCGCGGCCCTACTGACTGCCATCCGCACGCGGGGCGAAACCTTCGCTGACTTGACCGGGGCGGCCGAGGCGTTCTTGAAAGCCGGGTATCCGTTCCCGATCGTCGGCGAGGGAATCATGGACACCGCGGGTACAGGGGGTGACGGCTCCAACACGATTAACATCACGACTGCCGCCTCCCTCGTCGCAGCTGCCGGGGATGTGCGCATGATTAAGTGCGGGAACCGTTCTGTCTCTTCCAAGTCGGGTTCGGCCGATATTCTTGAAGCGCTCAACATCCCGCTCGATTTGGATCCTAGCCGCGCGGTTCGCCAGTTTGAATCCTCCAACTTCACGTTCCTGTTTGCGCCCGCATACAATCCGGCGGTTGCCCACGTGCAGCCGGTGCGAAAGGCCCTCGGGGTTTCGACGATTTTCAATACGCTCGGCCCTCTCCTTTCACCTGCCCGCCCGAACACGCAGCTCATGGGGATTGCTGATCCCGCCCAGGGAAGGCTCATCGCTGAGGTTTTCCAAAAGCTTGGTCGCAAGCGCGCAATGGTGGTGCACGGCTCCGGTACCGACGAGGTGGCGTTGCACGGGCCTACTAACGTGTGGGAGTTGAATGAGGGGGAAATCCGCCACTTCGAAATAACGCCCGAAGAGCTCGGCCTCCAGCGTCGCGAACTGAAGGAGCTGGTTGGCGGAGACGGTGAGGAGAATGCGGAGCTTGTTCGCGCGGTGTTTGAAGGCCGTGGAAAGCCGGCGCATCTTGATTCCATCTGTGCTTCCGCCGGTTTCATGTTCTACCTTGACGGTAAGAGTGACACTATTCGTGAGGGCGTTGAACTTGCTCGCGACCTCATCGAGTCGGGCAAGGTGCAGCACTGGCTAAATAAGCACGAGGAGGCTGATTATGCCGCAGACTAGTTTGCCCACGGTCTTGGAACAGATCGTTGCGAGGCGGCGCACGCACCTGCCGGCAATCCGCC
>JAUNLN010000027.1 GCA_030532245.1 Actinomycetaceae bacterium
GCCACCACATGACCGAATCCCCCCTCCTCCGCGAAATCATCAAAGACGAATGGGCCTCCGACGCCCTCATCATGTCCGACTGGGGCGCCACCCAAACCGTCGCCGAAGCCATCAACAACGGCCTCGACCTCGCCATGCCCGGCCCCACCACCCCCTGGGACAATATGAAGTTCGCCGTCCAATCCGGCGACGTCGACGAAGACACCATCAACGAAACCATCTACCGCTACCTCACCCTCGCCCTCCGCGTCGGCGCCCTAACCTTCCCCGACGAGGAGGAGGCATCCGCCGCAACCACAAGCGAAGCCGACACAACGAGCGCGGAACTCGGAGCGGAACCCGGCGAGGCAACCGGCGAGACGACTGCCGAGGCGTCTGAAAAGGACTGGACCCTCGACCCCGAAACCCGCGCCTTCCTACGCGAACTCGCGACCGAATCCTTCGTGCTCGCCCGCAATGAAGGCGTGCTACCCCTAGAAAACAACCCCTCCACGATCGCGGTGCTCGGCCCGAACGCGCGCAACGGACGCAGCCAAGGCGGCGGCTCCGCAACCGTCTTCCCCGACCGTGTATCCGAACCCCTCGACGCCCTCCGCACCCGCTTCAACACAAGCACCATCACGTACGCGCCCGGTGTGCTCTCAACCGACCGCATCCCCGTCGCCGCCGGCCAGTTCAACAACGCCGACGGCAAACCTGGCATCGTGCTTGACATCATCGGCCACGACGGCCGCATCCTCGACACCCGCCACCTCCGCCACGCACAGTTCAACTGGATCAACGGCTTCGGCGACGGCATCGAATTCTCCGACGTCGCCGAACTACGCGGCCGCACAACCCTCACCGCCGAACAGGCCGGCAACTACCGGGTCGGAATGTCCGCACACGGCAAAATCCGCCTCAACGTAAACGGTGAAACCAAAATCAGGGAAGACTCCGAAATCCCAACCGACGTCGACTTCGTCGAAGTCATCATGACGCCCAAACAATTCGCCACCCAAATCCCCCTCCAAGCAGGGGAGACCGCCGAAATCGAGTTCACCTTCGAATCCATCGGCGCCGACGAATTCGGCACCCCCTACTGGGCCTTCGAACTCAATATCGGCGAACCCTTCGGCAACCCCGACGAAGAACTCGAACGTGCCGTCGAAGCGGCCCGCAACTCCGAAGTCGCAATCGTCGTCGTCGGTACCAACGAGCGCGTCGAATCCGAAGGCCACGACCGCGAAAACCTTGACCTGCCCGGCCGCCAAGACGAACTCGTCAGCCGCGTCGCAGCCGTCAACAAAAACACGATTGTGATCGTCAACGCCGGCGCCCCCGTACTCATGCCCTGGTTCGATGAGGTAGCAGCCGTGCTCCTCGTGTGGTTCCCCGGCCAAGAAATGGGTAACGCGATCGCCGACGTGCTCTCCGGTGACGCCGAACCCGGCGGCCGCATGCCCACCACCTGGCCCAAACCGGGCGCAATCATCGCACCCGAAAACGTGCCGACGAATGGCGAACTCGTCTACGAAGAGGGAGTCTTCATCGGCTACCGCGCATACGCGAAGCACGGCGTGGAGCCCCAGATTCCGTTCGGTTTCGGCCTCGGCTACACCACCTGGGAGTTCGGCGATGCAGAACCGACGGAACCGACCGTGGACGAACCCGAATACGACGACTACAACCCCTACGCCCCGGCAAACGCCGTCACCTTCACGGTGACGAACACGGGGGAGCGCGCGGGCAAGACCGTCGCCCAGGTGTACATCGAAAACCTGGATACCCGAATCGACAGGCCTCTACGCTGGCTCGTCGGATGGGCTCCGGTTTACGCCGAGCCGGGTGAGACGAAGCAGGTGACTATCGACATTCCTCGCCGCTACATGGAGTACTGGAACGGCATGGACTGGGAGGCTGAAGCTGGCGACTACGGCATCGTAGTTGCCGAATACTTCACCCCCGCAGAGTAGCGAATAAAGACCGGTGGCCCGCGGAAAACCGCGGGCCACCAGCCTGTCTAAGTGTTGTTTTAGCGGATTGCTTCTTGCGTTGTCGCGTCGAAAAAGTGGAGCTCGTCGAGCTGGGGGCGAACGTGGATTACGTCGCCGGGAACCGGGCGAGCCTTCCTGTGCAGCAAAATAGCAATGCGCTCGGGCGTGGTCTTAACGCCGTTGGCCTCAACCATTTCGCCGTAGAGGAACGACTGCGAGCCAAGAAGCTCCACGTGGTTCATACGAATCGCGATACCGGGCTCCGAAGGCGAAACAACGTCCCAAGACTCGGGGCGAATACCAACGATCACCTGCGAACCAGCCTTAGCCGCCACCTCGCGCGGGAGAGTGATCACGTAGTTGCCAAGTAGCGCGTTACCCGCGTCAACCGGCGTGTGGAACAGCGTGATCGACGGCGATCCGATGAAGCCAGCAACAAACGCGTTGTTCGGCTTCGCGTACAGCGTCTCCGGGGTATCCACCTGCTGGAGTTTGCCATCACGCATCACGGCAACGCGGTCACCCATCGTCATAGCCTCAACCTGGTCGTGCGTCACGTAAACCGTGGTCACACCGAGGCTGCGCTGCAGGTTCGCGATCTCACCGCGCATGGTCACGCGCAGTTTCGCATCGAGGTTCGAAAGAGGCTCATCCATGCAGAACACGGTGGGCTTGCGAACGATTGCGCGGCCCATCGCAACACGCTGACGCTGACCACCCGACAGAGCCGACGGCTTACGGTCGAGCAGGTGATCGAGCTCAAGCATCTTGCCTGCCCACTGCACGCGCTCTTGGATTTCGCTCTTGGAGACCTTCATGTTCTCAAGGGCGAACGCCATGTTTTGGGCGACGGTCATGTTCGGGTAGAGCGCGTAAGACTGGAAAACCATTGCCACGTCGCGTGAACGCGGGCGCACACCCGTCATGTCCTTATCGCCGATCATGATGTGCCCAGACGTGGTCGGCTCCAGGCCTGCAACCATGCGCAAGGACGTAGACTTTCCGCAACCGGAAGGTCCAACTAGTACAACGCACTCACCGTCTTCAATGTGTAGGTTCAGCGAGTCCACGGCCGGCTTCGTTGCGCCGGAGAAGGTTCGCGTTGCGTTTTCAAAAGTCACACTAGCCACGGGTTTTCCTCTTAAAAATCTTTAAACCAATACTTGCGGCCAAAGGCCACGCCTCGGGTTTCAAAGCCCTCTTGGGCTGCTACAGAAACCGCGAGGCGCGGCCCCTAAACCTGTTGCGTTACTTGAGCTTCGGCTTGATGTCCGAGTCGATCATTGCCTGCTGCTCCTCATCGATCTGCTTGAACGTCGAAGCAACATCTGCGCCCTGCGAAATCTTGTCGAGAGCAGCGCCGATCCTCATGCCGCCACCGGAAACGTAGACGCGGCCC
Source organism: Actinomycetaceae bacterium (assembly GCA_030532245.1). Classification (GTDB taxonomy): domain Bacteria; phylum Actinomycetota; class Actinomycetes; order Actinomycetales; family Actinomycetaceae; genus Gleimia. The sequence goes on from JAUNLN010000027.1 coordinate 3,376, forward strand.
GCGTCCTGCTTCTGCGTGAACTCAAGCTGGTCAACAGCGGTCTTGAAGTTCGGGTTCTCCTCGAAGTAAGCCTGCGCCTCCGGCATCTCCTTCGCGGAGGTGCGAACCGGCATGTAGCCCGTAGCCTGCGAGAACGTGATGGTGTTCTCCGCGTTCGTTAGGAATGCGAGGAACTTAGCGGCTGCTTCCTTCTTCTCCGACTTAGCCGGGATGCCGATGCCAGCGCCGCCGGTCGGGCAGCCTGGAACACCGTCAGGCGAAGGGAGGAACGCGGTACCAACGTTTACCTTGCCGTCCTGCGACACGCCGTTTAGCGAACCGGTCGACTCAAGCATTGCAGCGCCCTGGCCGGAAACGAACGGAGCAGTCGCCTCCTTAACAGCCTTGAAGTAGCCCTGCTCGAACTGCGACTGGAGGAACTCGCCAGCCTTCACCGACTCGGGCGAAGACATGGTCATCGTGTAGTCCTTCGAGTAGGCGCCGCCCATCGACCAGATCATGCCCTGGAAGTACCAGTCCATGTAGAGCGAGCCGTCGGGGATAACGAGCGGGGTTACGTCCGGGTTAGCGGCTGCGAGCTTCGGTGCGAAGTCGGTGTTCCACTCTTCCCAGGTTGCCGGGCCGCGGTCGGGGAGGCCAGCTGCCTGCCACATGTCCTTGTTGTAGTAGAACAGTGGCGTGGAGCGAGCGTAGGGAACAGCGAAGTGGCTGCCGTCGAAAATGTACTCGTCGTACAGGTTCGGCACGTAGTCGGCCGGCTCTGCACCGACCTGCTCGAGCAGGTCGTCGAGGGGTGCGAGCTGGTCGTTGAGTGCGAAGTTGAACCAGGTTACGTCCGATGCGACTACGAGGTCGGGCACCTGACCGCCCGAGAGCGCTGCGTTGAACTTCTGCGCAACTTCCTCGTAGTTCTTGCCCGCGTCGGTGAGCTTCACCTTGATGTCGGGGTTCTCAGCCTCGAATGCGGCGATGAGTTCCAGCTCAAGATCCTTGGACGAGCCCGGGTGGTTCGACCAGAAATCAATGGTGGTTACGCCGTCGGCGTCGGTTGCGGGAGCGTCTGCGCCGGAGTCGGTGGTGCCACCCATGCCTGCGCAGCCGGTGAGGCCGATCGCCACGGCGGTGAGGCCGGCGAGGGCAATGCGTCGATTGATCATTTTTTACCTTTCACGTGTGTTGTCAGGCGGTTGCCTTGTGTTGAAAGTCTTGATTGTTGAGGCGCGGGCTTAGCCCTTGACCGCCCCGGAGGTTAGGCCCTTGATCATGTTCTTTTGAAGGATGAGGAACACGATGAGCACGGGGATTACGGCGAGTACGGTTCCGGCCATTACCGGGCCCCAGTTGGTCATGCCCTCATTGTTTTGGAGGAACGTTAGGCCGATTTGTAGGGGAGCGGTGTTTTCGTCGTCCGACATGAGGAATGGCCACAGGTATTCGTTCCAGTCGTTCACGATCGTGATGAGCGCGAACGCGGAAAGAGTCGGCCACGACATTGGTAGGACGATGCGGAACAGTAGCTTCATGGGCCTCGCCCCGTCCATGCGCGCCGCCTCAATCACTTCGGTTGGTAGTGACATGAAGTGGTTGCGCATGAGGAACGTGCCAAACGCTGTGCCTGCGAGTGGCAGGATGATGCCGAGGAACGTGTTTCGAAGCCCTAGGGTTGCGATCAAGGAGTAGTTTGAGATGACCGTGATCTGGTTTGGAACCATGAGGGATGCGATAACGATGAGGAACACTACGTTGCGGCCGGGGAAGCGTAGGAGCGCGAGTGCGTAAGCCGACGCGACGCCGAGCGCGATCTTCACTGCCGAGAGGAACACGGTGATGATGATCGAGTTGCGCAGGTACATGCCGAACTCTAGATCGTCGATCACGGTCTGGTAGTTGTCCATCGTCCACGGGTTCGGCCAGTAGTTAGCCGGGTGCGTGTAGATGTCGCCGGGCGTTTTGAATGCGGCGATAACGATCCAGTAGATCGGGATGAGGATGACGGCGAGCGAGATTGCCATCGCAACGTATCCGAGAACTTTGAAACCCCAGTGCTGTCCTACGAAGTTCAGCTCCTCGTGAGTGTCGCTCTTCTTCTCGCTTTTGCTTTTAAGGAATGGGATGCTCACTTCTCACCTCGCTGCATGTAGCGCACCTGAATCATGGTTACGACCAAGAGGATTAGGAACAGGATGGTTGCAACCGTTGCACCGTAGCCGGCGCGCGCGTTCATGAACGTCTCTTGGTACACCTGGTAGACCAGGGTGGTTGTGCCCGTGCCCTGTGGGCCACCCCTCGTCATCACGTTGATGATGTCGAACACCTGCATGGAGTTCAGCAGCACCGTGATGGAAAGGAAGAACGTGGTTGGGCGAAGCTGGGGGAGAAGCACTTTCGTGAGGCGACGCCACGACGAAGTACCGTCGATTTCCGCGGCCTCATCGAGGTCTTTGCGGCGACCCTGCAATGCTGCAAGGTAGATGACGAACGTGTAGCCCAGGTTCTTCCAAATGTAGGTGAGGGTCACCATGAATAGGGCCCAGCCGGGCCTTTGGTAGAAGTCTGGGGCGGTGAGCCCGAGCCTGCCCATCATGTCTGAGATCAAACCGAATGAGGGATCGAAGACGAACTGGAAGGCAACGCCGATTGCCGCACCAGAGATGATGTAGGGGGCGAACACTACGGAGCGAACGAAGTTGCGTCCGATCAGCTTCTGGTCGAGAACTAGCGCTAGACCGAGGCCGAGGAGGAGGGAGCCGATCACCGTAGCTGCAGTGAAGATTACGGTATTAGAAACGACCGTCCAGGTGTTCGGGTGAACCCACCACTCGCGGTAGTTAGCGAAGCCAATGTACTGCGCCGTGGGGGCGGAAATATTCCAGTTAGTGAAGGACAACCTGATGTTGTCGACCAATGGACGGTAAGTGAATATACCAAGAAGGATTAAGTTAGGAACTAGTAGAACCGCTGCTAGCCACCACTCATTCCGGTCTGGACGGTCTGAGCGTTTGCGTAGCGTGGCACGCCGTTCCTTTGTTGACGACCACATGAGGCCGACTATAAGGAGCTTAAGTAAACAAAATATGGCCTGAAAAACAATGAAAAGTTTCCAGAAAGCAATTAGTTGCTACCAATTGATCAGGACAAATCAACGCCTCGTCAAGGTGTGATACATGGCACTTAAAATCCCTTTTTTAGTGCGAACAAAATTTGAGGGATTGGTGCATAATCCAAAACTTGCGCTTGGATGCCGTCGATCTCTCGCGTTGTCTCACTTTGTAGACGCGGCTGTTTTCTGGCGTGTCGCAACCGGCTCCTCCCTCCTCGAACCTCGGCGCGACTGCTGGGGTGTTTCTTCTAACATAGTCCCCTCGCGGAAATTGGAACTTCTGGAGGGTTGAAAATGTTTCTGACGAGGTGTCGTTTTATCAGTTTAACTTAAGTATTTAGTCCTAATTTTCGGTGAAGAAACGGTAAATAATCACGCTTTTATAAACAACTTTTTTGTGAAACTGCAGACACGTGTAAACAAAGTGGGGATACTTGTAAGCCCCTGAAAAATCATGGTGTGGAACCGCCGAATCAGAAAGGCATAACTTGAAGAAGATCGCTGCTTTTGCGGTCGCGCCGCTCCTCCTTGGGTTGCTGAGCGTGCCCGCCTACGCCGAAACCGGCGAACCGAAAGACATTGAAGATCTAACTCTTCTTGCGACCACCGACCTACACGGCACTTGGGTGGATTACGACTACTTCACGGGTGGCCCGTTCGATGGCCACAAGGCTCCTGAAGATCGCGATGTTCGCGGTATGGATCACCTGTCGACGGTGATCAACGATATTCGCAAAGACAAGGGTGACGATGCGGTCATCCTGCTCGACAATGGTGACGCTGCGCAGGGGTCTTCGATTCAGACCGTTTACCAAAAGTACAAGGATGAGACGACGAAGGATCCGGCTGCGAGCGTTTTCAACTATTTGAAGTACGACGCAATCGTGTCTGGCAACCATGAGTTCAACTACGGGCTCGAGTCGCTCGACGCGTACCGGAAATCGCTGGACATGCCGTTCCTCGCGGCGAACGTGTTCAAGCGTGCGGATGGCAAGCCGGCTTACCAGCAGTACGAGATTCTGCGCAAGGTCACGAAGGATGGCCATGAAGTTAAGGTTGGCGTTGTTGGCGTAGTTACCCCGGGTGTTCCGGGTTGGGATGGCGCTAAGGTCGCGTCGCTCGAGTTCCGCGACCAGGTTCAGGTTTTGCAGACTCTCGTACCGGAGGTTCGTGACAAGGGTGCGGATGTGATCATCGTGCTCGCTCATACGGGTATTGATCCGGATGGTTATCGTTGGGATCCGGCTGATCTGCAGGAGAATGCGGCGCGTTCGATCGCTGAGAATGTTTCGGGCATTGACGTTTTGGTCGCGGGACATTCGCACGCGAAAGACAAGGTTCAGAAGTACTACGAGAATCCGGATGGCCGTGAGGTGCTTTTGACGCAGCCGGGTTTTCACGCGCGTTTCCTCTCGAACGTGAACATTCCGCTGAGCCTCAAGGATGGCAAGGTGCAGGTTGACTGGACTGAGAATGTGAAGCCTGCGGCTAAGGCAGAATTTGCGAAGGGGCAGGCGCAGGATCCGGGGATTTTCGAGCAGGTGAAGTCGTGGCACGAGAAGACTGTCGAATGGGTTGGCACGGTTGTTGCGCAGTCGACGGAGGAGATGAAGTCGGAGACTTCCGCGTGGGAGGATACGGCGATCCTGGACTTCATTAATAAGGTGCAGATTGATGAGCTTACTCGCGCGCTGAAGGGCACGGAGTATGAGGGTCTGCCGATTGTGGCTGAGGTGTCGCCGTTCTCTCGAACTGCAGTGTTTAAGAAGGGTGATGTGACGATTGCGGACATGGCCGCGATTTATATCTACGACAACACACTGTTTGGTATTAAGCTGACGGGCGCGCAGTTGAAGGATTACCTCGAGTGGTCGGCTCGCTATTTCAAGCAGCAGGAGCCGGGTACAGTGATTGAGGATTGGTCTGCGGTTACGAATGCCCAGTATGAGGGTATGACTCGTGGTCTTCCGGATTACACGTATGACGTGCTTTCGGGCGTTAACTACCACATCGACGTGTCGAAGCCTGTTGATAAGCGTGTTGAGGGGCTTTCGATGCCGGATGGTACGCCGGTGAATGATACGGATGAGTTTGTGTTGGCGTTGAATAACTATCGTCAGTCGGGTGGTTCGGGTTATCCGCATGTGAAGACTGCTCCGATTGTGTATGACGAGCAGAAGGCTATTCGCGATTTGATGATTGAGTGGGCGCAGGAGAAGGGCGTGATTGATCCGGCGGAGTTCTTTGAGAACAACTGGTCGGTTGCGAATGCGCCTGCTGGTGCTGAGGTGCCTGATGTGAAGGATCCGAGTGAGGGGTCGTCTGAGGGTGCTGGCGAGGAGCCTTCGGGTAAGCCGTCTGAGGGTGGTTCGGATGTGAAGCCTTCTGTGAAGCCGGTGCCGGAGGTGTCGGTGACTGAGATGCAGGGTAAGGGTAAGTCGGGTTCGTTGGCTTCGACGGGTTCGGAGGCGGCGACGCTGGCAGGTATTGCGGGGCTGCTGCTCGCGGCTGGCGCTGGCCTTGTGCTGTACCGCAGGAGCGAGCGCGTGAGCTAACCCGAGAGGGAAGGCTGGCCCAGCTGGCCTGTTCGCAAAGCAAGCTGTCGGCTCAGCAGACCAACAGTCGGCTGGGGTTCTAGTTGAATAAGAAAAAGCCGGGGCTGGACATCATGGAGGTGTTCAGCCCCGGTCTAGTGTTAAGGTTTGGATCTTTTGCGAACCTGAAGGGTTAGTCATTCACTCCTGGAAAAACTCGATCCAACACACGCAAATTCCCATCCTCGCCCCAGCCGACTGGCATCGGATCAGACAATGCGCCTACGAAATTGCCATTCTCGTCGTAGTTCTCGAAAGCGAATAGCCACCAGTTCCCATCACGATCCTGGAATAAACGGCCAGCGTAAAGCGACTCATCGGTTAGACGTATTGCCTTAGAGATGTCAAACGGGCCAGTTAGAGAATCGGTTTCTACAACCCAAACTCCACCCATCTCGCCAGCTTGGCGACGATGCTGTGCAAGCTCGGGATGAAGCGAAGAGAAGACCAGAACGTGTCGTCCGTCAATGGTTGCCACCTCGGGAACTTCCAAATGGCCAAAGCCTGACCCGGGCTCTGACAACGGAGGCTGAACCTCCCAGTTCTCCAAATCCTGCGAAGTCGCATAGCCGATAACACCACGGTTATCCACATCACCAGTATTCGCGCGAGCAGTGATAAGCATGTGCCACTTACCCCCGTGCGAGAAAACCCAAGGATCGCGCCATGCCTCGTCAGGCCAGTTCTTTCCATCAAACTTCTCGTACCACCGCGGGTCAGCCTCGTTTAAGGCCTCTGTGTCGCACTTGGTCCATTCATATAGATCCGACGAGGTAGCGACGCCAATACGCTGGACAGTCGCATTCTCTTCACGAGTGGTGCCTGTGTAGAACATCCTCCATAGGCCCTGCTCGTCCTTCACGATAGAACCAGTCCAAGTCGTGTAGTCGTCAAATGCGGGCGCATCGGAAGCGACCAATGCGTCGCGAACCTCGCGCCACTCGCGCAAATCCTCTGAAACGGCATGGCCAACGGTCACATAAAAGTGACGTCGGTCAGGATCACCTAAGGCCCTTGAAGCCTTCAAATAGAACACGTGATACTCGTGCCCGTCATCCACGAGCCACATGTCCCACGTCCAAACGTCGGCTAGCACCCTAGACACTACTGATCATTCTCCTTCTGCTGTGCCTTAGCGGAGACTGAATCTCGTGTAATGATTGGGCCGCGTAGCCGGTTCGAAGACGTCTCCAGTTCTTCTCCGTCAATGAGTTTGAACAACTGCTCCGCGGCCCAAGTACCCATCTCGTAATGGGGGAGCTCAATAGTTGTCAGCCCCGGATATAAGCCGTCGGCAACATAGTCTTGGTTGTCGAAGCCCATAATCGAAACGTCTCTCGGGACTTTGAGTTCCAATTCTGCTGCGGCACGGTACGCGCCCATTGCGATCCGGTCATTAAAACAGAAGATCGCAGTCGGACGGTCCGCGCGGGACAGAAGCTCTTTAGCAGCTACATACCCGCCCTGAGCATCTGTTTCAACACTCTTAACTAACAGTGCGTCCGAAAGTCCCTCTTGCTCCAAACGCTCCCTGAAACCCTTCATACGTCCAGCCGCTGCCGGGATATCGTCGACATTATCGATATAGCCCAGTCGAGTGTGACCAGCCTCTAGCAAGACGGATGCAGCATCGCGCCCACCAGCAACTTCGTCGGGTGTGACCCATGGAATTCCGGGTGTCAGGCATTCTGCGTTCAGGAACACTGTAGGTACCGCAGACAATTGCTTAGGCATCTCTAGTTTCCTGTGGAACATGGATGCGTAGATGATGCCGTCGACTTGTCTACGCAATAGTTCATCTATCTCGCGGTTTTCAACTTCTTGTTGGTAGCCAGTTGAGACAACGAAAAGCACGAAGTTGCGATCAAGTGCGACCTCCTGAACGCCGAGAATCATCTTCCCAGCGAACGGTGTGGTGACGATTTCATCGCCAATAAGACCAATCGTCTTCGAACGATGAGTTCGCAAAGATTGAGCGAGTCGATTCGGGACGTACCCGAGCTTTTCGGTTGCATCAAGAATGCGCTGCTGAGTAGCTGGATTCACCCTCAACCCCGGAACCTCATTTAATACGTGGGATACCGTGGTGATCGATACGCCAGCCTCGGCTGCCACATCTTTGATCGTCACTCGTTTCTTCTTAATCATTTCTCAACCTCTATAGGAAAACCTCGAGTCGCTACCATAGTGCGACTTCGATTCACGCAACGCTAATCCGCCTTTATCCCAGGAATGCCGCGGAATACGTTCTCTGAAAACTCAACTACTGCTTCTGCTTCACTGCAACTATCAAGAATCACATTGCGTGAGGATTCTGAATCAACCTGGACAACTGTCACTTGCTGTAGTTCAGAACCACTTACGCTCTGGAGCGCATCAACCTGAGCTTCGAAGCATGAGTCGTCAGGAGACGACATGATCGCCTTTGCAAGCATGTGGTTGCTGGCAACATAGTTTCCTGTGCCCCTGGCCAGTCGAAGGATTACGGGAGTTGTTTCCAGATCCGTATCGGCCAATTGCAAGACAACTGACACATGGTTTGCGGTGAATGTGTTGTCGTCACCTTCGATTCGAACCACTCCGAAATCGTTCTCTAAACCGTTGTCGATTCCAGCAAAAGGTGTCCACGGCTCTCCGTCACGTAGCAGATGGTTTGAGGAGATCAGGTTTTCCGAGCAAGCACCCTCGAGCCTAAGCATCCCAGGATAGAAGGAATGCAACCTATTGCTCGAAATGTTGGAACGCGTGACGTTACGTAGATGAATGCTACTGGCGCCACGGGGGAACACATTGTTGGCTGAGATTAGGAGGCCTCCGTGATTCTCAGCGTAAATGGAGTGGCCTCTGAAACCTGCGCCAATCAAATTGTTCGTGATTGTCGATGCTTGCCCCCAGCCGACCAGTTCGATACAGCTACCGCACTCCGCAATAAAATTGTCGTGAATCGAGAGTGCATCGGCATTGTAAATGAGGAGGGCTTGCTCAAGGTAGATGAAACCCATTCCGGAAATACGTACTGAGTCGTTAGCACTGGCAATCTCTATGCCAATCTTTGAATTCAAGTAAGTGTTCTCAGCGAACTCGTCGGGACCGTTCTCAACGAAGTGCAACCCGTCGATACAAAAGTTTGAGAATTCGATCGAGCTGAGACGTGGGCTTCCATCCCGTTTTACGAGGAAGGCAGCAACGTTCCGTTCGCTTGTTTCCAACTCAACTTTTACTCGGCTCCCGCCTGGCCAGAGCTCATGTAGGGAAGGCCAACTCTCCTCAGGCGTATTAAACCTGATGCTAGAGGAAGTAAAGCCGTGGCCCGAGCCAACGATCCGAAGGAAACTGACATCAATATTTACCTGGGTTCGTAGGCTGTAGTCGCCCGGTGGAATATAGATGACAGCACCAGGCTTGCCTCCGGAATCTACGTCAGAACGATTCTGGCGCTTCTTAATATCATCGATAATGCTGTTAATTACGGCGCCGATGTCTTCCAAGGGATTGCCTACGTCCCATTTCGTTACGTCGTAGTAGTTGTTGTTTTGCATCGTAATCTCCCTCCCAAAATCTTACGAAACTAGCCCTTGACTGCGCCGAGAGTAAGGCCTGCGACTATGTGGCGCTGAAGAACAATCGTCAAAATGATCACGGGTAATGAGTACAAGGTTGCCAAAGCTGTCATCGGGCCCCAGTCGAGACCGAACTGGGTTTGGAAGTTCGCAATCATAATCGGAGTGGTCTGAGCGCGAACCGACGTGAGCAAAGTGGCGAAGAGGAACTCGTTCCAAGAGGCAAGAAACGCGAAGATTGCAGTCACGGCAACACCGCCAGAGACGACGGGGAGTACTACACGCCAAAGCGTGGCGAACCGCCCGCAACCATCAACCCTGGCTGCCTCTTCAATCTCCACCGGGACAGCCTCGAAGAAACTTGCCATAAGAAGAATCGACAGGGGAAGCGAAATAGTTGCGTGCGAGATAGCAAGGCCAGTCGGAGTATCGGTTAGCTTCAGCGACGCAATGATCGACATCATTGGAACGCCAACCGCAACAGGCGGCACCATACGAGTGACCAACGCCGTGATACTGAGGAATCGCCCGCTACGCGTGCGGAATCGAGTGATCGCATACGCTGCAGGAATCGCAAGAGCAAGAGAAATGACGGTGGAAATGATCGCGGTGCTCGTACTGTTAATAAGCGACGGTACGACACCTGAACGTTCCAACGCAGATACGTAGTTCTCGATTGTCCAAGTGCTCGGCACAAGCTTTGGCGGAACCGCGAGGGTCTCAAACGGAGTCTTAAAACTCGTGAGCAATAAATATAAGAACGGTAGAGCGTAGAGAGTCACCGTAAGTATGGTGAGCACCCACAGGGTGGCCTTCAACGCTGGACGTTTAATGATGAGCCCCGTCATTACTTCACCTCAGGCTTCCATAGGAACCACATTGCGATGCCGGCGACGAGCATCATGGCAAGGAGATATACCGTGCCCATTGCTGATGCCTCACCGGGGCTTCCGAAGCGGATCATCGTTTGATGTACGAGAAGAGAAAGGGTTTGTGAGGCGTTCTGAGGGCCACCACCCGTTTGAATCAAAATGATGTCGAAGGCTTTCGCCGCATCAATACCGCGCACCATCAGGGCAACCGCGATAACTGGTCGGAGTAGGGGAACTACGATTCTCCACAGCATCGTGAAGAAGCCTGCTCCGTCTAGGCTTGCTGCTTCCAGAAGGTCTCCTGGAATGTTTTGCAAACCTGCAAAGAGAACTAGCGTCATAAACGACGTAGTCAACCAAATGTCAGGTATTGCGACAGCCCAAAGCACAATGCTTGGATCGGACAACCATCCGATATCGCCAGGCGTCGAGAGAATCCCCGCCCAATGCAGAACGTGGTTCACGATGCCGATGTTGTCGATGAGCAAGAATCGCCACAAGAGACCAGCGACCACGGGAGCGATCATAAGGGGATAGAGGAAGATCGTCCTAAAAATAGAGGAACGCTTCCCGAGAATGCTGAATAGGAGTGCCGCGCCGAAACCGAGAACGAACTCGAAGGTGATAACCATCAGGGTGTATCCGACGGTTCTAAGAGCCGCACCGCGGAACAACTCGCTAGAGAAAATTTTTGCGTAGTTTCTAAAGCCTACAAATTCGCGAGGGCTTCCCGCGATTGGAAGGAAATCGTAGAAACTATCTACAACTAGTCGCACCAGAGGCCATGCGACAAACGCGAGGAGAAAAATCGCCGCAGGTGCCATCAAAAGCATCGCATAGCGACGGTCTGTTAAACGCACGATACTCCTTTCCTAAGATTTGGCTAAGGGCTTGGGGGCGCCTGGGGCGCCCCCAAGCGATCTCAGTTCATGATTTCTTCGACTTGTTCCGCAGCACGGTCTAGGAGAGCAGTGGTATCTGCTCCGCCGGCGGACGCCTCCTGGAGCATTGGGATCAGGACGGAATCCACAATCTGCTGCCACTTCGCGGTAGCGGGCCTAGGCTGAGTGCCTTCGGCGTCTAGGGCCTCCATTAGTCCGGCGATGTTCGGGCGTTCAGCGCTTGCGCCCTCAAGTGCCGAAACTGTTGCCGCAAGTCCGAGTTCAGTGTCGAGACCAAGCTCGTTGTGCTCAAGTGCGTAAGCGATGAACTCCTTAGCGAGCTCCTGCTTTCCGGTGGCCTGTGGAATGGTCAGATACCATGCGCCGGGGACAGCGCCGAATCCACCGGGCCCGGCGGGCATCGGAACAACGCCGACATTTCCAGCGGCCGGAGAATCTGCGGGAATCTGCGTGTAAGCGTGTGCCCAAAAACGGGTCATTGCAAGCTGGCCTTGATTAAACGCATTTTGAGCAGTGGCCCAATCGGTTTGTGCCGCACCAGCCGGCGCGATTCCTGCTTCTACAGGTGCAATGTACGCATCAAGCGCAGCCTTGTGGAACTCGTCGTTAATCGTTACGTTCCCATCGGCGTCAAGCACCATGTCCTTTGCGCCTGCCTGCAGAATCAACGCAAGCCACTCAGTTTCTACGGCACCCTTGACGTCAGTGCCATACAGGTCGAACGAACCGTCGCCGTCAGTGTCCTGAGTAAAGAACTTTGCAACCTCCATGTACTCTTCCCACGTCGCAGGAGGAGTCAGTTCGCGGCCGAATTCTGCCTCGAAAGCTGCTTGTTGCTCCGGATCCGAGAACAAGTCTGTGCGGTAGAAGAGCACCTGCGCATTAGTCCACACGGGTGCGCCAATGAATTTGCCATCGATCTGAGCCTCGTCGATAAGTGCGGGGAAGAGATCGCTCTGTACGTCCTCAGTAATCAGATCATCTAGAGGTGTTAGGCCAGGTGCAAATGCGCTGAGCCAAATGGCGTCAAGTGCTGCTACATCGTAGCTTGCGCTACCGGCAGACAATTCTGTGTTTACGCGATCGTACAAGGAATCATAGGGGAGTTCGACGAACGTGATCTTGTTGCCCGTCTCTGCCTCATATGCGTCCTTGATAGGTGTTAGCTCCGAGCGGCCACCACTCTCTACGAGTACCGTTAGCTCGTTACTTTCGGAATCAGTAGCGCCTCCTCCAGCTCCACAACCAGCGAGGCCGAGCGATAGTGCCGTAATACCTGCAACTAGAACGGCAGTGTTCTTTCGCCTACATGACATGTTCACCAAACTCCCTCCTATGCGAGTGGTATTTTTGCCAAAACGTTTTGGTTTAACGTTTTGGCAAGAATATAATGAGGTCAGTCACACTGTCAAGGGGGTGGCTGAAATTCGTATCCCGATTGGGGTTATATCCGGTAAATCAAGCTTTCATGTGGGAGTAGAAGGCCGTCGTGTGGGGCTAGTGACTGATTGTTAGTACTCGGTCTCTAGCAGGGGCTTAAGGTGTCTCGCGAGGTGCTTGGGTGGCAGCTCGGGATTGTTGGTAGCGCGCTGTCTCTTTGAGGCGAATGCGGTTGAGGGGCGGCCCGTGCGTTACGGGTCGCCCCTCAAAACTAGGGAACTTTTTCTTTAATCGTGCCAGGGGCCGTGGAAGCCCTTGCCTTCCATGTCGACACGCTCAAAACCATGCGCCCCAAAATAATCACGCTGCGCCTGAATCAACGCAGTCGGCAACCTATCCGCACGAACTGACTCCAAATAATTCAACGCCGACCCGAGAGCCACCGACGGAGCGCCAGCCAAACTAGCCGCCGCCACGACCCTCCTCAACGACGGCAAATACTGCTCCACCAAATCAGCACTCGACAACAAAATGCTCGCAGGATCGGCACCACCATCAAGAACGTTCGCGAAGTCGTCCAACATCGCCCCGCGAATAATGCAACCAGCACGCCAACCCCGGCACACGCCCGCCAAATCAATACCCCACTCGAACGAATCCGACGCCGCGCGAATCACGCCAAGCCCCTGCGTGTACGCCACCAGCTTCGCCAGCAAAAGCGCCTCGCGAAGCGACTCATCCGACACGCCAAACGCGTCAGCAGGGTAGGGAGCAACCTCAAGCGCCGGCCACGCATCGCGCGTCTTCGACGCCGACGCAAAACGAGCAAGCAAAGAATTCACCAGCATGCCCACATCAACACCAAGCTCGATACCAATCATGCTCGACCAAGCGCCCGTACCCTTATGGCCAGCCCGATCCGACACCTTCTCAATGAAATCCTCACCATCCGAGGTGTAACGCAAAATCGCGGCACTAATCTCCAGCAAGTACGAGCGCAGTTCCGTGTCGTTCCACGCCTCAAACAGGTCTGCAATCTCCGCATTCGACCGCCCAAACGCGCCGTGCAACAAGTGGTAAATCTCCGCAATAACCTCCATGTCGGCATACTCAATGCCGTTATGAAGAGTCTTCGTCAGATGCCCCGCACCATCCGGACCAACATGCACCGCACACGTTGCCCCATCCTCAGCGCGCGCCGCAATCGCCTCAAAAATCGGGCGCAACTGCTCATACGCGGCATCCGCGCCACCAATCATTAGAGCAGGGCCCGTAAGCGCACCCTCCTCGCCACCAGACGTACCCGTGCCCACAAAGTACAGACCACGCTGGCGCATCGCCACCTCGCGCCTGCGCGTATCGCGGAAATTCGAATTCCCCATGTCAACCACAATGTCGCCAGACTCCAAATGAGGCGATAACTCAGCCAACACCGAATCCACCGGCGCACCCGCAGTGACCATCACCAAAATCTTGCGCGGACGCTCCAGCGACGCCACAAACTCCGCCGCACTCTTCGCCGGCACAAACTCGCCCTGCGAGCCGTAAGCCTCCATAAAGCGGTCCGTCTGCTGCGGATCAATATTCAAAACCGCCGTCTTAAACCCGCGGCTCGCAATGTTCCGCGCAAGCGCCGAACCCATCACGCCAAGACCATAAAGGCCAACATTCGCCGTAGCCTCCGCAGGCTCAACCGCGGACGTCCGTGCGGAGTCGTGGGTCAGCTCCTTAATCTTCACCTCAATCTGCGAAGCGATCTCGGCCGGCGTTCCAGCAATATCGACCACCGCGCCAAGCTCGTCCGCAGTTAAATCCTCGAGCGTCGCAAACTGCGAATCCAGAAGCGAAGGCGGCATGAAATGATCCGTACGCGCTGCAAGACGACTCGCAAGAAGTGAATGGTCACCATCCAAATGCATGAAAACAACCGGAGCGCCACCCTCGCGAAGCACATCGCGGTAACCCTTCTTGAGCGCCGAACACGTCACGATCGTCGATTTACCAGCCTTCTCCTGGCTCGTCATCCACTCGCGAATCAGCTTCAACCAAGGCGCACGATCCTCATCCGTGAGGGGAATGCCCGCATGCATCTTGTCGATATTCGCCTGCGGGTGGAACTCGTCCGCCTCCGCGAACTCCCATCCCCAGCGGTCCTGCAAAATACCGGCCACAGTCGTCTTACCTGAACCGGATACACCCATTACAACCACGTGGATTGGTTCACTCATTTTTCACACTTCCGTTTGAAGGCTTCTTCGCGTTCATATTGATAGTGCTCCCCAAGGCGTTATACCCGCGATGGTAAACTTAGCACCGTACTTTCCTTAATGTACCTCAAAGGTAATACTTTTGGCAACGTTTAAGAGTCTCTTTCTGAATGTTGCTGGATTGGCGACCCAAACACATGGCAACCTCCCGTTTTGAAGAAATCGTGAACGTCCTCGGTCCGCGCATCGCGGACGGGGAGCTTAAGCCTGGCGACACAATCACCCTCGCTCAGATTGAGGAGGAGTTCGACTGCTCGA
>JAUNLN010000005.1:0-3411 GCA_030532245.1 Actinomycetaceae bacterium
TGCGCGACTGGACTGCAACGTTCCACGAATCCCACTACCTGCTTGGCACTGCCGCCGGCCCGCACCCGTTCCCAACGATTGTCCGCGAGTTCCACCGCGTGATTTCCCAGGAGGCGAAGAAGCAGATGATTGAGCGCATCGGCAAGCTTCCCGATCTGGTTGTCGCCTGTGTGGGAGGAGGCTCGAACGCGATTGGTATGTTCGCGGAGTTCATCGACGAGGAGGGCGTTGAGCTCGTGGGTGCGGAGCCCGGTGGGCAGGGACTCGACTCGGGCAAGCACGGAGCGACGATCAGCAACGGCACGCTCGGCATTTTGCACGGCGCGCGCTCCTACCTCATGCGCAACGCGGAGGGGCAGGTGCGCGAGTCTTACTCCATTTCCGCAGGTCTTGACTACCCCGGGGTTGGCCCGCAGCACGCGTACCTGGCTCAAACCGGGCGCGCCAAGTACGTTGGTATTACTGATGCTGAGGCGCTTCACGCGTTCCAGTTGCTCAGCAAGCGCGAGGGCATTATTCCGGCGCTGGAGTCTTCGCACGCTCTTGCATACGCGTTGAAGCGCAAGGATGAGGACATTGACATTCTCGTGTCGCTTTCGGGCCGCGGGGATAAGGATATTGACCACGTTCGTCGAACCTTGAGGGAACATCCGGAACTGGAATTGAAGGAGGAGAACTGATGAGCCGCTACGAAAAACTTTTTGCTGAGCTGGCCGAGCGCGGTGAGGGCGCATTTGTGCCGTTCATTATGCTGAGCGATCCGACGCCTGAGGTTGCACTTGAGGTGGTGCGGGCAGCGATTGCGGGAGGCGCGGACTCGTTGGAGCTGGGCGTGCCTTTCTCTGATCCGGTTGCGGACGGCCCGACGATCCAGGCCTCGCATGTTCGCGCGCTGGCTAACGGAGCGACGGTGGACGCAGCGGTGGAGCAGGTGCGCACGATTCGCGCGGAGTTCCCGGACATTCCGATTAGCATGCTGATTTACGGAAACGTTGCTTTTTCTCGCGGTCTCGAAACTTTCTACCAAGATTTTGCTGACGCGGGTGCGGATGCCATTTTGTTGCCGGACGTGCCGGTGCGCGAATCTGGAGAGTTTATCGAGGCGGCATCTCGCGCGGGGATTGAACCCGTGTTCCTTGCGCCGGCTCAAGCCAGCGAGGAGACACTGCGGGGTGTAGCTGGCGCGGCCCGCGGATACATTTACGCGGTTTCGCGTGACGGTGTTACGGGTACTGAGTTGGAGTCTGAGACCACCGGCTTCGATGAGGTGGTTCGGAAGATCGAGATGTTTGACGGTGTTCCGGCTCTGCTTGGTTTTGGCCTCTCTACGCCGACTCACGTGGCGAACGCGATGGCGGCGGGCGCTGCCGGCGCTATTACGGGGTCGGCTTTGACGAAGGTGATTAACGAGCACCTTGACGACCAGGGCCGCGCAGGGGAGGGGCTTGCTGAAGCTGTTCGAGAGTTCGTGGCTTCGATGAAGGCGGCAACCCTACCTGCTACCAAGTAGGTTCCTGGGCCGGCTACAAAAGCCGGCCCAGCCCCAACCTCCCGGCGATCTGTGCCATGTAGCCGTCTGGAAGCCAACCCACCCGTCGTAACGTCTAGTTACTAAACGTCATACGGCAAGTGAACCTACGGTGCTTGAACTGCGCTTTACGATTTCGGGACTATTATGGGATGGATGAGGAACAGCGGACGCGTTTTTGTTCGGGACGTCAAGCGGATTCTTGCCGTCCCGAGGTCGCTCATAATCGTCGTGGGAATCCTGCTCACGCCGGCCCTGTACACGTGGCTGAATATTCTCGCGTTTTGGAACCCCTACACCGTCACGGAAAACCTGCCGATCGCGGTTGTGAACGCAGATGTGGGAGCAAACTCAGACCTAACGGGCGAGCTCAACGTTGGTGACCTGATTGCGGAGCAACTTGCGGAAAATGAGGATCTGGGCTGGCGGTTCACCGATGAGGAAACAGCGGACGACTGGATTAAATCCGGCGAGGTTTACGCCACGTTCCTGATCCCGCCGAGCTTCAGCCAAGACCTCGTCGACATTTTCTCAGGTGCGCGCCGCGAGCCAACCATCGAGTACTTCGTAAATGAGAAGAACGGTGCAATCGCGCCGAAGATTACCGATGCTGGCGCGAACCAAATCGACATCAAAGTAACTTCAACGTTCCGCGAAAATGTAGGCAAAGCGATCGTGCAGGCGCTGCGCGACGGCGGAATAACAGTCGATGCAAACATCTCCACCGCTGAAAACAGTGCCCTGAACGCGCTGAAAGACATCGACCAAAACCTCCTTGACACCCAGAATGCGTTGGAATCGGCAAAAGTGTCGATGGCGGATTCGGTGCAGACAATGGACGACGTGAGGGCTGCCCTCGCAGCCGCGGATCCCGCACTTGCCGACGTCTCCGCAGCGCTCGTCGACGCCCAAAATATTCTCGACACCGTAGTGACTAGCGCGCAAGACTTTGCTGTTGCCGCTTCAGATGCGAGCCTAGCTGCGCAGCAGGCACTCAACGAGTCTTCAGCCGCGGCCTCAACTGCGGTTTCGAACGCGACTTCCTCACTTCGCGAAATGGATGCTCAGCTCCAATCGGCAGTAGAGCGGGCGAACTCTTCGCTCGATAAAATCCGCGAAAGCGCCGCGATTCTCGAACAGGTGAGCGGTACCGAAGACATCGCGGCGAAACTAAACGCCAACCTGGACGACGCGCAAGCGCTCCTAGACAAGGTCGGTCAGACGGGCAAGGACGCCGCTTCGGCCAGTGAAGATCTCGATGCGCTGGTTGATTCTCTTCAGGAGGCGCTAGCAAGCACGCAGGCAGTTGCAGGCGATACGCGCGATCTAGCTGGCCAGGCGGTCAAGACGCTCACTGCGCAGGTGACGAGCCTATCCGCAACGATCGGTGGCATTAACTCAGCGGTTGCCACCACCCGTTCGTCGCTACCCGAACTATCCGCACTGGTCGACGGCCTCGAAGATCAGGTCTACGCAGCCCAAGGTGTGCTCGGGCAAGCACAGGGAAACCTAGGCGGGCTCGCGAACGCCACGCAGACCGCGCAAACCGACGTAGCCGCGCTCGCGGGCGCACTCCAATCGGGAACCCTCGAGAAACTCATCGGCCTGGATGCTGAAAATATCGGGCAATACCTCGCCTCACCCGTGGAGTTCGACCAGCGCGCAGTGTTTGCGGTGAACTCCTACGGCGCGGCGATGACGGCCATGTTCATCAATCTGTCGATGTGGATTGGCTCCCTCATTTTGGTGATCATCTTCCGCGTTGAAGTTGATAAGGAAGGCTTCGAGCATCTCAGCTTGCGTTCGGCCTACATGGGTCGCTTTATGCTCGGCGCGATGCTCTCTATGGCGCAGGGCCTGATCGTCAGCATTGGAAGCCTGCT
>JAUNLN010000005.1:3511-6078 GCA_030532245.1 Actinomycetaceae bacterium
TCGGCGCGATGCTCTCTATGGCGCAGGGCCTGATCGTCAGCATTGGAAGCCTGCTTATCGGAGTGGAAACCGCGAGCCCGCTGGCATTCATCGCAACAGCTGTGATTATCGGGCCTTTCTACCTGGCCTTCACCTACGGCCTTGCCGCGGCGTTCAGCCACGTGGGTCGCGCGCTCGCGATCCTCCTCATAATCCTGCAGATTCCTGGGGCTTCGGGCATTTACCCGATCGAACTGATGCCCGGCTTTTTCCGCGGCCTGTACCCGCTGCTGCCGTTCTCCTACGGCATTGATGCGATGCGTGAGACCATCGGCGGATTCTATGAAGGCCGCTACTGGCAGGTGATGGCCGTGCTAGCCATCATGAGCTTGGCCGCACTGATCCTAGGATTCATCGGCAGGCGACAGCTCGGCTACTTCACCCAGCTGTTCTACGACGAACTGGCTCGAACCGAACTCGTCGTCAACGAAAATGTGCAGTTGAGGGGTGCTGGCTACCGGCTCAGCAACATCATCGCGCTGCTTTCGAACCGCAAGGAATTCTCAGACAAGCTTCAAAAGAGGCAGGAGCGTTTCGACGCGCACTACCGCCTGATCATGAACGGAGTGTCGATACTGGGCCTCCTGGGGCTCCTAGTGCTCGGCCTGGTCTCCAACTTCACGTCTGTTAGCAAACCCGGCCTACTCGGCTTGTTCACGATCTGGGGCCTTATCACTATCGGCGCACTGGTAGGCACTGAAGGCCTGAAGAGTTCGCTCGAGCGCGCCAAGGAGCTATCGACCCTGAGCGAAGACGAGCTGTTCGACAGCCTCTCACGCAGTCGCATTTCGCCCCCTCGTGAAGCATCGGCAGGTGAGGTGCAGCCGTGAACCAGATTAGATTTATTGCGCGGGACGACCTTCGCCAAATCCGCGGAAGCGTGATGGTAAGAATCTTCTTGGTCGTACTCATCAGCGTGCCGATGTTCTTCACGTGGTTCAACGTGCTTGCAACGTGGGAACCTTTCGACAACATGGATCAGTTGCAGATCGCGGTTGCCAGCACCGATGAGGGGTACACGAGCGAGGTGCTGAACCTGAAGGTCAATGTTGGCGACGTGGTGCTGAAGGATCTCGCGGCAAACGACCAGTTGGATTGGGTTATCACCAACAAAGAAAAGGCTTTGGAAGGCACTCGCTCGGGCGAGTACTACGCGGCGATCGTGCTTCCCGAAGACTTCTCGAGGTCAATGTTCACGTTCTACGCAGGCGGTGCAACGCCCGCGAACATCACGCTTTACACGAACGAGAAGAAGAACCCTCTTTCGGCAAACATAACCACTCAGGGTGCGCAGGGCGTCACCTCCCAGATCAACACGACGTTCTCGCGAACGCTAGCGGACGTTTCTGTGGGGCTCGCGCACGACGTCTCCTCATACTTGGATGATCCTGAAACCCAAGCAACGCTCAACCGGCTGGATAATCGTCTCGAATCGCTGTCTTCGCAGTTGAGTGCGGGAGCCGATACGATCACCTCGCTATCTGTTCTCGTTGGCTCGACGGTGCCACTTGCAACGGGTGCGGAAAGCCTTGCGGACGGATTGCAAAGTTCCTTTGATAGTGCGGTCGGTGGCGCTTTGGGAACGAACAGTGGGGGAGCGACCGATCCGTTCGCCTCGATTTCGTCTGGACTTAGCGATTCGCTCGACCTCGCGGCGAAAAACCTAGCCACGGTTGAAGTGAGGCTGAACGATCTGCTTGATTCCGCTGATGCGACTGCGCAAAGTAGTTCCGATGTTGTCGAACAGTTGGCCAGCATGCTCGATGAGCAGATCGCAGGCTTTCAAAATACGCGCGACGAAATCGCCAGCATTGTGGACGCCGGCGGAGTGGGCGAGGACGCTGAGCAGCTGATTTCGGATTTGGACGCGGCGATAGCCCGTCAGCAAAGCCTGTCGGATCGGCTGGAGGAGATTGCGAGCGACCTGCGAAGCGGAGCTACTGACACGGAAGGTTCTCGCGAGTCGGCGCGAAAAGCGGTTGAGGAGGCTGTCCAGGCGATAAGTGCGGCTCGCACTGACTTCACCAAGACCCTCAAACCGCAGCTCGATAGTCTTCGCAACAATCTGGAATCGGCCGGCGCTAATGCGGCCGTGTTCCGCTCGTACATGGATTCGGTTAAGGCCCAGCTTTCGGATGGTTCAAACGGTCTGATCGCGACCATGCGCAGCTCTAGGGACGCGCTTGCCGAGACAGCCGACGGGATGCGCCAGGGCGTGAATCGTTTGGAGGAAGTGCGAAAGCAGATCGAACAGGCGCGCGCGAGCGGTGATTTTGACCAGGTTGCGAAAGCGTTGGGAGGCGACCC
Source organism: Actinomycetaceae bacterium (assembly GCA_030532245.1). Taxonomy (GTDB): domain Bacteria; phylum Actinomycetota; class Actinomycetes; order Actinomycetales; family Actinomycetaceae; genus Gleimia. The sequence continues at coordinate 5,858 of JAUNLN010000005.1, forward strand.
CGAGGGCCTGGCTCGCCTGATTGCGTCACCCGTGGCCGTGGATCGCAAGCCGGTGTTCCCAGTTGCCACTTTCGGCGTGGGCATGACGCCGCTGTTCACCATGATCGCCCTCTGGGTGGGCGCGCTTTTAGCGGGCGTCTTCTTACGCACGGACGTGTCAGAAAACGTGCGCAGACGCTATTTGGAAAGCACTGGTTCGAAGCACTCGCGTGGGCCGGTGT
>JAUNLN010000005.1:6178-86617 GCA_030532245.1 Actinomycetaceae bacterium
GTGCGCAGACGCTATTTGGAAAGCACTGGTTCGAAGCACTCGCGTGGGCCGGTGTTCACGGACGCGCAGGAATACTTCGGACGTTACGTGATGTTCTGGCTCGTTGGAATGGCTCAGTCCACCTTGGCGATGGTTGGGTTGATTCTGGGAGTCCAGGTCGAACCGGCTCACCCATTCCTCCTCATCTTTGCAGGCTGGGTGATCTCAACCGTGTTCACAAGCGTCGTGTACACGCTCGTCATTTCGCTATCGAATGCGGGCAAGGCGCTCGCGGTCGTATTGCTCGTGCTTCAAATCTCGGCAGCCGGCGGCGCATACCCGCTAGAACTGCTCCCGCAGTGGTTCCAAAACATTAGCCCGTGGCTACCCGCGACCTACGCGATTAATCTGATGCGCTCGGCGATTGCAGGGATTTACGGAGGCGACTTCGCGTGGAATCTTGGAATGATCCTCCTGTTCCTCATCCCTAACCTGCTTGTCGGTCTGGTGCTTCGCCGCGTGATTGCGGGTCGCATTCAACTCATGACCGAGGCCGTAGAGAAGACGAAGGTTATGTAACTGTTGTCACTCTTAGGCGTTTGGCCTAGCCGCCCAATGAAATGCGCGCCAAAAACGCGGCCTTTTAGGTTAGAGTTTTAAGCGTCGCGACTGGCGCAGGTGGACTACCACCGGGGAGCGTTATGAGGATTCAATGGCCGCACGCCTGGGTCAAAGGATCACCGGAACACTTGGTGTTTGGGACGAGGCACCTAAAGGAGTACTCATGGCAACATCACAACATATGCAGTCTCTAGCCGAGGTTGATCCCGAGATCCAGCAGGTGCTGGACGACGAGCTGAGGCGTCAGCGGGAAACCCTCGAGATGATTGCATCCGAAAACTTTGTACCGAAGGCAGTGCTACAAGCGCAGGGTTCGGTGCTCACCAACAAGTACGCGGAAGGCTACCCGGGTCGCCGTTACTACGGTGGTTGCGAGTTCGTTGACGTCGCGGAGAACCTCGCACGCGACCGCGCGAAGGAGATCTTCGGCGCCGCTTACGCAAACGTTCAGCCGCACGCTGGTTCGCAGGCAAACGCCGCAGTTCTCGCCGCTATTGCACAGCCTGGCGACACGATCCTTGGCCTGTCTCTCGACCACGGTGGTCACCTCACGCACGGCATGAAGATCAACTTCTCGGGCCGCCTCTACAAGCCTGAGTTTTACTACGTGAACCAGGAGACGATGCGAATCGAGATGGATGAGGTCCGTCGCATTGCGCTTGAGGTTAAGCCGAAGGTAATCATTGCCGGCTGGTCGGCATACCCGCGCATCCTCGATTTCGCTAAGTTCCGCGAGATTGCCGATGAGGTTGGCGCATACCTGTGGGTTGACATGGCTCACTTCGCCGGCCTAGTTGCAGCTGGTGTTCACCCGAACCCGGTTCCGTACGCAGACGTTGTTTCGACGACCGTTCACAAGACGATCGGTGGCCCGCGTTCGGGCATGATCCTTTCGCGCGACGCGGAGCTTGGTAAGAAGATCAACTCGGCAGTGTTCCCCGGCCAGCAGGGTGGCCCCCTCATGCACGTGATCGCGGCGAAGGCTGTTGCAATGAAGATCGCGCAGACTGAGGAGTTCAAGGAGCGTCAGCGTCTCACGCTTGAAGGCGCTCAGATCCTCGCGCAGCGTCTCCTCCAAGATGATGTTCGTGAGGCTGGCATTAGCCTGGTCACTGGTGGTACGGATGTTCACCTCGTGCTCGTCGACATGCGCGATTCGAAGCTTGACGGCCAGCAGGGTGAGGATCTCCTCCACGAGGTTGGCATCACCGTGAACCGTAACGCTGTTCCGTTCGACCCGCGTCCGCCGCGAGTAACCTCCGGCCTGCGCATCGGCACGCCCGCACTCGTCACCCGCGGTTTCAAGGCGGCAGAGTTTGAGGAAGTTGCCGACATTATCGCCACGACGCTCGTTCAGGGCGCTTCTGGCGAGCAGGTCGACATTGAGGGTCTGCGCGCACGCGTTAAGGCGCTCACTGATGCGTTCCCGCTGTACGAAGGACTCGAGCAGTGAGGGCTCCCTGGGAGGGCGACGCTAAGGTTCTAGACGGTAAGGCAACGGCCGCGCAGATCAAGTCTGAGTTGCGCGAGCGCGTCACGAAGCTTCGCGAGCGGGGCATTGTGCCGGGTCTTGGCACGATTCTCGTGGGCGACGACCCGGCTTCGCACACGTATGTTGCGGGCAAGCACCGCGACTGCGCGGAGGTTGGGATCGAGTCGATTCGTGTTGACCTGCCGGCTGACGCCACGGAGGAAGACATTCTCGAGGCCGTGGAGCGCCTGAACGCGGATGAGGCTTGCACGGGCTACATCGTGCAGTTGCCGCTACCGAAGGGCGTGAACACGAACCGTATTCTTGAGGCGATTGAGCCGAGCAAGGATGCGGACGGTCTTCACCCGATGAACCTCGGCCGCCTAGTGCTAAGAGTTTCCGAGCCGATCGATTCGCCGCTTCCCTGCACGCCTCGCGCTGTGATCGAACTGATCGAGCGTTCGGGCATTTCGCTTGCGGGTAAGAACGTCGTAGTGGTTGGCCGCGGTGTGACTGTGGGCCGCTCGATCGGGCTGCTCCTCACGCGCAAGAACGTGAATGCAACCGTGACGCTTTGCCACACGGGCACGCAGAACCTGCCGGAAATCGTGCGTCAAGCCGATGTTGTCGTAGGCGCTACGGGCGCCGCGGGAATCATCACTCCCGACATGGTGAAGCCGGGCGCGGTTGTGCTCGACGTTGGCGTGTCGCGCATTGAGGTGGACGGCAAGGCTCGTCTCGCCGGTGACGTTGCCGATGGCGTGGATAAGGTCGCGTCGGCGCTTTCACCGAACCCGGGTGGTGTTGGCCCCATGACGAGGGCTCTGCTGCTTGCGAACGTGGTTGAGGCTGCTGAGCGTCTCTAACTGAAACAAGATTTTGGTGCCCCTCGCACTGAACTAGCTTCAAAGTGAACTGCTCCCCATTAGTTGGACTGAGAAATCAGTTTTCTACTATTGGGGAGCGGTTCAAATTTCTGTAGAGGGCGTCAACGTTTTGAGTTGAGGTTTGGGTTAGCTGTAGATGACGCGTAGGGGAGCGTGGTCGGAGTACCTGGAGGCGTAGTCTTCGGCCTTGTCTACGTGCACGCTCGTTGCAGAATCTGCGATGGAGGGCGTGGCAAGGTGGTAGTCGATGCGCCAGCCGGCGTTGGTGTCGAAGGCTTTACCGCGGTAGGACCACCAGGTGTAGGGGCCTTGCTCGTTGCCGGTTAGCTTGCGCGTGACGTCTACCCAGCCGGAGCCCAGCCAGGTATCTACGTAGGCGATCTCCTCGTCTAGCACGCCGGCAGTCTTGTTGTGGTTGCCCTTCCAGTTTTTGATGTCGAGCTCGGTGTGCACGATGTTGAGGTCGCCGGTCATGATGACGTCTCCGGAAAGTAGCTCGGCCATGCGCGCGGTTACGAGCTCTAGGTGAGCGTACTTTTGGTCCATCTTCTCGGTGCCAACCTCACCGGAATGAAGGTAGGCGGACACGATCGTGACCCTGCGGTCGCCGTCGAGCACATCGACTTCGAGCCAGCGGCCGGTATCAACGGGGAGTGCTTCGACTCCTTCAGGTTGTGCGCCAAACCTAGCGGTTTCGGGCAGGAGTTTTACGTGGGAGTCTCGGCGCACGCCGATGCTAACTCCCGCGCGGCCTTTGATTTCGCACTCGAAGTTCACAAGTTCCCACTCGTCTAGGAGTTTGCTTGTGATGGATTCGGGTGCGCGCACTTCTTGGAGCGTGATTACGTCCGGCTTGGTTTGCGCGAGCGATTCGTGCATTCCTCGCTTAACGGCGGCGCGAATACCGTTTACGTTGATCGAAGCAAGCGAAAAAGTCATGTCGCCCATTATTCCAGTTTTAGTGGCTAAGGGCGTGTTGGGCCGCGGCTCACACGTGCCGGCAGGCGAGGTGGCCGTTCACGATCCGGCTTCGCTCGCGCGCTTTACCCAGTTACTTTTTGTCGCCGACCTTGCGCTGTTCTCCCATGGCCCAAAGCTCGTCGCGGTAGGCCTGCGCTTTCGCATCGGCGCGGGCGATGCGGGCACGTAGCCACTTGCCGCGCGGGGAGTTCCACACTTCGTCGGTCAAGATTGTTTCGATCGAATCGGGGTTGTACCGGGGGTCGTAGGCGATATCGCCCGTCATCGTGTGGTGGGGCCAGTCAAGCGTGTCCGGGTTGGAAAGCGTCACGTAGTTCGGGGTCGCGTCGCCGTGCACGTACTGCTTGTCGACGGGTAGTTCGGCGTATGGAGGGTTAGCCATCCACGCTGCGACCATAAGGAGCACGCGCACGATCAAGTTGATCCACAACATCAGCGTGGCGAGCGCAGCCGAAGCCGCAAGTAGGGGATTATCCGCAACAGAACCAACCGCCGTCGTACCCACATAGCGCAACACCGCGGAGCCGACACCCGCAATAGCGGCACCCATCCAAAGGTCACGCCTTGGCGTGCGGATGCCCGCGATGAAACGGATGAGGCCCGCGACGATGAGAGTATCCACGATGAACGCGACGGCTACGGATCCAGCGTTTAAGAAGAATCGGCCGGACGCCCCCTCAATTTGGATGAGGGTGAGGAACCATTCGCCAACGGTGTTGATCATGATGCCAAGTGCCGCGGTGGCGAGCACGCCGATTGCGAGCATGATGAATCCGAAGAAGTCGCGGATCTTGATCAGCACGAAAGAGTTGGGTAGGCGCACGATTCCGAACATCGACCACAGCGACATCTTGAGTGCGTCCATGGTTTTCGCGGCTGAAAAGAGTAGTACGAGCAGGCCCACGAAGCCTGTTACCGACCAGACGTTCGTTTGGATGAGGCTGTCGGGGTTAAGCATGCCCGAGCCGTCGCCCTTGTCGATGAGGCCCGGCATCGCCTGCTCCATCGAGTCGAGCACTGCGACGCGTAGCTCCTCATTGCCGCCGAGGAAGTACATGAAGATCGTCCAGCCAACGGTTAGGGCAGCGGCGATGGAAAACAGGGCCGTGTAGGAGACACCGCCGGCCAGCAGGTTTCCGCGTTTCAGGGTGTAGCGCCTCATTCCGCGGCCAAGGCGCGTGTGGTTGTACCAGTCGAAGAGGGCCATGCCCTTCGCAATGATTCCGGAGGTTCCAGCCGCCTCCTTGAAGGTAGGGCCAAACAGATTCGGGGCGTCCGGAGCGCGCGGTCCGGGTTCGCTCGCGTCGGTTTCTAGTGCCGAGGTGGGCACGTTCACGTCTTGCGGTCTGGTTAAGGAATCTTTGGCCATGCTTCGAAACTACCGGAAAACGAGTGTTTCGGCGCATTCAAAGCCCTATTTTGTGGCGAAAATGAAGTCTTTCTTGTTAGCCGGCTGTGAAGCTGAAGATCGCGCGAGAGTGGTAGCTGCCGTCGGCACTTACGGAGTCGAGGCGGAAGCCCGGCGCGGTCCAGGTGGCTTCGAAGTCTTTGCCGATGGCCTGCGCGCGGTCGAGTTGTTCGTCGGAATCGACTTGCGCGATGGTGACGTGCGGGTGGTAGGGGAAACGCTGCTCCCTTGCGAGGATTCCAGAGCGCATCTCTTTGGCGAGGCTGATTAGTTCTTTTTGTCCCTTTTCGACGTTGATGAATACGACGGGGGAGACGGGCCTGAAAGTTCCCGTGCCTTTTAGCGAAATGGTGAATGGAAGATTGTGTGCGGCGATCGCTTGGAGTTCTTCCATGATTTTCTCGCGGTCGGCAATTTTTACGGCCGTTGGGGGCATGAGGGTGATGTGGGCAGGGGTTTTCTCAGCGTGCTTGTCGCCAACGCTTGCACGCAGGTCGGAGAGCTCACTCATCCATGGCTCGGGAACGGCAACGAGGATTCCGATGAGTTCCTCGTCTGGTTCCAATGGGGGAAGGTACATATTATTTTTTCCGTCTCGCGCGGTAGCCCACGAGAGTTTTCTGACTTATCTGATTAATGCCGAGATATTCCTATCACAGTTGTCAGGGTCGAACCACGTCGTTTGTGGAATCGGTACCATGCTTTCGGGGCTACGTTGGTAGTTTGGTAAGAAACAAAGAAAGTACGTGCAAACTTGAGTTCAAGTCTACTTGGTGATTTGGCTTCATAAGGTAGTAATCTAGAGGCGGTCTAGAACGATGATGCATAGGAGTAATCATGGGTGCACGGGTTCGTAAAACGGCGACGAAGCTTGCTGACGGACGTGACTTTTTCTATTTCGATGATTCTGAACCGTATGTGAGTGGTGAGAAAACTCGCCGGCTAGACGATCCCCGCCCGCTGAAAGACCGTTTCGCTCCCGTTGTGGATGAAAACGGTGAGGAGAAGCCGGTTACGGGGCCGACTATGCGCCGCGATCCGCTCACGGGCGAGTGGGTTGTTATTGCAACTCACCGCATGAACCGCACGTTCCTGCCGCCGGCTGACGCGAACCCGCTTGCTCCTGCACGCCCGGGCGCTGAGTATCAGGATGGCGAGATTCCAGACACCGATTACGACGTCGTTGTGTTTGAGAACCGCTTCCCCTCCCTCATGCGCATTCCCGGTCAGGAAATGGTTGTTGAGGATTTTGAGGGCGAGAGTGTTTGGAAGGTTGCGCCCGCGGCTGGCCGTTGTGAGGTCATTTGTTTCGGCCCGGATTTGAATCAGAATCTTGTGGATATGGGCCCGGTTCGTATGCGCACGGTGATTGAGGCGTGGGCGGATCGTACGAAGGAGCTTGAGCAGATTGAGGGGATCAAGCAGGTGTTCTGCTTTGAGAACCACGGTGAGGCTATTGGCGTCACCCTGCACCACCCGCACGGCCAGATTTACGCGTACCCGTACGTCACGCCGCGCACGGCGAACATGTTGCGTGAGGCGAAGGCTTTCCGCGAGGAGACGGGTAAGGATCTTTTGACGGAGGTGCTCGCCGCGGAGCTTCGTTCGGGTCGTCGCATTGTGGAGGAGACGGAGCACTGGGTTCTTTACGTGCCGGCTGCGTCTCGTTGGCCGGTGGAGATGCACCTCATGCCAAAGCGCGACGTTAAGACTCTGTACGAGTTGACGGATCAGGAGCGCGAGGAGCTTTCGCACCTGTATTTGCGCATGTTGAAGGCGGGTAACAAGTTCTTCGAGGTTGAGGAAGACGGCGAGAAGTCGTACTTGGAGATCCCGTACGTGATGTCGTGGCATCAGGCTCCCGTGGGTGAGGATCGCGAGTTCATGCGCTTGCACATGCAGTTGCATTCGATTCAGCGCGCGGTTGGCAAGCTGAAGTACCTGGGTGGTTCGGAGTCAGGCATGGGTGCGTGGATTTCGGATACGACGCCTGAGAAGATTGCGGATCGTTTGCGTGAGGTCTACGAAAAATGAGCATTGTTGTAAATGAGTCTTGGACTCTCGAGGAGGGCGCAGACCGCGTTAGCGCCCTGTTTGAGCAGACGTTTGGTGCCCGCCCGCAGGCGGTTCACTCGGCTCCTGGCCGCGTGAACGTGATCGGCGAGCACACGGATTACAACGGAGGTTTTGCCCTCCCGATGGCGCTTCCTCACCGCACTTACGCGGCTGTTTCTAAGCGTGACGACCGCGTTGTGCGCTTGGTTTCTGCGCAGGGTCAGGGCGTTCGCGAGGTTAATCTCGATGAGGTTGATACGCACGATTCTGATAACCCGGTGCAGGGTTGGCCGGCGTATGTTGTTGGCGTGGCTTGGGCGCTTGAGCAGGCTGGGCTTGGCGAGCTTCCGGGTATGGATGTGGCGATTGATTCGTGCGTGCCTTTCGGCGCGGGCCTGTCGTCGTCGGCCGCGTTGGAGTGTGCGGTTGCGGCGGCTTGGGATGATTTCATGTCGCAAACGCCGGATTGGTCGCCGATGCTCGCGACCGAGGAGGGCAGGGCAAAGCTCGTTGAAGCTTGCATTCGCGCGGAGAACGATATTGCGGGTGCTCCGACGGGTGGCATGGATCAGGCTGCCTCGCTTCGATGCAAGGCGGGTTCGGTGATTTTGCTGGATTCGAAGGATTCTTCGGTTCGCCATATTCCGTTTGCGATTGATGAGGCTGGCCTGGAGCTGCTTGTGATTGATACGCGCGCGGAGCACAGTCTGGCGGATGGTCAGTATGCGGAGCGTCGCGCGACTTGTGAGGCGGCGGCGAAGAAGCTGGGTGTGGAGTTCCTGTCGGAGCTTGGCATGGACGCGGATCTTTCGGGTTTGTCGCAGCTGGAGCAGATGCGTACTCGTCACGTGGTGTCTGAGATTCAGCGGACTCTGGATTTTGCGCAGCTTTTGGAGGCTGGCGATTTCGTGGGGGAGCGCTTGCAGGCCCTCGGTGAGTTGATGACGGAGTCGCACGAGTCGCTTCGCGTTGATTATGAGGTGACGGTTCCTGAGCTTGATATTGCGGTTGAGGAGGCGCTTGCTAACGGCGCTGTTGGTGCCCGCATGACTGGTGGCGGCTTCGGCGGCTCGGCGATTGCGCTGGTGCCGAAGGAGAAGTCGGCGAGGGTGATGGAGGCGATTGCCGCCCGCTATGAGAGGGAGGGCTTTAACGAGCCGCACTTCCTCCACGCGGTTCCTTCAGCCCCCGCTGAGTAGGCGCTAGATTGACGGTTGCCCGCTCCTCCTGCAAGTTAGGAGGGGCGGGCAAACTCTTTATGCGCGGCTACAGGTGTCTTTAGAAGAAACTACTTCGACGTCCATGGATCTTACTCCGAGGTCGAGTGGCGCAGCGTGTCTCTTACTTGTTCGGAAGAGTACGTGTCTTGTTTTCCGGCTACCACTTCGTCGTAGGTTTTTGCGACGCGTGTTCGTAGCCATTCGTCGATTACGGCGTCTCGTGCGAAGAGAACGCGCTGTTTCGTGGTTCGCATGAGAACACCTTCCTCTATACAAAAGACGAAAAATATATGTAAACACAATAGGATTACATCCTATTTGTAAAAAAGAGAATTATCTGCGCGCCAAACGTACTAATTTTGTTGCATGAAAACTGAAAACGGTAGCAAATTTGTTCAATGTCGGTCCAAAGGCCTAGTTCTCTCCAAAAACAACATTTAAATTTGTCAGACAACGGACGTCTGAGGTTCCGTTTGAGAAAATAGGAGAACAATGTTTTCAAAGGCGAAGACAGTGGCTTTTGGCGCGTCATTTTGCGCGCTGGCCCTAACAATGACCGGCATCGGTCAGGCGTACGCGGCTCCTCCGGTTGAGGAGTTGAACAGCGAACAGGTGATTGCCGAGGGCGGGGTGGGTGGTTTTAATAACTACCGTATTCCCGCAATCATGCAACTTAACAATGGAGATGTCTTAATCTCCTACGATGGGCGTCCCGTTGGTGGAGACGCACCAAACCCAAACAGTATCCTGCAACGTCGTTCAATGGATGGGGGAGCAACTTGGGGAGCGCAAACCTTCATTCACGAAGGGCAAAAGACCGCGCCTAAACTAGGCTACTCGGATCCCTCCTACGTGTATGACGAGGAAGAGAATCTTCTTTTTAATTTCCACGTGTTCTCAAAGGATCAAGGTTTTTGGGGCTCAGCTCTAGGTAACGATGACGCCGACCGTAACGTCATTAGTGCTGAGGTATCGAAATCTGCTGACAATGGAGAGACGTGGGAGCATAAGCTCATTACGAACATCGTGAAACCTGCTGATGTCGTGAGCCAATTCGCTACTTCTGGCCACGGAATCCAGATCAAGAGCGGTGATTATGCGGGTCGTCTCGTGCAGCAGTTTGCCGGAAGATTTGTTGACGGCTCTGTGCGCGCATACTCGGTTTACTCCGACGACCACGGTGAAACGTGGACTATGGGTACTCCCGTCGGCTCGAAGATGGACGAAAACAAGATTGTCGAGCTCTCCGACGGGCGTCTCATGATGAACTCGCGGCAGTTCGGTGAAGGCAACGCTCGCTGGATTAGCTATTCGGAGGATGGGGGCGAGACCTGGTCGACGCCAAAGGCTGACAGTACGCTCTTGGACCCGCGGAATAACGCCTCCATTATCCGCAAGAACCCGAACACGTTCGATGGTTCTATTGCCTCTAAAGAACTCCTGTTCTCAAACGCGAATGCAGACTCTCGTACGAACGGTACTGTTCGCTACTCCTGCGATGATGGCCTAACTTGGCCCGTGGCTAAGACCTTCCAAACGGGTGCAACTTCCTACTCCGATATGGTCGCCCTCCAGGATGGAACGTTCGGACTCGTTTATGAAGGTCGGAACGACGTTCTTCGCTACGGGAGTTTTGATGACGACTGGTTGAAACCGTTCTGCGTCGCATTCCCAGATGAGAAGACGGTAGAGGCCACTGCCGGTGAAATTACCGAGATGACGGTCACGGTACGCAACGACGACGACCGTGAACTGCCAGCCGGAAGCGCAACTATTGAAATGGGTTACGGCATTACGGCAGAGCCCGTGGAAGTTCCAGCTCTAACACCGGGCGAATCTGCAGATATTGTCTTGAAACTCAATGTTCCAAGCAGCGTGCCTTCGGTAACTCTGCGCGGTGACGTCGTGTTGAACGCGGGCGATTTCCGTCTTCGCGGCGACTTGGTAGTGAAGGTTTCGAGCCCGGTCAACCCGCGTCTAAGTTTCATCGTGGAACCCAAGCTAATGACTCCGCTGCGAGATATCGAGACCAATCCGTACCAAGCTGGTGACCAGCTCCCGTACCACTTCTTTGTTAAGTCCACCTCGCCTGTGACGACGACGGTTGTACCAATCGAGGGTGACGGATTTGCTCGGTTCCTTCCAGAGACGCGGCCCAATTGTCGATACATGAATCTAGGTGCTAATGGGCAGTACACGTGCGATACTGCCGTTTACACGATCAGCAAGGAAGACATTGAAAACGGCTTCGCGCGACCCGTGACTAGGTGGGCGATCAATGCATCAAGGTATGAGACCGAGACAAAGACGGTTATTCCGGATGTCGTTGAGCTAATGAAGCGCCAGCCAGCCATCGAGGTTACGCGCACGGCGGTGCTCGTCGATAGCGAAGGGAAGCCAATCCAGACGCGCAGTGCCAAGCCTATGACGCGTAGCGCGGAACCGAGCAAGTTCGTGAACGTGACCGTGACCGTCAAGAACGTTGGCAACGTGGCGCTAAACGACATCGGTGATGAAGGCACGAGGCTTTTGCCCTCTCAGAGCATGTCTTGGTCCTACCAGGTTCCTGTAACCCCCGAGGATGAGGCTGCGGGAGAAATCACGATTCCCGAGTTCAAGATTAAGGGCCTCAACGGTCCTGATCTATTCGCGGAGGACACGGCAGAGCCTCTAGCTGTGTCAGTTCCGAAGCCGAAGCCAATCGAGACGGAAACAACAACCGAAACTACGACTGAGTCGACCACGGATGGAACCACGGGCGGAACGACTACGTCGACAAGTGAAGCTGGTAGCGAAACGGGTACGTCACCTTCGGTCACGGAACCCACGTCAGGCAATGACGTCGCACAGCCAACTGTTAAACCGACCGCTAAGACCACGCCTGAGAAGAAGGCAACTGAGTTGTCTAAGACCGGCGTAGACGCAACTGCGCTGCTTGCGATTATGGCCGGACTCGGCCTAGCCGGCACTGCGCTCGTAAAGCTCACCTCTAGGAGGCGTGACCTCTAACAGCGCACAGTAGCGAACGAATGGGGCCGAAGCATGGGGATTCCCCCTTAGCTTCGGCCCCTCACCTGTTCTCTGGAGCGATTTCGCTAAGTTGATAGAGTAGGTTCGTGCAATCAAATCAGGATCAATGGCTCATCGTCGGGCTAGGAAACCCCGGACCCAAATACGCGAACAACCGCCACAACGCAGGCCACATCGTCGTAGAAGCACTCGCACAAACCGCGGGCGCCACATTCTCAAAGCACAGGGCCGGAGCCTACGTCGCAAACGCGCGCATCGGCATGCTCCCCGGCGGCAGGCCAGGCCCCGCAGCACTCCTCGCGTGGCTCGACTCCTACATGAACACATCCGGCATGCCCGTCACAAAACTCATGAAATTCTACGGGATCACGGAAGAGCGCCTCCTCGTCGTACACGACGAACTCGACCTCGACCCCCACACGCTACGCCTCAAACGCGGAGGAGGCGAAGGCGGACACAACGGCCTACGATCCATCAGCCAAATGCTCGGCACGAAAGACTACCACCGCCTCCGCTTCGGAGTCGGACGCCCACCCGGCCGCATGGACCCCGCCGACTACGTACTCTCCGACTTCCCCAAACGCGAACTCGACGAGTGGGCAGTAACCGTACGCCTAGCTGCAGAAGCAATCGAAAACGTCGTCACCCTCGGCTTTTCCGAAGCACAACAAAAACTTCACACCGCCTAGCGTCCCAGGAGAAACCTTGAAAAAGCTGAGCGGGCTCCTCAAAGCCATCAGCCAAGACCCGGCCCTCGACGCCGCAGTCACCTCCCTCAACGAAGGAATCGGCGCCACAATCATCGCGTCAGCCGGCGTACGCGCACCCCTCATCGCCGCAGCCGCAAAAACACGCGAAAAACCCCTCATCGTCGTAACCGCCACCGGCCGCGACGGCGAAGAACTAGCCACCCACCTACGCAACTACGTAGACGGCGTCGAAGTACTACCGAGCTGGGAAACCCTCCCACACGAACGCCTCAGCCCCCAACGCGACACCATGGCCCGCAGAGTCGCAGTCATGCGCCGCCTCGCACACCCCGAGGGCAACTTCGGCTCCCGCACCGGCGAAATCGGCGTCCTCATCGTGCCACTACGCGCCTTCCTGCAACCCATCATCGCCGGCCTTGGCGACCTCGAACCCGTACGCCTCAAAGTCGGCAACATCGTCGACTTCGAAAGCCTCGTCGAAAAACTTACAGACCTCGGCTACGAACGCTCCGAAATCGTACAAAAACGCGGCCAAATGGCCGTGCGCGGCGGCATCATCGACGTGTTCGCACCCATCGACCCATACCCCACACGCATCGAACTATTCGGCGACGAAATCGACGACATCCGCTACTTCTCCGTCTCCGACCAACGCACACTCGGCGTCGCCGAAGACGGCCTCTGGGCGCCAGCCGCGCGCGAACTCCTCCTCACCGACGAAGTGAAAAAGCGCGCCCGCGACCTCACCGACAAGCTCCCCGGCGCAAGCCAAATGCTTGAACTCATCGCCGAAGGCATCAACGTCGAAGGCATGGAGTCGCTAAGCCCCGTACTCGTCAAAGGCATGGAGACAATCCTCGACCTCGTACACCCCGACTCGCAGGTCATAGTCGTCGACCCGCAACGAGTCGAAGCCCGCACCGAAGACCTCGTCGCAACCACGCAAGAATTCCTCGAAGCCGCCTGGACGGGCGCCGCCGCCGGCGGCAAAATCCCCCTCCAAGCAAGCCGAGCATCATTCAAAACACTTGCCGAAATGCGCGTAATCGCCCGCAAACGAGGCTTCGGCTGGGCCGAAATCAGCGCGCTTGCCCCCATGGAAATGGCCGACGCAATCGCGCAGGCACCAACGCAACACTCCGCCGTTGTAGTCTCTGACAGGCTCATGCAGATCGGTGCGCGCGACGTGCGCCCCTACCGCGGCAAAATCGACGAAGCCGTCTCCGACCTTGGCGCACTCCAAAAAGACGGCTGGCGCCTCGTCGTCACAACCGAAGGCCCCGGCCCCGCAAAACGTATCGCCGATGTGCTAAATGAGGCGTTCGTACCCGCACGAGTCGTCTCCGCCCTGGAAGACGAGCTACCCGAGGGCCTCATCCAGGTGCTCGCCGCACCCGCCGGCCCAGGTTTCGTCGCGGAGGAGTTGAAACTCGGCGTGGTAACCGAGTCGGACCTCACGGGCAAGGCCGGCTCCTCCACCTCCGAAATGCGCAAGATGCCGGCGAGGAGGCGCAAGGGCATCGACCCGCTCACGCTGCACAAGGGAGACCTCGTCGTGCACGAACAGCACGGCATCGGCAAGTTCATCGAAATGGTTTCGCGTACTACCGGCCGCGGCGACGAGGCGGTTACGCGCGACTACCTCCTCATCGAATACGCGCCCACGAGACGCGGCCAACCCGGCGACCGCCTGTATGTGCCAACCGACCAGCTTTCGCAAGTGTCGAAGTATTCCGGCTCCGACGCCCCGAAGCTTTCGAAGATGGGAGGCGCCGAATGGGCGAAAACCAAGGCGAAAGCACGCAAGGCCGTCAAAGAAATCGCGGGCGAACTCGTGCGCCTCTACGCCGCGCGCAGAGCCACGAAGGGTCACGCGTTCTCGCCCGACACGCCCTGGCAGCGCGAGCTTGAAGACGCATTCCCATACGTCGAAACCCCCGATCAGCTAACCGTGATCGACGAGGTTAAGGCCGACATGGAAAAGCCGATCCCAATGGATCGCGTGCTTGCCGGCGACGTCGGCTACGGCAAGACCGAGATCGCCGTGCGCGCCGCGTTCAAGGCCGTTCAGGACGGCAAGCAGGTTGCGGTTCTCGTGCCCACAACCCTCCTCGTGCAACAGCACCTCGAGACCTTCCAGCAGCGTTACGCGGGCTTCCCAATCGACGTTGCCGCACTCTCGCGCTTCACCACGAAGGCCGAAGGCGAACGCGTGCGCGAAGGCCTCCTCGGCGGCGGCATCGACGTGGTTATCGGCACGCACTCCCTGCTCACCGGATCCGTAAGGTTCAAGGATTTGGGCCTCGTAATCATCGATGAGGAGCAGCGCTTCGGCGTGGAGCATAAGGAAACGCTAAAGCAGATGCGCACCGACGTCGACGTACTCTCAATGTCGGCAACCCCGATTCCAAGAACCCTGGAAATGGCGGTCACGGGAATCCGCGAAATGTCGCTCCTAACGACGCCTCCCGAAGAGCGCCACCCGATCCTCACGTTCGTTGGCGCATACACCGACCAGCAGGTGAGCGCGGCGATCAAACGCGAACTACTTCGCGACGGCCAGGTGTTCTTCGTGCACAACCGCGTGGAAGACATCTCAAAGGTTGCGGCCCACATTGAGGAGCTTGTGCCCGAGGCTCGTGTTCGAATCGCGCATGGAAAGCTCGCCGAGAGTGAGCTTGAGCGGGTGATCGTCGATTTTTGGAATCGCGAGTTCGACGTGCTCGTCTGCACGACGATTGTCGAAACCGGATTGGATATTTCCAACGCGAACACCCTGATCGTGGATCGCGCCGACGCCATGGGTCTATCCCAGCTCCACCAGCTTCGCGGCCGCGTTGGCCGAGGCAGGGATCGCGGCTACGCGTACTTCCTCTACCCGGGCGACAAGGTGCTCACTGAGACCGCTCACGAACGCCTCTCCACAATCGCGGCGAACACCGACCTTGGCGCCGGTATCGCGGTTGCACAAAAAGACCTCGAAATCCGCGGCGCGGGCAACCTGCTCGGCGGCGAACAGTCCGGACACATTGCGGGCGTCGGCTTCGACCTGTACGTGCGCATGGTCGCAGAAGCCGTCGCAACATACCGTGATGGCGAAACTCCTAAACGTGAGGAAATGCGCATCGAAATCCCCGTTGATGCACATATTCCTGCCGACTACATAGAAGGTGAGCAACTTCGCCTTGAGACCTACGCGAAGATCGCCGCACTCCAAACGCCAAGTGAGGCGGAAGACGTTCGCGAAGAGCTTGAAGACCGCTACGGAAAGATCCCCGAAGAGGTGCTCCTACTGTTCGCGCTCGCGGGCTTGCGCGAGTATGCGCGTTCCCTAGAAGTGCGAGAAATCGCGGCTCAGGGCCGGTATATCCGCGTTTCTCCAGTGGAGTTGCGCGATTCGCAGGCGCTTCGATTGAAGCGTTTGTACCCCGGTTCGATCATTAAGGGAGCGATCCGCACGGTGCTTGTGCCCGCGCCCAAGTCGAAAAAATTGGGTGGGCCCGCGATAGTGGATCAGGAGTTGATCGACTGGGTGCAGAACTTCCTGCACGCGATCGTTGAATATTCATCTGTATCTAAAAGCAATGACCAAAATCGGTAAAGGAAATCGCTGTAAAAACAGCGTAGAATCTAACCCAGATGGTTTGAGACGAAAGGAAGCGTAACCGTGACGGTTAAGTCAGCCTGGAAACGCATGGTAGTCGGCGCCACGGGCGTTGCAGTGGCTTTTGCTCTCGCAGCTTGTTCAGCCCAGCCCGGTGTCGCGCTGAACGTGAATGGAACCACTTACTCTGAAGACGAAGTTAGCAACGCGGCGATGCAGCTCACCGAGCTTAGTGGGCAACCGTATTCCACCGCGGGAGTCACGTACATGCTCATGCTCGAACCTGTGATGAGGGATCTTGCAAAGGCTAACGGCATTGAGTTTTCGGAGGAAGACGCGCGAAACGCACTCGCGGCCGTGAAGGAGATGACGGGCGAGCCGGCAAGTGAGGCGGCGGTTACTGTCGTTCGTACTTCGCAACTGTATTCGCTCCTTGAAAGGACGCTTCCGCCGGAGCAGCTGTCGCAGGAGATCACTGAGACTCTCGCAGCTTTGGACCTTGAGGTGAACCCGCGTTACGGCGAGCTTACTGAAGACAACATGTTGTACCAGCCGAAGCTTGACGGCGTGGTACAACCGCAGTTTTAAAGATAAGGCTTGGCTGGGCCCTCATCGGACTATCCCTAGTCAAACCTAATCCGACCTTCGAGTTCCGCAAATGTGGTGCTCGATTGAGGGAAACGAAACCCGTTGAAATAGTCCACGATGTAACGAACCTATAGAAGGAGAAAAACGTGGCACAGATTGACGCCATTGGCGCGCGCGAGATCCTTGATTCTCGTGGCAATCCGACTGTTGAAGTTGAAGTTCTGCTGGAAGACGGCACCATGGCTCGTGCCTCTGTTCCGTCGGGTGCTTCCACTGGTGCTTTTGAGGCTGTAGAGCGCCGCGATGGCGACTCTGACCGCTACATGGGCAAGGGCGTTGAGGACGCTGTTGACGCGGTAATCGACGTTATCGCTCCGGAGCTCATTGGCCAGGATGCAACCGAGCAGCGCGTCGTTGACGAGCTCATGATCGATCTTGATGGCACCGACAACAAGGGCAAGCTCGGCGCTAACGCTATTCTCGGTGTTTCGCTCGCAGTTGCGAAGGCAGCAGCTGAGTACTCCAACCTTTCGCTCTTCCGCTACCTCGGTGGCCCGAACGCGCACGTCCTTCCCGTTCCGATGATGAACATCCTGAACGGTGGCTCGCACGCGGACACGAACGTTGACATCCAGGAGTTCATGATTGCTCCGATCGGTGCCAGCACGTTCCGCGAGTCCCTCCAGTGGGGCGCAGAGGTCTACCACACTCTGAAGGGTGTTATTAAGGACCGCGGTCTTTCGACCGGTCTTGGCGACGAGGGTGGCTTCGCTCCTTCGCTCGAGTCGAACGCTGCAGCTCTCGACCTCATCATTGAGGCAATCGAGAAGGCCGGCTACAAGCCGGGCAAGGATGTGGCTCTCGCACTTGACGTTGCCTCCACCGAGTTCTTCAAGGATGGCAAGTACATGTTTGAGGGTGAGGCTCGCGACACCGCGTTCATGGTCGACTACTACGAGAAGCTCATCGCGAAGTACCCGCTCGTATCGATTGAGGATCCGCTGTCTGAGGACGAGTGGGATTCCTGGATTGCTCTCACCGCACAGATTGGCGACAAGGTTCAGCTGGTTGGCGACGACCTGTTCGTAACGAACCCGGCTCGTCTTGCCCGCGGTATCGAGCAGCGTGCTGCTAACGCTCTGCTCGTGAAGGTGAACCAGATTGGTTCGCTCACCGAGACGCTCGACGCTGTTGAGGCTGCACACCGCAACGGCTTCCGCTCCATGACCTCGCACCGCTCCGGCGAGACCGAGGACACGACGATTGCGGATCTCGCAGTTGCAACGAACTCCGGCCAGATCAAGACCGGTGCTCCGGCTCGCTCCGAGCGCGTTGCCAAGTACAACCAGCTTCTGCGCATTGAGGAAGAGCTGGGCGACGCAGCGTTCTACGCTGGCCGCACCTCCTTCCCGCGTGCAAGCTTCTAATCTAGCCGGCTAGCCCGGTTCAGATGATGGTTGGGGATGAGCCCGTCTGGGTTCATCCCCAACTTTTTGTGTACCTTCGGCGCGCGCCTCGCAAGTGCGGGCCAGATCTTGTAAAACTAGAGGCATGAGTCAGGGTAAGGGAAGAGGTTTTCGCCGGCCGGGAGCACCCAAAGGGGTAAGTGGCTTCCGGCAGACGGGTAACTCTCGCGCGCAATCGAAGCGAACGCGTTCGGTTTCTGCGAGTAGGAGGCCTCCGGCTAGGGCGCGCGAGCAACATAAGAGCGTGCCGGCCCAAAAACCTGATGAGCGCGTAGTGTCGCTGAAGGCGTTTGCGATTGCGCTAACGCTGGTGCTTGGTTTCCTCGGGATTTCGCAGCCGCTTCACCAGTGGTGGGCGCAGCAGCGCGAGTACAGTGCGATCTTGTCGCAGATTGAGCAGGCGAAGATCGTGAATGAGGAGCTTTCTGGCGAACTGGATCGTTGGAGCGACAAGTCGTATGTGGCTTCTCAGGCGCGTGCAAGGTTACACTACGTTCAGCCCGGCGAGATTCAGTATCAGGTGGTTGACGCCCCTGATGATGGAACTGATCAGTCTAGTGCGGAGGCTGTTCACGAGCAGGGCCCGCCTAGGCCCTGGTATTTGGTTATTGCAGATACTGCGGACGCGGCTGACGATCCGAATCCGCCCATCCACCTAGAACCTTCCGTGAAGGTTGGTAACAACGAGGAGTAGCCCATGCAGGTCACGCCAACGAGCGAAGTTGATCTGAAGATTCTAGAACTGCAGCTTGGTCGCGTGCCCCGAGGAGTGCTCGGTATTGCTGCGCGTTGCGTGTGCGGTGCTCCTACCGTGGTTGCCACGGCTCCGCGCCTGGAAAATGGTAGCCCGTTCCCAACCATGTTCTACCTGACGCACCCGACCGCCGTTAAGGGCTGTTCCGTGCTGGAGTCGAACCAGTGGATGGAGTATTTGAACGAGCTGCTCGCCTCCGATGAGGATTTGAAACAGCGCTACGAGGGTGCGCACCGCGCTTACATTGAGGCGCGCGAGGCTGTTGAGGTTGTGGAGGAGATTAAGGATTTCTCCGCCGGAGGAATGCCTGAGCGCGTGAAGTGCTTGCACGCCCTGCTGGGCCATTCGCTTGCGGCCGGTAGGGGAGTGAACCCGATCGGCGACATGGTTCGCGACAGGCTCGCAGAAGACGGGCTGTGGAACGAGGAGGAGTGTTCTTGCCTCGCCGGTCAGACTCCCGCAGATTTCGTGCAGGAGGAGCCTGCTCCCGCAAAGGGTGATGCCTCCTTTCCGTGGCTAGACGAAGGCCCAGCCCACCGGGTTGCGGCGATTGATTGCGGTACGAACTCGATCAGGCTCCTCATCGGGGAGATGAAGAACGGTGAGTTTGAGCAGTACCTGCGCACTATGGACATCGTGCGCCTGGGTGAAGGCGTTGACCGCACGGGTCGTTTGTCGGATGAGGCGATTGCTCGCACGCTCGCGAAGGCGGGTGAGTACGGGCAGGTGGCTCGCGTGGCGGGTGTAAATCGTATGAGGTTTGTGGCGACTTCGGCGAGCCGGGATGCGGAAAACCGTGAGGAGTTCCGCGCGGGGATCCGCAGGGTGCTCGGCATTGAGCCTGAGGTAGTTGAGGGCTTGGAGGAGGCCGCCCTGTCGTTTTCTGGAGCGGTTGGTTCGCTAGAAGACGCGGCTACCCCCGTGATGGTTGTTGATATTGGAGGCGGTTCCACCGAGTTCGTGCTGGGCGCGGGCGAGGAAATCGAGGCGAGCGTTTCGAAGAACATGGGGTCGGTGCGCATCACGGAGAAGTTCCCCGAGCTTTCCGGCGCGAACCCGAGTACTGAGGCCGCCGCCGCGTGGGTCGATCAGATTCTGAACGAGGTGGCTAAAGAGGTGCCTCTAGAGCGCGTGAACACTCTCGTTGGTGTTGCGGGCACAGTCACGACGATCACGTGCCACGCTCTTGGCCTGAAGGAGTGGGATCCGGTTGCCGTCCACGGAGCAACTATCTCGCTTGAGCAGATGCTCGCCTCTTGTGACTACATGATCAACGCGCCCGCTGAGGAGCTTGCGGCTCTTGCGTACATGCCGCAGGGGCGCGCGGACGTCATTAGTGGTGGCGCAGTCATTTGGCGTCAGATACTAGTTCGCGCAGCCGGGGCGAACCCCAAGCTGCGCGAAACTAGAGTGTCTGAGCACGATATTTTGGATGGTATCGCGCTGTCGCTTCTTTCCTAGCGAGCCATTTGGCGCATGCGGTTTGCCGCGGGGCCACGTGCATGCATGTGTGCCCTGTGGTGTACCCAGTAGCCGCCGCCGATAGCCGCGATTGCGGTACCCATCATCACGCCGAGCTTCGCGTGCGGGATGTGCATGGACTCTGGCGGGAACGCGAGGCCCGCGATGAGTAGTGCAACGGTGAAGCCGATGCCGGCAAGTAGCGCGATTGCGGCAATGTCCGGCATATCCACACCGGCGCCGAGGCGCAGGTTCGTGAACTTAGTGAGGAGCCAGACGGAGCCTGCGATGCCAAGCAACTTGCCGAGCGGAAGGCCGAGTGCAACACCGATAGCAACCGGGTCGGCCAGCGTCTCGACGAGGCCACCGGACTGCGACACGTTCACGCCGGCCGCGAAGAACGCGAAGAACGGAACGACGATGCCTGCGGAAATCGGGTTGATCTTTTCGGCGAGGTGGTGCGACCACTGCGGTTCGCCGCGCCTGCGCGCTGCGGGAACGAGGAGGCCCATGGCGACGCCCGCGATGGTGGCGTGAACGCCGGAAGCGTGCATGAAGCCCCACGCAACCACGCCGATCGGAATGAGGATCCACCACTTCATCACGCGCTTTTGCACGAGCACGCCGAACACTGCGATCAAAGCAAACGAGATCAAGAGGGCGATGAAGTTCAGGTCGGTGGAGTACACGAGCGCGATGATGATGATCGCGAGGAGGTCGTCAACCACTGCGAGGGTGAGGAGGAATGTGCGGGAGGCGGGCGGCATGCCCTTGCCGAATAGGCCGAGGAGGGCGACTGCGAACGCGATGTCGGTAGCCGCGGGGATTGCCCAGCCGGAGAAGGCTTCGGATCCGGTGAGGATCTGTACAAGCAGGTAGACGACGGCCGGGCCGAGCATACCGAAGGCCGCTGCAATCATGGGCAGTGCTGCCTCACGGATGTCGCGCAGTGCACCCGTTACGAACTCGGTCTTAAGTTCGAGGCCGACTACGAAGAAGAAGATGGTTAGAACACCATCGGCTGCCCACGCTGAGATTGGCAGGTGCAGGTGGAGGGATTCTGGGCCGAACGTAAAGTTCGCCATTGCGTCGTAAATGAAGCCGAACGGGGAGTTCGCCCAAAGAAGGGCGAGGAGGGCTGCGATTACGAGGAGCATGCCCGCGTTTGTCTCATCCGTTACGAAGCGCTCAAAGCGTTTGGCGAGGTCTCTGTGGCTCCTGATCGGGGCTACCCTACCGCCTGCGCGTTCTCGATCCATTCGTCGAATCTGCGAGGAGGTTAATGTGTAGAAACGCTGCATCCCCGCATTCCCTTTAAAGCGACGCGCGTTCTTGCGCACGATGCTGGGATCGGAGTGAACGCCGGGTCTTCTACGGCCGTCAGACCACATACGGCTCACCTTTCTTTACTGCTTGTGTGCCTTCCTTGGCAATTTGTATAGTTCGACTTTAGTAAATCTGAGGCCCCTAGGCGCGTTCAGAGCGAATTTTGTACCCAAATTGTTTGTTTCCAGCATATTTGCTAGCCCCGCTCCTAGTGGCGCTTCCCGCCTTTGGTGGGGTCTGCGAGTTGGGCTTCGTTTGCGATTAAAGCGGGCCTTCGACGTACAATACCTATGCGCCCCCATAGCCCAATTGGTAGAGGCAGTCGACTTAAAATCGATCGAGTGCCGGTTCGAGCCCGGCTGGGGGTACTTTTCGTATTCCGCCGAGGGAGATAAAAGTTTCGCACCCCATTCCTTTTCGTTATTCTCGGGTAACAGTGGGCGTATTAGACGCATAAATATTTTTGAGGGGGCTTCTTTGAGTAGCAATCCTGTAATGAGTCGTTTGGACCAGGAGTTTGCGCAGCGCACTCCTGCGGGTTACCCGACCATGCCCGGTTACACTCCGGGGAGGGGCCAGGGCGCTCCGACGATGGGGAGGCCCTACGCGCCGACCTCCGCGCCTTCGGGCTACGAGACCGCGGCTGGCCGAATCCCGATGGAGGAGTACGAGCAGGCGTACGCGGGTCGCGACGCCGGCCCGGTGCAGACCGGACGCATGACGTACGACGACGTGATCGTGAAGACGGGCGCCATGTTCGGCCTCGTGCTCGCGGGCGCCATTTTGGGTTGGATGGCTATCGGAATGGCTCCGGGCCTTGGCCTTGCCCTCGTGTTTGGCGGCATGATCGCAAGCCTCGTGCTCGCAATGGTGAACATCTTCTCCAAGAAGATCCGCCCGGCTCTCATCAGCGCTTACGCGGTTGCAGAAGGTCTGATGCTCGGAGGCTTCTCGTGGATGTTCGAGCTCATGTACCCCGGAATCGTGATGCAGGCCGTCATCGCAACCTTCGCGGTTATGGGTGTTGCGCTCGCACTATTCGCGTCGGGCAAGGTGCGCTACAGCTCTAAGACCAGCCGATTCGTGCTGATTGGCCTGTTCTCGATCCTCGGCTACAACCTCCTCAACATGGTGCTCGTCTGGACGGGCGTACTCGACACCGCCTGGGGTCTTGGCTCGATTACGATCGCGGGCATTCCGCTCGGCCTGATCGTCGGCGTGTTCGCGGTAATCGTTGGCACGTACAGCCTGATCGGCGACTTCGATGTTGCAAAACGCGGCGTTGAGGCGGGCGCTCCGCGCATCTACGCCTGGAGCGTCGCATTCGGTATCACCGTCACCGCGGTGTGGATCTACGTCGAAGTGCTACGACTAATCGCAATCTTCCGTTCCGTAGTTGGAAATGAGTAAACTGAACATCATGAGCGAATACTTCAAAGTTTCAGATAACTTCCTACGTAAGCCCACCATTGAGTTCTTGACGGAGGAGCCGCCGGCAGGCCTCCACGTCGAGGTCATCCGCGAAGGCGCGGGTGCTCCCGTGGTTCCGGGCAAGCAGATTCAGGCACACTACCTCGGCCAGGTTTGGAACCGCAACGAGTTCGACAACTCCTACGACCGCGGCCAGCCGTTCTCCTTCACTGTTGGTGTCGGCATGGTTATCCCCGGTTGGGATCAGGGTCTCGTGGGCGTGCGCGAGGGCTCGCGCGTTGTCCTGTCGATTCCTTCTGACCTTGGCTACGGCCCCTCGGGCGTTCCGCAGGCGGGCATCCGCGGCGGCGACACCCTCGTGTTTGTAACCGACGTAGTTCGCGTATTTTAAAAAAGCGCAAGCAAAAGCGGCTGGAGAGCAGTTCCCCAGCCGCTTTTACTTACCCCGCATCAAGACAGGAAGCACCCACTTCGAGTGCAAAAGCAGTGAGCAAGTAAGCCGGGTCTAGACGATTCCGATCGGGCAACTCATGCCGTTCGGCCCGTGATTGCAGTAGCCGTTTGGAATGTGGTGCAGGTAAGCCTGGTGGTAGCGCTCCGCAAGGTAAAACTCGCCGGCCTCCTTGGCCGAAGCGATCTCCGTGGTAATAGTGCCCTTGCCGTGCTCGTCGAGCACCTTCTGGAACGCTTCGCGCGTGCCGATGGCCGCAGCCTCCTGGCTCTCATTCGTGAAATAGATAGCCGAGCGGTACTGGGTGCCAACGTCGTTACCCTGGCGGTCAAGCGTGGTCGGATCGTGGTTCTCCCAAAAAGCCTTCAAAACCTCTTGGGCGGAAATCTCGGTTGGGTCGAACACCACGCGAACCGTTTCAGCGTGGCCGGTTCCGCCCGTGCAAACCTCCTCATAAGTGGGGTTAGGAGTCGTACCACCCATGTAGCCAACGGCCGTAGCCTTCACGCCGGGAAGCCTCCACATGATTCGCTCCGAACCCCAGAAACAACCCATTCCAATGTAGATCGTCTCGTAAGGCTCCTCCCACGGGCCCTCAACGGGACTATTCAACACCGGGTGCAAACCCAGATTCGATACGATCGGCTCCGCGCGCCCAGGAAGCGTACCCTCGTGAGTTGCCATGCGTAGACCCTCCTTTTTAAACAAGAACTTCGAGCTACCTAGCATAAGACTCTATGCTTGTAGTAACGCGATGAATGCAACGTGCATTCCCGCGAAAAATATTTGGAGGGCTAATGGCCAAACGCCGACCACGTCGGGCATCCGACTTATTTGACAGATTCTCAGAGCCGCTAATGCGAGCGCGCAAGTCCATGCAACCAGAACCCGTGGTTGTGGAAAGGCTCGAGACCTCCGCGCACGAAAACCAGCGGGTCACCGACCATGTGAGTTGGCCGCTGCGTGTCGCCGCCGCGTGGTCGTGGAGAATGCTCGTCGTAATCCTCGGTGTTGCTGTTGTAGCCTACGGCCTGTCGTACATCACGATGATCGCAATCCCGGTGGCGCTCGCGGTGCTGATCGCAGTGCTACTCGACCCTGTGAACAGGTTCTTCCGCAGGCGCCTCTCTATGCCGCGCGCACTTAGCGCCGCGCTCAGCCTGCTTCTTGGCATGGGCGTTGTGATCGGCCTGGTTTCGCTTTCTTCCTCGCAGATCATCGCCCAGTTCGGCGACCTCGTGAAAAAAGCGTCTGACGGTTTGGCTCGCCTCACCGACTGGCGCCTTGCCAGCCCACTGCCGATCGAAATCGGTGCGATTGGGAAGTATCTTGCTTCGTTGAATGACGAAATCATCCAGGTGGTTCAGAGCAACTCGCAAAGGCTTGCCTACGGAGCACTGTCCATCACGTCGACGGTAGGCAACGTCGTTACGGGCACGCTTATCGCCCTGTTCGTCCTTTTCTTCCTGCTAAAGGATGGCCGCGACATTTGGCTGTGGGTGCTTCGTTGCCTGCCCGAAGCGGCGCGCGTTCCATTGCATGAGGCTGGAGTTCGCGGCTGGGTAACGCTTGGCGCATACACGAAAGCGCAGATCCTGGTTGCTGCGATCGACGCGGTCGGCATCGGTCTTGGCGCCTACTTCCTCGGCGTGCCCCTCGCAATCCCGCTGGCTGTCCTAGTATTCATCGGCGCGTTTGTGCCGATTGTCGGTGCGTTCATCACTGGCTCGATCGCAGTGCTAGTGGCGCTCGTAGACCAGGGCGTCATGACCGCGGTGTTCATGCTCATCGTTATCCTCGTTGTGCAGCAGGTGGAAGGCAACGTGCTCCAGCCGTGGCTCATGTCGAACGCCGTGTCGCTGCACCCCGTTGCCGTGCTACTTGCGGTCGCCGCAGGATCCTTCCTGTTCGGCATCGCCGGTGCCCTGTTTGCCGTGCCCGTGATCGCGTTCCTCAACACGTCGATCCTCTACCTGTACGGTTACGACAAGTTCCCGGCCCTCGCGTCCGACCCCGACCGTCCGGGCGGGCCTCCGGGAACTCTCGAAGCGCAGATCCTCGGCTCCTACACGGCCGACATCTCCCGCACGGATCCGATCGCCGAACCGGAACTTCCTAAGAACGTTGATGATTCAGTCAAGGAGAAGGTCGCGGCAGCCGAGAAGGCCGACGGCAATCCGACCAAGCAGCCTGAAACTGGCGACGAGGAGTAGTCTGCTCCCCGCGGGTCTACCGGCTGAAAACTGAATACGTAAAAGGGGAAGGTCTTGGAGGCTTAAATGCTTCCAAGACCTTCCCCTTTAGAATCTTGCCCGCTCAGGCTTACGGGCGCTTAGCTCACCAGGTAGCGGAGCCGCGCTGCGTTGCCTGCTTGGACTTAGCCCTTGAACGGAACGGCGTCGATAATGCGTACCGGGATTTCCTTGCCGTTCGGAGCGTAGTAGGAGACGGTGTCGCCCTTCTTCGCGCCCATGATGGCTTCGCCGAGCGGAGCGTCGGGGGAGTAGACCTCGATGCCAAGACCGGCACCAGCCATGCGAGAGCCGAGGAGGAACTCGGTGCGTTCGCCGAGAATCTCAGCGGTAACCATCATGCCGAGCTCAACAACACCGTCGTCGGCAGGAGTCTCACCAACTTCGGCTTCCTTCAGCAACCCCTCGAGCTGCTGGATGCGCGTTTCGTTCATCGCCTGCTCGTCGCGTGCAGCGTGGTAGCCGCCGTTCTCTTTCAGATCGCCCTCTTGGCGTGCTTCATCAATCTTGCGAGCAATCTCCGAGCGCAACTCGGTAGAGCGGTGCTCGAGCTCCTCCTTAAGGCGGTCGTACGCTTCCTGCGTCAACCAAGTCTTCTCGGCCATTGGCCCTCCCATAAATTTGATTGGCGCCAGGGCACTTACTGTGCCGCAGGCGCAAGATGTGAACACTCTAGCAAGTAACTAGGACTTTAGATAGCTGAGAGTACCGCAAAAAACGCGGCAACGCAGTGCGTAGCCCACCCCGCGACGGTGAACGAGTGGAAAATTTCGTGGAAACCAAACGCGCGGGGGCTCGGGTCAGGCCACTTGAAACCGTATACGAGAGCTCCAATCGTGTACGCGATACCTCCGGCGATGAGGAGCCACACGACCACGGGGCCGCCGCTGGCCCAAAACTCAGGGAGGAACCAGATCGCAACCCAGCCGAGGATCACGTAGATAGGGGTTGTGAACCAGCGCGGAGCAGACGGCCAAAACACCGACGTGCCGATGCCAAGTGCCGCGCCAATCCACACGACGAGGAGCACGGTTAGCTCATCTTTCGAATCTAGGAGGGCGACCGATAGCGGGGTGTACGTGCCCGCAATGAGAAGGAAGATATTCGAGTGGTCGAACCTGCGCAGGATCGCCGTCGTCTTCGCGCTCCAGTTTCCCCTGTGGTACAGGGCCGACATGCCAAAGAGCATGAGTGTTGAAACCAGGTACACCGAAGACGCCCACTTAAGCGGGGCACCCGGAGAAAGAATGAGGAGTACGAGCGCGGCCGCGAATGCAAGAGGAGTCGTCGCCAGGTGAATCCACCCGCGAAGCAGGGGCTTTATCGCCCTGCGAGAGGCGTTAGCTGGAGCCTCATTGATGCTGTCCATAACGGCGTTGCCACTTCGGGTTGTCGTCATGGGAACCTCCATAACTTACGGTTTAGTAACTTAAGGTTACTGTACCGTAAGTTAGAGCGCTAGCGTAGATCATCTCGAAACCGGCCACTTCCTCATCTAGTATCAAGGTAAGTAGTTGGTAAAACCGTTTTGCGTTAGGAGAACGCGTGGAGAATCGTTTGCTCTATCATCTCTACGAAAAGAGACTTGCCGCAGAGCTTACTCCCGAGCGAATTCCGAACCATGTGGGCGTGATCCTCGACGGCAATCGTCGGTGGGCGCGCGAAGGTGGAAACGCAACCGCGTACGGGCACCGCAAGGGTGCCGACAAAATAACCGAGTTCTTGCAGTGGGCGGACGAGCTTGGCATCAAAATCGTCACCCTGTGGATGCTTTCAACCGACAATCTTGGGCGCAGTGAAGACGAGTTGCGTCCGCTACTAAAAATCATCACTGAAGCTGCGGCGAGGCTCGCAAATGACGGGCGCTGGCGCCTGCGGTTCGTAGGTGACCTGACGCTTCTGCCAACCGAGACTCGTGAAGAGCTCGAAGCGTGCCTCGAAAACGCTCCTGAACCCAAGGAAGGCGCCCTCGACGTAAATATTGCGGTCGGATACGGCGGCCGCCACGAGATTACCGACGCCGTGCGCGCCCTGCTTCGCTCGTACTCGGATAAGGGGCTTTCCATTGACGAGGTTGCCGACGTTCTGACCGTCGACGACATCACCGACCACCTATACACCGCGGGCGTGCCGGATCCGGATTTGCTGATCCGCACGTCGGGGGAGCAGCGCCTATCAGGTTTCCTCCTGTGGCAATCCGTGCACTCGGAGTACTACTTTACGGAGGCTTACTGGCCCGATTTTAGGCGCGTCGACTTTTTGCGCGCCTTGCGCGATTTTGGTCAAAGAGAGCGACGCCTGGGCAAATAAACGCAACTAGAGTAAACGAACAGTAAAGACATTCTCCAATTTGGGGAATGTCTGTTTTTCTGTAACCCGCTTTTCCTTCAAACGCGGGTGTGGAGTTAATCACTTAAGTTGTATAAATGCGCTGACCTTAGCGGTTCAGTGATCAATTTTACAGATCCATCTCAGCCAGTGAACCGCTTGACGGGTATCGTTGTAGGTGGAAAGCAACAGTCAAGCTAATGGAAATGTGGAGTGTTGTTATGGCATTTGTCGCCGTCAGTGCACACGCCGGCCAGGAACGGGTGGAGTTCCCTGAATGGGAAGGTTTTAACACCGGTAACTGGGATTATGAGATCGATGTTCGCGACTTCATTCAGAAGAACTACACGCCCTACTTGGGCGATGCGGAGTTTTTGAGCGGACCGACCGAGAAGACGCTGCGTCTTTGGAACACCCTCGAAGAGAAGTATCTCTCCGAGGAGCGTAAGCGCCGCGTTTACGACGTTGATCTGGATACCCCGGCAGACGTAGACGCGTTTGAAGCCGGATACATTAGCGAGGACGACGACGTCATCGTCGGTTTGCAGACGGATGTTCCGCTGAAGCGTGCAATGATGCCGTTTGGTGGTTGGCGCATGGTCGAGACCGCCATTAAGGAAGCGGGCAAGGAGCCGAACCCGGACGT
This sequence comes from Actinomycetaceae bacterium, assembly GCA_030532245.1. Classification (GTDB taxonomy): domain Bacteria; phylum Actinomycetota; class Actinomycetes; order Actinomycetales; family Actinomycetaceae; genus Gleimia. The sequence continues at coordinate 34,848 of JAUNLN010000005.1, forward strand.
CAAGAAGATCTTCACGCAGTACCGCAAGACGCACAACGATGCGGTATTCGACATTTACACGCCGCGCATTCGCGCAGCCCGCTCCTCTCACATCATCACGGGTCTTCCCGACGCATACGGCCGTGGCCGCATCATAGGTGACTACCGCCGCGTCGCTCTTTACGGTGTTGACTACCTGATTGAGCAGAAGCAGAAGGATAAGGACCTCGTTGCAGACAAGCCGTTCAGCGAGCACTGGGCACGCTACCGTGAGGAGCACGCCGAGCAGATTAAGGCGCTGAAGAAGCTGAAGAGCATGGCCGCTAAGTACGGCTTTGACATCTCCCGCCCGGCAGCAACCGCTAAGGAAGCTGTTCAGTGGACTTACTTCGGCTACCTCGGCTCCGTTAAGTCTCAGGACGGCGCGGCAATGTCGTTCGGTCGCCTCTCCGCGTTCTTCGACTCCTACTTCGAGCGCGACTTCGCGCGCGGCATCCTCACCGAGGAAGAAGCACAGGAGATCATCGACGCGCTCGTCATTAAGCTTCGTATCGTTCGCTTCTTGCGCACCGAAGCATACGACCAGATCTTCTCCGGCGACCCGTACTGGGCAACCTGGTCTGACGGCGGTTTTGGTGAGGACGGTCGTCCGCTAGTTACGAAGACTTCGTTCCGCCTCCTCCAGACCCTCGTGAACCTTGGCCCGGCACCCGAGCCGAACATCACCGTGTTCTGGTCGGATCAGCTCCCCGAGGGCTACAAGCGCTTCTGCGCAAAGGTTTCGATCGAAACCTCGTCGATCCAGTACGAGTCTGACCACCAGATTCGTGAGCGCTGGGGCGACGACGCCGCAATCGCATGCTGCGTATCCCCGATGCGCGTAGGTAAGCAGATGCAGTTCTTCGGCGCTCGCGTGAACACGGCGAAGGCCCTCCTCTACGCGATCAACGGTGGTCGCGACGAGGTTTCCGGCAAGCTCGTTGTTCCCGGCTACGAAGGCGTTGAGGGCGACGGCCCGCTCGACTTCGACGAAGTTTGGGAAAAGTATGAGGAGATGCTCGACTGGGTTGTCGCAACCTACGTTGAGGCTCTCAACATCATCCACTACTCCCACGACCGCTACGCGTACGAGGCCATGGAAATGGCTCTGCACGACTCCGAGATCACCCGCACGATGGGCTGTGGTATCGCAGGCCTGTCGATCGTTGCGGACTCGCTCTCGGCAATCAAGTACGCGAAGGTCACGCCTGTTCGCGACGAGACCGGCCTCGTAGTTGACTACGTGACGGAGGGCGAGTTCCCCCGTTACGGCAACGACGACGACCGCGCGGACGACATTGCAGCCACGATCGTTCACACCGTGATGGAGAAGATCAAGGCCATCCCGATGTACCGTGACGCGATCCCGACCCAGTCGGTTCTCACGATCACGTCGAACGTGGTTTACGGCAAGGCAACCGGCGCCTTCCCGTCGGGCCACCAGGCTGGCACGCCGTTCGCACCGGGCGCGAACCCGGAGAACGGTGCTGACACGCACGGCATGCTCGCTTCGATGCTTTCGGTAGGCAAGCTTGACTACTCGGACGCACTCGACGGCATCTCCCTAACCAACACCATCATCCCGTCCTCACTCGGACGTAACTTGGATGAGCAGATCGAAAACCTCGTCGGTATTATGGATGCCGGCTTTATCAAGAAGGACTAACAAAATGGCAGCAAAGAGCTTTGATGAGCGCCTCGCTTCGATGAAGGCAAACCGTATGGCATCCGGTGGTGTTGAGGGCCTCTACCACGCGAACATCAACGTTTTGAACCGCGAAACGCTTGAAGATGCGATGGAGAATCCGGAGAAGTACCCGCAGCTCACCGTCCGTGTTTCGGGTTACGCCGTCAACTTCGTGCGCCTCACGCGCGAGCAGCAGCTCGACGTGCTCTCCCGCACCTTCCACGACGGACTCTAAAGATTGACTATCACTAGTGTGGGGTGGGATTCCCCGGTAGCCTTCGAACAGTCGGAGGGTTCTACCGGGGAGTACCGCCCCGCTCCGCTAGACGTTGAAGTTCCCCGCGCTGCTGGTGCTGGACTGGACGGTATCGCACCCGCGCCGCAAATGGATCGCCACGAGCACCTCCAAGCGGTACGAGAGGGCAAACTAGGGTCTATCCACTCTTGGGAACTAGTCACGGCCATGGACGGGCCGGGAACGCGCGCAACCGTGTTCTTCTCCGGCTGTCCGCTTCGCTGCCTGTACTGCCACAACCCCGACACGCTGTTCATGCGCAAGGGCACTCCCGTACAGCTTGAAGACCTAATGGACAGGCTCCGCCGCTACAAGGCGATCTTCAAGGTGACCGGAGGCGGCGTAACGTTCTCGGGTGGCGAGCCGCTAATGCAGCCGAAGTTCCTCGCAAATCTTCTCCGCGCATGCAAAGAAGAGGGGATCTCCACTGCTATCGACACGTCTGGAAATCTTGGCGATAACTGCACGGACGAGATGATCTCTAATCTCGACCTCGTGCTACTAGACGTCAAAAGCGGAGATCCAGACACGTACTTCCGCGCTACGGCCGCCGAGCTTGCGCCTACGATCAGGTTCGGCAATCGGCTGGCGGAGGCGGGAACGCGCGTGTGGATTCGCTTTGTGCTCGTTCCGGGTCTAACCGACGCGAAGGAGAACATCGAGGCGGTTGCCGACATCGTGGCTGGATGGCCGAACGTCGAGCGCGTGGAAGTGCTCCCGTTCCACCAGATGGCCCGCGACAAGTGGGAATCGCTCGGCATGGACTACAAGCTCGCCGACGTGCAGCCTCCGTCAAAGGAAGCGGCGGAAGCGGCTCGTGAAATCTTCCGCTCCCGCGGGATCGAAACGCACTAGACGAGGCTTGCTAGAGAGTTCGCTAAGTAGCGTTTTGTAGCCGAGGCTCGCTAGATTTCGTGTGATTTTAAAAAGTTGAAGGCTCCGGTCACCCCGGAGCCTTCAACTGTATTTACCTGTAGCGCTATTTGCTTGAACAGGCGTTTAGGCGAGTTCCTTCTTCCACGGCGGGTTGGCGCCGGCGCGAGAAACCGTGATCGCGGAGATGGAGCTGGCGCGAGCCAGAACTCGAACGACGGTTTCGCGGTCGATGTTTGCAAGGGCGTAGCGGTTGCCAGAGCCGAGCATATTTTCGCTCCAAAGAGCGTCGATGAGGCCACCCATGAACGAGTCACCAGCACCCACGGTGTCTACGACCTTCACGTCCGCTGCGGGCATGTCGATGCGCTCGCCCGAAATGAACGCGCTCGAGCCTTCACCGCCGCGCGTTACGACAACTAGTGACGCGCCAAGTTCCAGCCAAGACTGTGCGACGGCGTCGATATCGGCAGAGCCCGAGAGCCACTCGATGTCTTCATCGGAGGTTTTAACGACGTCTGCAAGGCTGATGAGTTCTTTTACGCGCTCGTACGCGGTAGCGGGATCACCCATGATTGAGGGGCGAGCATTCGGGTCGTAGGAGATCGTGGCGAACTCTTTTGCGCGGGCGAGTAGCTGAACTACTTCGGAGCCTCCCGGCTCCAAGGTTGCGGCGATCGATCCGGCGTGCACTACGGGGGTGTCTTCGTCTATCTCAATCTGCGGTACTTGCCATTCGATGTCGAACTCGTAGGTTGCAGCGCCCGTCTCGTCGAGCGTGGCAAGCGCGGTCGAAGTCTTTTGTGCGCCCATGGATTCGGGCATTACCCGCACGTTCGATTCTTCTAGGTGGCCCTTCACGAGGTTGCCGCGAGCATCTTGGCCAAGCCAGGTGAGCAACTGTACGTCGCGGTCTAGGCGGCCGAGGGTGAGCGCAACGTTGGCGGGGGAGCCGCCTGGAATCTCTTTTCGGTCACCGCGCTTTGGCACGACGATATCTACAAGTGCTTCTCCAACGACGAGTGCTTTTGCGTTTCGCATATGTCTCCTTAGAGAGTCAGCCCTGAGCACGTTCACACGCACACTTTCAGGCTCTAGTCTACGTGTCTTACCTAGAAGGCTTCTAAAAAGTCCTAGTTTTGAGCCGGCGCATTAGCGGGGGTGCCCTCACCGCGTGCGTTCTGGATGCGCGCTTCAGCTGCGCTTAGGATTGCATGGCAGCGCGCTGCAAGTGCTTCACCGCGTTCCCACATGGAGAGAGTCTCTTCAAGAGGTGCCTGACCTCCCTCAAGACTCTTCACGATACGCACGAGTTCGTCGCGCGCCTGCTCGTAACTCAGCTGGTCGGGGCTGGGGAGCTGTTCGTTTGCCATTGGTATCTCCTAAAAGTTGGTTGGAAGTTGAGGGTTGCTAGCTGCCAGACTCGTCTTGCTGCTGCGCGGGAGGTTGAGTACCAAATACGGTTGTGATCATGGAGCCGCGGGCAAGCATGACCTCCAAAATGTCGCCCTTCTTAACGGAGGCAACATCGGTAACCACGCCCACACCAGGTGCCTTTACGATCGAGTAGCCGCGCTCCAAAGTCGATTGTGGAGACATCGCCCGCAGGGTCGCGGTGTTCGTTGCAAGAGCAGTGCGCTCGCGAATAACTCTTGACTCAACGAGGTGACGCATCGTTTGAACGGTTTGCGAAAGCGAGGTCTTGTAAACCTGTAGCGATCCGGTGGGTTCGCGAAGCACAGGCCGGTCTTGAAGTAGCGTCAAGTATCGACGTTCTCGCGCAACCATTTCCGATACGCGAAGGAGCATCGCTTCGCGGGCGCGCGCAAGGTTCATTCGCTCCTCTTTAAGGTCTGGCACGACTTTCCTTGCGGCATCCGTTGGCGTCGAAGCGCGAACGTCCGCAACCAGGTCTAGCAAAGGTGCGTCACCCTCGTGGCCAATCGCTGAAACGATAGGTGTTCTAGTGTTGAATGCCGCGCGCACGATCTGCTCGTCGGAGAAGGGCAGGAGGTCTTCAACGGAACCCCCACCTCGCGCAACGATGATCACGTCTACGTGTTCGAGCGCGTCAAGTTCCGCGATAGCTGCGCTAACCCCGGGCGCTGCACCCGGGCCTTGCACGAGCACTTCGCGAATCTCAAACCTTGCGCCCGGCCAGCGCGCGGTCGCGTTCACAAGTACGTCGTCTTTCGCCTTCGCATTCCGACCGCAAATGAGGCCGATCGTGCGGGGCAGGAAGGGTAGCGGCTTCTTGTGTTCGGCGTTGAAAAGCCCCTCCGCGGCGAGACGCTTTCGAAGCATCTCGATCTGGGCGAGCAGATCACCGATACCAACGGGGTAGATTTCAGCAGCCTGCAGGTTGAGGCGCCCCGAACGCTCCCAGAAAGTGGGCTTCACGCGGGCGACGACTCTCGTGCCCGCCTGCACTGCGCCTCCGGTTTGGGCGAGTACGCCACCAAACACGGTGACGTCCATCGACACGTCCTCATTCACATCCCGAATGGTGAGGAACGACATTTTCGTGGCGGGTCGCTCGTTTAACTGCACGACCTGCGCCTCAACCCAAAGGGGCGACATGCGGTCGATGTACTGCTTCATGTTCTTGGAAAGCAGGGCGAGAGGCCACGGGTTCTCCCGCGTAGTGTCTCGCGCAAGTCTCGCCGGCACAGGTCTTGCCTGCACGTTACCGTCTTGCGCCGGCCCGTTTTGCGTTGCTCCAGCTGGTGCAGCGCCCATGTGCCCGGCGGCGCTTGGCGCCGACCTGTAGGGGGCGCCTCCCGTGCCCGCGGGTGGTGGCCCGGCGTTAGTTAGCATGATTCTCCCCAAGGTTTGTTGTCGATTGAAGGCGGCCGCCTTCGCCCCTTAAGTTTACGTACTGGGGCGGACATTAGATGTTTGGAGATTTTTGAAGCAGAAATATTAGCTGTTTGCGGTTATCTTAGAGGCGTGAGTGACGAACCCCGAAAGAGAATTTTGCTGGCGTCTCCCCGCGGCTACTGCGCGGGTGTGGATCGCGCGGTTGACGCGGTTGAGAAGGCGCTTGACCTGTACGGCGCGCCGATTTACGTGCGCAAGGAGATTGTGCACAACCGCTACGTTGTGGAAACGCTTTCGAAGCGTGGCGCGATTTTTGTGGAGGAAACCTCGCAGGTGCCAGAAGGCGCGCGCGTAGTGTTTTCCGCACACGGCGTGTCGCCCGCGGTGCATGCGGAGGCGGCGCAGCGTCGTCTCTCGACGATTGACGCAACCTGCCCGCTGGTTACGAAGGTGCACAAAGAGGCTGTGCGTTTCGCGAAGTCTGACTACGACATTATTCTCGTAGGCCACGAGGGCCACGAGGAGGTTGAGGGCACCTACGGTGAGGCTCCCGACCACATTCAGGTGGTTGGCACGCCGGAGGAAGTCGACAACATTGAGGTTCGTGACCCGAACAAGGTCGTGTGGCTGTCTCAAACAACTCTTTCTGTAGATGAGACGATGGAGACGGTGAGGCGACTTCGTGAGCGTTTCCCGAACCTGCAGGATCCGCCTTCGGATGACATTTGCTACGCCACCCAGAACAGGCAAGAGGTTGTGAAGACGATTGCGCCGCAGGTCGATCTCATGATCGTGGTCGGCTCGGCCAACTCGTCTAACTCTGTGCGCCTAGTTGAGGTGGCGATAGATGCTGGCGCTGGGGCGGCTCAGCGTATTGATAAGGCTGATGAGCTGGATTTGGCTTGGCTTGAGGGCGTGTCTACGGTTGGTATCACTTCGGGTGCTTCGGTGCCGGATATTTTGGTGCGCGACCTGATTGCCCGCCTGCAGGAGCTTGGCTTTGGTGAGGCTGAGGAGGTGCGTACTCGCACCGAGACGATCACGTTTGCTCTACCGCGTAACCTCCGCGAAGCACTGAAGCGCAAGGGCGCAACGGCTGAGGACGAGACGGGCAGGCGCACCCCTGGCCCCGACCACACCTGCTAAAAGCGCACACCTGTTAGTAGCGGTAGCGCAACAATCGAATAGTGGTTGAATGCCCGCGGGATTGGCAGTGGCCTCCCGCGGGCATTTGCTTTGCCCAGGTTACCGGGCTCAGGGGCTAGTCTTTGCCGAGTTCTGGAACTTGACGAACAGCGTGGTCGATCGGCTCGATGGGGGAGTTGATCGACCGCTCGATACTACTGATGTTGCGGGCGGTTACGGCCAGGCGCTTCTCAAACGAGCCGACAGCACTGTTGTAGTTCACAACCGTTTGCCGCAGGGAATCACCGAGCTTCGCAAGGTGAGTGCTGAGCAGGTTGATGCGCTCTGCAAGGGTGCGGCCGAGCTGGAGGATTTCGCGCGCATCTTGCTCGAGCGAATCCTTCGACCAGGCGTATCCAACTACGCGAAGTAGCGTGTGCAGGGCAGAAGGCCCGGCAATCACTATGCCCTTGTCGATCGCATCGTCAAACAGTTGCGGATCCGCCTCGAGCGAAGCCCCAATGAGGGCTTCGGACGGCATGTAGAGAACCACGACGTCGAGCGAGCCGGGCACAATGTCCGCGTACTTGCGGTTCGCCAACTGGTTCACGTGAGAGCGCACAGCCCTCGAGTGTGCTTTCAGGTTTTCTGCGCGAAGCTCCTCATCGTCGAAGGAACGCATGTAAGCATCGAGCGGCACCTTCGAGTCGATCACGAGCGCCCCATCACCGGGTAGGTTTACAACGACGTCGGGGCGGGCGCCTCCAAGTCGAACCTGCTCGTCAAAATCGATGTGCTTTGCAAGACCCGACATCTCCAGTACGCGCCGAAGCGAAAGCTCACCCCAACTGCCGCGCGTAGGAGCGCCGCGTAGCGCCGTGTCGAGTTTTTGCGTGGCAGCGAGAACTTCGCGACCCGTCTGCTGGCTCATCCCCAGCTCGGAAATAACCCAATCGAGGTGGTGTTTCTGCGCGGTGTCCATCCGCCCCACCCGGCTATCAAGAGCGTGCAACGCCTCATTTAGCGGAGCTAACTCCTTCGAAACCTGGTAGGCGAGCGCATCCTTATCGACACCGCTCGAAGCCTCGCGCGCGCCTTTCGCCGCAAGAAAGCCCGCGAAGTAGCCGACAACGAGCCCGGCAACGAGGGTGATCAGAGAAATAATCCAGCCTGTAGTAGTCATACTTCTATTACAGCGGATGGTAGGGACATTATTTTTAAGTGACGTCGCGCCCGGGCGATTTTGAATGCCCCGCGCGTGTCCTAGACTGTACGTGTGGCTTTGACTATTGGTATTGCAGGACTTCCAAACGTAGGGAAGTCGACGTTGTTCAATGCGCTCACTCGCGCAACCGTTCTAGCGGCGAACTACCCGTTCGCAACGATCGAACCGAATATTGGTGTTGTGCCGCTGCCAGATGCTCGCCTCGGCGTGCTTGCAGACATGTTCGCGTCTGAAAAGGTAGTGCCCGCAACCGTGTCGTTCGTCGACATTGCAGGTATTGTGCGCGGCGCTTCCGAAGGTGAGGGCCTTGGCAACCAGTTCCTCGCAAACATTCGCGAAGCTGACGCGATCTGTCAGGTCACGCGCGCGTTCCTCGACCCCGACGTCGTACACGTTGACGGTAAGGTTTCCCCGAAAGACGACATTGAGACGGTTTCGACCGAGCTGATCCTCGCCGACATGCAGACGCTCGAGCGTCAAATCCCGAAGCTTGAAAAAGAGGTGCGTGCAAAGCGCACGGAGGCTGAGTACCTAACTACCGCGCAGGCGTGCATGGACATGCTGGAGCGCGGAATCCTCGTATCCGTGGGCGCGCCCGAGGCGGGTCTCGACCCCGCGATCGTGAAGTCGTTCCAACTCATGACCGCGAAGCCGTTCATCTACGTGTTCAACATGGACGCGGAGGGCCTTGAGGATGAGGCGAAGATGCAGGAGCTGCGCGAACTCGTCGCCCCTGCTGAAGCCGTGTTCCTCGACGCCCAGTTCGAGTCGGAACTCGTTGAGCTAGATGAGGATGAGGCGCGCGAAATGCTGGCCGAGGTCGGCCAGGTGGAGTCGGGTCTCGACAAGCTCGCTCGCGTTGGCTTCGACACTCTCGGCCTGCAGACCTACCTCACGGCCGGCCCGAAGGAGTCGCGTGCATGGACGATCCGCAAGGGATGGACCGCACCCCAGGCAGCCGGTGTTATCCATACCGACTTTGAGCGTGGCTTCATTAAGGCCGAGATCGTCTCCTACGACGACCTCATCGAGGCAGGCTCGCTCGCCCAAGCTCGGGCAGAAGGCCACCTGCGCCTCGAAGGTAAGGAATACGTGATGCAAGACGGCGACGTCGTGGAGTTCAAATTCAACGTGTAAGCATTGCGAGGAGGGCAGACGAAACCTCCAAAATCGCCAAAATGTAAGACGATGAGAAAGATTGCCGTAGCAAACTTGCTGCGGCAATCTTTTTGTCAAAAATGTGACATGCAATTAACGCAAGCCCCCGGGCGCCGCATTTGCGGGAATATCGCGCTGGAAACGCCTCAAACTAGACATCTGATATCTCGATTTCGAGTTTCAAGATGCGGAGAATACGCGCATCTGTAGCCTTGTTCACGGAATAGTTTTTGAGTCATGACTGTTGTTGGTCATGGAACTATCGTCTACACAGATTTATATAGAGAGGAACCTCAATGACTAAGCCCGTTCTTCAGGTAGTAATTGCAAGCACCCGCCCGAATCGCATGGGTGGAACCGTCGCAGAATGGTTCGTTGCAGAAGCTGAAAAGCACGGCGGTTTCGAAGTTCAGGTAACCGACCTTAAAGAACTCGACCTTCCGATGATGAACGAGCCCAAGCACCCGGCAATGCAGGACTACCAATTCGAATACACGAAGAAGTGGGCCAAGATCGTTGAGAACTCCGACGCGTTCGTATTCGTAATGCCCGAATACAACTTCGGCTACAACGCGGCACTCAAGAACGCCATCGACTACCTGTACAAGGAATGGGCATACAAGCCGGTTTCCTTCGTCTCCTACGGTGGCGTCTCGGGCGGCCTCCGCGCAGTCCAGATGCTCAAGCAGGTTGTGACCACCCTCAAGATGATCCCGCTCACCGAGCAGGTCACCATCCCGTTCGTATTCGAATACATCAAGGACGGCAAGCTTCAGCCGACCGAGATCGTCACCCAGTCTGTAGACGTCATGCTGAACGAGCTAGCCAAGGTGGAGAAGGCAACCGCCTCCCTGCGCGGCTAACCACCCCTCATAAATCGTTTTCAAGCTTCGCGAGCATCTCTAACGCGCGCGTTGCGGGCGCCCCACCAAAACCAGGTGGGGCGCCTTGCGCATTATGAGCCAGAATTAGGAAACTTCTCGTTTGTTAAAAGTTTCTGATTTTGAAAGAGAAGACGAAGCGTCACAAAGCTATGATCAAAGAGGCTTAACGCCACATCCAAGCACATAGAGGAGGACGAAACACGGCCTGCGCGGCGAAATAACGCCTCACAACTCTTACCCGCCCGGAAACGGCTGGATCGAAGAGCGTGAGATAAGCGTCAAAAACGTTCCCCCAAGGCCCTCTCAGTTTCACGTTTTGATCGAAATTTACTAAAGTCAATAGACAGTTTTGACATTAAATCAGAAAGAACCAGGAACAGTTGTTGTGAAGTCGGTGGGATGACGAAACATCTCGACGGCTCCATGGCCTGAAGAAAGTCATAGCCCATGTTCTACTATCTGGCACGCAGACTGGCGAACTACGCCCTACTGCTATTCATCGCAGTGTCACTGGCGTACCTGATTGCGTCGTACACGCTCGACCCGAAAGCCGCGTACGACCTCACAGACCCAACCAGAGACTGGGACGCACTCGAGCGTCTCTTCATTTCCTACAACATCTCCGACACGATACCCGTGTGGGATAGGTACAAAATCTGGCTGGGCCGCGTGCTAACAGAATGGGACTGGGGCATGACGCCCACCGGCGCAGAGGTTAACTCCATCATCGCGATCCGCATCTGGGTTTCCGTACGCCTCATCCTCATCGGCTCGATCATCGGCATGGTAGGCGGCGTCGCAGTTGGCGCCTGGACTGCAACCAAGCAGTACTCCAAGACCGACCGCATCATCTCGATCCTCGCGCTCATCATCATCTCCACGCCCGTCATCGTTCTTGCGAACCTCCTGCAGATCGGTGCCACGCAGTTCAACATTGCAACCGGCACGCAGTTCTTCGAGTTCACGGGCGAAACCGGTGCGCACGGCAACTACTTCGGCGCGGCCTTCTTCGACCGCATGCAGCACCTCCTCCTCCCGACGCTTTCCATGTCGCTCACGGGCATCGCCTCATACTCGCGCTACCAGCGCAACCTGATGCTCGACACGCTCGGCGCCGACTACGTTCGCACCGCCCGCGCAAAGGGCCTCGTAAAATCGAAGGCCGTAACGAGGCACGCACTGCGCACCTCGCTCGTGCCTATGGCAACATTCTTCGCATTCGCTGTCGCAACCCTCTTCCTAGGCGCAACCGTTACCGAGCAGGTGTTCGGCTGGCACGGTATGGGCATCTTCGGCGTCACATCGATCCAGGGCCAAGACATCAACGGCACGACCGCGGTCGTCGCCTTCTCCGGCGTCTCAACCCTCACGGGTGCGCTGCTGTCTGACCTGCTAATCGTTGTTGTAGACCCGCGAGTGAGGGTGAGCTAAACATGTCGAACAAACCTCAACCCCAAGAACGAGACGTAGAGAACGTCAGCAAGGTCGGAGGCGAAACAGCCCTCAAGACCGGAAGCGACCTCGAATCCGTAACCGAGCCCGTGAAGAGCGAGCCAAACAAGTCGAAGCGCCTCAGCCGCGGCGCACTCATTCGCCGCAGGTTCATGCGCTCAACCACCTCCAAGATCGGTGTGTTCGGCTTCGCGTTCATCATCCTGCTCGCAATCATCGGCCCGTACGTGAGCCCCTGGGACTACCAGGAAGTTACGCCCGCGTTCCTAAAGCCGCCGAGCGCCGAGCACCTGTTCGGCACCACGCAGGGCGGCCGCGACGTACTTGCACTCACGCTTGAGGGCCTGCGTAAGTCCCTCATCATCGGCATCTCGGTCTCTGCAATCCAGGTGACCGTCGCCGCGTTCGTCGGCGCATCCGCCGCATACTTCGGAGGCTTCTTCGAGAAGGCCTCACTGTGGGTTATCGACCTGCTCCTCGTGATCCCCTCGTTCCTCCTCATCGCTGTCATCTCGCAGTCGACGGGTGGCAAGGGCTCCTCGACGTTCCTGTTCATCCTGCTCCTCGCAGGCTTTGGCTGGATGCTCACCGCGCGCGTCGTTCGATCCATGACCCTCTCGGTCAAGAACCTCGAATACGTGACCGCGGCGCGCTACATGTCGGTGCCCTCCCACGTGGTCATCACGAAGCACATCATCCCGAACGTTGCTTCCTACCTCATCATCGACGCCGCACTCGGCTTCGTTGCCGCAGTAATGTCTGAGACCGTTCTTTCCTACTTCGGTTTCGGCGTGCAACCGCCCGAGACGTCGCTCGGCGTTTTGATCGCAGAAGGTCAGGGCATGGCCACCACCTCACCGTGGATCTTCATGGCGCCCGCAACGATCCTTACGTTAACCCTCATTTTTGTTAACTTCATCGGCGACGGTCTACGCGACGCAATCGACCCGTCCTCGAAGTCTGGAGGCCAAGCATGAGCCGCTCATCCCGCAAGCTGGATAACACGCCTGTACCGGAGCGCCAAGACGGCGTACCCATCCTCGAGATTAAAGACCTGAACGTAACGTTCCCCTCCGAAGATGGTGCCGTGCACGCAGTTCGCGGAGTGAACCTCACCGTTCACCCCGGCGAAGTTCTCGGCATCGTAGGCGAATCCGGTTCCGGCAAGTCCGTAACCTCCCTCGCCGTGATGGGCCTACTCGACGAGTCCGCGAAGGTAAGCGGCTCCGTCAAACTGCACGGCACGGAAATCCTCGGCAAGTCCGATGGGTGGATGTCGAAGATCCGCGGCAAGAAGGTCGCGATGGTCTTCCAAGACCCGCTATCGGCTCTCACTCCCGTCTACACGATCGGCGATCAAATCGTTGAGGCACTGACCATCCACCAGAAGATGTCGAAGCAGGCCGCGCAGGAGCGCGCGATCGAGCTTCTCGAACTCGTTGGTATCCCGAACCCGGAGGTGCGCTACAAGGCGTTCCCGCACGAGTTCTCCGGCGGCATGCGCCAACGCGTAATGATCGCAATCGCGATCGCGAACGACCCCGACCTCATCATCGCGGACGAGCCGACCACGGCACTCGACGTGACGATTCAGGCGCAGATCCTCGACCTTCTAAAGAAGGCGCAGAAGGAAACCAACGCTGCCGTGCTCATGATTACGCACGACCTCGGCGTGGTTGCGGGCATGGCCGACCGCGTTGCCGTCATGTACGCCGGCCGCTGCGTTGAATACGGTTCGGTTGACGACATCTTCTACAACTCGACGATGCCGTACACGATCGGCCTTCTCGGTTCGCTTCCGCGCCCCGACCAAGACTCCTCCGAACCGCTCGCATCCGTCGAAGGTAACCCTCCGTCGATGCTCACGGAACCGACGGGCTGCCCGTTCGCTCCGCGCTGCCCGATGGCTACGGACGCCTGCCTAAACGGGGAGCCGGAACTTCAGATCTCGCCGAACAACACCTCCGAAGACGGCGTCGACCACATCGTGGCCTGCGTGCGCGCCAAGGAGATCGTCGAGAACAACTGGAACCACGCGGACATCTACCCGATGCCGCCCGCATTCAGCTCCCCGATCGCAGACGCAGACCGCAACAAGCGTGACGAAGTGCTTCGCGTTACCGACCTGAAGAAGTACTTCCCCCTCATGAAGGGCGCCATCTTCAAGCGCCAGGTGGGCACCGTGCACGCGGTAGACGAGATCTCGCTCGACATTCGCGAAGGCGAAACCCTCGCACTCGTGGGCGAGTCCGGCTCCGGTAAGACGACCACGCTTCTTGAAATCCTCAACCTGCAAAAGCCGCAGGACGGCACAATCGTCGTGTTCGGCAAAGACGCGGCAACCATGTCGAGCCGTGAGCGCAAGAGCGTGCGCGAAGACCTGCAGGTCGTGTTCCAAGACCCGATGGCCTCGCTCGACCCGCGTATGCCAATCTCCGAAATCATCGCGGAGCCCCTTCGCTACAACAACTATCCAAAAGACAAGATTGAGGAGCGCGTCGAAGAGCTCATGACCCTCGTCGGCCTCGAGCCCGCGCACCTCAACCGCTACCCGCGCCACTTCTCCGGTGGTCAGCGCCAGCGCATCGGCATCGCCCGCGCACTGGCACTACGCCCGCGCCTCCTCGTACTCGACGAGCCGGTATCAGCCCTCGACGTGTCGATTCAGGCAGGCGTAATCAACCTCCTCGAAGAACTGCGCGCAAAACTGAAGCTCTCATACCTGTTCGTAGCCCACGACCTCTCCGTCGTGCGCCACATCGCAGACCGCGTTGCAGTTATGTACCTGGGCAAGATCGTAGAGGTCGGTGCAGTCCAAGAAGTCTTCGACAGGCCGCGCCACCCCTACACGCAGGCACTCCTCTCCGCCATTCCGATCCCGGATCCGCGCAAGGAGCGCACCCGCGAACGCGTACTTTTGGAAGGCGACCTCCCCTCGCCGGCGAACCCGCCGTCGGGATGCCGCTTCCGCACGCGTTGCCCGAAGTTCCTCACCCTAAGTGAGGCCGACCAGCAGCGTTGCATCAACGAGTCGCCCGCCCTCCTCCAAGAGGGGGACGTCGACACGATGAACGCGTGCCACTACCCAGAACAACTGCACGTCTTCTAATACCGCAAGGGGCCTTTAAACCTTTGGCAAAGCCGCGACCAAGAGGTCAAAGCACATCTGCCACGCAATTGCATCGGCGTTCACTATGTGGGACGTATGTTGCGATTAGAAAAAGAGGTTGCGAAAAGGCCCCTTTGCTGTAGGTGCTTCCCAGCAAGTGAAGTAGCCTATCGAACTAGGCCGAGGTGTACACCGAGGCAATTATTTTCAACTATATGGAGGTAAAACAGTGAAGCGTTCACTACATGCATTCGCTGCAGTCGCCGCCGCAGCAACCCTCGTTCTTGCAGGTTGCGCCGGTGGAGATACCGATGGCGCAGGCGGCAACGGCGAACTACCGCCGCTTTCCGACATCAACTTGACCGAGCGTGACAAGGTGCAAGACGGTGGTGAGCTCCGCTTCGCCATTTCGCAGCTCCCCGAGCAGTGGAACTCCCTGCACGTTGCCGGCAACCAGGTCGACAACAACACCATTGACGGCTTCGTAATGCCCACCAACTGGGACTTCAACGAAGACGCAACCTTCGAGCCGAACACGAACTTCGTTCTCGAGTACGAAGTAGTCGACGGCCCGCCGCAGGTAGTTACCCTCACGCTCAACCCCGAAGCACACTGGGGCAACGGCGACCCGATCACCTGGGAAGACTACGAGGCAACCTGGAAGGCCATGAACGGCGAGAACCCCGAGTTCCTCCCGGCTTCCACCGACGGCTTCAACCAGGTCACCGGCGTTGAGATGGGCGAGGACGAGTTCCAGGTAGTCATCACCTACAAGTCCACCTACCCCGACTGGTCCGCAACCTGGTCGTCCGTTCAGCCGAAGGCTGCAATCGACACCCCGGAGCTGTTTGAGAACGCTCGTGCAGGCGAGCCGAACAACGACTTCACCGCAGGCCCGTTCAAGTACGGTGAGCTCGACAAGTCGCAGCGCGTTGTAACCGTAGTTCCGAACGACCAGTGGTGGGGCGACGCTCCGAAGCTCGACAAGGTCAGCTTCCGTGAGCTCGAGTCCTCCGCTTCGACCCGCTCCTTCGCAAACAACGAGATCGACGTTGTAAGCGGCCTCATCAACAACGATGAGTACCAGACTGCAGCAAGCCGCTCGGATGCAGAAATCCGCGCAGCAGGTGGCATGCAGTGGCGTCACTTCACCTTCAACACCAACTCTGGCCTCCTCCAGGAAAAGGAAATCCGCCAGGCAATCGTGAAGGGCCTCAACCGCGAGGCAATCGCAGCTTCTGACCTTGCAGGCCTCCCCGTGGAGCCCTCCGAGCTCATGCTTGGTAACCACTTCTTCATGCCTGGCCAGGACGGCTACCAGGACAACTCCGGTGACTTCGCATTCGATCCCGAGGCAGCTGGCAAGCAGCTCGACGAGCTCGGCTGGACCCTCAAGGACGGCGCAGAGTTCCGCACCAACGAAGCAGGCGAAGAGCTCGTAGTCGAGTACCAGCTCCTCCAGGGCGTACCGACCTCCGAGAACGAAGGCAAGCTCCTCCAGTCCGACATGGCTAACATCGGCGTCAAGGTGAACATGGTCAACAAGGCCACCGACGAGTTCCCCGGCTTCCTCATTGACGGCACCTTCGGCATCACCTCCTTCGCATGGCAGGGCACCCCGTACCCGATGGCAAACGTTGGCCAGATCTACGGTTGTGAGTCCTTCTCCAACTTCTCCGGCCTCTGCGACGACGAGATCACCGCTCTCACCGAGCAGATCGACGTTGAGATGGACCGCGACAAGCGAGTTGAGCTCACCAACCAGGTCGACGCAATCATCTGGGACCGCGTAATGACCGTTCCGCTATACCGTCGTATTGAGTTCGTTGCAGTTCCGCAGAACCTCGCGAACTACGGTGCATTCGGTATGTCGTCCGGTCGCGTTGAGAACATCGGCTTCGTCTCCGAGTAATCTCAACCGAGGCTAACCTCAGTTAGTACTGAGAAAACCTAAAAGTGAGGCCCCACCTTCGGGTGGGGCTTCACTGTATTCGCAGGCTCGCGTTCGCCAGCTGATTCGTAAGTGGATTCTAGGAGGGGATGAACGTGAGCAGGAGCAGTACGAGAGCCGCTAGCAGGGGAATCATGTTGAGCTTGCGCTCAACCTTCCCATCCGGTTTCATACCGGCCTCCAAGTGCCTCTCGTAGTAGGTGCGCAAAAGCTCAGCGGCCTGCGCGGAGTCGAGGTCTAGCATTTGCGAAGACACCGCCTCATCAATGTGAGGCAGGGGAGCAGGGCCATTCTGTGGCTTCATATTCTTGAGGCCCGTTTGCGGGCGAGCCGCCGCCGCGCGCACATCCACCTGCCTCGTCTCAAGAATCAAACCCAAGTTAAGGCGGGAGGCGGTGAACTGATCCCACGGAATCGTCCAAGTGAAAAGCATGTTCCGAACCGTAATCGCCTCCGGCGCGACAATCAGACGCGGCATCCACCACAGCATGAAAATCGCCCAAAACACGAGCCAAACGTACGGAAGAGAATCCAGGGCAACACCCCAGCCGTCACGCCAAACCGTCACAACAGACAGGGCGACCGCCACCAGGGCAAAAAAATAAGTGCCATAACGCGCGGGCGCGGAGGCAATCTTTATCGTCGGATGCATGAAATCAGTGTATCCAAAGGGAAGACGTGGCGAATTTCGCAAGCCACATGTGCAATCTAAGCCCAAAGCGGGTCTACAGTAGTAAAGCGCACTTGAACGCGCATTTTCGATCAAGGATCAGGAGAACAAATGGCCATTCGCGAAGATATTCGTAACGTCGCGATCGTCGCACACGTGGATCACGGAAAGACGACGCTCGTTGACGCAATGCTCTGGCAATCGGGCGCATTCTCCGACCACGACACCGTTGAAACCCGCGGCGAGCGCGTCATGGACTCCGGCGACCTCGAACGTGAAAAGGGCATCACGATCCTTGCCAAGAACACGGCCGTGCACTACCGCGGCCCGTCCGCCCAGAAACTGGGCCTCTCCGAGGGCATCACCATCAACGTGATCGACACCCCCGGCCACGCCGACTTCGGCGGCGAAGTTGAGCGAGCACTGTCCATGGTTGACGGCGTGCTCCTCCTCGTCGACGCTGCAGAAGGTCCGCTTCCGCAAACCCGTTTCGTGTTGCGCAAGGCCCTGCAGTCCCAGCTACCCGTGGTGGTTGTCGTAAACAAGGTGGACCGCCCCGACCAGCGCATCGAAGAGGTCGTTGAGGAGACGATGGACCTGCTCCTCTCCCTTGCTGAAGACCTCCAAAATGAAGGCCAAGACGTCGACCTAGACGCGCTACTCGACGTACCCGTACTGTATGCGTCGGCGAAACTCGGCAAGTCTTCTCTCGAACAGCCCGCCTTCGGTGAGGTTCCCGAAACCGGCCTCGAACCGCTGTTTGAGACCCTCCTTTCGCGTATTCCCGGCCCGACCTACACCGAGGATGCCCCTCTTCAGGCGCACGTCACCAACCTCGACGCTTCGCCGTTCCTCGGGCGAATCGCCCTCCTGCGCATTCACAACGGTGAGCTGCGCAAGGGGCAAAACGTGGCTTGGGCGCAAGCCGACGGCTCGATCAGCCAGGTGAAGATCACGGAACTGCTGCGCACGGAAGGCCTGGAGCGCGTTCCGGCCGCTGTTGCGCAAGCTGGAGACATCGTCGCGGTTGCTGGCATTCCGGACATCACGATCGGCGAGAGCCTCGTCGACCTTGAAGACCCGCGGCCGCTTCCACTCATTACCGTTGACGAGCCCGCAATCTCCATGACCGTCGGCACGAACACCTCGCCGATGGCCGGCCGCGAGAAGGGCACGAAGGTTACGGCAAGGCAGGTTAAAGACCGCCTCGACCGCGAACTCATTGGCAACGTTTCGCTGCGCGTACTACCGACCGAACGCCCCGACGCGTGGGAGGTTCAGGGCCGCGGCGAACTAGCGCTCGCCATCCTCGTGGAGCAAATGCGCCGCGAAGGCTTCGAACTCACCGTCGGCAAACCGCAGGTAGTCACCCGCATGATCGACGGCAAGAAGCACGAGCCGATGGAGCGCCTCACCATCGACGCGCCCGAAGAATACCTCGGTGAAGTCACGCAGCTCCTCGCCGCACGCAAGGGCCGCATGGAAAGCATCGTCAACCACGGCTCCGGCTGGGTGCGCCTCGAGTTCGTTGTACCCGCTCGCGGCCTCATCGGCTTCCGCACGAGGTTCCTCACCGAAACTCGCGGCACCGGCATCGCCTCCTCCTACTCGGCCGGATACGAGCCGTGGCAGGGCACGATCATCTCGCGCAACACGGGCTCCCTCGTTGCCGACCGCGCAGGCCAGGCCACCCCGTACGCGATGATTAACCTGCAGGAGCGCGGCACTTTCCTCGTGCAGCCGGGCAGCCAGGTTTACGAAGGCCAGGTTGTGGGCGAGAACTCGCGCAACGAAGACATGGACGTGAACCTCACCCGCGAAAAGAAGCAGACGAACATGCGCGCCGCATCCGCCGACACGTACGAGGGGCTCAACACCCCGCGCACGCTCACGCTCGAAGAATCCCTCGAGTTCGCGGCAGACGACGAGTCGGTTGAAGTAACGCCTAGCGCGATCCGCATTCGCAAGAACGTGCTCTCCTCGCAAGAGCGGTTCAAGATTGCAGCTCGCGCGCGCCGCGAAGCCAAGTAACGCACACCCAGAGTATGGCGAGGCCCTCCGGATCGATTCCGGAGGGCCTTTTCGATTCCCGAAGTGTTCGATGTCTGCTCGAAAAATGGAGGCGTTTAGCAATGCAGGCGAGATTTAGCGGCATTGCAGTGCATGGGCGGGCTTTGTGACTGTGGCGAGCCGTCGTGTCTTTCTGCGCGGCCGGTAACCTCCTGCGCGGCTTAGCCGAACGGAGACTCCGGCACGCGCTTGCCCGTAACCATCACCTCAGCGGGCACAGTCACGAGACCCTTGCGCGTGTTCACCGTAACGTGAGTTGGCTCGACCTCAGTCAAATGACCGAGCGCGTCATACAGTCCATCGGGCTTGCGGTAGCGCACCACAACGCGCTGGCCAACCTCCCACTCCATCCAAGGAAGCGCCGGGGGAGTTGGCGAGGTTTTCGCAAAATCCGCCTTCGATGCCGTAGAAGACTCCTCACCCATCGAAGCGACTTGGTCGCGCGGGGTGGGTTGGGGTGTAAGAAAGTTGCTCATAGTGAGATAATAGTGTGAGCCACAAACGCAAGAAATCGCGGTCCGGTGGACCATGCGGATTTTTGATCGAAAAAGAATAAAGGAGCCCGTTTTGACTTACGTTATCGCGCAACCCTGTGTAGACGTCAAGGACCGCGCCTGCGTTGATGAGTGCCCCGTCGACTGCATTTATGAAGGCGCGCGTACCCTATATATCCACCCGGAAGAGTGCGTAGACTGCGGCGCATGCGAGCCGGTTTGCCCCGTCGAGGCAATCTTCTACGAAGACGATCTGCCCGAAGAATGGTCTGAATACTACGAGGCGAACGTGCACTTCTTCGACAAGCTCGGTTCCCCCGGCGGCGCAGCCCGAACCGGCGCTCAAGATTACGATCACGAACTCATCGCTAACCTTCCCCCGCAAAACCAGGAATAAGCGATTCTCTAGCATTCGGGCCCGACAACAAAATGTCGGGCCCGTAGTCTATGTTTGAGGCATGCAAAACACACTCACCGGCCTTGTGCTACCGCAATTTCCCTGGGACACGCTCGCGCAGGCAAAGAAAACCGCCTCCGCTCACGAGGGTGGAATCGTCGACCTATCCATCGGAACCCCGGTCGACTCCACGCCGAAAATCGTTAGGGACGCGCTGATTGAGGCCGCCGACGCGCCCGGATACCCAACGGTTGTGGGCACGCAGGAGCTTGCCGAAGCCATTCGAGTGTGGGCTCTCTCGCGCGGTATCTCCATGATGGGACAGGGCGCGAGCGCGATTCCGACCATCGGCTCTAAGGAAATGGTCGCGTGGCTACCCACGATGCTCGGAGTGGGGCCAGGAGACAGGGTTTTGATCCCGAAATGCGCCTACCCGACCTACGACATCGGCGCGCGTCTAGCCGGAGCCGAGCCCGTTCCCGTGGGCGACGATCCCGAGCAGTGGCCCGATGCCAAAATGGTTTGGCTCAACACTCCGGGCAATCCGAACGGGCACGTGCGCAGCGTCGAACAGCTTCGCGACGTCGTCCAGTGGGCACGGCAGCGGGGCGCGGTTGTAGCCTCCGACGAGTGCTACGCGGCCCTAGGTTGGAGCGAGACCCTCCTCGATCAAGGCGTGCCGTCTCTACTTAGCGACGCCGTTTCAGATAGTGATCCAAACGGGCTCCTCATGCTCTACTCACTTTCAAAGCAGTCGAATATGGCCGGATACCGCGCGGGAATATTGGCGGGCGACTCGCGGCTCGTAGACGCCGTTGTAGCCGTGCGTAAACACGCGGGCATGATGGTGTCGACGCCGGTAATGCACGCGATGAGCGCCGCACTGCGCGACAGCGCTCCCGCATTTGCCAACCCGCGCCTAGGTTTGCTCGATGAGGAAGCCGGCCTCTCACACGTGGCGAGGCAGCGGGGGATTTACGCGAAACGACGGGCAAAACTCGTGCAAGCATTCGAGCGGGCGGGCCTCAAAAACGACCCCGAATCCATTGCCGGCCTCTACCTTTGGCTCCACGCGCCCGGCCAACAAATGAGTGGAAGGCAGATCGTAGACAAACTAGCGCAACTTGGAATCCTCGTTGCCCCCGGCGACTTTTACGGGGAAGGCAACGAGGCGTTCGTGCGGGTTTCCCTATCTGGAACTGACGAGCGGATCGACGCCGCGGTATGCAGATTGAATGAAACAAATGGTTATTTCACCGCGAAATAATCTCGACATTGAGATAATCTGAAAAGGTCAGCTTGCGCAAAGACGCGAGGCAGAAACTTTCCGCACACTCAGGAGGACAGCGGGGATGGCATCCGAACAGGTAAAAGCCCCTAACGCAGAGGCGAAAGAGCCGAAGCCTGAGGCTTCGAAAAAGACAAACGGAATTCTAACGGTAGAAGATCGCGAAGTAGAGCTTCCCCGCGTCTCGGCAACGGCCGGAGCCGACGGTGTAAGCGTCGGCAAGGTTCTTTCCACCGCGGGAGTTACCACCTACGACCCTGGCTTTACCAACACGGCGTCAGCAGCGTCCGCAATCACTTACATCGACGGAGGCGCAGGCATTCTGCGCTACCGCGGATACCCCATCGAGCAGCTGGCGAAAGACTCGAGCTTCCTCGAAGTCGCATACCTGCTCATTTACGGCGAACTACCCGATGCTGTAGCACTTGAGGCATTCTTGCGCCGCGTTAAGCGCCACCGCCTCCTACACGAAGACTTCCAGGCGTTCTTCGGCGCATTCCCGAGCAACGGCCACCCGATGGCAGTGCTACAGGCCGGTATTGCGGGTCTTGCAACCTACTACCAGCACACCCTAGATCCGGACGACGACATCGCTATGGATCGCGCGTCCGTGCTACTCCTAGCGAAGGTTCCGACCATGATCGCTTCGATCGCGAAGCGTGCTGCCGGTCTACCTCCGCTATACCCGGACGCCCAGCGCTCCTACACTGAAGACTTCATTCGCATGACGTTTGGCTTGCCCTACCAGTCTTACGACATCGACCCGGCAATCGTTCGCGCACTCGACATGCTCCTCATCCTGCACGCCGATCACGAGCAGAACTGTTCGACCTCCACCGTCCGCATGGTCGGCTCGGCAAAGGCGAACATGTACGCTTCGGTTGCGGCCGGTGTTGGCGCCCTGTCTGGCCCACTTCACGGCGGCGCAAATGAGGCGGTTCTTCGCATGCTTGCAGAGATTCGCGACTCGGATATGACGGTTAAGGACTTCGTTGCGAAGGCGAAGGACAAGAGCTCCTCTGTTCGTCTCATGGGCTTTGGCCACCGCGTTTACAAGAACTACGACCCGCGCGCAGCGATCGTGAAGGACGCTGCCCACGACGTGCTTGAGCGCCTCGGTAAGAAGGACGAGCTTCTCGACATTGCTCTAGAGCTTGAGGAAATGGCTCTGAAGGACGACTACTTCGTGGAGCGCAAGCTTTACCCGAACGTCGACTTCTACACGGGCCTCATCTACTCCGCTCTTGGTTTCCCGACCAAGATGTTCACCCCGCTGTTCGCGATGGGTCGTCTGCCCGGCTGGATCGCCCAGTACCGCGAGATGGCGCGCGACCCGGAGGGTCGTATCGGCCGCCCGCGTCAGGTTTACGTTGGCGAGACCGAGCGCAACTACGTTCCGTTGCGTAACCGCGTGAAGCGCGGCTAACCGCATTTCTTAGCTAAAGTTTGAAGGCACTTGGGGATCATCCCAAGTGCCTTCAAACGTTTCCAAGTGTTTCGGCGCTTCCACCGTTGCGGGTGGCGGGGTGTCTGCGCGGGGGCTTGCGCGTCCCATCGGATCTAGAGCTTCGGGTTAGATCCTGTTCCACAGGCTCGGCCAGAAAACTCCTAGCTCCTTCGCGATTGCCCTAACGAGGGGTAGCGATACGCCCACCACGGAGTGCGGGTCGCCTTCCACGCCGGCAATGAAGGGACCTCCAAGGCCGTCAATCGTGAAGGATCCTGCAACCTCAAGCGGCTCACCAGTAGCGATGTAGGCCTGGATTTCGTCTTCGTCTAGCTCGGTGAAGTTCACAGTCGTCGCACACGAAGACGAACGTGACTTCGCCGCGCTGAGCCTCACCGCCTCTTCGCCGCTCGCGGAGTCTTCGCCTCTTTCGTATTGCAGGCTCACGAGGAAGAGCGCGTGCCCCGTGTGGAGCACCACGGAGTTGCCAGAAAGCTCCCTAATACGTGTTGCCGCAACTTCGGGGGAGTGCGGCTTGCCAACGAGCGCCCCGTTCACTTCGAGCATCGAGTCTGCGGCAAGCACGATTGCAGCAGCTGGCCTTGGCATACCGTGTGCCTTTGCGAACTCGACGATGTCGTTCGCGTTCAGCTCGGGCACCACAGCAGCACCTTTTGCCTCGGCCAGTGCCACAACTTTTTCGGCTGCGCGGCTTGCCGAGTCGGGGTCGTCAAACCTTGCAAGAACCGCGTCTTCATCCACGTTCGAGACGCGGATCAGCGGCTCGATTCCGGCAGACCGAAGCGTGGTCGCACGCGCAGGAGAGGCGGAAGCCAGTACAAATACTGTGCCTGCCGGCTCCGCGGGCTCCGCCACGGCCGGCACGTTTCGCGTGCGAGCAGTGGGGGAGCCGGCCTCGCTAGGCATTCCTCATCACGTCCTCGAGAACCTCGAGCGGAAGACCGCCGAGGGCGAGCGCAGTGTCGTGGAACTCGCGCAGTACCGATTCGTCGGGTAGCCCAGCAGAAGCGGTGGCGCCTGCCTGATGCTTGGCAACCCAGTCGGCGCGCAGTTCTTGCCACACGCGCTGGCCAACCTTGTAGCTGGAAGCCTGACCCGCCCAGCCGAGGTAGCGCGTGGTTTCAAACTCCAGGAACTTCGGGTTCATCGCAACATTCAAGTTCATGAACGCCCACAGGTCGTTGCGATCCCAAACGCCTGGGCCAACCTCCGGCTCGCCAAGAGAAACATAGGGCGAGGTTTCGAGAGCCGCCTTGAAAGCATCTTCAGAGATGCCGATAGAAGCCAGGTACGCGGGGGAGGGCTTTTGTAGGCCGAGGTGCAGGCCAATGTCTACGAGCACGCGGGCTGCGCGCAGGCGCTGCGCGTCAAGCATGCCGAGCTGTTCAGCCGGGTGACGCAGGAAGCCAAGCTCGTCCATGAGTTCCTCAGCGTATAGGGCCCAACCCTCGCCGTGGCCGGAGAACCAGCAGAGCTGACGCCTCCACGTGTTCAACGAGTCTTTCATCGAAACCGCGCGAGCGAGCTGCATGTGGTGGCCCGGCATACCCTCGTGGTAGACGGTCGTCTTCTCCTGCCACGTGTGGAACACCTCCACACCCGGCGGTACAGCCCACCACATCGTTCCAGGACGCGAAAAATCATCCGTTGGCGGCGTGTAGAAGATCCCGCCATCACCAGCCGGAGAAATCATTGCAGAGAGCCTGCGCATCTCATCCGTCACAGTGAAGTGACGGTCTGCAAGATACTCCACCGCCTCATCCGAAGTCTGCTGCATCCAGCGAGTCAGATTCACCGTGCCATGCACCTGGTGATCCGGATCGTTATTCAGACGCTCGAAAGCCTCCGCAACCGTCACGCCCTCACCGTAAAGGTCGCTCACGATCGCCTGCTGACGCTCGTGGATGCCGCGCAGCTCCTCCAGCGCCCACTCGTAGGTTTCCTCCGGATTAATCTTCTTCCCAAGGAAATTAGCCGACAGCAGGATGTAATTCTCGCGGCCCACAGCGTCGCGATTCGTCGCCACAGGAGCTATCTCATCCTTAAGCCACGCGCGGAACTCGCCGGTTGCCTTTTGAGCTCCCGCAACCGCCTCCTCAAGCCTCGCGCGAAGCGCCTCCTGCTCCGCAACCTCAGAGGAGTCAAACTCCTTCAAAAGGCGCGCGTACGGGTCTTGAGAGCCGCCTTGGGCCGCTAGGTCGCGAAGCGCGAACTCCGTCTGCACGCGGCTCGGTGCGTGACCATTCTTAACTGCCCACTCAAGCCCGCGCATGTAAGTGCTGTAGCCCTTTGGCACCTCACTCACGCGGCGCACAATGTCTTCCCACTGCGCCTGCGTATCGGTCGGCATCAAAGTGAACGGATCGCGAATCATCTGCACAGGCGAACCAATGTTGTTAAGCACACCTACCAGCAGGCCCGCCTCATCGAGCTCAACATGATTTTGAAGATCCCAAGTGAACGCCTTCCGCGTTACAGCGTCAACCGAATCCTCATCCTCAACCTGCTCGGCGCGAGTGAGCGCCTGCTCGTACAGAGCGCGAAGCTCCTGCGCACCCTCGGGCGAAAAATCAGAAATCGTGTTCTCGCGAAGCGGAACCCCCATATCAATCGCAAGTTCAGGGACATGATCCAGCAGCCCATCCACGAACTCATCGGTCACACGATCCAGTGCAGAAACCTTGCGCATAGCTATCCTTTCCAAAGCCGACCCCTCAACCCTAAAACATGGAAGGGACAAACTTTTCGCGTTCCGCGACGGCAGGGCCCCTCATCGCCGGCAAAAGCCCGCGAAACTGGGAAAAAGTCTGGATACTAACACGAAAAGCGCGGAGGACAAAGAAACGGCTGTAATTTTGTGGGAATTCCGCCATTCCGGCCAAAACACGCTGTTTCAAGCTGACAACGGGCGCCCAACCGCTTAATGTTTTGCAATGAGAGCGAAACGCTCCTAACTGTCCAAATAGGTTTTCTACCGGAAGGTATAAACATGTCCGTAAACCGCACTCAGCTTGTTGCAAAGATGGCCGAGAAGGCTAACCTCACCAAGGTCCAGGCAGACGCTGCCCTCGCTGCATTCCAGGACATCCTGATCGAGTCCCTCTCCGAGGGCGAGCCCGTCAAGGTCACCGGCCTCTTCTCCGTTGAGCGCGTTGAGCGTGCAGCTCGCACCGGCCGCAACCCGCAGACCGGCGAGCAGATCCAGATTCCGGCAGGCTTCGGCGTCAAGATTTCGGCTGGCTCGACCCTAAAGAAGGCTGTCCAGAAGTAGTCTTCGACACACACGACTTCGGTCAATCTTCACTTTTGCCTAAAGTGGCGGGGGTTAACCTCGCCACTTTTTTGATCCAATTTTATTGTTACCAAAACGAGACATCAGACAAGTGTATAATGGCGCTAGCGTGCTCTCGCTATACCTCGATTGAAGGAACATCTAATGAAGGTTGCAATTCTTCCAAGCAACGAAAAAATCGGTGAGGTCGCTGCGGACTTCGTTGAGACGTTGCTCTCCGAAAAGTCAAACGCGATCCTAGGTCTGGCCACCGGCTCCAGCCCGCTTCCCCTCTACAAGGAACTAATCGCGCGCCACAAGGCAGGCCGCCTGAGCTTCGCAAACTGCCGCGCATTCACGCTCGACGAGTACGTCGGCCTCGACCCCGAACACCCCGAGCGCTACGCAAACTTCATCCGCCGCGAATTCACCGACCAGGTTGACTTCCCCGAAGGAGCAGTAAACACGCCCAACGACAAGGCCGAAAACCTAAACGAAGGCGCAGCCGCATACGACGCCTCCATCCGCGAGGCAGGCGGCGTTGACTTCCAGATCCTCGGCATCGGATCCGACGGCCACATCGCATTCAACGAGCCCGGCGAATCCCTCACCTCCCGCACCCACGTAGGCTTCCTCACCGACCAGACCCGCGAAGACAACGCACGCTTCTTCGACGGCGACATAACCAAGGTTCCGACCCGCGCCATGACGCAAGGCCTCGGCACCATCATGGAAGCCCGCCAGATCGTACTCATCGCACAGGGCAAAGGCAAAGCCCGCGCAGTACGCGAACTCGTAGAAGGTGGCGTCTCCTCGCGCTGGCCGGCAACCATCCTCCAGATGCACCAGAACGTATTCGTCCTCATCGACGAAGACGCGGCCTCCGAGCTCGAACTCAAAGAGCACTACCGCGAAGACTGGGCCAAGTACGTCGAGTTCAACTAAACCCTAAACAACGTAAACGAAAAGGTGGGCTACGGCCCACCTTTTCGCGTCTTTAAGCAGCCTCCTCCTCAATCAAAACGAGGCAAAACAGCGAATGCGCGCCCGAATATTACGCTGATAGGAAAGAACCGGGCAGGAACCGCCCGCGAGGTAGAGACACCCCACAAAACCTGCCTAAACTAGGGGCATGTTCAGTAGCAACTTGGATGAACCAGGCCAGCCGCAAGAGCCGGGACCCTCGCACTCGTCACAGACGTCCGTGCTAGAGCGCACCGAAACTAAAGAACAGCGCGCACCGGGCGACGGCGACCGCTTCGCGCACTACGTTCGCCGCGACCGCGTCACCAAGTCGCTCATTACCGGCCAACCCGTTATCGCGCTGTGCGGAAAAGTCTGGATCCCCATGTCAGACCCGTCCAAATTCCCCGTCTGCCCCAGGTGCAAAGCCCTACGCGACCAAATGGGCGGACACGGCCCCAACTGGCCGTACTCCGACGGAAAATAAATGCACAAACCTAAACGTAATATCGGGCCCCCGCTGCTTTGAACCGCTGCGGAGGCCCGATTGCCGTTAAAACAAAGTATTCGCCAAAGCGAAACTAGTCGAGATACACGAACCTCGTCGGGATCGCCGCCTCACCAGCCGACAGACGCCAAGCCTGATACGGCAACTCGTTACGCGACTGGCGGTGACGCTCCGTAGCCTGAGCCAAAGCATCCGGGCCCCACAGCTCCGAACGGATCTCACCCTTCGTCACCAGCGGAATCTGAAGCGGGCGAGCGCCCTCCTCCTCCAGAACCTTAGTCGCCTCCTCGAGCGTACCGCCCGCAACAATCAGTTCCTCGGCCGCGTAGCCCTCCTCGTCGAAAATACGGCCCGCGAGCTTGCGGCCACCAACCGTCGACTTAGACTCGGACTTCTTGCCAACCTTCACCATGTTGCCCTCGGAGTCTTCACGCTCAACGAGCTTGTAAACGAGAGCCGCAGTCGGAACACCGGAACCGGTCACCATGCGCGTGCCAACACCGTAAGAATCCACCGGGGCGGCACCGAGCGCCGCGATCGAATACTCATCGAGGTCGTTCGTCACCGTAATCTTCGTGCTCTTCGCACCCAGCGAATCAAGCAAACCGCGAACCTTGAACGCAAGCGCAACCAAATCGCCCGAATCGAGGCGCACAGCACCGAGCTCGCCGCCGTGCTCGCGAGCAATCTCCACGCCGCGCTTCACGCCCTCAAAAATGTCGTACGTATCCACAAGAAGCGTGGTTGACGGGCCGAGGCTATCCACCTGAATGCGGAACGCGTCCTCCTCAGAATCGTGCAGGAGCGTAAACGAGTGCGCCGACGTGCCCACCGTGGGAATCCCGTAGCGGATACCCGCCTCCAAATCCGACGTGCCAACAAACCCGGCAATCACAGCCGCACGGGCAGCCGACACAGCGGCACGCTCATGCGTACGACGAGCGCCGAAATCAACGCAGGGGCGACCGTGAGCCGCAATCGTCATCCTCGAAGCCGCAGACGCAATCGCGCAATCGTGATTCAAAATCGAAAGAGTCAAAGTCTCAAGCAAAACCGCCTCGGCAAACGTGCCCTCAACGGTCAAAAGAGGCGAACCCTCGAAGTAAACGTCACCCTCGGCATAGCCGTAAATATCGCCCGAAAAACGGAAATCCTTCAAATAATCCAGCGCCACGTCCGAAACAATATTGTTCCTATGCAGATAATCAATCTGCTCAGGCGAAAAAGTGAAACGCTCAAGCGCCTCCAACACTCGACCAGTACCGGCAACCACGCCAAAACGGCGAGTAGAAGGCAACCGGCGCCCAAAGAGTTCAAAAACAGAGCGACGACCAGCCGTACCCGCCTTAAGCGCGGCATCCAGCATGGTCAGCTCATACATATCTGTTAACAAAGAAGTTGATGCTGAAGCAGGCATAGTTCGAGTTTATCCCCAAACCGACACTTTAAGCGGCCTTATCTCCTAGGCTGAAAACATGAACCCCACTCCCACCAAAAACCGTCGCGTCGCTGCGCAATCCGCGCCGACAACGCAAGGCCACTCCAAGTGGTGCACGGTCGTGTGGGACGATCCCATCAACACGATGGCGTACGTAACCTCAGTATTCCAACGCCACTTCGGATACACGCCCGAAAAGGCAAGCGCCCTCATGCTTGAAGTTCACGAAACAGGCAAAGCCGTTGTAGCAATCGGCCTTCGCGAACGCATGGAAGCAGACGCATACGCAATGCATTCCTACGGCCTCAAAGCAACAATCGAGCCGGTGCGTGCCGATGCTTCTTAGCAGCTTCACAGCTACGCCAGAAGGGTACAAAACCGAGATAGATGAGGAAGTAGCAATCCTCCTGCAAAGGCTACTCGGAGAAACCATCACCGTACTCGACGCCCCCGACCAAGAATCCTTCGTCGGAGCCCTCCTCGACGAAGACCGCCGAGACGAACCCGAAGACCCAACCCTGCGCGTCCTCCTCCCACCCATGAGCTTCGACCCAGAAGAAGCGCAAACCCTTCGCGCCCTCACCGAAGACACCCTCCGAAGCCAAAAAGCCGAACGCCTCCTCGAAATCGGACACGCCATCTCCCAAATCGCGCTTGACGAAAACCGCGAAATAATCATCCCGTTCGACAAAGTCTGGGCATGGCTCTCCGGCTTCAACGACCTGCGACTCGTGCTCGCACAGCGCCTCCAAGTTGGTAGCGCGGCAGACAACGAATACTGGTTCGACCGCGCAATAAAAATACTCCACGCGCCACGTCACACGCCCTTGGAAATAACCCATGAAGAGCTGATAGGACTAGTGTTTGTGATGGTCTCTTGGTGGCAAGATTCACTCTTAGAGGCGGTCCATATGGGAGGTCCACCGACTACGCTCTAAACTATGGATTCTCGACCCATTGGAATTTTTGACTCAGGTGTAGGCGGCCTAACGGTCGCGCGCGCCGTCATGGATAAACTTCCGAGCGAGCAAATCCTGTACGTGGGCGACACCGCGAACTCACCGTACGGCACCAAATCCATCGCACAAGTGCGCGAACTCGCCCTCAACGTGATGGACAGCCTCGCCAAACGCGACGTCAAGATGCTCGTAATCGCGTGCAACACCGCCTCCGCGGCCGTACTTCGCGACGCTCGAGAACGTTACGAAGTAAACGCCGGCATCTCCGTTGTTGAAGTCATTCAACCAGCCGCGCGCAGGGCAGCCCTCACAACCAAAACCGGACGCATCGGCGTTATCGGCACCGAAGCCACCGTGAACTCCGGCGCCTACCTCGACGCACTCTCGGTAGTGCCAGGCATCGAAGTTGTTCAAGCCGCCGCCCCGAAATTCGTCGAATTTGCCGAAGCGGGCATCACCACCGGCGATGAGGTGCTTGCCGCCGCACGCGAATACCTGGCCCCCATCAAGGCCGCCGAAGTAGACACACTCGTGCTCGGATGCACCCACTACCCGCTACTATCCGGCGCCATCTCATACGTTATGGGCGACGACGTGCAACTCGTCTCCTCCTCAGAATCAGCAGCGCGCGACGTTTACCGCCGCCTCGTTGAAGAAGACAAACTGCGCGACCCCGCTCTAGGAATCCCCGAACCGCACTTCTCCGTCACCGGCGATGAGAAAAAATTTGCGCCCCTCGCGCAGCGTTTCCTCGGCCCGCGTGTCGGCAACATTTCGCGACTGGAGGTCTCACAGTGAAACTCACAGTTGTAGGCTGCACCGGCTCCATGTCGGGCCCCAGATCAGCAGCATCAAGCTACCTCGTACAAGCCGACGGCATCGACCCCGAAACCGGGAAAATGCGCACGTGGAACGTCGTCATGGACCTCGGCCCCGGCTCGTTCGGAGCCCTCTGGAACCACATCGACGCCGCCAACCTCGACGCCGTGCTGTTCTCACACCTCCACGCCGACCACATCGGAGACGTAATCTCGCTCCAAGTGCACAGGCGCTGGTACCCAACCGGACCGCTGTCGCCCCTGCTACTCGGCGGGCCAAGCGGCCTCCTCGATCGCGTACGCGAAATCGACGGTTACCCGACCGACGACACGTACGAGCTCGAATTCAAAGCCGTCGAAATGCGCGAACTTGAGCCGCTCACCATCGGGCCGCTCACCATCACCCCCTACGCCGCCAACCACACCGTTGAGGGATTTGGCTACCGCGTTGAAGGCCCCTCCGAGGAGGACCCAAACAAGCGGGTTGTGCTCGCCTACACCGGCGACACCGACACGTGCGACAGCATCCAGCAGATGGCGAACGGCGTGCAGCTACTCCTATCGGAATCAGGTTTCACCGCCGCGGACACCACGCGAGGCATTCACCTCACCGGCGCGCGTGCTGCGCAGATCGCGAAGAACGGGGGAGTGGGAACCCTCGTGCTCACGCACATTCAGCCCTGGACCGACCCGCAGGTCGTGCTCGACGAAGCCTCCGAAGTTTGGGACGGGCCCACCTTTGCCGCACACGCGGGAGCAACCTACACGCTGTAGGGATTCCAGTTTTACAAAGAGGAGGAACGCGTTCGTGCGTTCCTCCTCTTTGTATATAGCTCATGTATATAGCTCTTGTATCTAGACTCGGCCTTGGTGGGCCGCGCCCGTTCACGGCATCATACGGTTGCCAGCGAAAACGGCTAACTCAGGGCCTCAACAATCTTCGGGGCGAGCGCCGTGAAAGCCTTCGCGCGGTGCGAAATCCGGTTCTTCTCTTGCGGCGAAAGCTCGGCGCTAGTGCAGTCGTAACCCTCGGGCACAAAGATCGGGTCGTAGCCAAACCCGTTTTCACCCACAGGCTCGAAAGCCAGAGAGCCGCGCATCTTGCCGATCTCAACCGTCTCCTCACCCGAGGGCGTCACCAGAGCCGCTGCACACACGAAGTCCCCTCCGCGATGCTCAGGCTTCACATCCGAAAGCTGAGCCAAAAGCAGCCGCAGGTTCGCCTCATCGTCGCCGTGGAGGCCAGCCCACCTCGCCGAAAAAATACCGGGGGAACCTCCCAAAATGTCGACCGACAAACCCGAATCGTCTGCGACAGTCGGTAGTCCGGTAGCTGCCGCGAGCGCTCGGGCCTTGATTAGCGAGTTGCCTTCAAATGTGGGTGCATCTTCAACCGGGTCGGGCACGTCTAGATCACGAGTCGTTGCAATCTGGTTGGCGGTCAGGCCCGGCATTAGCGGTTGTAGGATCGCTAGGAGCTCCTCAACCTTGTGCCGGTTTCCGGTGGCTAAAACGAGCCTGTAATCGCTCACTCTTCGCCCTCCAGAGCATCTTTTTGAATCTGCGTGAGCTGGGTGCAACCTACCGCAGCGAGGTCGAGGAGTTCGCCGAGCTCACTGCGGTCGAAGGGCGTGCCTTCCGCTGTTCCTTGAACCTCGACGAACTTACCGGAGCCCGTCATAACCACGTTCATGTCCGTGTCGGCGCGAACATCCTCCTCATACGGCAAATCCAGCATCGGAACGCCGTCGATGATGCCAACCGAGATCGCGGAAACTGAGTCGGAAAGCACCTTGCGGTTAGCCTTATCGGGCTCAATGATGCCGTGCTCCTGACCCCACTTGATGGCGTCAGCAAGCGCAATGTAGGCGCCCGTGATTGAAGCGGTGCGGGTGCCTCCGTCAGCTTGTAGCACGTCGCAGTCGAGCACAATCGTGTTCTCGCCGAGCGCTGCCACGTCGACCACCGCGCGCATAGAACGGCCGATCAGCCTTGAAATCTCGTGAGTGCGGCCACCGATCTTGCCGCGAACCGACTCGCGCTGCGAGCGTGACGAAGTCGCGCGCGGGAGCATCGCATATTCTGCGGTAACCCAGCCTTCGCCGCTTCCCATTCTCCATCGCGGCACTCCCTCGGTTAGGGACGCCACGCACAGCACTCGCGTGTTACCAAACTCGATCAGGCAGGAGCCCTCCGCGTTTTGAATCCAGTTTCTGCGGATCTTGACGGGGCGAAGCTCGTCGAATGCGCGGCCGTCGCCGCGAGTAACTTTCGTCATTTTTGTTTCACTCATAGTCCAACCGTACCGCTTGAAGTACCGTGGAACCATGAGCATGTCACTACCCCTGTCATCAGGTAAATGGGATCCGTGTACCTACGCGCGACCATTCGTAGACCCTCGCCGCCTCATTTCGGGGGAAGACGATCCTAAGGACTTCTTCAAAGCGATAGAGGAACACTGCGACGGGGTGAAACCGCGTCGGATAGAGGCGCTACTGATCACTGAACGGCAGCGGTACATTCCAAACGCTAAGGGAGGAGCCCGCCACGACCTTGAGGGGATCGAGCGGCATCAGGTTAAGCGGGTATTCTTCCTGGGCGTAGATGGAGAATCTGCCCTCCTTGGAGTGCAGTTGCATCCCACTGATTCTGAGGGGTACGCGGCGTTGAGGAGGTCCGAAGACCTTCCGGCCACAGATTTGCAGTTGCTCGCCACGTGCGCGGGGCTCGCACACTGGCACGACAATGGAGCGTTTTGCGCGCGGTGCGGGGCGCGAACGGAATACGCCGCCGCCGGATTTGAGCGTAAATGCTTGGGGTGTGCGCGGATTGAATACCCGCGTACGGATCCTTCTGTAATCGTTGCGATTCTGGATTCGGAAGATCGTTTGCTGGTTGCCCATAATGCGAGGTGGCGAGCACAGTTTGCCTCCCTTGTGGCTGGATTTATGGAGATGGGTGAGGCGCCCGAACAGACGGTCGCGCGTGAAACTCTCGAGGAGGTCGGGCTTCACGTTGATCGGATCGAATACATTGCCTCTCAAGCATGGCCCTTCCCCAGGTCCCTCATGCTCGGCTACCAGGCGAGGGTTGTGGATGGCGCGTCGAGCGTGCCAGTTGTGGACGGTGTTGAGATCGACTGGGCGCGTTTCTACTCACGAGATGAATACGAGAAGGCAATAAGAGAAGGCGAGCTGGAGGCTCCAGCACAAATCTCGATCGCGCGTGCGATGATCCGTAACTGGTTCGGCAAGCCTTTGCCGGGCGAAGAGTAGCCGCAAACGGCTTGTCCACAGCTAAAACTCTTTCGAGCACGCCCCCTAAAGGTAGGTTTTCAATTTGATGTCCCACCCTGAACGCATAATGTTTGCAGGTAGGAGGAAATCAGATTGGAAATAAACCCGGACGCCTTGTTGGAAGACCTGGATCCTGAGCAGCGTCAAGTTGCTATGCAGGTGACGGGTCCGCTTTCCGTGCTTGCTGGTGCTGGTACGGGAAAGACTAGGGCAATCACTTATCGCTTGGCCTATGGCACGGCGATCGGCGCGTTCGATCCGGGTTCCGTTCTTGCCGTGACTTTCACGCAGCGTGCGGCCGCCGAGATGCGCACGCGTCTACGCGACCTCGGTGTTCCGGGAGCGCAGGCGCGAACCTTCCACTCGGCTGCACTTCGGCAACTGCAATATTTTTGGCCTCGCGCTATCGGCGGCCCCATGCGTCCGATCATGGAAAAGAAAGCGCCGAACGTAGCAAACGCAGCTCGTCGCGTAGGCGTTTCGATAGATAAAACCTCACTTCGCGACCTCGCCGCTGAGATTGAGTGGGCGAAGGTCTCAATGATCGGTGCAGGCGGGTACGTTGAGGCGGTTGCCGACGAGTTTCGCGAACCTCCCGCGGGTCTAGACGCCTCGACCATGGCGAACTTGATTGCTGCGTATGAGGATGTGAAGGATGAGCGCGGCGTCATCGATTTCGAAGACGTACTGCTGCTCCTCACGGGCATTTTGCAAGACCGCGACGATATTGCGCGTACTGTTAGATCCCAGTACCGCAACTTCGTGGTTGACGAGTTCCAAGACGTTTCGGCACTCCAGTTTGCTCTGCTCCAAGAATGGCTTGGCGGCCGCCACGACATTTGCGTTGTTGGCGATGTAGCGCAAACGATCTACTCATTCGCGGGTGCAGACCCCGCCTACCTGGTGAACTTCGAGAACTACCATCCGGGTGCCAGGCGAGTGCAACTGAACCGTGACTACCGCTCCACGCCTCAGATCGTATCTATCGCAAACAAGGTGCTTGAAGGGGCGGGCAGCTCATCTAAGAGACTTCAAAGGACAGCGCGAGGTGCAGCGGGCTTGCCCGAGGGAGCAGTGCGTTTGAAGTCGCAGCGCGAATCCGGCCCCGCAGTTTCGTTTACCTCCTACCTAGATGACCAGTCGGAAGCCGCCGGCATTGCCGCTCACATTAAAGCCCTCGTACAAGACGGTGCGGAGCTCCAAGACATGGCGATTCTCTACCGTACGAACGCCCAGTCGGAAGCCTTCGAGCAGGCACTTTCGGATGCAAATATTGGATTCCTTATTCGAGGTGGGCAAAAGTTCTTCGAGCGTGAAGAAATCAGGCGCGCCCTCATCATTTTGCGTCAGCTCGCGCAACTAAGCAGGGGAGCCGCCGAACAAAACGGTGAAGACACCCGCGAACCTAGCGCGAAGATCCGGCAAACCGACGCCACTGGCTTGAATGCAGAAGAAGGCGTTGTCGAGGCGGTTAAAGACGTGGTCTCCGGCCTCGGGTGGAGTTCAACCCCTCCCGCAGGCCAAGGAGCAGTTCGAGAAAAATGGGAAAGCCTAGACGCCCTCGTAAACCTCGCCAGCCAGCGAGAAGACCTAACGCTCGCTCAGTTCGTGCAAGAACTAAACGAGCGGGCAGAAGCGCAGCTTGCACCGAAGGTAGCCGGAGTCACCCTATCTTCCCTCCACGCCGCCAAAGGCCTCGAGTGGGACGTCGTATTCCTCGCAGGCGCCTCCGAGGGCCTCATCCCGATTTCGCTTGCGAAAACCCCTGAAGCAATCGAGGAAGAACGCCGTCTCCTCTACGTCGGCGTCACGCGAGCAAAAACAAGACTCGTTATTTCCTACGCCAAATCGCGCGGCACGAGCCGCGGCAAACCGCGAGACCACTCGCGTTTCCTAGACTCCATTTGGCCTGTTGAAGAATACGTACCAGTGAAACCCAAACGCGTTTCACGCAAGACACGCGACGAACTCGCCGATGCACCCGAAGACGTTAAACGACTCTTCGAAGCACTACGCGAATGGCGCAGAGAACTCGCAGCCGAAATCTCCAAGCCGGCCTACACGATCTTCACCGACAAAACACTAGTTGCGCTCGCGGATGTTCAACCGGACACCCTCGTACAACTGCGTACCATCCCAGGTATTGGCGCAACGAAGTGCGAAAAATACGGTGCGGACGTGCTTCGTATCATTCGAGAGCACTAAGCCTGAACAGTAGCCTCCGCGGTTTGCACGGAGGCGGGTAGGCCCGAGCAGGAGCAATTCGGGTGTGCCGGCCAGCGGAACCTGTCAAACAGGAAATTCTCGTCGACGAAACGCACTTCACCGGCTGG
Organism: Actinomycetaceae bacterium; assembly: GCA_030532245.1. GTDB lineage: Bacteria > Actinomycetota > Actinomycetes > Actinomycetales > Actinomycetaceae > Gleimia. The sequence goes on from JAUNLN010000005.1 coordinate 71,418, forward strand.
GAGCCCGTAACCATCCACCTCGTTGGCAACGAGCCTCGCGGTCATCATCGCAGCGGTTCTCATGAGGTCGGAAGAAAGGCTTGGGAACGGTTGGTTGCGGCACTGAATCTGCAGTGCAGGCCACTCCGGCTCCAGATCCCTAAGGTTTCGATCGATGCATTCCAAACACGGTGACGAACCTGCTCTCTCCACGGGGCCAACCTGCACGCTATCTTCGTTGAAAACCACTGAAAGCACGGGGATTCCCGCTTCCTGCCACACGTGGATGAGCGAAGAAGACGAGGCCCTTGTAAAAAGTGCAACCACAAAATGCGGTTCAGAACCCATCGGCTTTCCTAGCCCCACAGCCTCGTGAAGGGCTGTGCGTGAGGAGCCTCCCATATCGTCACCGTGGTATTTGAGGCCCACTCGCGTAATCGACGCGCCACGCAGCGACGTGGCGAGCGCAGACACGAATGGTTTTACTTTCAAAAACTGTGTGGGGTCGCCGCAACTGAATACGGCAATGTCGAGGCGAACATCCTCTCGACGAGCCAGCGCGTTTGTCGTGCCATCCCGGCGCATGAGGCGCTGACTATCGGGCGTGGATTCGGTTTCTAAACCGAGCTGGGTGAGCTCTTTCTTAGTTAGGAGTGAGCGGATCGCGTCGATACGTGACTTCGGGATGTTGCGTTTACGCGCGCGAGCTTCGGTTGCGCAGTTTGAGGAGCGGAATTTGAGGCTTTGAAGGTAAGACTGCTCAGCCGCGTCTAAGCCAGTAACTACTGCGCTTTTCTTACCAAGGCCAACTTGAACGTCCCCATTGCCGCGCACGAATATTGCCGTGCCCTCTCGAAGCTGCATCTGTTTTCTCCTCGTGTACCGATTGGTAACACAGTCCCAGATACGGGTGCCCGCGTCTATAGGCGCACTTCCGGCTGTGGAAAACGTGAGGGCGAGTGGTACGAGGACAAGTGAGCTGAAGATTGGGATAGTGCGCACAAATAAAGAGTGGACGGATCGTTGGTCCGTCCACTCTTTAAACTCTAGGCACCCGCCGGAGGTGGGCGCTAAACCCATCTGGGGGAGGGTCACTCCTTGTTGTCTTCACCCGCAGAATCGTCATCGGATTTCTTCTCGTCCTCACTGGAGGAGTCGTTCGAAGAATCGGAAGCATCTACTCGGCGCGCGTCGCCCTCGGAGTCCTGACCGGGCTCGAGACCATCGGCCCAGCCGAGGGTTCCATCAAGAAGCTGCTCGAGTGCAGCATCGATCTCCGCGTCGGCTTCGGCCTTCTTTTCCCTCGCGGCGAGGAAGCCCTCGGGGTCTTGTAGTTCCTCCGCGTTTGGCGCAAAGTCGGGGTGGTTCCAAAGCGCGTCTCGCTCTTCGCGCCCGCGTTCCTTAGTCACGATCTCCCACAGCTTTGCCGCGTTCCTAGCCTGACGCGGTCGAAGTTTCAGGCCAATGAGCTTTTCAAGCATCTGCTCGGCGGCTCCACCCGATACGCGGCGGCGTCTCATGAGCTCGCGCAACTGCTCGATGTGAGGCAGGTACGCGCGCCCTGCCTCAAGCGTGATGACGTCGACCCAGCCCTCAACGAGAGCCAGCTGAGTTTCAAGGTTTTCCAGCGCCTGCTCCTGAGCCGGCGTGGTTTCGGCTGCAAAAGCTCCTCCCGTCATCGCCTCCTGCAAGGCGGCCATGTCGGTCGGGTCGATCGACATGGCGGCATCCTGGATCGCTTCGGTGTCGATTCGAATCTCGGAGGCGTACTTTTGCACCGATTGCAAGAGTTCAGCCTTCAGCCACGACACGGAGTTGAACAGGCGTGCGTGTGCCACCTCGCGCAGTGCGACGAACTGGTACACCTCGTCTGTTGGAATGTCGAAGCCTTCAGCAAACGCATTCACGTTCGGCACAACGAGGGCCGTGGTGCCGCTGGCCGTGAGGGGGATGCCGGCGTCGGTCGAACCGAACGCCTCGTGGGACAGGCCTCCGAGCGCCTCACCAATCTGGCCGGCGAAAACCGCGGCCGAGAGCTTTTCAACGATCGGCTGAGTTTGGCCGAACATTGCGGAGAGCCCCTCTGGAAGCTCGCCGATTCCGTGGTTGGTCATCTCCTCCATCTGCGCCTTCAGGGCGTCGGAGAGTGCGCGCGCCGCATTTACTGCGACGGGTTCAACCATCTGCTTCCAAGTATCGAGCGTGTTCTCAACCCAGTCTGAACGGCGCCAGGCGTGGCGGTCACCGCGTGCAGGCTCAAGATCGGTAACTGCATCGAGCCACAGGTCGCCCACCTGCAAGGCCTGGCGGATTCGCTGACCTTCGGCGGCAGAAATCTGTAGGTCGCCGTCACCCCAAGCTCGCGTTTTTGCAATGTCGTGCGCCATCTTCCAGTTGATGGGGCCCGACGAGAGGCTCATCATGTGGTTGAACTGTGCCATCATCGAGCGCATCGCCCCGGCAGATCCGGGGAAGTTCCCACTGTTCAGCATTGGCGTGGGGTCGATTCCGCGCGCACGCAAGGCCTTGGCGATCTCGTTTGTCGCCTCCGGCCCGATGATGCCTCGCATCATTTCTTCCCAGGCGCTCGACTCGTTTTCGTCGTCGCCTTGATCATGCATGTTGGAGTCATAGTCGCTCATATCTTTAAGTTACCGTCTCTTCAACTTCGCCGCGCAGGTTGGATGCGAAAAATGGGCTTAAACCCTTGGTATTTCAAGCATTGCGCCTACAGCGAACTAAGTGAGGAGGTGCCTTGGGCCGTAGGATTCAAGCGCTGCGGTAGCCGGATTTTTGAGGTGCTCCGGTGCCTCTTCCGGTGCGGCTGCGCGGTTTCGCTTGGTAAAGTTTCGCAGACCCGCGCAAAATGGAGGGTAGCGCCGCGGGGCGCAAACCGAGTCTGGAGGGAAAATGTCGGAGCGAGACGTCCACGATCAAAACTTTGGTTCGCAAGACGAGCCGGGACGATACGGGATCGAGGCATCTCCCAGTGAAGCCCAGTACGACCGCGATCCCGCGTTTGATCTGGAGGAAAAGCGCCCCCGAACTAGGCGTCGCGTGCGCGGCTACGTCACGTTGCTGGCAGTTATCGCGATCGTTGCCGGAGTTTTCCTCATTCCGGTGCCATACGTCGTTTCCTCCCCGGGCCCGACTTACGACGTGCTCGGTAGTTTGGCTGGCACACCGGTGATTGATATTGATGACGAGCAGGTTGCGGACTCCTCCGAGGGGCAACTTCGAATGGTCACTGTGACTTCTAGGGGAGGCCCCGGAAACCGGGTATTCCTAGGTGAGTACCTTGGGGCGCTGCTGGATCCAACGAAGCAGGTTCGCCCCGTGGAGGAGGTTTTCCCCTCCAACCTCACCAGTGAAGAAATTGAGGAAATGTCGAAGATTCAAATGACTTCCTCTCAGTCCACCGCTGCGGCCGCCGCGCTTGAGGAACTCGGCTACGAAATCGGCGTGAAGATGATCGTGGCTGGGGCAACGACTGGCTCGCACGCTGAAGGTTTGGTTGAGGAGGGCGACATTTTGCAGGCGATCACCACGCCTGATGGCGTGCGCCACGAGGTAGATAGGCCCTCCGTCCCCTTTGCGCTGCCAAAAACATTGGAGCCTGAAACGCCTGTCACGCTTGAGGTTTTGCGCGATGGGGAGCCCGTCTCGATTGACATGCGCACTTACCGGCCCGAGGGCGCGGGGGAAGATTTTGCTGGTTCGCGTTTCGGCGTTTATTTGAGCACGGAAGTTGAACTGCCGATCGACGTGACCGTGCACCTCGAAAACGTGGGCGGCCCTTCTGCCGGCATGATTTTTGCGCTTGGAATCATCGACAAGTTGACGGGCGGCGATTCGACGGGCGGCATGATCGTGTCTGGCACTGGTGCGATCAGCTATGACGGCGAAGTGGAGCCGATCGGCGGCATCGTGCAGAAGATGCACGGTGCGAAACGTGATGGTGCACAGTGGTTCTTAGCACCTAGGGCGAACTGCGATGAGGTGGTTGGAAACATTCCAGAGGGCCTGCAGGTGTGGCCGGTGGGCACGCTGTCGGAGGCGCGCGCTGCGCTGAAGTCGATTGCCGCGGGTTCAACGGTGGACCACCCGGTTTGTGAGGCGAAGTAGAGCCGCTTTCACGCACCTGTTGGAGCTCATTCATTTAGCTGGATAAACAGTTGGGCTGTTGCCAAGCAGATCGCTTAGCAACAGCCCAAAGTTTTAGCTAAGTTTGGCAGCTCGCGCGGGTTTTCAAACGCCGCTGCGGGTCGAACGCTAGCGCTGGGTGCGAGCGTTTAGTGGTCATGGCCGTGGTCGCACTGGCCGCAACCCTGGCATTCTTCGTCGTCCTCGTCGTATCCGCCGCTACCGCAGCCTCCGGAACCGCACGAGCATCCGGAGCCGCATCCGCCGCCGGAGTTACGCTCGTCTGCGGAGAGGAATGTGGTGTAGAGAGCCTCAACTAGGCTCGGCACGAGGTTGGAGCCTTCTGCCACCTCGTCGTCGTTGTCGTGCGAGCGGGCGCGAATCGCGCACCAAGACTCGCCGGTGCGAAGTACGCCGGCAACGATGCGTACTTCGTCGCGGTCGGGGTGGTTTGCAAAGAACTCGACGGCTTCGGTTGGATCCTCGGGAGCTTCAGCCTCAGCCTCCGGCGGAACCATCACGCGTTCGGTTGCAACCGCCGCGCCAACCACCGATTCGGGCCAACCAAGCTGAGCGAGCGTGTCTTCAAGGTCTTCGCCGGGAAGATCCTCTTGGATAACTGCGGTAAGTGTGTGCTCGCTACCATCCCAGCCGGCTTCGAGTTGCTGGCGCATGTCTGCGGGTAGCTCCTCAAGCTCTAGCAGGGATTTTGTAGGTACGAGCGCGTAAACCGTCGAAGCACGATCCCAACCGAGCGCGGAGGCCGACCTTTCGATCTCGAATACGGCCTGGGTGAGGCCGAGTTGCGCGGCGGTTACGGGATTCTTCGCCTCACTGCCTGCCGATGAGGCGTTAGCAGCGGTTTCGGATGCGCCGTCTACTGTTTGTTCAAGCATGGTGTCCACTTTCCTTGTCCAACCTTCGGGTGGCACCGTAGCCGCATGAGGTGGTTGCCAGCTTGGATGCACCCTTGATCCCTCCAATTATCACCGTGTGCCTTATGGCGTGCCAATCGATAGACTGGACGAGTTGTATACAAAATTGTCAAGTTTTCGAGAGGAAAATCGTGAGCGGTTTCCCATTTCAAGGTTTTCCAGAGCCATCAGAGCCACAGCGGCCTGAACCCCCGCAGAAGAAGGGGATGACCCCATTCAGGATAACAATTTTAGTGCTGGCGGTTCTTGCACTTTTGATCTATCAGGCGTCCGAGCTCTGGACGCAAGTGCTGTGGTTTAACCAGCTGGAAGCTCAGCGAGTTTTGTGGACCAAGTGGTTGGCGATTCTTGCGATTGTCGTAACGGCGACGGTAGTAAATGGCACTATCGTTGGCTTGAATATGACGTGGGCGTACAAGAAGCGGCCGAGGGCAGTCAGTGCGGATAGCGATAATCTCGCGCAGTACCGTGAGGCCCTCCGATCGATTCGCCGCTTGGTGTTCTGGGGCGTTCCGCTCGTCATCGGTTTGTTCACGGGTATTGGTCTGGCTACGGATTGGCGTCAGATCGTCATGTGGATTAACCGCACTCCGTTCGGGGTGGCGGATCCGCAGTTCAACACGGACATTTCCTTCTACGTGTTTACCCTCCCGATTTTGAAGATGGCTCTGTCGCTCTTCACGACCGTGTTCGTAGTGAGCCTCATTGCGGCCATCATCGTCCACTACCTCGTGGGCGCGATTGTGGTTGCGCCTAGGTTTAGGGTGACGAAGCCGGCTCGCCGCCAGGTGGGTATTCTCGCCGCGATCGTGTCGGTTGTCGTGGGCCTTCGCTACTGGATCGCCCCGTACCGTGCTCTCGTGGAGACGATGGGCTCGCCGTCCGACGGTGCCCTTTACACCGAGGTGAATGCTTACATTCCCTCGCAGATGATCCTTGCGGTCATTTCCGTTTTGGTTGCTGTTCTTTTCGTTGTTGCCGCGTTTAAGGGAACCTGGCATTTGCCAGCGGCGGGCGTTGCCGTCACGGTTGTTTCTGCGCTCGTGCTTGGTGTCGCGTACCCGGCTTTGATCCAGCAGTTCAAGGTGCGTCCGAATGAGCGTGCCCTGCAGTCGCCGTACATTCAGCGCAATATTGATGCGACTCTTTCCGCGTTCGGTATTGAGGATGTGGAGATGCAGACCTACGCTGCGCGTACTGATACGGCTCCTGGCCAGTTGCGTGACGACGCGGCTTCGACTCAGCAGATTCGTCTCATCGATCCGGATATTATTTCGCCCACGGTTCGCCAGTTGAAGCAGTCCCGCTCGTACTACACGTTTGAGGATCAGCTCCACGTCGACCGCTACGAGATTGATGGTCAAAAGCGTGACACGGTGATCGCCGTTCGTGAGATCGACCTTGAGGGTCTCGACACGAACGAGCAGAACTGGGTTAACCGCCACACGATCTTCACGCACGGTTACGGCATTGTTGCAGCGTACGGTAACCGTGTTGATTCGAAGGGTGAGCCGCAGTGGTGGGAAGATGGAATCCCGTCTTCTGGCGATGTTGGCGAGTATGAGCAGCGCGTCTACTTCTCGCCGAACTCTCCGGAGTACTCGATTGTTGGTGCGCCTGAGGGGGCGGATCCGCTAGAGCTTGACTACCCGGACGAGCAGTCTGGCGGTCAGGTGCCGACGACGTTTGATGGCGATGGCGGCCCTTCGATTGGTAACTTCTTCAACAAGCTCCTGTACGCGATTAAGTTCCAGTCGACGAACATTTTCTTCGCGTCTCAGATCAATGATGAGTCGCAGATCCTGTACGACCGTGACCCGGCGCTTCGCGTGTCGAAGGTCGCCCCGTACTTGACGCTTGACCGTCAGCCGTATCCGGCTGTCGTGGATATGGATGGGGATCCCTCCACTCCGAAGCGTCTTGTTTGGATCGTGGATGCTTACACGACTTCGGATTACTACCCGTACGCGCAGCACGTGAATGTTTCGGCGGCAACAGCTGATGCGTCGACGAGGAATTCGGCGCTGTACGCGGCGCAGCCGGACGTGAATTACATGCGTAACTCGGTGAAGGCTGTTGTGGATGCGTATGACGGTTCGGTTGATCTTTACCAGTGGGATGAGGAGGATCCGATCCTCCAGTCGTGGATGAAGACGTTCCCCGGCCAGGTAAAGCCGATTGCCGATATTTCGGGTGATTTGATGGCTCACCTGCGTTACCCGCAGGATCTGTTCAAGGTTCAAAGGTCGCTGCTTGCCGCGTACCACGTGCAGGAGGCGGGCGACTTCTACACGGGTGGTGACCGTTGGAGGCTGTCTGAGAACCCGACTTCGGTGCGCAACGTGGATGGTTCCACTCCGGTGCAGCCGCCGTACTACTTGACGATGCAGATGCCGGGCCAGGAGAGCGCTGAGTTCTCGCTCACTTCCGTGTTTGTGCCGGGTGGCCGCGCGGATCGTGAGCCGATGGCGGGCTTCCTCGCGGTGGATTCGGAGACGGGTTCTGAGGCGGGTAAGGTCCGTGAGGGTTATGGCAAGATGCGTCTGCTTGCACTGCCCTCGTCGACGACGGTTCCGGGCCCGGGTCAGGTGCAGAACAACTTCAATGCGAACGCTGAGATTGCGCGTGAGTTGAACCTGATGGACCAGGAGGGTTCTGAGGTGATCCTCGGTAACCTCCTCACGCTGCCTGTTGGTGGCGGCCTGCTTTACGTGCAGCCGGTTTACTTGCAGGGTACGGGTTCTACGAAGTACCCGGTCTTGCGTAAGGTCATGACGGCGTTCGGTGATTCGGTGGGCTTCCACGAAACTCTCGAGGGCGCACTGGATATGACGTTTAAGGGCGATTCTGCTGCTTCGGTTGCAGATGGTGCCGCGCAGGGTGAGGGAACGTCGGATGGTGAGGATCTTGACCTGACGACTCAGCAGAAGCTCACTGCCGCACTGCAGAAGGCTCGTGACGCGATCATTGCCGGTGAGGAGGCAATGAAGGCTGGCGATTGGGCTGAGTACGGTAAGCAGCAGCAGACTTTGCAAAGCTCGCTCGAGCAGGCGCTTCGCCTGCAAAACGAGCTTGACGCGAATGCTGGGATGAGTCCGGATGAGCTCACCGTGGAGGCGCCGCCTGCCGGCGGTGAGGAACCGACTACCGAGCCGACTGAGGCTCCTTAGGGTAGCCTCTAGGTGCTACTGAGCTGGGCTCGGTAGTTGTCAGCTGTGGAGTGCGGGTAGCGTTTGCTGCCCGCACTTTGCTGTATGTGGGTGCTGGTGCCTCCTAAATCGAAGTTGTTGTGAGGCGCCTGGCGAAATGCCGTGGGTGGCGGGGCTGTTGTTGGTAGTGGATGTAGTTTGTTGTTGAATGGTGCGTGGAGGTGCCAAGATGCGGATCAGTGTAGAGGTTGCGGATATTACGACGCTTGATGTGGACGTGATTGTGAATGCGGCGAATTCGTCGCTGCTTGGTGGTTCGGGCGTGGATGGGGCGATTCATCGGGCGGCTGGGCCGGGGTTGCTTGAGGAGTGCAGGCACATTCGTAGTACGCAGTTGCCTGATGGTTTGCCGACTGGTCAGGCGGTGGCGACGGCCGGTTATGATTTGCCTGCGAGTTGGGTGATTCATACGGTTGGGCCGAATAGGCATGCGGGTCAGGACGATCCGTATTTGTTGGAGTCGGCGTTTAGGAATTCGCTTGATCTTGCCGCCCAGATTGGTGCTCATACGATCGCGTTTCCGGCGATTTCGGCTGGTGCGTACGGTTGGGACATGGAGGAGGTGGCGCGTATCGCGGTGGATACGGTGCGTTCTTGGGGTGATTCGTCGGATTCGTGTACGACGTTGATGTCGGCGATTTTTGCGGTGACGAGTGATGAGGTGCGCGCGATTTTTGAGGGTGAGTTGTACGGGCTGTGAGTGCCGCGCGCGTGGGCTTGGTTAGGAGAGGTTGATGGCTTGGGTTTTGTTGATTGTGTCGGCGTTGTTTGAGTCGGTGTGGGCGTCGGCGTTGGATCGTATGGCTGGGGGAGCGCTTACGCTTGTGAATGTTGCGGCGTTTGTGTTTGGCACGTTGGTGTCGGTGGGTGGCTTGTTTTTGGCGTTGAGGGATTTGCCGGTGGGCACGTCTTACGCGGTTTGGGTGGGGATTGGTGCGGCTGCGACGGTGACGTGGGCGGTTGTTGCGGGCACTGAGTCTTTGTCGCTGTTGAAGGTTGTGTTTATTTTGATGATTGTGGCCGGAGTTGCGGGGCTGAAGATTGTTTCGTGATTTTGGGTGTTGTTGAGTGAAGGCCTCGCGTTTGCGAGGCCTTTGTCGTGTGTGGGGTTAGGGGAGGAGGGGGCGGTTCCACCCGTCGACTTGCCAGCGTGGCGTGTTGCTGGTGAGGTACATGATGCCTTCGAAGATGCCCCATGCGGCTATGAAGGGGGCGAAGCTGAAGAGGCTGCCGACGGTGAGGGCGAGTTGGACGGTCGCGATTTGGTATCTGCCGAGGTAGAAGTTGTGTGCTCCGAAGGCGCCGACGATGATGCCGAGTACGCCTGCGACGCTTCGGCTTCTGGGTGGGGTGTCGGTGCCGGTCTGGTTTTGGAGTCGTTGGAAGAGGTTTTGGGCTTGGTGGAACGCGTTTTGGTAGGTGGATGAACTGTTGGGGTTCGTGTTTTGGGTGCGCTGGTAGGCGTCTTGGTAGGTGTTGGTGTTGGCGCGGTTCCAGTTCTGCTGGTTTTCCCAGGGGGATTTGGGTGCTTGGTAGCTCCAGGATTGCCTGTTGTTGCCGGGTTGTCTGGGGTTTCGGGGTTGCCCGTTGGCGTTCGTGTTTTGGGTGTTTTGGTGGAATTGGTTGGCGTTGTGTTGCCATTGATTACTTGGGTAATCGCGTGATTCTGGGCGTCCGCTCATTTTGTTTCCACCTGTCTTCGCTCCGAGTAGTTCGGATGGGAATACTCAGCTACATAGTGCCAGATTTTTGAGGGCGTAGCTTGAGGCGTGCCTAGGGTTGCTGGTTTGTGGTGTTTGTCTGGTTGGTTGAGGTTTTGGTGGCCACTGGATTTCGCCGGGTTGGTGCGGAAAACCCGTGTTTGCGGGAGGTCCAGGCCTGCTGGCTTGTTTCTTTCGGCTTGGGGGTTTCGTATAGCTGAAAGGTTGGGGGCTTGTGGATTGTTTCGGAGTTTTCCCCAGGTATTGAGATTGTCTTTTCTCGGGTATTTGTTTGAAGTACTTTGTGAGTGTTGGCACTTGTGACCGAGAGTAGGTTTAAATGAAGCGCTCCCCACGACTGATTGGCGCTCTAGCGGTATTGAGCCTGAGTGCTACCACGTTGGCGGCTTGTGGTGAGACGGGTGCCGCCGAGCCGACGAGCCCGCCTACTACCGTTGCAACCACGCAGGTGACGGAGGAGCCAACGACTGTAAAACCAACGGTCCCTCCGAATGATGTGCTGTACCCACACCCGGTCCCGGAAATGCCGCCGGAGGCATACGAACACTCGGTTCTCGGAGCGCAAGCTTTTACGGTCTACTTCTTGGAGACATACGCGTACGCCATGTCGATCCGGGATGCACAACCGTTGAAGGACATCATGTTGCCTGAATCAGAGTTCTTGATTGCGGTTACAGATAATATTGATTGGCTGAACGAAACGGATTCGTATTATCTGGGCTACCACTTCAATGACATGGTTGTGAATGGAACACTTCAAGGTGGGCAGCATCCCGAAGCCGAGTTCGGAACTCAAGTCACCATAAATATCCCTGAGTACACATACGTAGATGGTGAAAGCGGCGTGCAGGATGTGGTTCCTGCCGAGCGATATCTGGGTGCTGCAGAAGTTGTGTGGCGTGATGGTTGGGTAGTCTCTCAAGGGGATTTCGTTGAGTATAGCGAGGTCTACAATGAGTAGTGGAATACTCGTGCGGATCCTAATCCCCTTCCTGTTGATTGGCTTGCCGTACCCAGGAGCTCCTGCGACACCATCTGATGAACACCGCAAACCGCACGGATCTAATCTCCATTTTGGGACGGAGGCCGGACAGTCACCAATCTTCCCTTATTACGGTATTTACGATCTTGGTGTGAAGAATGGTTACAAGGTTACGTTGGATTCTGGTGGTCCGTTGGCTGGGGATACGTTGACGCCTTGTATGCCTGGTATGCCGCATGATGGTGCGCACATGCTCTGTTTTGATCCAGTGACGGGCAGTATTCAGGCGGTTACGGAGGAATCATCCGCCGCGGGTGAACCTGCGTACCGCCCGGTTGATCTGGGTGCTATCGCTGGGCAGGCGGCGGCGCAGACCACGCCTGGTGGCATGCAGCTTAATGTTCAGCCGAATAAAGAGTGGGTTTATTCTGGTGTGCCAACCATTGTTTACATGACTGGTGAGGCGCCGACGAGCAGTCAAGTTGTTGACGGTTTTAATGTCACTGTTACTTGGCGGGTTCGCGAGCATCGTTTTGAGTTCAATGATCCTAATGGTTCTGACTCCACCCTCACCACAAGCGAAAATGGTCTTCCGTATCCGAATGAGACGATCACGTGGAACTACGCGGGTGAGGGGAACACCAGTATTCGGGTGACGACTACTTGGGATGCTGACGTGTCTGTTGCTGGTGTTACTTTCTCGCTAAACAATCAGCACACCACGCAAAGTGAATCCAGGACTTTCGAAGTGAGGAAACCAATCTTCTCACTCACCAAAACACCCGGAACCTAAACACCGCACCTAAACACCGCGCTAAAAGCCGGGTGGGGCGGCGTGAAAGTAAGGGGAGTTTTCTGAGGATAGGGGACACCTGTGAGCTTTGAGTACGGTACTTGTGGCTGAGAGTGGGTTTAGATGAAGTGCTCCCCGCGACTGATCGGTGCTCTATCGGTATTGAGCCTGAGCACCTTCACTTTGGTGGCCTGTGGTGAGACGGGTGCTGCCGAGCCGACGAGCCCGCCTACTACCGTTGCGACGACGCAGGTGACGGAGGAGCCGACGACTGTAAAACCAACGGTCCCTCCGAATGATGTGCTGTACCCGCACCCGGTTCCAGAGATGCCTCCCGAGGCGTACGAACACTCTTTGTTGGGAGCCCAAGCATTCACGGTTTACTTTTTCCAGACTTACGCTTACGCGGTGTCAATGCGTGATCCACAACCGCTGCAAGACATCATGCTGCCGGACTCCGTGTTCCTGACAAAAACCGTCGACTTCTTGGAAGAGATTAGGAACCAACGATCCTATTACGTCGGCTACAACTTTGAGAATATTCGTGTTAACGGCAGCATGCCTGCTCAAGACAACCCTGACGCTGAGTGGGGGACTCAGCTCTCTTTAGACGTTCCTGAATATACGTTTTGGAATGGTGAGAGTGGTACAGAGATATCCATGGAAGCTGAACGTATCATCGGCGCCACAGAGGTGTTGTGGGACGAGGGATGGATAGTCTCCGAAGCTAACTTCCGTGATTGGGAGGAGGTATATGGGAATGAATGAGGCGTGGGGGCTAGTTTCGGGTTCTTTGAAATTGTTTGTTGTCCTCGGGGCGGGTGCTCTTGCTCTATCTGGGTGCGGTACAGCTGCGATACCTGAGCCACAGAGACAAGAGGATAGTTTGCCTGCAGCGGCTACGAGCGAAGTGACCGATGAGCCCACAACCGTACGGGCAACAGTCCCTCCCCACGACGTGTTGTATCCTTACCCTGTTCCAGAGATGCCTCCCGAGGCGTACGAACACTCGGTTCTGGGAGCACAGGCGTTCACCGTGTATTTTCTCCAGACTTTCGCTTATGCGATGTCGATTCGTGATACTCGGCCTCTTGAAGAAATAATGCTGCCGGACTCAGAGTTTCTGGGGCAATGCGTAGAGTTGATTGACTGGTTGAACGAGACCGATTCCTATTATGTCGGCTATTACTTCGAGGACATGGTTGTGAACGGAAGTCTAGACGGTGGTAATCACCCTGATGCCGAATACGGAACCCAAGTCACGGTTTATGTCGCTGAATATACCTATGTAAATGGCGAGACTGGAGAGGAGGAAGTGCTCCCTCCCGAGAGAGTGCTAGGTGGTGCGGAAATCGCTTGGCGCGATGATGGATGGGTAGTCACTGGAGGTGCATTCGGCTCTTATGAGGATGTTTATGGTGATGGGTAACAGGTTTCCGCGTTAGGTATCCAGGTGATGCAGGGAATCCTGACAGGAAGTCGTGGTGGAATCTGCGGGGTTTGTTGTGTGCTGATGGTGGTTACGTGACTTTAGGCTGGAGGTAGATTTGCCAAAAGCTGATCTTAATATTGGCGTTTTGGGACTTTTGTGTAGCTCATTGAATCTGGGCTTGTGGATTGTTTCGGAGTTTTCCCCAGGTATTGAGATTGTCTTTTCTCGGGTATTTGTTTGAAGTACTTTGTGAGTGTTGGCACTTGTGACCGAGAGTAGGTTTAAATGAAGCGCTCCCCACGACTGATTGGCGCTCTAGCGGTATTGAGCTTGAGTGCTGCTACGTTGGCGGCTTGTGGTGAGACTGGTGCCGCTGAGCCGACGAGCCCGCCTACTACCGTTGCGACGACGCAGGTGACGGAGGAGCCGACGACGGTAAAACCAACGGTCCCTCCGAATGATGTGCTGTACCCGCACCCGGTCCCGGAAATGCCGCCGGAGGCGCACGAACACTCGTTGCTTGGGGCGCAAGCGTTCACAACCTATTTTCTGGACGTGTATGCGTATTCAATGTCGATTCGGGATTCAAAGCCGTTGGAAGACATAATGCTTCCTGATTCGGAGTTCTTGGGTAAGTGCGTCGATTTGATTGACTGGTTAAACGAGACCGACTCTTACTACGTGGGATATTACTTCGATGACATGGTCGTGAATGGCAGTGTAGATGGAGGGGAACATCCTGAGGCGGAGTATGGGACTCAAGTTACCATCTATATATCTGAGTACACATACGTAGATGGTGGTACCGGAGAGAAATCGGTCATGCCAGCGGATAAATATCTCGGAGGTGCGGAGCTCGTCTGGAAAGACGGGTGGATTGCATCTGATGGCGACTTCGTAGACTACGAGGAGGTCTACGGTGAATAACCACTGCATTACAAAGGTTGTTTTATACGCTTTGACATTGGCCTTGTCTATCGCAAACAGTGCGACAGCAACTCCGAATGACCCCCGTGCGCCTCATGGGGAGACCACCAAAACTGATTCCTTCGTTAGCTCTCCGATTTTTCCTTATTTCGGCATTTTTGATGTGGGCATTAAAGGGGATAATCGGGTTACTTTGAAGTCCGGTGGGGACAGGGCTTGGGATACGCTGCAGCCGTGTGGGCCCGGTCAGCTTCGCGATTACACGCACCTGCTGTGCTATGACCCTCTCACTGGGAATATTCAAGCGGCTGTAGCGGAAGCGCCCGCTGGTGGTGAAGAAACGTATCGCACGGTAGATCTTGGTGCTCTTGCAGCGCAAGCAGTAAGTCAAACACAGCCTGGTGGCATGCAGCTTAATGTTCAGCCGAATAAAGAGTGGGTTTATTCTGGTGTGCCAACCATTGTTTACATGACTGGTGAGGCGCCGACGAGCAGTCAAGTTGTTGACGGTTTTAATGTCACTGTTACTTGGCGGGTTCGCGAGCATCGTTTTGAGTTCAATGATCCTAATGGTTCTGACTCCACCCTCACCACAAGCGAAAATGGTCTTCCGTATCCGAATGAGACGATCACGTGGAACTACGCGGGTGAGGGGAACACCAGTATTCGGGTGACGACTACTTGGGATGCTGACGTGTCTGTTGCTGGTGTTACTTTCTCGCTAAACAATCAGCACACCACGCAAAGTGAATCCAGGACTTTCGAAGTGAGGAAACCAATCTTCTCACTCACCAAAACACCCGGAACCTAAACACCGCACCTAAACACCGCGCTAAAAGCCGGGTGGGGCGGCGTGAAAGTAAGGGGAGTTTTCTGAGGATAGGGGACACCTGTGAGCTTTGAGTACGGTACTTGTGGCTGAGAGTGGGTTTAGATGAAGTGCTCCCCGCGACTGATCGGTGCTCTATCGGTATTGAGCCTGAGCACCTTCACTTTGGTGGCCTGTGGTGAGACGGGTGCTGCCGAGCCGACGAGCCCGCCTACTACCGTTGCGACGACGCAGGTGACGGAGGAGCCGA
>JAUNLN010000046.1 GCA_030532245.1 Actinomycetaceae bacterium
TATCAGTAAACTCGCTTCCTTTCGGCCGCGCCTTGACGCACGTCAAGCCGGTGCTGGCTGTAGCGCTAGCCTGATAGCTTCCGTTATCGGCCCTTCCGAATCTTTGATAGCTTTAACGCGTGAGTGAACAAAGAGTGAACTTTAGAGCGGAAATTCAGGGTTTTCGCGCGCTTTCAATCGCGCAGGTGTTGCTGTATCACGCGTGGCACGTTGGATCGCCGATCGGCGTTGACGTTTTCATCATGGTGTCGGCGTACCTGCTGACGGGTTCACTCGTGAGGAGGGCCGAGCGCGGCAGCGTGCAACCCTTCTGGGAGCGTTGGGTGCACATTTTCAAACGCCTCCTCCCCCCGCTCGCAGTAACCATGGTTGCGGTGCTCGCGGCAACCGTCGTGTTCTTGCCGAAAACTCGTTGGCTCGAGATTCTGAACCAGTCGTGGGCGAGCCTGTTCTACTACCAAAACTGGTATTTGCAGTCGCAGTCCGTCGACTATTTCGCTGGCAACACGGCGCTCGATTCGCCGCTCATGCACCTTTGGTCGATGTCTATGCAGGGCCAGATTTTCCTGCTGTTCCCCCTCATCGTCTGGATCGTCGCGCACATCGCCAAACGTGCGGGCTGGAACGTGCGCAAATTCGCCCTCCTCGTGTTTAGCGTTCTCGCGGTCGCATCGCTCGCGTGGCTCCTCGTGAAGTTCGCGGACGGCTCCAACAGCCTCTACTACTTCGACACGCGCTCGCGCATTTGGGAGTTCGCAATCGGCTCCATTGTTGCGATTGTGGAGCCGTGGATTCGCGTGAGCAACCGCGTTAGCACTATGCTCGGCTGGCTCGGTGTGGGCGTGGTGGTCGTGTTTGGCCTTGTTTCGATCGGCACGTACCCCGGCCCGGCTGCGCTCGCCCCGATGCTGGGTGCTGCGTTCATGCTCTTGTTTGCGCGTAAAGAAACCTCCTCAAGGTCGGTGGCGCACGCGCTGTCGTGGCGTCCGCTCGTCTACGTGGGTGATAACTCGTACGCCCTGTACTTGGTTCACTGGCCGATTTTTGTGATTACTCTTGCCGCGTTGGAGGCTGATGCGATGTCGATTCCGATGGGCATCTTCCTGTCTGGCGTGTCGATGCTTGTGGCGATTGCGCTCACGGTGAGTGTGGATACGCCGGTGAGGGTGAGCCCGCGGATTAACGTGTCGGCGTGGCGGAAGCTGGGTGTGGTGAGCGCGTCGGTTGCGGCTGGGTCGATGGTGTTCGCGGGGGCTGGCGCGTGGATGGATAGGGAGCTGTCGGTCGCCACGTATGAGGCGGGGCAGCTTGAAGATGCCGAGGCTGACGCGACCGATGAGGGCGCGTTGGAGCCGTATATGGGTGCTCTCGCGTTGGAGGTGTCTGGCGATGAGACGCTCAATAGGGTGCGTGAGGGGATTGAGCCGATTCCTGCGATTGCGGATATTGGGAAGGAGTGGGCGGCTTACCCGTTTGAGTGTGTGGGAGAGTTTGCGGGTTACCCGGATTTTGGGAAGGCGGCGAATCACGCGAATTCGTGCCGTCAGCGGTTGGAGGCTGATGCGGGCGGTTTGAATGTGGTGCTTTGGGGCGATTCGCATATGGAGCAGTATCTTCCGGCGTTTGAGCAGGTTGCGGAGGATGAGGGGTGGAATGCTGCGGCCCTGTTGATGGGCGGTTGTGGTATTGCGACGGAGTCGACGGCTGATGAGACTTGTGTGGCTTGGTATGAGGAGTCTGTGCGCTGGTTGACTGAGGTTGCGCGCCCGGATGTGGTGGTGCTTTTGGCGACTGCGGGTTCGTCGAGGGGGCCGGATTATGTGGTTGCTGGGGCTGAGGATTTCGTGGCGACGCTGAATGAGGCGGGGATTTTCGCGGTTGGCGTGAGGGATAATCCGAGGTTTGCGTCGGATCAGTTTGAGTGTGCTGCTGGCGGCGGGGACGTGTCGGAGTGCGGTGGCTCGAGGGAGAGCATATATGCGGAGAGTCTGCCTCGGATCCGGCAGATGGAATCGTCGTTGGAGTTCGGGTTTGTGGATTTGTCGGGCACGCTGTGTCCGGGGGATTGGTGTCCGGCGATTATGGGTGACATGTACGTTTACATGGATAACAACCATTTGACGAGTACGTTCTCAGGCACGTTGGCGCCGGCGATGGCTCGCGAGTTTGAGGAAAGTGGCACGCTGGAGCGCCTGCAAGCATTGGAGGCAAGCCGCTAGGAGGGTGCGATGGGGGCAGCCCATCGGACGGAAAATCTACTGTAACAATGTTCCAGTACTTTCCAGTAGGTGTTCCAGTATGTTCTAGTAAATGTTTCAGTAGAT
>JAUNLN010000006.1:0-31464 GCA_030532245.1 Actinomycetaceae bacterium
TCCTGCATCCGTCTATGTGGAGAACTCCTATCGCGGATTTATCAGAAGGAAATCAACGCCGCGCACAACTTGCACTCGCACTAGCCACTCACCCAACTGTGCTCATCATCGATGAACCGACCAATTATCTTGACCTTGAAACGATGCACACGCTCGAGGGCGCACTACGCAATTGGCGAGGCACCCTCATCGTTGCCAGCCATGATCGTTGGTTGATCGAACACTGGTACGGGGGTCATGTTCACCTCAAGCCTATGCTTCAGTCAGCATGAAAAAGGGCGCTCACTTTAAATCAAAATGAGCGCCCTGTAGTGGAGCTAAGGGGATTCGAACCCCTGACCTCTTCCATGCCATGGAAGCGCGCTACCAACTGCGCCATAGCCCCTTTGGACAACAACTAACTATACCGAACAAGGCGCGCCCAAACCAAACCGGCCACCTGTGCTAAGGCTCACGCTCCAACATTATGCGCAACCACGCGCCAATTCGGAAACCGCGAAGCCCTCTCCAAAATCGACCAATGACAATTATCCGGGCCCCTCAAACCCGCCCAAGAATCAGGCGAAAGCCCGAGCAACTGCGTCATAGCCTGAGTGATCGCCGACCCGTGCGACACAAACACGTACGTGCCCGGCTCACCAGCCACATGCTCTAAAACAGCCTCGGCAAACCGCTCCCCCACAGCCACGCGAGTCTCAACACCGGCCGACGTGCAATCACCCGTCGTACGCCACTCATCAAACCAATTCGGATGCTGCGCAACCATCTCGTCGCGGCTCATACCCTCAAACACGCCGAAATCGCGCTCACGAATACGCTCATCCAACACCAAAGGCACATCAACATGCCGCACAATCTCAGCCGCAGTATCCACAGCCCGCGACAAATCCGACACCACAACTAGGGTCGGCTCCAACGCGGCAACCACCGGGCCCATAGCCCTCGCCTGAGCACGCCCCTCCTCATTCAAAGGAATATCGATCTGCCCCTGAACACGGCCACCCGCATTAAAATCCGTCTGACCATGACGAACAAACACAATCCGAGAAACAGGCTTAGAACTACTCATCGAACAGGCTCAACCTCAAGCTCCAACACCGGACAATCCGCCCACAAACGCTCCAACGCGTAAAACTCACGCTGCTCATCCAACTGCACGTGAACCACGAAATCGCCAAAATCCATCAAAACCCACGAAGACTCCTCGCCGCTCTCAACACGCGGACGATGGCCACCCGCCTCCAAAACCCTATCCGTCACCTCACGGACAATCGCCTGCACCTGACGAGCACTCTCCGCAGACACAATCAAAAACACGTCAGAATACGCGAGCCGCTCCCCCACAAGAATCGCAACCGGGTTAATCCCCAACTTATCGACAGCAGCCTTAGCCGCAACCTCAACAAAGCCCCGCGTAGACTCGTTCAACTCCAAAATCAACCACTCTTCCCAAACAAAAACTAAAGAACACTAATCACGATACAGGCCATACTTATCGATGTACTGCACCACACCATCTGGCACCAAATACCAAACCGGCTTACCTTCCCTCACGCGCGTACGACACGACGTAGAAGAAATCGCCATCGCCGGCACCTCAAGCAGCGACACCGCAGACGGAGGCAATCCCTCCGCATTCAACTCGTGCCCCGGCCTCGTCACGCCAATAAAATGCGCCATCTCGAACAACTTGTCCGAATCTTTCCACGTCAAAATCTGCTGCAACGCATCCGCGCCCGTAATAAAAAACAAGTCAGCATCCGGACGCATACGACGAATATCGTTGAGCGTATCAATCGTGTAAGTCGTGCCCCCACGATCAATATCCACGCGAGACACCGTAAACCTATTATTCGAAGCCGTAGCAATAACCGTCATCAAATAACGATGCTCCGCCGACGTAACACGCCTTCCTGCCTTAAACGGCTGCATCTGAGTAGGCACGAAAACAACCTGATCCAAGTTGAAAACGTCCATAACCTCCGACGCCGCAACCAAGTGCCCATGATGGATCGGGTCAAACGTACCACCCATCACGCCAATCGACGGCCTATGCCTCACAACATCGTTTCGCAACAGCAACCACCAACAATCCCAAAAGGAGCGCCAGCCACCTCGCGAGCGCACGCCCCCATATTAAACCCAGGGGCGCGCCCGCGCGCCTGCAAGGCAAGCCGTCTTACGTTACTCGTCCGGATCAGTCCAGACTCCGGCCTCACGATCCATCCAGAGCTCGTCGCGGGCAGCCTGCTTCGCATCCATACGCTCATGGAAACGCGCCTTCTTCTCTCTACGAGTCGGACGCAGGCTCTCCTCAAGGCGCATATCGGTGCCGCGCGGGCCGAGAAGCTCAGCACCCGTCTGCATTGTCGGCTCCCAATCGAAGATCACGCCATCCTCAATCGCGCCAATAACCACTGGATCACCCGGAAGCGCACCGGCCTCCGCAAGCAAATCCTCAACACCCGCGCGAGCCAGACGATCAGCCAAATAACCAACCGCCTCATCGTTTGCAAAATCAGTCTGCAAAATCCAACGCTCCGGCCGGCGACCGCGTACCTGGAACAAATCCTGACCCGCGTGCGAAACCTTACGAACCGTGATCGGCTCGTCCCGCTCAAACCCACCGATAGGCGTCGGACGTAGCACGACCGGCTTCTCCTCCGGCTCCGGTAGCGTTGCGCGATGATCCTCAACCATCTTCGCCAGCGCAAACGACAGTTCCCTCAAGCCTTCGTGAGTCACCGCCGACACCTCAAACACGGGCCAGCCAAACTCCTTCAGCTCCTCGGCCTGCATCTGCGCCATATCGCGCCCATCAGGCACGTCGATCTTATTCACCACAATCGCGCGCGGACGCTCGCCAAGGGGCACATACCCCTCCAGCTCACCCAAATCCGACCTGTACTTAAGGAGCTCCTCCTCAATCGTGCGAAGATCAGAAACAGGGTCGCGATCATTCTCGAACGTCGCAGCATCAAGCACGTGCACGATAACCGCCGAGCGCTCAATGTGACGCAAGAACTCAAGACCGAGTCCCCTACCCTCCGAAGCGCCCGGAATCAGACCCGGCACGTCGGCAATCGTGTAGCGAGTCTCGCCCGCCTCCACAACACCCAAGTTCGGAACCAGCGTAGTGAACGGGTAGTCCGCAATCTTCGGACGCGCAGCCGAAAGCGCCGCAATGAGCGACGACTTACCCGCGGAAGGGAAACCAACCAGAGCCACGTCGGCAACCGACTTCAGCTCCAGGATGATCGTGCGTTCCTCACCCGGCTCACCCTTCAACGCAAACCCGGGAGCCTTACGCTTCTTCGACGCCAGAGCCGCGTTACCAAGCCCACCGCGGCCACCCGCGGCAACAATGAGGCGCATACCAACCTCGGCGAGATCCGCAACCAACTCGCCATCCGGCAACTTCACGACCGTGCCCGCAGGAACGGGGAGCACCAAATCCTCACCGTTCTTACCATCACCATTATCGCCAAGGCCCGGTGTGCCATTACCCGCCTTCCGATGAGGAGCATGATGGTAGTTAAGCAGCGACGTCGTCTGATCCGAGACCTCCAGAATCACGTCACCACCGCGGCCACCATTACCGCCATCGGGGCCACCAAGCGGCTTGTACTTCTCACGGCGAATCGACGCAGCACCATGGCCACCATTCCCGCCAGTAACATGCAAAGTCACCCTGTCAACAAAAGACGACATTGCCCCTCCCCATCAAAAAGACCAATTAACTAGAAAATACCCTAAATATAAAACTGTGAGGGTGAACGGAAACCCGCTCACCCTCACCAGTTAGAAGAATAGTTAGGCAGAAACTGCCTCAACCACGCTCACGACGCGACGATTGCGCTTGCTGGAGAACTCAACATCACCAGCTACGAGTGCGAACAGCGTATCGTCCTTGCCGCGACCCACATTGTCTCCAGCGTGGTAGCGAGTGCCGCGCTGACGAACAAGAATCTCGCCGGCCTTAACGAACTGGCCTCCGAAGCGCTTGACGCCGAGACGCTGGGCATTAGAGTCGCGACCGTTCTTGGAAGAACCGAGTCCCTTCTTACTTGCCATCTTTCAGCTTCTTTCTGTCAGTCCCAGAAGAACAACTTCCAGGATCACCAACTACTTAATATCCGTCACCTTGATCGTCGTCAGCGGCTGACGATGACCCTGGCGCTTGCGGTAGCCAGTCTTGTTCTTGTACTTAATGATCGAAATCTTCGGCCCCTTGGCAGGAGCGACGATTTCGGCAGTTACCTTGACGTTGCCAAGCTCAGAAACATCAGAGGTGACCTTATCGCCGTCGACCACCATCAGGGGCTGGAGTTCGACGGTATCGCCGGGTTCTCCCGCCAACTTGTCGACGACGACGACATCACCGACGGACACCTTCTCCTGTCGGCCGCCGGCCTTGACGATCGCGTAGACCACGTTGTTGCTCATCTCTTAATAGGTTACGAAAATAATTATGCGCTCTAAGAAGCGCACCGACGATCAAGAATACTCGATTCGAGCACTTCGATCAAACTATTTACCCGCTGATGCGCCCAAAATACGTGTGGCATTCCCCACCGCAAATGAGCGCGTGTCGGCTTGTAATCAGCTATTTTCCTCAGCCGCATCAGTCGGCTGCAAAATCACCGCGCGGCGGCTCTTCTTCGCAGGCCGATCAGAAGCATCGGGAAGCTCAATCTGATCCAAAGTTATCGCAGCTGGGCGAACAATCTTCTCGGTCTTCACCGGCTCTGGTAGATCAAGTTTAATCTGGGGCTTACCCATCTCCATAGTGGCTGCCCGCCTACCGCGCTTACGCGCCGTTCTAGGCGAAGCCTCCTCCTTGGCAGACTCCTTCGCAGACGCCTCCGCCTCGGCAGCAGAATCATCCTTCGCCGGGGCCTGTTCAGTCTTCGACTCGCTCGGAGCACTCGACTCACGGCGTGCACTGCGCGACCCGCGGCGCCTGCCCGACTCGCGCTCAGACTTCTGGCCCTGCTTTGCAGGCTCCTCCTGCGCTTGCGCTACAGATTCACCCTGCGCGGGCTGCGCGGCATCCTGGGTATGCTCATCGCGCGAAGACTCCGACTCGCCCGCGGGCTCCTCACAGGCGGACTTGTCGGCCTTAGCCTCATCGGATGCGGCTCGCGTAGCCTTTCGAGACCTGCGCGTACGCTTCTTCTCCGGGCGAGCAGACTCCTCCTCGCCCTCCTGGTGCTTCGACGCCGCCGAGGCAGCAATAGCCGTTAGAGCGGCCTTAACCTCATCGTGCTTCGGATCCTCCTCCACGGCAGGCTGCTCGGCCTTCTCCTGCTTCTTAGGAGCAATCGCGTGACCCGACTTATCCTTCTCAACCGGCTCGGAGTGAACGATAAAACCGCGACCCTCACAGCACGCGCAAGGCGTCGAGAACGCCTCGACAAGGCCTTCACCCACGCGCTTACGAGTCATCTGAACGAGACCCAGCGCCGTAATCTCCGTGACCTGGTGACGCGTGCGGTCTCGACCTAGCGACTCCACCAGGCGACGAAGCACAAGGTCACGATTCGACTCAAGCACCATGTCGACAAAGTCGATCACGATGATGCCGCCAATATCGCGAAGCCTCAACTGGCGAACGATCTCTTCAGCCGCCTCGAGGTTATTCTTCGTGACCGTCTCCTCAAGCGTGCCACCCGAGCCAATGAACTTGCCCGTATTCACGTCGATCACGGTCATCGCCTCAGTGCGATCAATAATCAGCGAACCACCCGAAGGTAGCCACACCTTGTTATCCATCGCCTTCGCAAGCTGCTCATCAACGCGGTGAGACTTGAAAACATCTTCCTTCTTCGTCCAGTGGACGAGGCGATCCTTCAAATCCGGCGAAAGCTTCGAAACGTAGTCGTAAATCGTCTTCCACGCGCCGTTACCCGACACGGTAAGCGAAGCGAAATCCTCATTAAACACGTCTCGAACAACGCGAACCGCGAGCTCCGGCTCCGAGCGAAGCATGATCGGAGCCTTCTGGCCCTTCTTCTGCTTCTGCTGAACCTCTTCCCACTGCGCCTGAAGCCTCTGCACGTCGTCACGAAGCTGCTTCTCCGTTGCACCCTCCGCAGCCGTGCGCACAATAACGCCCGAATCCTTCGGCACAATCTTCGACAGGAGCTTCTTAAGGCGCGTGCGCTCCTTCTCCGGGAGCTTACGCGAAATGCCGGTCATCTGACCGTCCGGAACCAAAACGAGGAAGCGGCCAGCAAGCGTGATCTGCGAAGTAAGACGCGCGCCCTTATGACCAATTGGATCCTTCGTAACCTGCACGAGCACCGTGTCGCCCGACTTGAGCGCCTGCTCAATACGACGCGGACGCCCCTGGAAACCAAGAGCCTCCCAGTTCACCTCACCCGCGTAAAGCACCGCGTTGCGGCCCTTACCAAGATCGACAAACGCAGCCTCCATCGACGGCAGAACGTTCTGCACGCGACCGAGGTAAATATTGCCAACCATCGTCTGCTGGGTGTGGCGAGCCACGTAGTGCTCCACCAAAATCCCGTCTTCCAAAACGGCGATCTGGTTAAGCCCGTTCTTCTCGCGCACAATCATTTCGCGATTAACAGACTCGCGCCTTGCCAAGAACTCCGACTCGGTTACCACCTGACGGCGACGATTCTCACGCCTACCCTCACGCCTGCGCTGACGCTTCGCCTCGAGCCTCGTCGACCCCTTAACGCCCGCAACCTCATCCGTGAGATCATGATCGGCCGACTCCTCACTACTTGAGGTCCGCCTGCGCCTACGCCTACGAACCGTCGGCTCAGAATCCTCCTTGGAGTCACCGTCATCAGAAGACTGCGAGTCGACCTCTTCCTCCGGCTCCTCCCTACGACGCGAACGAGTGCGCTTCGGGCGGGGCTCCGACTCCTCCTGCGAATCATCCTCGCCCCTTTGCGGAGTCGGATGAACGATCTGCGGAGCCTGGAACAAAAGGGTAGCTGCCGGAGCGACGGGGACCTTCGTCCCTTGCACCTCGGCGTGTTTACTTTCATCCGCACCCGAGAAAACGGGGGCGCCGAAAGTCAGCGTGGTCGCAGGGCGTGAAACTTCCTCCCCGCCCCGGGCACCTTCTTCATTAAATTCTGTTGTCACAAGCCTTCTCCAGTTAGCACGAGGCCTCATACCAGGCACTCGCGAAAGCCGCCTTACTAGGGCGGAAACCTTTGTAGCGCCGCGCTAATGGCTGGCGCGGGCGCGAAAACAGGGAGAAAACGTCACCTGCTCACGCCACTTACGCGGTATGGCGAAAGTTTTTCTTTTCGAATTATCGCACAACTTGTGGCCCACGGCGTCACCGGTGCGCACCTTCTGTCGAGAAATATGTCATAACACGCGATATTCTGACTCGAAACAAACGTCAAAAACAACCAGAAGTTTTTCGGATAAACTTTTAGACAACAAACTTGTTGCAAAAATAATTATGCAGTTTACCGAATCGTTATCAGACTCGCGGTCATGTGGTCAACTTCATGGTTGAGTTTTTGCACGCTTTGTCAGATAAAATCAGCATGGCATCAAAGATCTGTGACAAAAGGCCCTAATCACCGCCTATTGTGAGATCTATGAGAGGTTGCCGAAAAGCGGCGACCGTACAACTACAAACCCGGAAAGGCGGAAATATGACCGTCCTCCCAGCAGCACTCGATGCAGTGTTTCTGGCGCGGTGGCAGTTCGGTATTACTACCGTCTACCACTTCCTACAGGTCCCCCTGACCATCGGCCTTGGCCTCCTGGTTGCAATCATGCAGACCAAGTGGCATCGCTCCGGTCAAGAGGTCTGGCTCCAAGCAACACGGTTCTTCGGGAAACTCTTCCTCATCAACTTCGCGCTAGGCGTTGCCACCGGCATCGTGCAGGAGTTCCAGTTCGGCATGAACTGGTCTGAATACTCCCGCTTCGTCGGCGACATCTTCGGCGCACCTCTCGCAGTGGAAGCCCTCCTAGCATTCTTCATGGAGTCCACGTTCCTCGGACTCTGGATCTTCGGTTGGGGACGCATCTCCAAGGGCATGCACCTAGCCTCCATCTGGCTAGTAGCAATCGGCTCCTCGCTCTCAGCTATCTGGATTCTGGGCGCGAACTCCTGGATGCAGCATCCCGTCGGTGCTTTCTACAACCCTGAAACCGGCCGTGCAGAACTTGACGGCACCCAGGGCTTCCTCGAGGTCATTACCAACCCCGTCCTATTCCTCGGTTTCTCGCACGTCTTCTTCACCTCCGTATTCGTTGCAGGCACGTTCGTAGCCTCCATCGCGGTTTGGTGGACAGTACGTGCCGCCGGCGCCGGCGAAGTTGGCGAGCGCGAGGCACGCGAAACCTGGAAGCCCATCGCCAAGTTCGGCGCCTGGGCACTCATCATCGGCGGCCTTG
This sequence comes from Actinomycetaceae bacterium, assembly GCA_030532245.1. Classification (GTDB taxonomy): domain Bacteria; phylum Actinomycetota; class Actinomycetes; order Actinomycetales; family Actinomycetaceae; genus Gleimia. The sequence goes on from JAUNLN010000006.1 coordinate 8,404, forward strand.
GCACCATCGGTACCGGCCACTTCCAGGGCGTTGAAATGGTAAACCTACAGCCGATGAAGATGGCTGTAGCAGAAGGCATCTGTATGGACACCGAAGGCGCAGCATTCACCGTTGCAGGCTTCGGCGAATGTCCGCTCGACGACTCCGGCGACATGACCCGCTTCATCACGGTTCCCGGCCTCGCCTCGTTCCTCTCGCACAACTCCTTCACTGCAGAAGTTGAAGGCGTACGCGACATTCAGGACCGCATGGTAGAGATGCTGAACCAGAACGAGTCGTTCACCTCCCGCTACGGCGACGCAGCCCAGTACGACTTCCGTCCGCCGTCGATGCCGACGTTCTACTCGTTCCGCGTGATGGTCTCCCTCGGACTCATCTCGCTACTCCTTGGCATCGGCATCCTCTACTGGTACCGCGGCGACAAGATCGCCCGCCAAAAGTGGATGTCCCACCTCGCACTGTTCTCCCTCCCCTGGCCGTTCATCGGCGCCTCCGCAGGCTGGATCTTCACCGAAATGGGTCGCCAGCCGTGGGTTGTATACCCGAACATTGCAGGCGCTTTGAACCAGGACCCGGTAGGTGGAGTTCTACAGCTCACCGAGTACGCGGCCTCCGGTAGCGTACCCGCTGGCCAGGTGCTCACGACCACGGTTCTCTTCACCGTCCTATACGGCGTCCTCGGCGTAATCTGGATCCTCCTCCTACGCCGCTGGGCTCGCGAAGGCATGCACGTGCCCGGCGTGAAGGACAATGAAGTAACCGCAGACACTCACCTGTCGTTCGGATACTGAGGAAGGTTGGAATAAACAATGGATTGGCTCAGTATCGTTTGGTTCGTCCTCATCGCAGTCCTCTGGACTGGATACATGATTCTCGAGGGCTTCGACCTAGGCGTCGGCGCACTCCTTCCCTTCGTCGCCAAGAACGACGAAGAACGCTCACAAGCCGTTAAGACCATCGGCCCCCACTGGGACGGAAACGAAGTTTGGCTCCTCACCGCAGGCGGCGCAACCTTCGCAGCATTCCCCGAGTGGTACGCCACCATGTTCTCCGGCATGTACCTAGCACTGTTCGTCATCCTCGTGCTCCTCATCCTGCGCATCGCAGCGATCGAATGGCGCAAGATGATCGACTCCGTCAAGTGGCGCAGGACGTGGGACATGCTCCACACCGTCACCGGCTTCGGCGTGCCCCTCCTGTTCGGCGTTGCATTTGCAAACCTCGTACAGGGCATGAAGATCGAGGTCGTCGACCCGATGACCCTCGAACCCGTAGCACCCCCGATCACCGACGAAGTTCTCGTACACTCCGTACACCACCTCACGGGCGGATTCTTCTCGCTCCTCACGGTGTTCACGCTCCTCGGCGGCCTCGCAGTGCTCCTACTCGCCCTCTCCCAGGGCGCACAGTTCCTATCCCTCAAGACCAGCGGCCCCGTACAGGAACGCGCGGAGGCGCTCTCCTCCAAGCTCTCCCTCGCCGCAGTAGTCGTCGTAGCAGTCTGGGCCCTCTGGGCAGTCCTCGCCTACGCAGGCTCGGTCTGGGCATGGCTACCGCTCGTAGTAGCAGCCCTCGCGCTCATCGCCTCCGCAGCATGGTCGCAGAAGGCACTGAACAAGTCGGTAGCATCCTTCCTCGCTTCCTCCGTTGGAATCGCAGGAGCCGTGGCCTTCATCTTCGTTGCAATGGCACCGAACGTAATGAAGTCCAGCATCGACCCGGCATACTCCCTGACCATCGCACAAGCGTCCTCATCACACGCAACCCTCGTTGTGATGATCACCGTTGCGATCATCATGGTGCCGATCGTTCTTGCTTACACGGCATACTCCTACTGGGTATTCCGCAAGCGCATTTCACCAAATGACGTAAGCGACAGCCAAGGTCTGCTCCCCAAGCAGATCCGCCTAGGAGCAAACTTCCTCCAAGGCTAAACAAAACTGGGTACTGCGGGGCTAACTGAGCACAGTTAGCCCCGCAGTTCTATCATTGAATAACCCTGGTCCCCAAAAGAATGAGTGGTCAGTGAAACCCCTGGATAAGCGCCTCCTGCAATACGCCTCCGCAGCAAAGAAATACATCATCTTCATCGCGGTTGTAGGCTCCCTATCAGCGGTCTTGGTACTCGCCCAAGCAGTCTCAATCTCCTCCGTAATCTCACCCGTGATTACCGAAGGCAAAACCCTGCAAGACGTACTCCCCTGGTTCTTCACATTCCTCGCCATCATCCTCATACGCGCAGGCCTTACCTACCTACTCAAATCACGCGCACACCGCGCCGCAAACGACGCGATTATCGAACTGCGCGAACGCGTACTCGACCACGCAACCAAACTCGGACCCCGATGGCTCGCACAAAAAGGAACCGACACCATCACGCTAGTCACGCGCGGCCTCGACGACCTCGGCCCCTACTTCGTGTCGTTCCTCCCCCAACTCCTCATGGTCATGACGGTCACGCCCATCGCACTTGCCGTCATGCTGTTCTACGACTTCGTATCCGCACTCATCGCGCTATTCACCATTCCGCTAATCCCCATCTTCATGATCCTCGTCGGACGCCTCACGCAGGAATACTCCGACCAGAAACTGAAAACCATGGAGAAGCTCGGCTCCCAACTCCTCGACCTCATCGCCGGGCTCGCCACCCTCAAAGCGCTCGGACGCGAATCCGCGCCCAACAAGCACGTGCACGACCTTGGGCAAACCCACGCGCGCACAACCATGCAGACACTGCGCGTCGCGTTCCTCTCCGGCGCAATCCTCGAGTTCATCGCAACCCTCTCCGTCGCGCTCGTCGCAGTCGAAGTCGGCATGCGCCTCGTCTACGGCAATATCTCCCTCTACGCGGGCCTCATCGTCATCATGCTCGCCCCCGAGGTCTACCTGCCCCTACGCGAAGTTGGCAAACAGTTCCACAACTCCGCCGACGGCGTTGCAGCCGCAAACGCAGCCTTCGCGATCCTCGAAGAACCTATTCCGCCGTCGGGGAGCAAGCCCGCACCGAACCTCTCCGAGCATCCCGTACACATCGAAAACCTATCCGTCGCGGCGCGCGGTGCCTGGGCGCCCGGGAACCTCACGGCAACCATTCCTCTACGCCAAATCACAGCTCTCACCGGCCCCTCCGGTGCAGGAAAAACCACTACCGTAATGGTGCTACTCGGCCTGCTTAGCCCCACGCGCGGAAACGTCTTCGTGGACGGCACAGACCTCAGCGACATTGACTCGGCATCTTGGTGGAGCCAGCAGACCTGGGTTCCCCAGTCCCCCGCAATCCTGCCTGGAACCGTTATGGAGAACGTGGTGCAAGACCTTCAGGTCAGCCCGCAGCACCTGCACGAAGCCGCCGCCGCAACCGGATTCCTTGAAGTCGTAGAAAACCTCTCCGATGGTTGGGACACCCTGATCGGGCAGGGAGGTGTAGGCCTCTCCGTTGGGCAGCGACAGCGCCTCGCCCTCACGCGCGCACTACTTCGCGACACCCCGTGGGTGATCCTCGACGAACCAACCGCCCATCTCGACGCCCTCACCGAAGCGCAGGTCGTCGAAACGATGGAGCGCCTACGTGACATGGGACGCACCGTGATCGTCATCGCCCACAGAAAAGCCGTGACCGACGCGGCCGACAACGTGATCGAAATCAGTACCTCACCGGCAACGCCCGAAGAAATCGAGCAATTCCCGCAGCTCGCCGAGACCACCGTCGAAGAGTTCGCCCTAACCGAGCAGCCAAAACTACTGGAAGAGGCACAGTGAACCTATTTATCACCAAAGAAGAGCGTTCGGCGCTAAAGCGCCTCATGCCCATGCTCGAAGTGAACAAGGTCCAGTTCGCTCTAGCGGTACTCCTCGGTGCGCTCGGTCTTGGAGCCTCCATCGGCCTTGGCGCCACCGCCGCCTGGCTCATCGCACGCGCATCCCAAATGCCGCCCGTACTCTACCTAACCGTCGCAACCGTAGGCGTGCGCTTCTTCGGCGTATCAAAGGCCGTACTGCGCTACGTGCAAAGACTCTCATCACACAACGTCGCAATGTACGGCATCGCCGACCTGCGTGAGAACGTCTACAAGATGCTCTCCACGCGCAAAACCGACGTAATAACGAGGCTGAAGCGCGGTGAACTACTCGAGCGCACCGGCGCCGATGTGGACGCGTTAGGAGACCTTCTAGTCAAGTCGATTCTTCCCGCGTGGGTTGCGGGCGTCGCAGGCCTTGGAACCGTAATCGGCATCGCGTTCCTCTCCCCCGCAGCCGCAATCATCCTCGCGATCATGCTGCTTCTATCCGGAGTGGTTGGCCCACTATTTACGGCTAAATCAGCGCGCATCGCGCAGCTGGCCGATGAGCGAGCGCGCACCGAGCTCGCCACCCAGGCACTAACGCTCACCGACAACTACGCGGAGCTCGCCGTATCCGGACGCATCTCAACCCTGCGAGCCTCCATTAGGAACACCGAAGAGGAACTCACGGTAGCGCGCGACCAGGCGGCCAGGCCTGCCGCAATCGCAGCCGCCATCGACGCCCTCGCCATGGGCCTAGCAGTTGCCGGAGCCATGCTCGTTGGAATCCCGGAAGTACACCTCGGTCTCGTCTCCGCAGTGGCGCTTTCCGTACTTGTACTTACTCCCCTATCCTCCTTCGAAGGAACCGCAGAACTTGGCCCCGCGGCCGTACAGCTCATTCGCTCCGCAAGGGCCGCTGTACGCATCGACGAGATTTTGAGCGCCGAGGAGGAACCGAGCTCCTCCTCGCTACCCGAAACCACAACGCACGTACTGCGCGCAGAAAACCTCTCGGTAGGCTGGCCAGGCGGCCCCGTCGTTGCAACCGGCATCAACCTCGAGCTACGCCCCGGCACCAGCCTCGCCCTCGTCGGCCCCTCTGGCATCGGCAAATCCACGATCCTATTCACCCTCGCCGGGATGCTCCCTCCGCGCGAAGGCCGCGTAACCATCGACGGAGTCGACGTCTACGGCGCAAACCGCGAAGAATTCGGCGGGCGCGTCTCCCTCACCGCCGAAGATGCGCACATCTTCGCCACCTCCGTGTTTGAAAACATCCGCGTAGCGGGCCCCCACGTAACGCGCGAAGACGCCTACCAGCTCCTCGAGCGTGCCGGGCTTGGCGAGTGGGCCGCAAACCTACCCGAAGGCCTGGACACCGTGCTCGGCTCCGGTGGCACAACCGTTTCCGGCGGCGAACGCAGGCGCCTGCTACTCGCAAGAGCACTCGCGGCGCCCGCGCCCCTGCTCCTCACCGACGAACCAGGCGAACACGTGGACAACGAAACCGCCGACAAACTCATCCGCGACCTGCTGCGCATCTCCGATCGCGACCGCGCGGTACTCGTCGTAACACACCGCCTCACGCCACTCGACGGGGCAGATGAAGTGCTAGTCCTTTCCGCAAAACGCGGCGAACCTGCCATAATTAGCGCACGAGGAAAGCACTCAGAACTCATAAACTCCTCGGACCACTACCGCTGGGCCCTACAGCGCGAGGGCGCACAAGAAGACATGTAAAGGACGCACAGTGTCTAGTTTCGACGATTTCACCTACACGACACCTCTAGTGATGGTGAGCGACCAGTCGAAATTAGACGCCGACCCGAAGCTAAAACAAGATCTCGAAAAGCTAGTCGACCGCGCCTGCAAGCTCACCGGCTCCAGGTGCGGCGCCTACATCGAGTGGGACCAGTGGGGCCTACCCGCCCTCCTCGTCACAAACTCTGACGAACTTCGCGATCTCAGTGATAGGCAACGCGAATTCCTGAAGGCTCTCATCGGGAACATCACCGCCGGATCGAGCCTGTGCGTCAACGACATGTCCCCCTACCCGAGGCCCGAAAGGGTAACGCTACCTAGGGAGCGCATAATCGGCGTAGCCGTCGAAGTCCACGAACAAACCGCCGGTCGACTCGTCTTGCTCGACAAAGAAGAGCCCTACAACTCATGCGATGTTCAAACCCTCGAAACAATCGGACTGAGCATTAGCCTCACAATACAAGACGCGAAACTGCAACTAAAATCAGCAAACCTAGAGCACTGGCTTCACGCGAACCACGTGGTCACAACCGCCATGTTCGAAGGCGCTGACGAAGAAGCACTCGACTCGGTGCTCGCCTCCATCCAACAGGTAACCGAAGCCGACACCGCAGTCATCATTCTTCCCTCCATCGGCGACACGTGGGCGTGCGAATTCGCACACGGACACCTCTCCGACCGCATCCTCGGTACAGTGCTACCCAAAGACGGGCGCGCCATGAACGTGCTAGCCGAAAAAGCCGGCCTCATCGTTCACTCATTCCAAGAATGCCCCAGCATCTGCAACCTCCCCGAGAAAACCTTCGGCCCAACCATTTACGCACCCCTACTCTCCGGCGATGAAGCCGTGGGCGTGCTCGTACTCCTGCGCAAAAACGGCTCAAAAGACTTCGAAGCCGCCGACCTGCCCTTCGCCGAAAACATCGCCACACAAGCCGCATTCGCCCTCGAGCTCCTAGAAGCCAGGCACGCGAAAGACATAAGCGCCCTTCTCGAAGAACGCGAAAGAATCAGCTCCGACCTCCACGACTTCGCAATCCAAGAACTCTTCGTCGCGGGCATCCAACTCGACGCAGCCCTCGCCGACCTCGACCTAGCTCAGCCCTCCACAGACGAACTCAAACACCACATCAACAACGCGCTCGAAGCCATCAGCAGCTCGGTTAGCCAAATGCGTTCCATCGTGCAAAACCTGCGCGACCAAGACCTAGCCACCGACCTGTTCGAACACCTCCAGCAAGAAACCTCAATCGCCCGGCAAGGACTCGGCTTCGCCCCCTCATTCACCGTCGCCATCAACAACCACAAAGTTCTAAGCGCCGACGACCCCGAGCTAAGAGCCCTCCACGACCAAATCGACAACGACAGGCGAAACGACATCGCCGCCGTCGTGCGCGAAGGCCTAACCAACATCGCCCGCCACGCCAAAGCAACAGCATGCAGCGTGCGCCTCGAATTCCAAACCGCAGGTTCGCCCTGGCTACACATCAGCATCGAAGACGACGGCATCGGCATCGACCCTAACCTGTGGCGCAAATCAGGCCTAGCCAACCTAAGGACCCGCGCCACCAGGCGAGGCGGCAACATGACCCTCGAAGGTGGAAAAAATGGGGGAACACTCCTCAGCTGGAGCATTCCCCTCTAAACACCGCCGCCGCGGAGGCTCTCGCGATCGCCCTACTGCTGCGGCGGATTACGCCACGGAGCCTTACGCTGGCCCGCAACCCACGCAGCAACCTGCGTGCGCCTCTTCAGCCCCATCTTCGCAAGCAAAGACGTAACGTGATTCTTCACCGTCTTTTCCGCGATACCAAGAGAATCCGCGATCTCCATATTCGATAGGCCGTCGGCAATCAACTCCACAATGCGACGCTCAGCCCGAGTTAGATCCGCCATCGGATCATCCTTATCGAGCCGCCTACGAGTGAGAGTACCCTCATCGAGAAGCACGCGACCCTCATGAACAAGTCGAATAGTCCGCGTAATCTCCGCACCGCGAACCGACTTCAACACAAACGCGGCAGCACCAGCCTGCAGGGAAGCCGAAAGCGCAGAGTCGTCATCAAACGAAGTCAGCACAATCGAACGAGTCGACGGCGCTTTTTCACGCATGGCATTAATAATCTCAATACCCGTACCATCCGGTAGTTGAAGATCCACAAGAAGCACATCCGGACAAGTCAGCTCAGCACGAAGAATCGCATCCTTCACCGTGCCAGCCTCAGCCACGACCTCAAGGCCGTCCGCGCGGTCTACAATCTCGGAGATTCCGTAGCGCACGACCTCATGATCGTCAACGATCATTACGCGAATATTTGGTTTCTGCTCAGATTGATTATCGGTCACCCCAACATTTTAGGTCAAAAGTCTGACAAGTTATTTACTTTTAGGCTTCCGACCCGAACGAGGTTGACAGTTTGGGCAAAAATGGTGGGAACGACCCGAAATAGCGACCCGACTTATTGGCGTATCGCACACCTTGCAGGGCAACCCCTCGCGGCCATACACCATGAGCGAGCGCGCAAAATACCCCGGCTCCCCCTCCGTATTCACATACAGAGCATCAAACGAGGTGCCACCCACCTCAATAGCGCGGGTCATCACATTCGCCACTTCTGAAAGAATCCGCTGAACCTGATACACGCGCAAATTCTTACCCATCCGCGCGCCGTGAACCCCAGCGGCAAACAACGCCTCATCGGCATAAATATTGCCGATGCCAGACACAATCTCCTGATGGAGAAGCAAGTTTTTAACGCTACTTCGAGACGTTCGAATGCGACGCGTAACCTCGAGCGGGTCGAACGCCGGATCGAGCGGATCGCGCGCAATGTGAGCCGCCGTTTCAGGAATCGCGCTCCTCGTTGCACCCCAGCCAGCCACGGCCCCATCCGGAGTATCCACGAGGCTCGCGACCTCCAGGCGTCCAAACGTGCGCTGGTCTACAAACGACAGCGAGGTGCCGCTATCTAGCGTAAGGCGGGCATGTTCGTGGCGAAAACGCGGGCGCTGCCCGTCCTGTACTCGCAACTGGCCGGACATCCCCAGGTGAAACACGAGCGCACGGTCGTTATCCAGCTCAGCCCACAAAAACTTTCCACGCCTCGCGAGAGCCTCCACGCGCCGGCCCCTCATGGCCTCCTCAAGGGCGGCAGTGCCTCCCGGCTGGTTCCTCGCCGTACGCTCGCCCCACACGTGTGCCGCTTCAATCGTTCGACCAAGAAGGCGAGGCGCGAGCCCCATTCGGATGGTCTCGACTTCAGGCAGCTCTGGCATTACGCGAAGCCGCCCTCATCGGCCGTGGGATCCTCACCGCGCAACCGGAAGTAAGCGGCCTTCGCCGCCTCAGACTTCGCAACCTTCTTCGAAGTGCCCTCGCCCGAACCCATGACCTCCCCGCCGATCATGACCGTTGCGCTGAAAATACGCGCATGATCCGGGCCGCGGCCCTCCGCCTCATAAATCGGTTCTCCAAGGCCCATCTCAGCCGTGTACTCCTGCAAAGTCGTCTTGTAATCAGAAGACTTACCAAGCGCTACAGCCTCGCTCAAGAACGGACGCAAATGCGCCTCCACCACCTTGCGAGTCGGCTCCAAACCGTGCGTCAAATACGTGGCGCCAATGACGGCCTCAACCGTGTCACACAGGATCGAATCGCGCTCCCTACCACCCGTAAGGTTCTCGCCCTTACCAAGCAAAATGAAATCGCCCAGCCCGATCCCGCGCGCAACCTTCGCAAGAGTCGTCTGCGAAACAATCGCGCCACGCATACGAGACAGCTGCGCCTCAGAAGCGTTCGAAAACCGCGAAAACAGGTGCTCCGTCACAATAATCGACAGCACCGAGTCGCCCAGGAACTCCAAGCGCTCATTGTGCTCAATATTGCCCGCCTCATACGCGAACGAACGATGCGTGAGCGCAACAATCAAAAGCTCCGGATCAAGACTAATACGCCAACGACCCAGCAAATCCGCCACATTCTCATTAATCGCCGGAGGCGGAGCTGGAATATGAGCAGACTTACTTCGACTCACCGCTATCCTCACCAAAGAAACCAGCGAGCTTCGCGAACCGCGGATCAATCACCTCATGCTTGTGATCGGCAGGCAGATCCTTCCACTTCTCACCGCACACGTCGCAAAGACCCTGGCAATCCTCCTCGCACAGCGGCTGGAACGGGAAAGTAGTCACAATCGCGTCACGCAGCAGCGGCTCAAGCTCAATCTCATCGCCCTCAAGGATCGCAAGACCCTCAACGCCCTCGTCGCCGTGCTCCTTACGCATCGCGGCAATCGCCTGCGGCGTGAAGAACATCTCCGAAACCTCGACGACCTCATCGCTCTCAATAGCGTCAAGACAACGCACGCACTCGCCGCGCACCGACATTTGCGCGCTAGCCTCAAACAACACGCCATCAGCGAGCGAACGAAGCCTCACGTCAACGGGAATCACGCTACCGGGCACAACACCCATCACGACCGTACCCAAATCATCCGGGGCGACCAGATCCAAATGGAACGAACGCTCCTGATCCGGCTCCGTAGGCAGGGTCCTAATATCAAGCACAGCACCATTAAACTGGCGATCAGACATGCCAATCCCTCCAAAATCAAGTATGCAACCAGTCTAGCCACCCGCAGAATCTCGGGCACGATCAGCTAGAGCAAAGCAGGCAACGAGCCCGCCAGCCGGCCCCAAAACCGGGCCGGCCCAAAGCTAGTTTTCAGCCTTATCGGTTAGCGGCCCGCGCGGCGAGCCTCCTGACGCGCCTCAATTGCGTCCTGACCCGCATGCGTCTGGTGAGCAATACGATCCAGCGCAATAGCAAGCGTCTCCAAAGACTCCGCACAGTACCTGTCGGCACCCTCAGCGAGCTCAACCGCCTTCTCATGAGCCGAACGCACAATCTCCTCAGCACGCTCACGAGCCTGCACCGAAACAGCCTCCTGCTCAATCATCGCCTCAGCCTGCGCGCGAGCCTCCTCAACAATCTGCTCCGCCTTCGCGCGAGCCGACTCAATCAAGTGCTCAGACTCCGCAGCCGCACGCTCACGCACCTCCTCAGCATCCACGCGAGAACGCTCAGCCAAATCATCAGCCTTCTCTCGAGCATCCTCCACAATCGACTGAGCGCGAGCATTCGCCTCCGCAATCGTCTCCTCAGCAGCCGAATCCGCGCGGCCCATCAGACCCGACGCATCCGCCACAACCGCATCTGCCGCAACCAAATCAGCAGGCAACGCCTCACGCGCCTGATCCAACAGGTCAAGAACCTCAGCCTTGTTGATAAGCACCGACGCGCTCATCGGCAACGCGCGCGCAATCTCAACAAGCTCCTCAATCTGATCAAGCGCCGCAATCACAGTAGACGGGCCGTACACGTCATTCATAGGCGCGTCCACCGGCTGTGCCTCAAAATCGTCAGAGTTAAACTCGCTCATGATGTATGGCCTCCCTTAGTGCCAAGAAACTTATCCTTAAGTGCATCCTGCACGCAAACACTCACCATCGACGACACGTCTCCACCATTTAACGCCACTTCCTTCACAATCGTGGACGAAACATGGCCAAGCGAAGGATGCGTCGCAAGCAAAATAGTTTCAATCTCCCCAAGCTCACGATTCACAGTCGCCTGCGGCAACTCGTAATTCGCATCCACCGCAGAACGCAAGCCCTTCACGATGAAATCAACGCCAAGATCAACACACCACTTCGCTAGCAAGCCATCGACCAGCTCCACGCGAACACCCTCAATATGCGCGGTGCTCCTTTGAGCAAGATCGACACGCTCCTCCAGCGAAAACATGTATTTCTTAGACGTGTTATTCGCAATGCCCACAATCACCTCATCGAAAAGACTGGTGCATCGCTCGATAATGTCTAAGTGTCCTTTCGTGATCGGATCGAAAGAACCGGGTACAACGGCACGGGTCATGCCTCAACGCTACCCGCATTAGCGCTAAAAGTTAGGAACCACACCCTAGTCTCGCCCCATTTCCTCTCCGACTCGCGCACATACCCCTCCGGCCACGCCGGCTCAGGCGTGCGAGCCGAAAGCTCCAAGGCAACAAGCGCGTCGTCGGCAAGGAACTCCTGCAAGTGAATCAGCACGCGCTCCAAATACTCCATGTCGATGTCGTAAGGCGGGTCGAGCAGCGCCAGCGTGTAATCGTGGATACTCGTGAACTTCGCCGCATCAGCCTGAACCACCTGCACGTTGTCAAAACGATTCTTCGTCACGTTCCCACGCATCACGCGAGCAGCCTTCGGCGCGCTATCAACAAGAGTCACAAGAGCCGCACCCCGCGAGCGCGCTTCGAGGCCAAGAGCGCCCGAGCCTGCAAACACATCGATTACTCGGGCCCCATCCACCTCATCCCAACTCTCAAGGCGAGAAAAGAGTGCCTCTCGAACCCGCTCCGAGGTTGGTCTCGTGCCGGTGTCTGGTACTTCGAGTTTGCGCCCTCCGTGGGTGCCCGAAACTATGCGCGTCATGGTTTAAGAATACGTGCCTACGACCGTTCCATCCACGAGGCGGCTTCCCCAAGCCTTGCAACCGCCGCCTTCAGGTCGCGGTGGTCTACGAGCTGTGGATCCTGTTCGATCAGGCCCTGCGCATACTTGCGCGCCGCGGTAATAATCCCACCATCTCGCGTTACCTTGAGGGCCTTTAGCGAAGTGTGCACTCCAGACTGGTTCTCTCCAAGAACATCGCCCTCCCTTCGAAGCTTGAGGTCGGCCTCAGCAAGCTCGAATCCATCGGTAGTGGAGGCGAAAGCCTGCAGGCGTTTCATGGAGTCTAGTGAAATGTCGTGGCGGTGGTGAGCCATGCATATTGCCTGCTGTCCGCCTCGGCCCACGCGACCTCGAAGCTGGTGAAGCTGCGAGAGGCCAAACTGTTGCGCATCTAGAATCACGATCATCGAGGCTGCCGAAATGTCTACGCCCACCTCAATCACCGTGGTCGTGACAAGCAACCCGGTAGTGCCCTCATCGAACTGTTCGATGACCCGAGCCTTCTCCTCCGAACTCATGCGCCCGTGCAACAGGCCGATACCGATGCCTGCAAGGGCCGGTAGCGCGCTTAGCATGTTCCAGGTGTCTTCGACGTTAGCGAGGGTTGAATCCCCCTCATCGGCGGACTCAATACGCGGCGCGACGACGAATACGCGCCCGCCCCGCTCTATCTCCTCACGGGCCCTATCCCACATGCGTTCATTCCACGCCGCATTTGAGGCATCCACGAGGAACGTCTGCACGTTTTGGCGGCCCTTCGGTAGCTCCTTGATCACGATCGCGTCAAGGTCGCCAAACACCGTCATGGCAATCGTTCGGGGAATCGGCGTGGCGGTCATCGTGAGCATATGCGGCACAACCGCCCGTCCCTCGCGCAGTTTGTCGCGCTGAGCCACGCCAAAACGATGCTGCTCGTCGACAACCACCAGAGCGAGGTTTGAAAACTGAAGCGAATCCTGAAGTAGCGCGTGCGTGCCAACAAACACTGCGGCCTGCCCGCTCGCGGCGAGTTCCGCGACGTTACCGCGTTGCTTTGCCTTCGACGAACCCGTCAGAAGCTCAACCGGCACGGGAAGCATCTTGCTTAGCGACTGCGCGTGCTGGGCCGCTAGAACCTCCGTGGGAGCAAGCAGTGCCGCCTGATACCCCGCATCCACGACGGCCGTCATGGCGAGCCCCGCAACCGCGGTCTTCCCCGCACCTACGTCTGCCTGCAACAGTTTTTGCATCGGATGCTCGAGCGCCATGTCAGCCAGGATCTGGGAAAGCGCCCTCTCCTGACCTCCAGTGAGCTCGAAGGGCAGTGCCCTCTTCGCCTCGGCGAACTTCTCCCCCTCCCTGATGGAGGCGGCCGCGTCAAAACGGGTAAGCGCCTGGCGCTGCAATAGAGCCGTTTGGAGCGTGAGCGCCTCCGCCCACTTGAGCGTCGACTTCGCCTTCAACACGCCCTCATCGCTCGAAGGATCGTGAATCTCGCGCAACGCCTCAACTAGGGAATACAGGCCATGCTCGGCGCGAAGATCACCCGGGAGCGGATCCTCAACATCCGCACCACCCAACATCCCGGCCACAATCTTTGCGCTACGCGAAACCAGCCACGTGGGGCACTTCGAGTTCGCCGGATAAATCGGGATCGGCCGGTCAGCGCGCTCACTCGCATCCCCGTCTTCAAAACGCTCAAAATCAGGGTGCGTCAGCTGAAGCCTGCCGCGATACGCCGAGACCTTACCCGCGAACAGGTGCTGCGATCCAGGAGTTAGCAAGCGTTCATGCACCGATAGCGCGCCCGGATGCCTTGCAAAAAACGTTGCATTGATCGAAGAGTAGCCGTCCGTTAACTCCACACTCAAACGAACACCGCGACTGCGATTCTTAATCAAATCCGCGCTCGCCACCTGGGCAAGCAAAGTTACGTTCTCCCCCTCGCGCACCGCGGAAAGAGGCGTCAGCTTCCCCCAATGCGCAAACCTACGCGGGAAATACGTAAGCAAATCCCAACCGCTTTCAAGCCCCAACGTTGCAAGCTTCTTCGCCGTCCTTGGGCCAACCAGCCTCTCAAGCGGCGAATCAATAAGCCTTGGGGCATCAATCCCAGAAACACTCATCGGTTAACCAGCACCACCTGCGCACTCTTCGACGCCACATACTCCACAAACGTCGAAGCACCGCGCACATCCAACGCCATCTCAATCGAGTGACGAAGCAACTCATCCGGCTTCGGCCCCAGCATGAGCACACGCTCCAAACCGTAGCCAACCAACTGAACGAGCCTGTTCGTAATCGTGCTTGGATCCGGCTCCTCCACAATCACCATACGAGCCTTCGCACGCCCCGCAGCAGACTCGAGCAAGCCGCGCGTGATGTGCGCGGTGCGCTCCCCCACCTGCGGCATGAAAATCGGAGCCGCCTCCGTAGCAAGCACGCTCACAGCAACATCCGAAAAAGGCGCCTCATCAGACACAACCGAAATCTGCCCCGACTGCGCCGCAAGCTTTTGCGCCCTCACCGCGACATCCGCCGCCTCCTCATCGCCTGGAAGCACCAGGCAAACTCCAGCCGGAGCCGAAAGCATCAACTCCGAAATCAGCACCGCATCCTGACGAGTCGGATTCAGAACCACGTGCGCGCCAGTAGCCGCAACCTCCTCCAGCAAATCCTCACTTCGAAGAAGCGCGATCACCCGCACTGTCTCCGGGCGCTGCCACGTCGGACGCGACAAATACAGCACACCCGACGCCTCCTGCTGCACCGCCAACTCGTCGTAGCCAATCAACTCGCCATAGCGGGCGTCTTTCACCACAATGTGACGCACCCACCCCACGCGAGGTAGCGCCGCAGACGGATCCGGCGTATCGATGTGGAAACGCCACGTACCCATTCCAAGCACATCCGCAGCGCCCTGCATCGAATAGCGGTAACCACGCTCCCGCATCGACGCCTCAAACGCCCGAGCATCCTCAACCATGCAATCCAGGTGGAAATCCACCGAGAACTGCGCCCCCACATGCGGCTTACTCTTATCCCGGCCCGTATCAATCGAATCCGCAAGAGACCTCATCATCTCCCGCACTACCTCAAGGGGCGCCTCCGAACGCTCATACACCGAATGGAGGGCCGAAAGCATCACCGCAAGCACGCACGCGCCCGGATTAATCCAGCCGCTCGTAGTCTCAATCAGGGCATCCTGCACGTCCATCGACGCCCTACCCACCATCATGTGCACCGCATTAATCGGATCAGGCGTACCCTGCGCCACCTCACGCGCCGCCTCAGCCATGTGCACGAGCTCCGGAGCCGGCGACGAAAACGCCTCATCAATCGTGCCCGGAAGCCCCTCAAGGAACGCCCTCACATCAATCGGACGCAAATCCTCACGCGTCGTCACATTCGCAAGAGCCGCCAGAATACTCGTAATCAACAAGCCAACATGCCCCTGCGCGCCCGCGCGAGAATACACGACCGCCGCCTGCAACAATGCAGACGCAGAAGAAGCCGGCACACCAGAACGCTCAAGCATCCGCTTAATCGCCGCAAACGAACGCGCAGCATTCGTACCCGTGTCAAAATCCGAACCACCAAGGGCATTCAAATCATCAAGAAACGGCGCCAACGCCGACAACGAATCATGACACCGGTCGATAAACTGAGCGAGATCTTCCCCACTAAGCGCAGACCTATACGAATCACTCATAGATAGATGTTCTCACACAGATAGGACATAAAATATTTAACGCACCCAAGGCAGGCCGGCCCACTGTGTTCCACTAGACACAGAAACAAGGTTTCCATACTTGGAAAACTAAGGCCGAGTCAGATACGCTATACAGGTTGCCTGAGATAGACATGAATTTGTCTACCCAGCAGTGTTCAGAAATGGACAAATAGTAAGACTTATCTAGGAATCGGAGATACGACCGTGGCTTCTAAGTGCGACGTGTGTGGCAAGGGACCCGGCTTCGGCAAGAGCGTTTCGCACTCCCACGTGCGGACGAACCGTCGTTGGAATCCCAACATTCAGCGTGTACGTGCAATCGTGAATGGCACCCCCAAGCGCCTCAATGTTTGCACCACCTGCATCAAGAGCGAGCGAGTAACTCGCGCAATCTAGCCTTTAGATAAAGGTAAATCGCCTCCTCGGAGGCGATTTTTTGTTGCCCAAGCGGCGCGAAAACCTCCGCTACCGCTCCCCCGCTGCTTCGGTGGCGGCTAGCGGCGCTCTAGGTGATCCCAACCCGACGGTTTAAACGGCTTCCCACCTAGAGTGATTGAACCTGGTTCTCCCTCGACGACCTGCCCGATCACCTCAAACTCGTCCGGGATCTGCACGCCAGCGGGGAAGGCAGCAAGCAGGGCGTGGTCCTCACCAAGGCTGAACAGCTCCAGCGGGTCGCTCCAGCCAAGCGCCTCCATCGCGGCGGAAAGCCACGGCTCGTGCAAGCTGGATATCTTGGCAAGAGCCTCGCCGCTGAGCCTCACGGCTACGCCGGAAGCCCTGCCCAATCGGGCGAGATCTTTGCCGAGCCCATCGGAGACATCCATCATCGCGCTCGCACCCGCCTTAGCGGCGCGCACGCCCGCCTCATAGCGCACGATCGGCACACGGTAGAAAGAAACCGGATAGTGCCAGATGTCAAGCTCCTCCTTGGTGTGAAGACTGGAATCCACTATGCCGCGGTCAAGAAGAGCAAGGCCCACACCGCTCACCCCTAGATCGCCAGCAATCGCGAGCGTGTCTCCGGGCCGGGCGCCGGCGCGGGTCACGGCGCCTCCATACCCAAACGCCGTCACCGCAAGCACAAGCTGATCGCCGCCCGTCACATCTCCACCAACAACGCCCGCACCGGTCGGCCACACCTCAGTGCCAAACCCTCGCACAATCTCGAGCGTCGCCTCCTCATCCATGTAATCGGGTAGCACCATCGACACGACGAGCCCCGAAGGGCGCGCCCCCATCGCCGCGATATCAGCCAGGTTCTGGGCCGCCGCCCTCCTGCCTATCTCAAACGGCGTAGACCAATCAAGGCGAAAATGACGGCCCTCAACCAGGGCGTCAGTAGTTACAAGAAAACTCCCCTCGGGCGCCGCAATCTTCGCACAGTCATCACCAGACCCCAGCAAAGTGCGCTCACCCTCAGGGAGCATCTCACGCATTCTCGCGATCAGTTCGCTCTCGCTACTCACGCCCTCATTCTACGGCGAGCCTTCGCCGTCGAGAACAGACAAACCGCGGCGGCCGCAGACACGTTAAGCGACTCGGCGTGCCCACCAAGCGGAATAGAAACCACCGAATCGACCTTCGAAATATCCAACTGGTCGAACCCGTGCGCCTCATTACCGAACACCCACGCGATCGGCGCCGCAAGATTCAAAGACTCAGCACCATCCTCCGCGTCGAAAAGATCAACGCTACCGCGCCCATCAGCAGCCGCGAGAGTCATACCGCGGGCCTTAACCCACTCAACAACCTCTTCAAAGCCCACATTAACGATGGACGGCAAATGGAACACCGAACCCGCCGACGCGCGAACAACCTTCGGGCTCGACACATCAACCGTACCCGAACAGGCGATCACAGCATCCGCACCAGCCGCATCAGCCGCGCGAATAATGTTTCCAGCATTCCCCGGATCCTGAGTCTGCCCCATGATCACAACGAAGTCCCAATCCACCTTCGGCAGACCGTCCGTGCGGAAATCCTTCACCACCGCCGCAACACCCTGCGCGCTCGGCGAAATCGCCTTCGCCACCTCAGGAGTCACCATGTGCACCCAACGAGTCGCCTTACGCGCCTCCTTCAAAAGCTGCGGCTCACGCGCTGCAACATCCTCGCTGATGTAAACATCAACCAAGTCAGAACCACAGAAGCGAACCGCCTCACGCACCGCCTGCGGCCCCTCAACCAAAACCTCACCCGTACGCCTACGAACAGAACGCCCAGCCAATGCCGCAACCTTACGAATGCGATCCGCATTCGGGTTGTCCAGCAAAGCCGGGCGTCCGCGTCGTGGCTGATTCTCAGCCGACATATTTAGTTCTTCGGTGCGTTAACGTCTTCGGGAAGAGCCTTACGAGCCGTCTCAACAAGAGCGGTGAAAGCCTTCGGATCCGAAACAGCAAGATCAGCAAGAACCTTACGATCAACCTCAACACCCGCAAGAGCAAGACCCTGGATGAAACGGTTGTACGTCATACCATTCTCACGAACCGCAGCGTTAATGCGCTGGATCCAGAGGCGACGGAACTCACGCTTACGAGCGCGACGGTCGCGGTAGGAGTACACCATTGAGTGGGTAACCTGCTCCTTCGCCTTACGGTAGAGGCGAGAGCGCTGACCGCGGTAGCCAGAAGCGCGGTCAAGAACGGTACGACGCTTCTTACGAGCGTTCACAGACCTTTTTACACGTGCCATTAAAGTCTCCTGTTAAATCCTAAAGCCGCAGGCTACATGCCCAGCAAGCGGCGAACGTTCTTCTCATCAGATTTGGCTACGACCTGGTCGCGCGAGAGGCGACGGGTGCGCGTAGAAGGCTTGTGCTCAAGAAGGTGACGCTTGCCAGCCTTCTCACGCATGAGCTTGCCGCTTCCAGTAACGCGGAAACGCTTCTTCGCACCAGAGTGCGTCTTCATCTTCGCCATAATTTTTCCTTTTTCTTCTATCTGTCAGACGGGAGGTATCACGAGTTAGCGTGATTTGCTTTAGCCGACCTCTCGGCCTGACGATCCCGCTTTGCTTGACGCTCCGCCTCACGACGGCGACGCTGTTCATTCTTCGCATCCGACTTCTTACGAGTCGGAGCAAGAACCATAGTCATATTGCGACCATCTTGGCGCGGAGCCGACTCAACGACACCGAGATCACCAATATCCTCAGCAAGCCTCTCGAGCAGGCGAATACCCATCTCAGGGCGAGACTGCTCGCGGCCACGGAACATGATCATGACCTTGACCTTGTCGCCACCGTTCAAGAAGCGCTCGACGTGACCCTTCTTCGTCTCGTAATCGTGGTCGTCAATCTTCAGACGGAAACGGATTTCCTTCAAAACCGTGTTCGCCTGGTTCCGACGAGCCTCACGAGCTTTCTGGGCTACTTCATACTTGTACTTGCCGTAGTCCATCAGCTTGGCCACCGGAGGACGAGCGTTCGGCGCAACCTCAACCAGGTCGAGGCCCGCCTCTTCAGCTAGCCTAAGAGCGTCTGCGACACGCACGACGCCTACCTGTTCACCTTCAGGCCCCACGAGGCGTACCTCAGGGACTCGGATTCGGTCATTGACACGAGGCTCGTTGATGAGTTGCTCCTTCAAATAGTGGGTGGTGACACGAAGAAGGTCTTCGCGCCGCCAGCACGCGAAGACCCTAAAAACAAGCAACACAAGTAGTGCTGCATTATTTACCCGATTCCGGTTTGTCACCCTCAAATGAGGTTGGAACCCAGGTGGGATTACTCCGCTTGCTGGTCAGCATTCCATTGGGATGCCGATAAGTTAAGCCGTTTGCTCAACATTCGGGAACTAGTTTAACAAATGATAGGGAGGATGTGCGAACCGGCTCTATGGAGTCGGTCACGATAAAGCAACCATTCTCGGCACAATCTCAACGATTTCCGCAGCCGGCCTAAGCCTCGGCGCCTGCGCGATCTTGCCCAGAGAGACTGTTACGTCCTCACGTTTCGCACCCGCGACGATCCCGACCTCCAGCTTTAAGACAGCGCCTTCGCTCGGCAGCGGCTTCACGTAGGCAACCGACGAATCCTGAAATGCTGCAAGCTCCTCTTTCAGCTCCCCGTCCTGCCAAGCCGGCAACCACGCGTCCCCATGAGCTAAAGCCACCGTGGCCGGACGCGGAACGCGAACGGACGCACTCCCCTCATCGATCATTAGGCGCCCGCCCGAATGCGCAACAGCAAGCATCGCCACGCGCTTGCCACTCATCGGCATCGGACGCGCCGTTTCGCTCCAGCTCTTCATGGCCTCAACCGACGTGAAAGCTGCCACCGCGGGGCCCTGCGGCGTATCCACGGCCGTCACCCCGTTATCGTCGCAGTTATCCGACTCAACAACCGCGGGCACGAGTAGCCGCTCCGTCTCGATCGCGCGAACCAGAGCAACCAGGCGCTCGGCCGGATCCTCCAACGACAGAGCCCTAGCCGTCTCCTCGAGAGCCCTACCCTCATCAGTCGAGTCCACGGATTGAGTAAGACGCGCCTGCAAGCTTGCAAAACTGTGCTCAGGCACCCGCAACCTCCAGAGCCTGCGCGAGCGTAAACGCGCCCGAATAGATCGCCTTACCAACGATCACGCCCTCCACACCCTTCTCAGCCAGGGGTAGCAGCGCGCGAATATCATCCAGGCTAGACACGCCTCCCGAAGCAACCACGTGCGCGTCGGTGCGGCTACACACCTCCTCCAGGAGCTGCACATTCGGGCCGGTCAGCGTGCCATCCTTCGTCACGTCCGTCACCACGTAGCGCTCACAACCCGCCTCATCGAGCATCGCGATCATCTCAAACAGGTCGCCGCCAGCCTCGGTCCAGCCCCTCGTAGCAAGAGTACTACCGCGAACATCCAGGCCAACCGCAATGCGATCGCCATACTCGCCGATAACGCGCTTCGTCCACTCCGGATTCTCAATCGCAGCTGTACCAAGATTCACGCGGCGCGCACCTGCATCCAGGGCGCGCTTTAGCGACTCGTCGTCGCGAATACCACCGGAAAGCTCAATATTAATATCGACACTTCTAGCAATCTCATGCGTAATATGCGCATTCGAACCACGGCCAAACGCCGCGTCCAAATCAACCACGTGGATCCACGAAGCACCCGTACTCGCGAACTCACGCGCAATCGACGCCGGATCACCGTACACCGTCTCCGTGCCGGCCTTACCCTGATGCAACCTAACCGCGCGGCCATCGACAATATCGATAGCGGGTAGAACAATCATCAAAAACCTCTACGATCTTCCCGGAAACCTAAAACCGCGCCCCTTCGGATTCGGGCGCTCCTCACCGTGCACCGCATCCGGATAATCCTCCGGGTGCGTGCGGCCAAGCAACAAATCCTCAGCGCGAATATCAATCGAGTTAATCAACAAGCCCGCGGGGATCGAATCCTCCGGCTCCCCATTCACGTAGCGGCGAGCGTACACCGAGCCGGCGACCAAAGAATCCTCCTCGGCAAGCGTGGACACTACCGCAACAGCACCAAACTTCGACAGTTTCGACAGCACGCGGGCGAAGCGGTCAACCTCCTCAGGCATCGGACGCTCCTCACCAAGAAGCTCCGCGAACTCCTCCCCCTCTGGCGACTCGAGCTCCAGGTACAGCACAACCTGGTTGTCGATCGGCACAACCCAGCGAGCAATCTTGTACATGCCGAGCATGCGCGAAACCGCGGCCGCCGGGCGCAAAGGCGCAAAAATGAGGCCGACGCACTGCTTGCCATCCTGAAGGTGCAAGCTCTCATCGACAGGCGTATCTAGGTCGGGCTCCTCCGCCGAATCCTCACTCGCCTCATCCGCCTGCGGGGCCGGCTCCTGGGCTTCCTTCAACAGATCCGGGTCTTCCATCCCCGCAACAATGCGCTGGAATTCCTCGTCGATATTCGGGTCGTTCACAGTGCACCCTTCGTGGACGGGATCCCATCAACACGCGGATCCGGTTCGACAGCCTGACGCAAAGCACGGGCGAAAGCCTTGAACTGCGCCTCAACAATGTGGTGCGGATCGCGACCGCGAATCAGGTCCACATGCAGTGCGATACCCGAGTTATACGTGATCGACTCAAACACGTGGCGGGTCATCGCCCCCGTGTAGTGACCACCAATCAAGTGGTAAACCTGGCCCTCCGGCTCCCCCTCGTGAACCACGTACGGGCGGCCCGCCACATCCACAACCGCGCGAGCAAGAGCCTCATCTAGCGGAACAGTTGCATCACCAAAACGACGAATACCGCGCTTATCCCCCAGCGCCTTACGCAGCGCCTGCCCGATGCAAATCGCCGTATCCTCAACCGTGTGGTGAACATCCACCTCAACATCACCGCGAGCGTGAATCTTCAAATCGATGAGCGAATGCTTGCCCAAAGCCGTAAGCATGTGATCGTAGAACGGCACGCCCGTGTCAATCTCAGTTACGCCCGTACCATCAAGGTTTAGCTCCACCCTAATCGTCGACTCTGAAGTCGACCTCTCCACAACCGCGGTGCGCGCACTCGTGCTCATCGAAGGATCTCCTCTAACGCCTCTCTAAAACGAGCATCTTCCTCGTCTGTACCAACACTAACCCGAAGATAACCATCAGGGCCTACAACACGGATCAAAACACCGCGTTCAAGTAGCTCCTCGAATATGCGCTGACGATCTTCAAACTTACCGAAAAGTACGAAATTCGCATCCGACTTCGCAACCTCGAGGCCCATATCACGAAGCCACTTCGCTAGATTGTCGCGGGTCTTACGGATGTGCGCGACCTGACTCATCAGCTCCTCCGAGTGCGACAGGGCCGCGAGCGCAACCGCCTGCGTAGTAGCTGACAGGTGGTAGGGCAGGCGCACCTTCATGATGTCGCTGACGATTTCTTGCGATGCGCTTAGGTATCCAAGACGCAGGCCCGCCATTCCGAACGCTTTCGACATCGTGCGGGTTACAACCATGTGCGGGTAGCTTGCGAGTAGCTCGAGTGCCGAAGCGGTTTCTTCCCTGCGGAACTCCGCGTAAGCCTCGTCGATCACGAGCAGCGTGTCGGTTGCCTCCCCGCCAATGACGGGGCCGCTACCCTTCGTCAGTTCGGCAACCTCGTGCACCTCCTCGATCGTAAGAGCGGTGCCCGTTGGATTGTTCGGCGAGGTGAGAACCAAGACTGACGGCCTATGCTTTGCGATGAGCTCGCGCACCTCATCTAGGTTGAGGCGGAAGTCCGCGAGGCGCTCGCCAACCACCCACGTGGTAGCCGTGTCGCGCGCGTACTCGTGATACATCGAGTAGGTCGGGGCGAAAGACAG
>JAUNLN010000006.1:31564-33497 GCA_030532245.1 Actinomycetaceae bacterium
GCGAGCTCTTCACGCAGGGGCAAAGTCATGTTCTTCTCCAGATTAAAGTGCTTAGCTAGGCGCGCTCGGTAGCGGCTTCACCGTGAGCGGGTAGGTCTTCACTGTTTGCCAGTGCAACCAGTGCGGGAGTTAGGCCCGCGAGAGCCTCGCGGCTGTACTCGATCTCTTGAACCGACTTCAAGTAGGCGTGCACGTTCAATCCGGACGCAAACCTCGCGGTACCACCCGTTGGTAGCACGTGATTCGAGCCCGCAACATAATCGCCAAGCGGAACCGGCGAATACGGGCCAACAAAGATCGCACCCGCATTTCGGATCTGCTTTGCAACGCCGGCTGCATCCTTCGTCTGAATCTCCAAGTGCTCCGCCGCGTACGTGTTCGCAACAAACACCGACTGTGCAAGGTCTCGCGTAAGAACAATGCCCGACTGCGGGCCAGACAGTGCAGCCCGGATACGCTCCGAGTGCTTCGTCGCCCTCGCCATTTCCTCAATCACGCCCTCCACGGCGGCTACCAGCTGCTCAGAGTGCGTAATCAAAACCGATGCGGCCGCCGGATCATGCTCAGCCTGGGAAATCAGATCGCGCGCAACAAACCGCGGGTTCGCCTCCTCATCGGCAATAATCGCAATCTCCGTAGTACCCGCCTCAGCGTCGATACCCACCACAGACTTAACGGCCCGCTTCGCCGCAGCCACAAAAATATTGCCCGGACCCGTCACAACATCGACAGGCTCACACGGGTTTGCCGCGTCCGCCTCATCGGTGAAACCGAACGCGAAACCGGCAATAGCCTGCGCGCCGCCCATTGAATAAACTTCGTCAACGCCAAGAAGCTCGCAAGCGGCAAGAATCGTCGGGTGAGGCAGGCCGCCAAACTCCTTCTGCGCGGGGCTTGCAACGGCAATCGACTCAACGCCCGCAACCTTCGCCGCAACCACATTCATAACCACCGACGAAGGGTACACGGCAAGACCGCCCGGAACATAAAGCCCCACCCTGCGCGCAGGAATCCAACGCTGGCGCACAAACCCTCCGGGAACGATCTCAACCACACGCTCCTGCGGTAGCTGCGCCTCGTGACCCAAACGGTTATTGCGAATCGAAATCTCCAGACCTTCGCGCACCTGCGGATCCAGGCCCTCCAACGCCTCCTTCAACGCGCTCGCGGGAACTCGGATCGTCTTCGGGTCAACAAGATCAAACTTGCGCGTCCAACGCCGTATCGCTGCACCACCGTGAGCACGCACATCCTCAATAATCGGAGCGACATGTTTCAAGGCCCCATCGATATCAAGCGAGGCCCGCGGAAGCTTCTGCGCCAACTGCGACGCACTGTAGTCTTTTTCTCGAAGATCAAGGATGCTCATCATGAGCACTACTCTAAGAGTTTTGCGCGGGCTTTGGCGCGCCGCCTTAAAAAATGGAACGCGCCGAGCTACCTGGCATAATAGCTGTGATGAGTACTAAACCACGCCACGCGATCGACGAATCCACTTTCAGCCCCTGGTGGGCGATAGTGACATTCGTACTACTTGGCGTGCTCGTCTGGTTTCTATACACGCCTTCGCTCTCTTCTGAACCCGGTATTTTCAATCGAATCGCCGACTACATTTCGAGCTTCATTCCCGGACTTTCACTAAACGATGTTGAAGGCGTAGACAAGATAGTACACCTGACCGGTTTCGCACTCGTCGCAGCCTCGGGCCTACTAGCCGGTTGGAAAGCCCGCTGGGTTATCGGGCTTAGCGTGCTGCACGCCGGCCTTTCAGAAGTACTCCAAAAGTTCGTAATCCCCGGTCGAACTGGTGACGTATTCGACGCGCTTGCCGACATCGTCGGTATCCTTATTGCCTGGATCATTGTGGCGATTCTTTGGACACGAAAGGAACCCTCGTGAGGGAAATCAACGTACGCGGCGAAATCAGGCTCGG
>JAUNLN010000006.1:33597-84602 GCA_030532245.1 Actinomycetaceae bacterium
GTTCTAGCTGATTACTCCAGCTCCAAGCGTTGCCTTCAAATCCGCAAAGAACGAAGTGTTTGAATCCACGTTGAACGACGGATCAAACTCAACCAAGATCGCGGGCTCGCCCGGCTTCGTAATTCTCAGCTGAACAGGAGACGCCCCGGGGTAGTTCGACAAGATATTCTTCAAATCCGTCAAAACCGGCTGCGTACAGCGGTGGATCGGCAGCTCAAGGACAACTGGCACACTTCCGTCGTCACCCAAATCCAGCGGCGTCATCGACATGCCGTTGATCGTACGCTCCGACTCGCGCTCCTTGACGCGGCCCTCCACTTGGACAACCAAGTCTGTTGCAAGCACGTGCGAAATCGACTCATACGAGCGCGGGAAGAACAGCACATCGATCGAGCCAGACAGGTCCTCAACCGTCACAATCGCCCAAAGTTCGCCCTTGCGGGTCGTCTTCACATCCACCTTCGTAACCAGACCCGCGATCTTCACGTTCTGATTATCCAAACTGCCCTCACCGTGAACGATGTGGCCAATCGTCGAATCCTGGTAGCGCGAAAGCGCACGGTGAATACCAGAAAGCGGGTGGTCAGACACGTACAAGCCGAGCATGTCGCGCTCAAACTGAAGCTTCTCGCGCTTCGACCACTCCGGCAGGTCGGGGATCTCCACCTGGAGAACAGAAGCGCTCGCCTCCCCCATCGCACCGAACAGGTCGAACTGGCCGATCGACTCGTTGCGCTTCAACTTCACAGCCGACTCAACGGCCTCCTCATGCACGGCAACAACCGCTCGCCTATTCGCCTCAAGCGTGTCGAATGCGCCCGCCTTCACGAGAGATTCGATCGTACGCTTGTTGCACACGCGAACCGGAACCTTGTCGAGGAAATCCGAAAACGAAGTGTAGGCACCCTTCTCGCCGCGAGCCTCCTCAATACCATCGACGACGTGCGCGCCAACGTTGCGGATAGCCGCGAGACCAAAGCGAATGTCGTCGCCCGCCGGCGTGAAGTTAGCGGTCGACTGGTTCACATCCGGGGGAAGAACCGTAATCCCCATCCTGCGGCACTCCGACAGGTAGAGCGCAAGCTTATCCTTCTTGTCTTTGTTGGAAGTAAGCAAAGCGGCCATGTACTCCGTCGGATAGTTCGCCTTCAGCCACGCCGTCCAATACGAAACTAGGCCGTAAGCCGCGGAGTGCGACTTGTTAAACGCGTAGTTGGAGAAGGGAACGAGAATATCCCACAGCGTCTTAACAGCGTCCTCCGAATAACCGCGCTCGATCATGCCTGCGCGGAACGGGCCGTACTCCTTATCGAGGATCTCCTTCTTCTTCTTACCCATAGCGCGGCGGAGCAAGTCTGCTTGACCAAGAGAGTAACCGGCAACGCGCTGCGCGATAGCCATAACCTGCTCCTGGTAGACAATCAGGCCGTACGTGGTGCCAAGAATGTCCGCGAGCGGCTCCGCAAGCTCAGGGTGGATCGGCTCGATCTGTGCGCGCCCGTTCTTGCGGTCAGCGTATTTGTTATGCGAATCAGCGCCCATCGGGCCCGGTCGGTAGAGTGCGCCCACAGCCGAAATGTCTTCGAAGTTATCGGGGTGCATACGCTTCAGGAGCTTTTGCATGCCGTCTCCATCAAGCTGGAACACGCCTAGCGTTTCACCCTGGGAAAGAAGCTGATAGGTCTTCCTATCGTCCAGCCCGATCTGGCCGAGGTCTGGGCGCTCCTTACCGTTCTTCTCGATGTTATCCAGGGCGTCGGAAATCACCGTGAGGTTCGTAAGCCCGAGGAAGTCCATCTTCAAAAGGCCGAGCGACTCACAGGTCGGGTAGTCGAACTGCGTGATGATAGCGCCGTCCTGAGGGCGTTTCATCACGGGAATGATGTCTTGGAGCGGTGCCGAGGACATGATCACCGCGCACGCGTGCACGCCCCACTGGCGCGTCAGACCCTCAATACCCTTCGCAAGCTGAACAACCTCGTGGGTCTCCGCATGCTCCTGGTGGAACTTACGGAACTCCGCGGCCTCCTCATACCTTGGATCCTCCGGGTTGAAAATGCCGTTAACAGAAATATCCTTGCCCATCACCGACGGCGGTAGAGCCTTCGTCAGCTGGTCTCCAAGGTTGAACGGCTTGTCAAGAATACGGGCAGAGTCTTTGAGCGCCTGCTTCGTCTTAATGGTTCCGTAGGTAACCACCTGAGCGACGCGATCCGATCCGTACTTTTCAGTTACGTAGTCGATGACCTCCCCGCGCCTGCGCTCATCGAAGTCGACGTCGAAGTCCGGCATCGACACGCGCTCGGGGTTCAAGAAACGTTCGAACAGGAGGCCGTGGTTTAGCGGATTCAAGTCGGTAATCTGCATCGCGTAAGCGACCATGGAGCCAGCACCCGAACCACGACCCGGCCCGACGCGAATGCCCTGGTCTTTAGCCCAGCGAATAAAGTCAGAAACGACGAGGAAGTAGCCGGGGAAACCCATCTGCGTGATGACGCCAACCTCGTACTCAGCCTGCTTACGCACCTCGTCCGGGACGCCGGCGGGGAACCTGTAGCTCAGGCCCCGCTCAACTTCCTTCACGAACCACGAGGTCTCGTCTTCACCCGACGGAACGGGGAAACGCGGCATGTAGTTCGCGCCCTCTGAAACAGTCGTGAAGTGAACGTTGCAGCGCTCCGCAACCTCCAGGGTGTTCGCGAGCGCGTCAGGAGCGTCCGCCCAGTCTGCGTACATCGACTCAGCCGAACGAATGTAATAGCCCGAGCCGTCAAACCTGAAACGATCCGGATCCGCAATCTTCGAACCGGAGTTAATGCAAAGAAGCGCATCTTGAATGTCGCGATCCTGCTCAGTCACGTAGTGCGCGTCGTTCGTGACAATCTTTGGAGCATCCAAATGCTTAGCGAGGCGGAAAAGATCGCTTCGGACCCGGCGCTCAATCTCGATGCCGTGGTCCATGAGCTCAATGTAGAAGTTGTCTTTACCGAAAATGTCTTGGAGGCGACCCGCCGCCTTTACAGCCTCATCCCACTGGCCAAGGCGCAAACGCACCTGCACTTCGGAGGAAGGACATCCGGAGAAAGCAATCATGCCCTTGTGGTGGCGCTCCAGCAGCTCCATGTCGGCCCTCGGCCACTTGCCCATCTGCCCGTCCAAGGACGCGCCAGAGCCCAGTCGGAACAGGTTATGCATGCCCTCCGTAGTCTCGGCGAGGAGCGTGAGGTGGGTGTATGCACCACGGGCCGAAACATCGTCAGACTTTTGAGACTCGTCGCCCCAGCGCACGCGAGTCTGGTCGAATCTCGACGTGCCCGGCGTCATGTAAGCCTCAAGACCAATAATCGGCTTCACTCCGTGCTTCTTCGCCGCAGAGTAAAACTCGTACGCTCCGAAAAGATAACCGTGATCCGTGATCGCAATCGCAGGTTGATTGAGGCGCGCGGCCTCCTTCACCATCGGAACAATTTTCGATGCGCCATCCAGCATCGAATACTCTGTGTGGTTATGCAGGTGAGCGAACTGTTGTGAGGCCATGGCGCCAGTTTAGTCACAAGCCTCCCCGGGTGCTCTATCGGATCGAGTGATCCTCCACCCTCAGCTATCGACCGACAGAGTTCGTTTCATCTCCCGATGCCAGATCCCCGCGTCTAAGAACCGCTCCCTATCGGTCAGCTCGTAGCCAAGGCGCTCGTAAAACTCGATCGCGTACTCCTGCGCATCCAAAGTGATTTCGACCATGCGCCCGTTGCCAATCTCACCGGCACCCTCACCCGCGCCACATTCAGGCTCGCCAAGGAGCTTCTTGGCGAGCGCCTCATGGGCCTTCAAAACGAGTAGGCGCCCAAGCCCTCGCCCCCTCGCGTGCTTCAACACCGAAATGCGGCCAAGGTGGTAGGAATACTCAGAATCCTGGATGATTCGCAACGTGCCAAGAGGCTGCTCGCCTTCGGAAACGAGGAGGTGAACCGTGGAAGGCAAGTAGTCGCGCGCATCAATTTCGAGAATGAAAGGAACCTCTTGCTCCTTCACAAAAACCTCGTAGCGCACGGTGAAACATGCCAGCAAATCCGACGACGTGGTAACCGTACGGACGGTAACGCTATTGCTCATTGTGATACTTTAACCCGCTACTGGATTGCGAAGCTTCTCAAGCACGCTCTCTAAATCATCTGGATAAGGCGCCCGTACAGTAGTCTTAACCTCCGTGCGCGGATGCGTGAACGTCAACTCCACGGCATGCAACCACTGCCTCGTGAGACCAAGCTGCCTTGCCTTAACCTCATCGGCGCCATAAAACGTGTCGCCAACAAGCGGTGCATTCACAGAGGAAAAATGCACGCGAATCTGGTGCGTTCGACCCGTCTCCAGCTCAACTTCCACAAGCGTTGCACCGGGCAAATACTCGATCGTCTCGTAGTGAGTAATCGCGCGCCTGCCACCGGCAACAATACCCATCCGCCACTCTTTCGACGGGTGCCTAGCAATCGGCGCGTCAATCGTTCCACGCGCAGGATCCATGTGCCCCGTCACGAGCGCGTGGTAAACCTTCGTTACCGAACGCTCCTTAAACGCGTGCTTTAACTTCGTGTAGGCAAGCTCCGACTTCGCGACAGCCATCGCGCCCGAAGTGCCCACATCCAGACGGTGAACAATACCCTGACGCTCCGGCGGGCCAGACGTCGAAATCCGGTAGCCAGCCGCCTCCAAGTTGCCAATAACGGTTGGGCCATCCCAACCCGGGCCAGTGTGGGCAGCAACGCCAACCGGCTTGTTGACCACAACCACATCCTCATCGTCGTAGAGGATATCCATACCAACTACGGGAGCCGGCGCGGACTTACGAACCTCCATGTCGACCGTGATCATCTGGCCAGCCTCTAAGCGAACACCCTTCTTCGCCTCAAGACCATCAACACTTACCTTGCCGCCCTCAACCATCTTGCCCACAGCTGAGCGGGTGAGGCCAAGCATGCGCGACAGGGCAACATCAATACGCTCGCCTACGAGGCCGTCTGGCACCGGCAAATACCGCAGATCACTCATCGGCGCTCACCTGCTCGGGCTCATCCTTTAGCGGCACTCCGAGCATTGCCAGAAGGAACAGCGCAACTGCCGCCACAACAATGTAAATGTCTGCAACATTGCCCACAAACCAGCCGTTCCAGTTCAAGAAATCAACCACGTGCCCCGTACCAAACGACGGAGGGCGGAACAGGCGATCCAGCAGATTTCCAAACGCACCCCCAAACAGGAGCGACAGGGAAAGAAGCCACAGTAGCGACGTGGTGCGGTGAATGTAAACCAGCATCACGCCAATAATCACCACGGCAAGAATCGTGAAAACCCACGTCGCATTCGCAAGCAGCGAAAACGCGGCACCCGAGTTGTGAACCAACTGGAAACTAATGAAGTTACCCAAAAACGGTTCGATCTGATTCTCAGAAACGTTCCTTAGAGCCCACGCTTTCGTCACTTGATCCGACACGACTGCAACCAGAGCGACCAGGACGAAAACCAGGTCAAACCAAAGCCGCTTACCAAGTGAAAAAGCCATACGGACTCCCTTTTAGACAACACAAAGCGGCAACGATTCGCATCGCCACCGCTTTGTACGAATAAAGCTGATTAGTTCGAGACCTCGGAGAGGAAGCTCTGCAACTGCTCGCGAAGACGAGTGCGGTACTCCGCCTCGAACTCCTTCAGCTGCCTAATCTTCTCTTCAAGCAGATCACGATCAGTGTCAAGCTGCTTCAGGATCGAGTCACGCTTCTCCTCAGCCTGCCTTACAATGCCGGTACCCTCTTCACGGGCCTCAGCAATAATGCGGTCGCCCTCTTCACGGCCGTCACGAACGTACTCGTCATGAACACGCTGCGCGAGAGCAAGCATCGAAGTTGCATCCTCAGGTGCGGTAGAAGCCGCAGGTGCGGGTGCGGGAGCAGGCGCCGGTGCCGGCTCAGGTTCCGGCTGCGGCTCAGGCTCGGGCGTAGCTTCAACAACCGGAGCAGCAACCTCGGTCGGCTCGCTCGACTCGAGCTCCTTGACACGGGACTGCGCGGCTTCCAGCTTCTGCTTCAGCTCCGTGTTCTCGACCTGGAGCGCGTAAATGGTCTCGACTACCTCGTCGAGGAACTCATCAACCTCAACCTGGTCATATCCCTCACGGAACTTGACCGACTGGAAAGTCTTATTCAAGACATCCTCTGTCGAAAGCAGTGCCATTTCTTCACCTCAAAATCTCGATGGGCTTTGAATAGCGCCCGCAGTTAAACAGATGCTGTTCGCCTGCTTTGCGCGTAAACAAACATTTTCTAACTCATAGACTACAGAATTACATATGAATTGCGCATCTACATGAGCAAACTCGCAATTTCTCCCACTATAATCACACCCACAAAAAGCACGACGAAACCCACATCTAATGAAATCCCGCCCAACCTAAGCGGTGGAATATAGCGACGCAAAAACTTAAGAGGCGGATCAGTTAGCGCATAAACAACATTCAACACCACGAGGATCAATCCCCGCGGCCGCCAATCCGGACTAAAGAACTGCACCCAATCCGCAACCAGTCGCGCCAAAAGCACGAGAGTGTAGACGGATACAAGAAGTTGTAATACGAACCCGACGTACCCCAAGTTTGAAACCTGCCTTAGAACCTCGTGCCTGAATCACGAAGGAACAAAGGATCGTCGTGGAACGAGCTCTTCTGCTGCCCCTCCACCACGCGAACTGATTCAGGCGTCAACAAGATTACGCCATCCACAACCTGTTCCATAGATCCGTTCAGGCCAAAGGCAAGACCGGCAGAAAAGTCGATGATTCGACGAGCCTCCATCTCACTAACCTTCGAAAGATTAATGATCACGGGCACACCGTCACGTAGCGCGTTACCAATAAGCTCAGCATCCGCGTAAGAATTCAGCGTCACCGACACGATTCTGCTGATATCAATACCCGTTGCGCGCGAAGAAACGATCTCCGGACGAGGCATTGGCGTCACCGGCTCCGGTTCATCGTATTCGGGTAGAGCCTCAGGCTCCTCGTAGAAGTCCTGAGCCTCCTCACCGTCATATCCACGCCAGCCAAAGCGCTCCATAGCACGATTGAGTGCGTCCCCCATGTCATCCTCCCAAGGCATGCAAAGTTTCAGCTGCTATTAAGTTAGTTGAAACCCGTGTTAAACCGCGTTTTTGCAGGCGGCGTGTCACATACGTTTTTATTCTGTAACCTTCTCAGGCGCTCTCGCCCACCTGCATAACGATGCCGAGCTGACGACCGCAACGGCGCACACGTCTATACGAGTTCAGATCCTCGGACTCAAAAGTGCAGGCGTCATCCTCAATAATGTTTCCAACGCCCTCCAGATCTTTGCGCACTCCCGCGCGAATATTGAGGGAGGGAGTGCCCCACCTGCTCCTAGCACCGATCTCTGGGCGAAGAGCAACCGCGGACGCGTACACGTCTTCACCAACCTCGTAACAGTCACCGCAGATACAGGGACCAATAGCTGCGGTGATGTTACTTAGCGCCGAACCCAGGCGAACCATTTCGGAGACAGTTTTTGCAACGATGGACTTCTCCACGCCAGCTCGCCCCGCGTGGCAGGCGGCAATGATTCCCTCCTCCTCGTCGAACAGCAAGACCGGCGTACAGTCGGCAACCTGAACGACTAGAGCAACATTCGCGCGCGAAACCACCGCATCCGCTGTGATCGGATTCGCGGAGCCAGCATTCGCCTCATCGACGACCTCCACAATGTCGGAATGAATCTGATTCATCCAAACAATCGGCACGCCGAGCTTCGCGCGAAGCTCCTCGCGGAAAGAAAGAACCACGTCTTTTGGGGCATCAGTGTTAAGCCCGTAGTTCGGAATCGACAGGGCTTCGCCCGCTATTGCCGGATCCGTAATGGCACGAGTAAAGCCAAAGCGGACCCGGCCGGTAGCCTCAAGCATCAGCGCAGGAAGTCGGGAAGATCCAGGTTGTCTTTAGAATCATCCTCATCAAAAATGCGCGGTACTTCGAAACGATCCTCGCGAGGAGTCTCAGCCTCTTCACGACGCCTCGGCGCTGCAGACGGGAACGCCGACTCGCGAACCGGCGGCGTCACGGGCGCGCGGTGCGCAGGCTTCGAAGTCGGCAGGGAGCCAAGCGGACGCTCAGCCACAGGCTCCTGCGCGGTAGGCCTAGGAGTGGTTGCACGCGGAACGAAAGCCGGCTCTTCCGGCTCGTCGACCTTGTCCTGATCGAATCCAGCGGCAATAACCGTGACTCGAAGCTCATCGCCAAGCGAATCGTCGATCACCGTACCAACAATAATGTTGGCTTCCTCGTGCAAAGACTCGCCAATCAGCGAAGCGGCCTGCTGAACCTCGGTAAGGCCCATGTCGGACGCACCCTGAACGTTAATCAAAGCACCGTAAGCCCCATCAATGCGGGTCTCAAGCAACGGCGAAGAAATCGCAGCCTCAGCAGCGCGCAGCGCACGATCCTCACCCTGCGCAGTACCGATACCCATGAGCGCAGTGCCCGCGCCGCGAAGGACCGTGTTCACGTCCTTGAAGTCCACGTTCATGTCGCCAGACACCTTAATGATGTCCGTAATGCCCTGAACGCCGGAGCGCAGCACGTCGTCTGCGAAACGGAACGCGTCAAGGTACGAAATGTTCTTGTCCGCAATCTGCAGAAGGCGATCATTCGGAATGACGATCAGCGCGTCAACCTCGTTGCGCAGGTCTTCAATACCGCGCTGGGCAACCTGGCCGCGGCGAGGACCTTCAAATGCGAACGGACGCGTAACAATACCGATGGTCAAAATGCCAAGATCGCGGGCGATACGAGCGACGATCGGAGCGGCACCCGTACCCGTGCCGCCACCCTCACCGGCGGTCACAAACACCATGTGTGCGCCGTCAACCGCTTCACGGATCGCTTCCTCATTCGACTCGGCAGCCTTGCGGCCAACCATGGGATCGGAGCCAGCGCCAAGACCCTGCGTGATTTCAGCACCCAGGTCGATCTTCACTTCCGCATCAGACTTGAGCAGTGCCTGAGCGTCCGTGTTCATCGCAATAAACTCAGCGCCCTTAACGTCTGCGGCAATCATGCGGTTAACAGCGTTACAGCCGCCACCTCCGACGCCCACGACCTTAATAACAGATTGGTAGCGTGACTCTTCCACTCTCGATCCCCTAACGTCCCGTCATAATGCTTAAACCTAAAGTCGAAGGTTTAAGTTTTAGCTCATCGTTGCACGGTGACGATAAACGCGATCGAGGTCAGTTTCAAACATTAAACGGGGTGTGTCGCACCATCGATTTTTCTAGTCTTGTGCGCCCCCAGAAGAGCAGTTCGCCGCGCGCGCGAAAATCCTACTATTTCAAGGAAAAGTAGGGCTAGGAGGTAACCGGACGAGCCGGCGTGGAAACGTCGTACACCTGCGCTGGACGCTGATCGAGGAGCAACATCACAACTTGGGCCTTCAAACCCGAATCGCTTTCGTCGCCCCACTTAATGAGGCGCCCATCGGTGGTACGCATCTCCACGGTAAGGGCATTGCCAACGTAGACAGCAACGCGCTCGCGAAGCTCCGCGGGCAACGCCTCATGAACCTTCGCCACGCGCGTCATCGCAGTTTCCCGATCCTCTTCCGCCTCCGTATTGAGCTCGACGAGCGCCAACCCCTCCGGATACTCCAAAGTGGAACGGATCACTACACCTTCGCCGTCCAGCACGTTGTAGCCCTCATCGGTCTTCTCAGCCGCGATCGGCTCGCGCACCGTGATGTTTACACTGAGCCCATCCGGCCAGGCGCGACTCACGCGCGCACTCTTAACCTGAACGATTCCCTCAATGCTCTCCTGCGCGCTTCCCATCGAGATACGTGGGAGCGGGACCCCAACGTAGGGGGTAAGTTTTTCTTGGACCGCAGACTCTGGCACGTCATCATTTAGGCCCGTTACTTCGATCTTTGAGGCGGTCAGCGCGAAGAACGGTGAGAAAAAGACTGCCCACACGATCGCGGCAACCACCGCCAGCGCGCCAAGCGCAATCAATATACGCATGAGTATGGCCATGCGGCGCGCACTCTTTATTTCGGCGCGGCGCTCGCCAAGCTCGATCGTGTCTTTCTTCGCCCCGAATGTCTCACTCGCCCGCTTGGGCGTGAAATACCTGCGA
Source organism: Actinomycetaceae bacterium (assembly GCA_030532245.1). Taxonomy (GTDB): domain Bacteria; phylum Actinomycetota; class Actinomycetes; order Actinomycetales; family Actinomycetaceae; genus Gleimia. Next base: position 43,783 of record JAUNLN010000006.1, read on the forward strand.
GGGCTCGAGATCCGCGTTTTCTTGACCACCGCGGTGGGCTCTGAGTTAGACGGCTTCGACTCTGGTAGCGACGTGGACGCGCGCTTCGCTTCTCGACGCGGCTCATCTTTGCGAGTGCGACCGAGCCGAGGAATACCTATCCTGCGCTTTCGCGAAGTAGACTCACGTGCTCCATCTTCTGCGGGCACGACGCGAAGATTTCGCTTGGCCGGCTCCTGCTCTCGATTCTCGGTTCGCCTCCCGCGCGCCTCGGCGCGATCAGGAGCCTGGTTTTTAGGTTCGGGTCGCGCCCCTCGATCTTTAGAATCATTCGATCGAGGAGTTTGCGGAACTCCCGGGCGTCGCATCAAACGCGACTCCAGCGACGCAAAATCACGTCGCCCATCTGAGTAATACTTCCAGCCCCCATAGTGAGAACGAGATCCCCAGGCTGCGCCTGATCCGCCACGGCAAGAGCCGCCTGCTGCATGTTCGGCACGAGTTTCGAACCCGGCACCTGGTCTGCGATCAAAGCAGAAGTAACACCCTCCACAGGATCTTCACGCGCCCCGTAAATGTCGGTGAAATAAACCTGATCGGCAAGCAGGAACGCCTGCGCAAACTGGTCGGCAAAATTCTTCGTGCGAGAGTACAGGTGCGGTTGGAACAACACGAGCACGCGGCCTCCGCAAGCCTCGATTCGAGCCTGCTTCAAGGCAGCCTCTACCTCCGAGGGGTGGTGCGCGTAGTCGTCGAACAACACCCTCCCCGCATTCTCACCGCGGAACTCAAAACGCCTGCCGGTTCCGCGGAAGCTCTTCAGCGCCTCAGCCATCTCATCTGCTTTAACGCCAAGCTCCACCCCAACAAGTAGCGCTCCGGTAGCGTTCAAAAGGTTGTGCTCTCCCCCGACGCCGAGGTTAACCTCCAGCTCCTTGCCCTCCAGCAAAACCGTGGCGCTAGCACTCGCCGGGCCAAATTCTGGGCGCACAATGGTTGCGTGGGTCTTGGAATACCACGTGCCCTCCACGTTCATGCGCTCCCTCGGCTTCGTACCGTAGGACCAAACGCGCCCGCCCTTTTCCTCATAGGCCTTACCGAGGCGAGCCGCACCCTCATCGTCCGAGCAGACAATGAGGAGCCCTCCATCCTCAATCTTTCCGGCGAACTCCAAGAACGTGTCCTCAAACTCTTGCGCCGTACCGTAATTGTCGAGGTGATCGGGCTCCACGTTTGTTACAAGAGCGATCCTCGGCGTGTAGTTCAAGAAAGACTTATCGGACTCATCAGCCTCTGCAATGAACACGTTGGAGGCACCCAGGTGCGCACCCGTGTCGAAGCCCGTGACCACTCCGCCCACCGCGAACGACGGATCAAGACCCGCGGCAGACAGTGCCGATGCCAGCATTCCAGAAGTTGTCGTCTTTCCGTGCGCTCCCGCAACAGCGACAAAATCCATGCCCATAGCCGCAAGAGCAAGCGCCTGCGAACGGTGAATAACCTTCTGGCCGCGCTCGCGCGCAACTGCGAGCTCAGGGTTCGACTCGCGAACCGCCGTCGAAACTACGACCGTTGCATCCAAAGGAACATTCGTAGCGTCGTGGCCTACAAACACCTCCATGCCAAGGCCTCGCAGGCGCTCCACGTTCGCCGACTCCTGGGCATCCGAGCCGCTAACAACCTCTCCCCTTGCTTGAAGTAGTTGCGCGACAACCGACATGCCGGCCCCGCCGATACCGATTAGATAAAAACTCATCGCAAGCCACCTCGAACTCCCGCAAGAACCGACTCGACCAAGTCGGAAACGCGCTTAGCCGCATCAGTTATACCAAGCTGTGCAGACTTCTCGGCCATCGACGCCAAACGCTCCTTGGAGTTCAAAAGCGGAACCACGTAATCCGCGACAATCTTTTCGGAAAAGTCAGCGTCTGGGAACAACAGCGCTCCCCCGGCCTCGACCTGGCGAGAGGCATTCAGCTTCTGTTCGCCGTTGCCAATCGGGAGCGGGACGTAAACCGCGGGAAGTCCAAGCGCTGTCAGTTCGGCAACCATGCCGGCACCCGAGCGAGCCACCACCAAATCAGCGCTCGCCAGGTAGTTCTCCATATCGGACGCGTACTCGCGAGCAATCCACGTGCCCTTAAAGCCGCTTGCCCTAACCGCCTCATCGACGCCTTCGCGCTTGCCCTTACCCGTGAGGTGAAGAACCTGGATATCGTCGCCAAAACTACCGGCCGCGCTCACCATCACGTCATTCAAGTGCTTGGCGCCAAGGGATCCACCCGTGATTAGCAACGTGGTCTTATTCGGATCAATACCGAGCTTTTGCGCCGCCTCAACACGCCTTTCATTGCGCCCTGCTTCACTCGAGCGATCGGAAGCAAGCTCAGCAATCGAAGCGCGAAGCGGAAGGCCCGTAACCTCCGTTACACCCTTCTTAGCCTCCAAAGCAGTCTGCTCAAACGTCAGTGCCAGAACCGCTGCAAACCTAGCTCCGAGCTTGTTCGCAAGGCCTGCGCGCACGTTCTGCTCGTGAATAATCACGGGTATACCCTTAGCCCTCGCCGCCAAATACGCGGGCGCAGAAACGTAGCCTCCGAAACCAACGATCGCCTCAATGCCGTTCTTCTTAATCAGCCGCTCCACCTCATGGATCGTGCGACGCAAGTCGCGCGCAAACGTAAGAGCCGCCTTATTCGGCCTGCGCGGTGCCGGCACCTTCTTGATCGTGTGGAGCGTTAGGCCCGCTGCCGGAACCAAATCCTTCTCCAAACCCTGCGCCGTGCCGAGTGCCTGAACTTCGATTCCTCGCTCGCGCAGAACCGAGGCCACCGCAATCAGAGGATTCACGTGTCCGGCAGACCCGCCTCCGGCTAGTAGAACGCGGGCACCTGCATTAATCGAAGCCATTTCAACACCTACTTACGTTTGGGAAAGCGAAAGAGCGTACGGACGCCAAAAGCCTTTTCCATACCCGAATCTTTCCGGGCAAAACTCAATACTATTCCCAAAGCACCACACGTTGCGACAAACGCCGAACCACCCGTAGAAATCAGCGGCAACGGCACGCCGATAACGGGGAGCACCGCAACCACAGCACCCATGTTGATAATCGCCTGAACCGCGATCCAAAGAGTAACTCCGCCCGTCACGATTCGAGCGTAATCATCAGAATGGTTGAGGGTTAGACGCGTGAGACCGTAGATCAGAACCCCGAAAGTTACCACAACGATCATCGTGCCGATGAGGCCAAGCTCCTCACCTAGGATCGCGAAAATGAAGTCAGTGTGGGCCTCCGCCAGGTAGTTCCACTTCTCTTTCGACGCACCCGGGCCAACGCCGGTGAGGCCGCCAGAGCCGAGCGCCCACATAGCATGGTCGATCTGTTTAGGTGCGGACGGGTCTGGGGGCGTTCTAAAACCGGGGATCACCGCAAGCACGCGAGCCTTGCGCGATTCATTCATCGACACGGCAAATGCGCCAAGCGGAGCCATAATGAGGACGCCGTACGCGAACCACTTACCCGGAATTTTCGCCGCGGCAAGCGCGCCAGCTGCGAGGGCTGCTACCACCATTGCCGTGCCAAGATCGTGGCCCGCCAAAATGAGTCCCAGACTCAGCACAACTGGAATACCCACGTTAATGGCAACGTGTTTCAGATTCGTGCGATCCATTTTTGACTGCACGAAAACCCAGCCGATATACATTGCCAGCCCAACCTTCAACAGCTCCGAAGGTTGGAGTAGGAACGAAACGCCCGGGATCATAATCCAGTTCGTGTTACCACCCGACGCAACACCCAGGGGGGTGAGCACGAGCGCCTGCAGGAACAGCGTGGCTATAAACGCAATAAACGAGATCCTGTACCAAAACTTAATTGGCATCCTCATTGCAATGACCATGGCGAGCACGCCAAACGCCATAATCGCAAGGTTCCTCGCATACGCCGAGTAGGGGTTTTCACCCTGGGAAATAACGCGCACCGTCGAGGCGGAAAACACCATCACGAAGCCAAGAACAATGAGGGTGATTACCGGCACCAAAATCAGGTAATACGTGGTGACGGGAGATTGCTCGGAGCGTTGCCCGGTCTCAAACTGAAGTTTAGGGATCCGGGCGAGTCGCTCCTTGAGCTTCTCAATCACTGTCTTGCTCCATCTGCATCTTCCACGCCTCATCGAGCCTGGAAACAGCTTCACGGAACACGTCTCCGCGCTCCGCATAGCTCTTGAACTGATCCCACGAAGCCGACGCGGGAGCCAAGACCACCGTGTCGCCGGGGCGAGACAGTGCGACCGCCTCATTCACGACCGAATACATCCAGTCTTCGTGGCCGTCGACAACCACGTGAGGCAAGTGAGGAGCCTCATCCTTGATAGCAGTTAGAACCGGGGTGGGATCCGCTCCAATCACGACGACGCCTCGAAGCGCCGGTGCAACCGCGCGCACCAGCTCGTGGAAATCCTGGCCCTTCGCATCGCCGCCGGCAATCCAAATGACCGTGCCGGGGACAAAACCAGAAAGAGATGCCGCGGCCGCGTGTGCGTTCGTAGCCTTCGAATCGTCGATCCAAATCATGTCGGCGACCTCGCCGATCACCTCGCGCCTGTGACCTGCCGGGTGGAACGACTGAAGTCCCCCGCTGATCGCCTCCGCGCCAATCTCCACGCTAGCGCTTTGACCATACGCGCGCACGAGCGCGATAGCGGCAAGAGTGTCTTTAATCAGTGCAACCGACGGATTCGGCCCGGCGAAGTGAGCGAGGTCGGACATGGAAGCGAGTGCCTCCGCCTGCTCGTGCCGATTCGCAACAAACGCCCGATCGACGAACAGGTAGTCGCCCTCATCCTCCACTAGGCCAACCTGCGACACCGCTGGAACATCGAGCGCATAGCCGATAGCCCGAGCGCCCTCAATCACGTCGGCCTGAGAAACCATGTTCTCCACCGTGAGATCGGAAGAATCGTAAACGCAGGCAATCCGCGTGTTCTCGTAGACGCGCGCCTTCGACTTAGCGTAGTGCTCTGCCGAACCGTGCCAATCGAGATGATCCGCATCCACATTCAGGCACACCGACGCTACCGGCTCCACGGAGTGCGTAGTAAACAGCTGGAAGCTCGACAACTCCACGGCAAGCACATCGACGTCAGCGTGCATAACCGCGGACACGACCGGCGTCCCCACATTACCCACCACGCCGGAGCGCACGCCCGCAGTCTCAAGCATCGAACCGATCAAACCGACCGTAGTCGTCTTACCGTTAGTTCCCGTGACAGTCAGCCACGCAATGTCTTTTCCAAGCTCCTTTTGGATCCGCCACGCGAGCTCAACCTCACTCCACAGCTCGATACCAAGCTGCTGCGCCGCAGAAAACAGAGCAGAATGCGGGGCAATTCCGGGGGAAACCACAGCGAGGTCGAAACCTTGCTTCAAAGCTTCGACCTGCTCCTCCGCGGTTCCAATAACGAACCTCTCCAGCTCCTCTTCGAACGGGGCGAAACCAGCGGGCTCCTTCAAATCAAAACCCGTCGGCCTCGCGCCTAGCTCGACCAGCGCCTCATACGCTGCTCGCCCAGACGTTCCCAGCCCAAGAACCGCGATGCGCGAATCCAACCACGTCACAGCCTAGACACCCACTCCGCGTAGAACAGCGACAGGCCAACTACCGCGAACAAGCCCGCAATAATCCAAAAACGAATCACGATAGTGATTTCTTTCCATCCCTTTAGCTCAAAGTGATGGTGCAACGGAGCCATCCTAAACACGCGCTTGCCCGTCGCCTTAAACACGCCAATCTGAATCACGTCGGAGAAGACGATCACGACGAACAGGCCGCCAATGATGACAGCAAGGAACTGCGTGTGAGTGAGAATCGACAGGCCCGCTAGAGCGCCACCAAGGGCAAGCGAACCCGTATCGCCCATGAAGATCTGCGCGGGAGCCGCATTCCACCAGAGGAATCCAAACGCCGCACCCACAATCGCAGCAGACGCTATTGCAAGGCCGAGCGGATCACGCACCTCATAGCAAACATTCACGTTCGTAACCGCAACAGCGCACGACTGGTAGTACTGCCAGATCGCGATAATCGTGTAAGCGCCAAAGACGAACATCGACGAACCCGTCGCCAGGCCATCCAAACCGTCGGTCAGGTTCACCGCGTTCGACCAAGCGGTGATGAGGAAGTTCGCCCACAGGATGAACAGGATGACGCCCAGCGCAACTCCCGCGAACGCAAGGTTAGCCCACTCCAAATCTCGAACTATCGAGATCTTCATCGAAGCCGGAGTATTCCCGCGAGCGTCCGGGAGGCTAAGAGCAAACCCCGCAAACACGGTGCCGATCGTGAGCTGGCCAAGAATCTTCGCCGTCGGGTTCAGGCCCAGAGAGCGGTGGCGCTTGATTTTAATGAAGTCGTCGAGGAACCCGACAACGCCGAGCCCTATGAAGAGGAACATGAGGAGGCTCGAAGAAAGGTCGGGAAGCCTGCCGATCGACAGGTGCCCTACGAGCCACCCTAGGAACGAGGCAGCGATAATTACGACACCGCCCATTGTTGGCGTACCACGCTTCGTAAAGTGCTGGGTCGGCCCATCCTGACGAATGAACTGACCGTAATTCTTTCGAATCAACAGGCCAATGAAAGCTCTGGTGCCGAACAGTGCGATGACTAGTGAAACAGCCGTCGCAACAACTATGGCTACCACGTTCTTATCCTCCGGTAACTACTGCGCTAAAAACTCGTCGGCGATTTTCCAAACCCCCGAACCGTTTGAACCCTTCAAGAATACGAAGTCTCCCTCACGAACCAAATTATGCAACTTCTCGCCAGCCTCCTCGGCTGTCTCAAAGTGATATGTGTCGGCCTTTCCTCGAAGCGGCTCGGCAATCGCCTGCGCCCCGTCACCAACCGTGATGAGGACGTCTACTCGAGCCTCGTCAGCCAGGCGGCCAACCTCGCGGTGTAGCGCCTCCGAGGTCTTACCAAGTTCGAGCATTACGCCAAGTACCGCAATGCGGCGAGGCGCAAACTCGCCCTGGCGTCCAAGCACCTCAAGGCCAGCTTTCATCGAATCTGGGTTCGCGTTGTAGGAGTCATCGATAATCGTGTAGCCATTCACCTCAGCCACGTTCATGCGATGAGGGCTTTGTGCACGTAGTGAGTTAAGCGTGTCTACAACCTGGTTCGGATCGAGGCCGAGCGTGAGACACACGCTGATGGCGGCCAGGGCGTTCGAAACCTGGTGGCGGCCAACTAGACCTAGGCGCACGCGCTTCAAAACGTCGCCCGCCTCAAGATCGAACTCGGGGCACGAGTTGTCGGCCAACTTCACGTGGGTTGCTCGCACCTCCGCGTCGGTCTTACCGGATGCGGAGAAGTAAATGACCGAGCCCTTCACAATCGAAGCCATGTCGCGCACGTTCTTATCGTCATAGTTGAGGATTGCCGTGCCGCTCTTCGCAAGGCCCTCCACGAGCTCCGCCTTCGCGTGTGCAAGCGCCGAAACAGAGCCGAAACCTCCAAGATGTGCGCGGCCAACCGACAGCTCCACAGCAATGTCGGGAGGAGCAATCCGAGACAGGTACTGCAGGTGGCCCGGGCCAGACGCGCCCATCTCTAGCACCAGGTAGCGGGTCTCCTCGTCGGCGCGAAGCACCGTGAGGGGCATTCCCACCTCATTGTTGAACGAAAACACCGGGGCAACCGTCGGGCCGAACGTGCTCAAAATGCCAGCAGTCAAGTCTTTCGTGGTCGTCTTACCGACCGAACCCGTGATAGCGATAACCTCAATGTCGCCCAGTTCACGAAGCCTCGCGAGGTGTGCCTTTGCAAGCATGCCGAGCGCCTTCGTCGCATCCGAGACAAGGACGCGAGTAAGATCCTCCGGGCCAGCATCCTCGCGGGTCACAATCGCTGCAACGGCCCCATTCTTAGCTGCAGAATCCAAGTAGTCGTGGCCATCCGCATGCTCACCAACGCGCGCAACATAAAGCGCGCCAGCACCCACCTGACGCGAATCAGTGCAAACACCGCCGGTAACAGTGGTGTTTTCGCCAATGAGCTTGCCACCCACTACCTGTGCTATCCACTCGGCCGTATATTTCATTTGCTTCTCCATCTAAACCAGCGAGACGTCGTTGTTTCGTGTTATCTCAAATCTTCCCACGTTTTAAGCACGGTGCGTACCTGGGACGCGGCCCCACCTGGCAGCTTTGCAAGCCCGTTAGCGCCTGTGCGCAACAATAGCGCGGCGCGAGCCTCTACACGATCATCCAATTCGTGCGCAGTATCACCAATCATCTGGACCGTCTCGTGCCCGCGCCCCGCAATCAAAACTGTGTCGCGAGCACTCGCCCCGACTACCGCCTGCCTGATGGCATTTGCGCGGTCGTCGCTCTCGAGGAGCGCCTTTGCACGCGAGCGCGTGAAGCCGGCGGCAACCTCGGCGCGGATCTGGGCGGGATCCTCACTGTAGATATCGTCGTCGGTCAAGATCACCACGTCGGCCGATGAGGAGGCGACCTCCCCCATCACCGGGCGCTTACCCCGATCCCTATCGCCCGTCGCGCCAAAGAGGAGCCACAGGTTGCCCGGCGTTACAGGGTCGAGGGCCGCGCAGGCACTCGCGAGCGCGTCGGGCGTGTGCGCGAAATCAACGATAACCAGCGGATTAACGTCGCTGCGCTTGGACACAACCTCCATGCGACCAGGAACCCCCGGGGTGCGGCCGAGCTCAGCGCTCACCTGCTCTGGGGCAAATCCCAGTTGCGTGAGGATCGCAAGAGCCGTCAGCTGGTTTTGTACGTTGATCATGCCCGGCAAAGTGCAGTGCATCTGCACCTTCAAGCCCTCAAAGTCGACCGTCACGTCGGTGCCCGCATCCTCCTCATTCAAAGAATGCGATTCCACCTGCCAGTCGGCCTGTGCCGTAGTCGAAACCGTCTGCGACGGAATCTGTACCCGCGCCGCAAGCTTCTTGCCCCAGTCGTCGTCAGTGCAGATCACGGCCTTTTTCGCCGTCTCCGGCTTGAACAGGAGCGACTTCGCCTCGAAATAGCTTTCCATCGTCTTATGGAAATCAAGGTGGTCGCGCTGCAAGTTCAAGAAAGCAGCAACGTCAAAAGTAAGGCCAGCCACGCGGTGCAGGCTCATAGCGTGACTAGACACCTCCATCACGACGTTCTTCGCGCCCGCCTCAAGCGCCCACGCAAGAATGCGGTGCAAAACGGGCGCCTCAACCGACGTTCTAACCGAGCTTGCGTGAGTATCACCAAACTTGACACCAACCGTTCCGATCAGGAGGGTTGGGCCACTCATTTCAGTTAAAACGTGATGAATGAAATGGGTCGTCGTCGTTTTACCATTCGTGCCGGTTACGCCAACAACGTTAAGGTGCGCGCCCGGATTGCCATACACTTTCGCCGCGGCCAACCCCGCAAACGAACGCGGATCCTCAACTTCAATCAACGCGATGCCAGGGATTTTTGAGGCAATCTCAACACCGACCCGATCCGACACAACCGCTACCGCACCGGCTGAAACAGCCTGCTTCGCAAACTCAGCTCCATGACGCTTAAAACCAGGGATAGCGACAAACAAATCACCCGCAGCCACATCTGCTGAATCCAACGTCACACCCAGAATCTGAGTATTCGAATCCGCACGCACTACGCGCGCAGAAAGCCCCCTCACAAAATCTTCAACGAGGACGCCTCGAACATTTTTCGGACGAAGATCTTTAAGCTCAGTCATTTCACTTCTACTCTGGTCTTACCGGATACAGCGTAGCCTCTTCAGTCGATGCCGGAATGTTGAGACTGCGCACAGATTCTGTGACAACCGACTTAAACGTCGGGCCCGCAGACTGCGCAGCAAGAATGCCATACTTCGGCAGGTAAAGAAGAACCGAGACTGCGATTCGCGGCTTATCCGCAGGCACCACACCCGCAACCGTCGTCGCCGTGCCAATAGTCACGCCCTGGTCAAAGATCTCCGCAGTACCCGTCTTAGCAGCAACGCGGTAACCCTCCACGTTGAACGAGTAGCCGGTACCCTCCTCGTCCGCAGTCGTGGATTCAAGCATCGTAAGCACAGTCTTCGCCGTATTCGGATCAAGAGCGCGCTCCGGCTCACGCGGCGCAGCGGTCTCATACGTGCCATCCGGCCGCGTCCAACCATCAATCAGACGAGCCGGCTGATACACGCCGCCATTCGCGATCGTTGCGAGGATTCCGACCTGCTGCAGCTGGGTAACCGAGTAGCCCTGGCCGAACATGGTCGTGTACTTTTGGCGCCCGTCCCAATCCTCAGGCTTTGCAAGAATTCCCGAAGACTCACCCGGCATTCCAATGTCGATGAGTTCGCCAAGATGCATTGCCTTCATCGTCTCGTAACGCTGCTGGTCGGTAACCATCTCACCCACGCGCACAGTCGCCGTGTTCGAAGACTCCGCAAGCACACCCGTCGCCGTGAGCATGTAATCCTCATGCTCGTGCGAATCCTGGAACTCCTGCCCGTCATGCGTTCGATACTTGAACTGGGTGAGAACCGGCGTTTCGGGAGTAATCTTGCCCTCTTCCAAAGCGGTTGCGAACGTGAGGATCTTACCCACCGAACCCGGCTCAACAGGAGCCTGCACGATTCTCGAGGCCTGCGGAGTCTTACTAATCGGCTTATTACCAGACTCAGCCATCACGAGGATCTTGCCCGTGGAAATCTCCTGCACGAGCACCGTTCCCCACTCAGCTTCATAAGTCTTCACCGCGTCGTTGATAATCTCCTCCGCAGCATGCTGCAGATCAAGCCTCAAAGTCGTGTGAATCGTCGCGCCCTGAGTAGCAGGCTCCGAAATCGTTTTCCCACCCGGAATGACCTCACCGTAGGGCCCGTACTCCTGCACGTGACGTCCCGGCTCACCCGTCAGCAGCTCATCTTGCGTAAGCTCCAAACCCGACGAGCCCTTACCTTCCGCGTCGATCGTGCCAATCACTGGCGCGGCAACCGCCTCATTCGGATAAACCCTTTTATACGAAGGCTCCCACTCAATACCGTAAATGCGAAGCGCGCGGATCTTACGCCAAGTCTGAGTGTCTACATCCTTCTTCAAATAGTGGTAGGTCGAATTGCCGATCAGCTGACCGCCAAGCTCCGCCTCATCCATGTCAAGAAGAGGGGCGAGCGCCTCAGCCACGTAAACGGGGCCGGTACCGATCTCCTCACGCTCGCCGTCCTCATTCTCAACCGACACCTTCGCATTCGCGATATTCACCTGATTTACCGCAATGTGGTACGTCTCGATAGTCGTAGCAAGAGGCGTTCCATTCGCATCCACGATCTCGCCACGGCGAGGCTGAATCGTAGAGGCCTGCATGCGAACTAAACGCCCCTGCTCCTCCAACTCAGCACCCTGAATGATCTGCAGATTAACAAGCTGCAAAGCGATAGCCGCGAAAAAGAAAATCGCAATACCGAAAAATACTCGAGTCGCCGTCTGTGAGCCGGCACGAAACTTGCTCACCTGGCCTCCTACTTAATGGCTGGGCTGCCGCCCTCTACCCTACCTTCACCCAGCTGAATAAAGCCGGTCTGCCCCGCAGGCACCATGCCCTGGCTCTCGGCCGCCTTCTTCAAAGCGGATGGAGATGAGGCCACCTGCAAACGCTGACGCAAAGACTGAGTCTCCTCCGTCAAACGCACAAGCTCGGCGCGAGAATCACGAATCTCGTAGGCCGTCTGGGCCATCTGCGTAGTAATAAGTAGATTAACAGCCAACACGGCAAGTAGCACGAGCGCCACGACCGCAAGCACAGGGAACGCTGCGCGCGGCCCCGTCTCCGAAGCGATAACTCGAAGAGGTGGAGTCGACAGGGTACGCGCCGGCTGCATCGGACGAGTTTTAGCTGCAACTGCCATCAGCGGGGACTCCTTACATCCTCATACGGGGTTTTCACTTCAACCGCGCGAAGCCGCACAGACTGGGCTCGCGGGTTCTTCAAAATGTCTTCTTCTGTCGCCTTTATGGCCCGCCTCGTAACGAGCTCCAAGGAGGCGACTGGCGCATCTTCTGGAAGCACCGGCAAATCGATAGGCAACTGCTTTGGCGTTGCACCCTCTTTAAACACGTGCTTCACAATGCGATCTTCGAGCGACTGGTACGACTCGACTACGAGGCGCCCACCAACTCGCAGAGTCGACAGCGCTGCGGGTAGTGCCCGCTCCAGAATCGAAAGCTCATCATTCACAGCGATTCGAAGCGCCTGGAACGTTCGTTTCGCCGGGTGACCACCCGAGCGGCGCGTCGCGGCCGGAATCGAATCGCGAACCAGCTCGGCTAGCTGAACCGAATCGGTAAGCGGCGACTCCTCGCGAGCCTTAACAATCCTGCGAGCAATGCGATTCGCGAAACGCTCCTCACCGTACACGCGCAGAATCCGGGCGATCTCACCCTCATCCAAAGTTGCGAGCAAATCCGCCGCGCTCTGCCCCTTCGTCTGATCCATACGCATATCGAGTGGCGCGGGTCGCGAATACGAAAAGCCTCGCTCGTCGTCATCCAGTTGCAGGGAGGAGACACCCAAATCCATGAGGATTGCATCAACCTTGCGGTCGCCTACAACCTCAGCAATCTGGTCGTAGGTCGCAAGCACCGGCTCAAAACGATCCTCAAACCTTGCAAGACGCATGCTCGCAAGCTCAATCGCACGCGGATCCCGGTCGATACCGATAACCCTGGAGTTCGGGAACGCCTCCAAAACGGCTTCGGTGTGGCCGCCCATGCCAAGCGTTCCATCAACCATCACACCGCCGCCCTCCAGCGCCGGCGCAAGCAAATCCAGCACATCGGATACGAGGACAGGGTCGTGCAGCTCGCCAATGCTCTCCGGTGATAGCTCCACTTCGCCCCCTCCTTCGCGTGCTACCGCTAGTTCACCCAGGACTCCCACCGTCTCCGCCGCCGGGGAAGTGACTTCGGATATTCGGTTGGAGACCTCAGTGAACTAGAACAATCCAGGAATAATTTCTTCCTCAGTCGACGAGAAAACCTCTTCCTTCTCGGCGAGGTAACGCGCCCACTCATCGGCATCCCAGATCTCAATTCGCGTGCCCGCACCGATCACGGCGAGGTCGCGATTAAGACCTGCATAGGTACGAAGATTCTGCGGAATCACGATCCGCCCCTGCTTATCCGGAACCTCGTCAGACGCGCCAGAAAGCATCACGCGAACATAGTCGCGAGCTTGCTTAGAGCTAAGCGGTGCACGGCGAAGTTGGGAGAACATTTCCTGAAACTCAGCCTCGGGAAATGCGTAGAGGCAACGATCCTGGCCGCGGGTTAAAACCACGCCCTCGGAAAGCTGATCGCGAAACTTAGCAGGGAGGATCACACGCCCCTTCGGATCGAGCTTCGGCTCGTATGTACCTAGGAACATGGTTCACCCCCAACCACTTCGTACGATTGACCCCCACTTTACCCCACTTTCAACCCCATTGGCACCAAACCGCGTGGATTTTCTCTAATTCTGAAACACAATTCCGCTAGATAATACGGAAAATTTGCGGTGGAGGATGGTGGAGGGATTTTTCCAGAAATTGGGTGGCGAACGCGATTTAGAGGCTAGAAGGCGCACAAAATAGGCCTTCGGAGACTTCATCCGAAGGCCTTGGTGTTTGGTGGCGGAAAGTGGGGCGCTACCCGCACCGGGTGCGGGCTAACGACCAGGCGTTATGACCACATCTTTCAGATCTGCGCTTGCCGGTCGCAGATGAGCCATGTCGCCCACTTCAAAGACGTATGCGGTTGCCGTCGGGCACCCCTTCGAGGCGATGAGACCGGGCCCCTCCCCTGACGCAATGAGGGAAGCCGCGAGCGGAATCGACGGGGCGTGGCCAACTACCATGACGGTTCCCTCAACCGGAGGGATGGCTCGCAGCAACTCGTATTCGTCGGCTTCGTACAGTTCTGGAAGCTCGAGGAGCTCTGCCTTGCTAAAACGGGCAATGATATTCGCAGTCTGGCTGGCGCGCCTAGCTGACGAGTGCACGATAAGCCCGCCCGTGAGCAGTTCTTTGAACTTTGATCCGAGCTTGAAGGATTGGTCGCGGCCAATTAGAGATAGCGGCCGCGTGTCGTCGCGAAGGCCTCCGTACTGTGCCTGCGCGTGCCGAACGAGCACTAGCGTTTGCCCCATGCTTCCACTCTAGGAGAAAAGGCCTAACTTTGGGCCTTTATACATGGAATACGAAAAATCGTGCAGGGCTATAGGATGTTGACGTGAGTGAAAAGCAGTTCTTCCATGTTTGTTCGGCACGTCAGTGCACGGAGGTTGCCCGTTGGGCCGTGATCTGGTCTAACCCCAAAATCCACTCGGCGCGCGAAAAGACGTGGCTCGCGTGCGAAGGACACAAGAACTTTTTGACCGAGTTCGTGGCCCTGCGTTCTTTCCCCTACCGGGTTGTGCCGGTAAGCGAGCTTGAGGCTCCAACCGGGCCTTCTGCAAAGCCGGTTGACCCGCGCTCCCTCACCGACGAGGAGCGAGCTAGGTTAGCGTGACGAGCTCCAGGTAGGACTCGTCCCACAGATCCTCATCGCCATCGGGCAGGAGGAGCACGCGATCCGGCTCCAGTGCCGTGACTGCGCCGGGGTCGTGCGTCACGAGGACAACCGCCCCCTCATACGTCTTTAGTGCGTAGAGGATTTCCTCTCGCGAAGCCGGGTCGAGGTTGTTTGTCGGCTCGTCGAGCAGGAGCACGTTAGCCGCTGAAACCACGAGGGTTGCCAGGGCAAGACGCGTTTGCTCGCCACCGGATAGCACGCGGGTCGGCTTGTCTACGTCTTCACCGGAGAAGAGGAACTGGCCGAGCACGTTTCGAACGCGCGTGTCGTCAAACGCCGGCGCTGCCTCAACCATTGTTTCCAGTACGGTCTTGTTCGGATCCAAAGTCTCATGTTCCTGGGCGTAGTAGCCGAGTTTTAGCCCGTGGCCGGGCACAACCTCGCCCGTATCGGGCTCTAGCACGCCTGCAAGAATGCGGAGCAATGTGGTTTTGCCCGCGCCGTTAAGGCCGAGCACTACGACCTTTGAGCCGCGGTCGATCGCAAGATCAACGCCGGTAAATACCTCGAGGGAACCGTACGACTTCGACAGGGACTCGCCCGTTAGAGGCACCTTGCCTGACGGCGCTGGCTCTGGGAATCGCAGGCGGGCAACCTTTTCTTGAACCCGGGCCGGAGCGACGCTCTCCTCCAGCTCCTGCGCGCGGCGGAGCATCTGCTGCGCAGCAACCGCCTTCGTCGCTTTCGCCCTCATCTTCTCGCCCTGCGCGCGAAGAGTCTCCGCCTTCTTTAGCGCAACCGCACGCTCGCGCCTCCTGCGCCGCTCGTCCTCCTCACGCTGCTTCAGATATAGATCCCAACCGAGGTTGTACATGTCGACCACAGCTCGGTCTGAGTCGAGGTGGAACACGTGATTCACCGTGTCGCGGATTAGTTCCACGTCGTGCGAGATCACGATGAAGCCGCCCGGATAGGTCTTCAAGAAGTCGCGAAGCCAAATGAGAGAGTCGTGATCGAGGTGGTTTGTAGGCTCGTCCAGGAGGAGGACCTCCGCCTCGGAGAACAGCGTGCGGGCAAGCTCAACGCGTCTGCGCTGGCCGCCCGAGAGCGTGCCGAGCGGCTGGGCGAGGAGGCGTTCGCTAAGGCCGAGGGAGGAGGCGATCTGCGAGGCTTTTGCTTTGGCGGCGTAGCCTCCCTGGTTGGTGAACTCCTGGTCGAGGCGCACGTAGCGTTCCATCGCCTTTTGTTGGCGGGCGCCTTCCAGGGTGCTCATTTGGTGTTCAGCTTTGCGGATGCGCCCAAGTAGCTCGTCGATGCCCCTCACCGACAGGATGCGGTCGAGGGAAATCTGCTCCGGGTCGCCTACGCGCGAGTCTTGCGGCAGGTAGCCGATCGTGCCGCGCCTCGTAACCTGCCCCTCGTACTCGGCTTGGCCGAAGTCTGGTTCGCCGGCAAGCAGACGCATGGTCGTGGTTTTGCCGGCACCGTTTCGGCCTACGAACCCGATTCTCATGCCCTTATCCACGCGGAAACTCGCGTCTTTTAAGAGCGTGCGGGCGCCGATTCGAACAGTCAGGTTAGAAACATTGATCACAGTGCATAAGTGTAGACGGGTCGCCGATAGAGTCTAAACCGCGGCATGTAGTAAGTTAGCCGAGTGATTGAAGACAGTTTCCGAGCCTCCGGCGCGCGCGTGTACGACCTTGTGACGGTGTCGTTTGTCGCGCTCCTTATTTTGTCTAACATTGCGGCAACGAAACTGATCGGCCTGCATATTGGGCCGGCACTGCTCGTTTTTGACGGGGGTGCGATCCTGTTTCCCCTCACCTATGTGCTGGGCGACGTGCTCGCAGAGGTGTACGGGTTTGCGAAGGCCAAGCGCGCGATTTTGGCGGGCTTCGTATTTTCGGTTCTGGCGGCGCTCACGTTTTTGGCGGTAGGCGCTCTGCCTCCCGGTCCCGGTTATGAGAATCAGGAGGCGTTTTCTGCGGTTCTAGGTTTTGTGCCGCGAATCGTGACTGCCTCGGTGCTGGGGTACTTGGCAGGACAGCTGCTGAACTCGTGGGTGCTGGTGCGGATTAAGGAACGTTGGGGCGAGGAGCACCTGTGGGCGCGCCTTATTGGCTCGACGCTCGTGGGCGAGTTCGCGGATACGCTCATATTCTGTACGGTCGCGTTTTACGGCGTGATTACGGGCGCGGAGTTTTTGAACTACCTGTTTGTCGGGTACGCGTACAAGGTTGGTGTTGAGGTGGTTTTGTTGCCGGTCACCTACCGTGCGATCAGATGGATTAATAAAATCGAGAGCAAGGAGGCGACCGATGCCAAGGATTAGTGCGGAGCACCGCGAGCGTATTGAGAAGTCACGCGGGTTTGAGGTTGAGGCCTGGCTGGATGAGGTTGAGGTCGAAACGGATGGTGGCCCGCGCCCGCTTGGCCGCGCGGGTAGGCTCACGACGGCGCACGGCGTGATCGAAACCCCGGCGTTCATTCCCGTTGGTACGCTCGCGAATGTGAAGGGCGTGCTCCCCGAGTCGATGCGTGAGCTCGGCGCACAGGCATTGCTTGCGAACGCCTACCACCTCTACTTGCAGCCGGGTGCGGACATCGTGGAGGAGGGCGGCGGCCTCACGAAGTTCATGAACTGGCACGGCCCGACTTTCACGGATTCTGGTGGTTTCCAGGTGTTGTCGCTCGGTTCGAACTATAAGAAGGTGTTGTCGGAGGAGTTTTCTGGCCGTAAGCCGACGGCCGCTGACGAGGCTGCGGAGGCGGTTCGCCGCAACCGTGCGGCGGTGGATGAGGATGGAGTGGTGTTCCGCTCGCACATCGACGGCACTCAGCATCGGTTCAACCCGGAGATTTCGCTTGGCATCCAGCATCAGCTGGGCGCCGACGTCATGTTTGCGTTCGACGAGCTGACTTCGCTGCTCCACCCCTACGACTATCAGGTTGAGTCTTTGGCGCGCACGCACAGGTGGGCGCAGCGTTCGCTCGACCACCACTGGAAGCTCACCGCGGAGAACCCGGATCGCCCGTACCAGCAGCTCTACGGCGTGCTTCAGGGCGCGCAGTATGAGGATTTGCGTAAGGAGGCGGCGCGCACGCTAGGTGCCATGCGCACCGGCGGTGAGGAGTTGGAGGCGCTCGGCGTTGACGGTGAGGGATTCGACGGGTTTGGCCTTGGAGGCGCCCTGGAGAAGGAAAACCTCGGCGTGATCGTCTCGTGGCTGACCCAGCTCCTGCCCGATAACAAGCCCCGGCACCTGCTTGGTATTTCGGAGCCGGACGACCTGTTCCGCGCCATTGAGGCGGGGGCCGACACGTTCGACTGCGTGAACCCTTCTCGGGTTGCCCGCAACGCCGCCATCTACACGCCAAATGGGCGCGTGAATATTACGAACGCGCGGTTCAAACGCGATTTCGGCCCGCTCGCCGAGGGTTGCGGTTGCTACACGTGTCAGAACTATTCGACCGCGTACGTGCATCACCTGTTCAAGTCGCACGAAATCCTTGCAGCTACGCTCGCAACTATCCACAACGAGTGGTTCACCGTGCACCTTGTGGACCGCGCTCGCGAAGCAATCCGCAATCGCGACTACTCTGAATATAAGAAAGAGACCCTTTCAAGATTTTACGGAAGCTAGGAGGCATTTTGCTTCACCTACCCCAGATCCAGCCGCGTGAGCCCGCTGAGTACCACAAGCTCTCTTCTGGTCCCGACAAGCGCTGGTATCGCCCGCTCGTAGCTGTTGCAATCTTTCTGCCGCTCTACTTGATCCTCTCGGTAGTAGTCGTTTTTGGGATCATGCTTGTTCCTTCAATGCAGACGCCTGCATCCCAAGATCTTCTCATCGGCGCGATCGACACGACCGACCCGGTTGTGTTCAGCGTGCTCATGTTGAGCCTGATCGTGATGATCCCCTCGCTGTTCGTGGCGATTGTTTTCGGCGCGCGCATGGGACTTGGCTATTTCCTCTCCGTTGAGGGGCGCATGCGCTGGGGCTGGCTCGGGATTTCGTTCGCGATTGCTCTGCCCCTGTTCGCCCTGTTTATCGTGCCGCTGTTCATGCTGGATGGCGCCGAGATAAATCCGGGTGGAAACCTTGCCCTCATGCTGGTGCTCATCGTTTTGATGGTGCCGTTCCAAAGCGCTGCCGAGGAGCTTGCGCTTCGCGCCGGCTTCCTGCAGATGTTCGGCTCCTGGATTCCGGGGCGCTGGCCGTCACTCATCCTTGGCGCGCTCGCCTCCGCAACGGTGTTCTCGCTACTTCACGGGTCGCTCGACATTTGGATTCTTGCCGACCTCGCGTTCTTCTCCGTGTGCGCTGTGTTCCTCATGTGGTACACGGGAGGCGTTGAGGCTGCAATCGCGATGCACGCGTCCAACAACCTCGTGATCTTCATCGTTGAGGCGTTCCTTGGCACCTCCAACTCCGTGATCGACAGTGAGACGACGTCTACGCCACTTAGCTTCCTCATCTCGATGGTCACGATGGGGACGATCACCGCGGCGCTTTCGTTCGCCGCGTACAAGCTAAAGATCACGCGCCGACACGACCCCGCGAAGACGCCGAAGCCTGATTCGGCATACCTTGCGAAGGAGCTTTCGAAGGGCCGCTTCTACAAGGAGTGGGAGGCGCTCTACCCGCGGGGCGTGCTCGTCGCCCACGGCCTTGTGCTGGCCAACCAGTACGCGCCGATGCCCGCCTACACTGCGATGCAGGCGACAGGCCCGGCCGACCCGTACGTCACCGACTACACCTCGACTCCGGGCTACCCCATGCCGCAAGGCTCCATGCCAGCACCGGGATACGCCACGCCTCAGGGCAATGCACAGGTACAGGGCTACCCCACGCCTCAGGGCAATGCCCAAGTACCGGGCTACCCCGCGCCTCAGGGCAATCCTCCGGCTCCGGGATACCCTTACGCTGAGCCGCAGGCAGGTGCACCTCAAGAAGACACGCAGGCTCCGGGCTACCCGTACGCTGAGCCTCAGGCGGGCGCGCCTACTGAGAATGAAGACTCCTCGAAGGACGACTCATCTACCCCGTGGACGATCTAGCGTAAACAAGGAAGGGCGAGCGGTTTTGGAACTGCTCGCCCTTTGTTGTACCTCACTGTAAGAAAGAAAGCTGTTTCACCGACAAAAGAGGCGCGAAGCAATAAATTTTAGTTATATTTGAGGTCAGCGAACAACTTACGCTAGCGTAAGTATGTAGCATCTGAGCTTCTTTGAGGAGAATCATGTCGACGATCACGGATCTGGCTCGTACGCACTACGAGAAGGGCGTACCTTACGAAATCGCGGAGCCGGATACTTCCCTTTATAAAGTGCTTGAGGAATCGGCAAAGTTCTACCCCTCGCGCCCAGCGATTGATTACTTCGGCCAGAAGATCACATACGGCGATCTGAAGTCTGCGGTCGATCGAGCCGCGCAGGTCTTGCGCCTCGCCGGCGTTAGAAAGGGCGACGCCGTATCGGTTGCCCTGCCGAACTGCCCGCAACACGTCGTGGTTTTCTACGCGCTCATGCGTCTTGGCGCGATCGCGGCCGAGCACAATCCCCTCGCACCGAAGTCCGAGATTGAACAGCAGATCAAACGCCACAAGGGCAAAGTCGCCATTGTTTGGGAAAAGTCGATCGAGAAGTTCGATTTTGGAGGCGCCCACCAGCTGAAGACCCTGTTTAGTGTGGACATCACGTACCACATGCCCACCTCTAAGCGTGCGCTGCTCGCCCTCCCGATTGCGCCGGCGAAGAAGACGCGCGGCCAAATGCGTGAGGAGACTCCGGCAGGTGTTCTTTCGTGGGACAAGCACGTGCGCCAGGCTGAGCCGCTCGACCCGAAGACTCCTCACGCTGTCGGCTCCGACATTGCGGCGATCCTGCACACTGGCGGCACAAACGGCGTGCCGAAGTCGGTTCCGCTAACGCACACGAACATTGGCTCCAACGCGAACCAAAACCTCGCGTGGGTTTACCGCCTGCATGAGGGTGCGGAGAACTTCTTCTCCCTCCTGCCCTACTTCCACTCCTTCGGCCTCACGTTCTTCCTCGTCTGCGCCGTGAAACTCGCGGCAGCCCAAGTGATTTTGCCGAAATTCGACGTCGACCTGGCCCTCGAAGCTCATCAGCGTATGCCGATCACGTTCTTTGTGGGCGTGCCGCCAATGTTCGACCGCATTGAGCGCGGCGCAGTCAAGAAGAAGATCGACATCTCCACAATCCGCTACGCCATCAGTGGCGCAATGCCGCTCCCCCGCGACGTCGCTGAACGCTGGGAGCAGACCACCGGCGGTTACATCATCGAAGGCTACGGCATGACGGAGACCGCGCCGACGATGTGCGGCTCCCCCATGACTCCAGAGCGCCGCCACGGCGCCCTCGGCCTGCCGTTCCCCTCAACAATCATGCGCCTAGGCGACATTGAAAATCCCGACGTGGAGCCCGCCGAGGGCGAGCCTGGTGAGATCCTCGTGAAGGGCCCGCAGGTGTTCTCTGGCTACCTGGATGCGCCCGGAGACAACGCGACCGCGTTCACCTCAGACGGCTACTTCCGCACCGGCGACATCGGCGTTTCGGAAGACGGTTTCGTGTACCTGTCCGACAGGCGCAAGGAGCTCATCCTCTCCGGCGGTTTCAACGTGTACCCCTCCCAGGTGGAAGAGGCGATCCGCTCGATGCCCGGCGTGAAAGACGTTGCGATTGTCGGCATGCCGACACCCCAGGGTGAGGAGGTGACTGCCGCCCTCGTTTTGGATGACGGCGTCGACAACCTCACTTTGGAGGATGTTCGCGCGTGGGCGGAGAAGAAGATCTCGCACTACGCGCTCCCCCGCTCCCTCGCGATCGTCTCGGAGCTGCCGCACTCGCAGATCGGTAAGATCATGCGCAGAGTGGTGCGCGAACGCCTCCTGGCCGACCGCAACCGCAAGTAGGCGGCAACTGGGCAAACAGATGCGGGGTGCATCCGAAGCTGAACTTCGGGCACACCCCGCACTCTTGTTAAACCTTTAAGGGCGAGCAAGTGCCAGGCGCTGGTCGAGCGCCGCCACGCCACCGCGATTCTGCGGCTACTCGCAGGTTGGACGGCTACTATACGTTGAAGCCGATTGCGCGAAGCTGTTCGCGACCATCATCCGTGATGCGGTCCGGGCCCCACGGCGGCATCCAAACCCAGTTGATCGCAACGCCCGCTGCGACACCGTTCAGCATCATCCTCACCTGGTTTTCGATCACGTCGGTGAGGGGGCAGCCAGCCGAAGTGAGGGTCATGTCGATGTTCACGAAGTCGTCCTCATCGATCATGATTCCGTACAGCAGCCCAAGATCTACGATGTTGATGCCAAGCTCCGGGTCGATCACATCGCGGAGGGCCTCCTCAACCTCTTCCGCAGTGAGCTCCCCTAGGCTCTCGTGGTCGATTGCAGCCGGCTCTTCAGGAGTCACTTCCTGGAAGCGCTGCTCTACAGGCTCCGTATTAGCCATCGGGTTAGTCATTGTGATCCTCCAATGCAACTCCTGCCTTAACTAGCGCGTCCTTGAGCGCATACCAGCCAAGCAGCGAGCACTTGATTCGGTTCGGGAACTTTGAGGTGCCCTCAAACGCGGCACCGTCTTCGAGGCGGTCGAGTAGCTCCTCTGGAACGCCTTTACCGCGCGAATGCATCATGGTTTCGAAATCGTTGTACAGCTGGGAGATTTCCTCAATCGACTTGCCTTCGATCAGCTCGTACATGACGGAGATGGATGCCTGCGAGATCGAGCATCCGTCGCCCTCCCAGACGACGCTCTCAAGCTCCCCGTCTTTCACGTGTACGCCGAGCGTGATTTCGTCGCCACACGTCGGGTTCACCTGGTAGGACTCGCCATCCACGTCCCCTGGAATCGTTCCCTCACCCAGGCGCCTTCGCGAATGGTCGAGGATCACCTGCTGGTACAACGTCTCTAAACTTGACACTTACATACCTCCAAAAAATCCGCGAACGTGTGCGAGGGCTTCGCCGAATCGGTGAACCTCATCAAGAGTAGTCGTTAGCGATGCCGAAGCGCGATTCGACGACCTAACGCCGAAGAATCGGTGCAGCGGGATCGCGCAGTGGTGCCCTACGCGCACTGCTACAGACTCCGAATCGAGATACTGCCCCACGTCGTGCGGATGTATTCCATCAACCGTAAATGCGACCACGCCGAGGCGATTGTCCGCATTTGCAGGTCCGATGATTTTCACGCCGTCGACGCTACTTACAACGTCGATCAGCGCGCGTGTGATGCGTTCCTCGTAGGCGGCGAGGCGATCCATTCCCACTTCACTGAGGAAGTTCAAGGCTTCCGCCCAGCCAACGGCCTGTGCGACCGGCTGGGAACCCGCCTCAAACTTTGCCGGAGGTGGCAAGTAGATGCCTTTTTCCATCGTGACGTTAGCGATTACGGAGCCGCCGACCAGCACGGGAGGCATCGCCTCCAGTAGCTCGTAGCGCGCCCAGAGTGCGCCAACTCCCGTTGGGCCGAGCATCTTGTGGGAGGAGAATACGGCGAAGTCGACGCCGAGTTCCTCCACGTTAATCGGAAGGTGTGCCGAAGACTGGCACGTGTCGAGCACGATGAGTGCACCAACTTTGCGGGCTGCTGCAACGATCTCATCGACCGGCGAGATCGCGCCCGTAACGTTGGAGACGTGCGTGAAAGCCACGAGCTTCACGCGCTCATCAATGACGTCTAGCGTGTCAAGGTCGATCCGGCCATCCGGCTCCAGATCGAGGAACGCGAACTCCGCCCCGGTTCTAGCGGCAAGCTCTTGCCAGGGCAGAAGGTTGGCGTGATGTTCAGCGCGGGTTGCGACAATCTTGTCGCCGGGCCCAACGCGGAAACGCTCCGCCTCTTTACCTCCCATGCCAGACGAAGCGTTCGACATGGAGTAGGCGATGAGGTTAAGAGCCTCGGTTGCATTTTTCGTCCACACGACCTCCTCGGGGCGCGCCCCAATAAAGTTCGCGACGGTCTCTCGAGCCATGTCGAAAGCGCCGGTGGACTCATCGCCCAGCATGTGCGTGCCGCGATTAACGGCCGCATTGTGCTTGCGGTAGAACTCCGCCTCCGCCTCAATAACGCGAGACGGTTTTTGCGAAGTCGCGGAAGAATCTAGATAAACGATCGGCTTACCGTCTCGCCCTTTCCTACCCAAGATGGGAAACTGCTCGCGCAATTTCGCCACTTCGGCATCTGTTAGGGGGTTGGTAAGCCGATCGTTTGTCATTAGAGTTTCTCCGAAACTAGTCGTTTAGGTAGCGGTCGTAGCCTTCTTCTTCAAGACGATCCGCGAGCTCCGGACCGCCCTCATCCACGATGCGTCCCTTGACGAATACGTGAACGAAATCAGGCTTAATGTAACGCAAGATTCGAGTGTAGTGCGTGATCAGCAAAACACCGAGATCCGTGTTCTCAGCAACGCGGTTTACGCCCTCAGAAACGATGCGAAGCGCGTCGATGTCGAGGCCGGAGTCCGTCTCGTCAAGGATCGCCATCTTCGGCTTCAGCATCTCCATCTGGAGGATCTCGAGGCGCTTCTTCTCACCACCGGAGAAGCCGACGTTAACCTCACGCTCAGTGAACTTCGAATCCATGCGGAAGTTGTCCGTCGCAGCCTTCAGGTCCTTAACCCAGGTGCGTACCTTCGGCGCCTCACCGTCGATTGCGGTCTTGGCGGTGCGCAGGAAGTTCGACACGGTCACGCCGGGAACCTCGACCGGGTACTGCATTGCGAGGAACAGGCCGGCCTGTGCGCGCTCGTTCGGCGCCATTTCGAGAATGTTCACGCCGTCGAGCAGTGCCTCACCGGAGTCAATCTGGTACTTCGGGTGTCCGGCCAGCGCGTATGCGAGGGTGGACTTGCCCGAGCCGTTCGGGCCCATGATTGCGTGCTTTTCACCGGACTTGATCGTCAGGTTGACGCCGCGCAGAATGCTCTTCATTTCCTCGCCGGTATCGACGCTTACGTGAAGATCCTTGATTTCAAGGGTAGTCATTAGTTCGTCCTTACTTTACTTCGAGATCCACCAGAACATTCTGGCCGTCAAGCTTCAGGGGGTGTGTACGTACGGGAGTGGTGATTGGAAGCGTTGCCTCCCCCGTTTTCAAGTTAACTTCGGCGCTGTGTCCCCAGCACTCGATGCAGGCCTCGGAAATGTCGCCCTCCGCGAGGGAAACATCGCCGTGCGGGCAGCGGTCGTCGATCGCGTACCAGTCGCCCACGGTGTCGCGAATGATCGCGACGGTGATTTCTTCGCCCGCCTCATTTTTGAGGTCTACGGCGCGGGCCTCACCGGGTGCGAGGTCTGCGGGGCAAGCTACTTGGAAAGTCACTGGGTCACCAGCTTTTCCATAGCTCCGCCCGATTCCAGCTCTGCTTCAACAAGCTGGAGGAGGTGCTCCTCAACCGCCGGAATGCCGATCTGGTTGATGAGTTCTCCAAAGAAGCCGAGAACTACGAGGCGGCGTGCGTCGCGTTCGGAAATGCCGCGTGCCATCAGGTAGAACAGCTGCTCGTCGTCGAAACGACCGGTTGCGGAAGCGTGGCCGGCTCCCTCAATCTCACCGTTCTCGATCTCGAGGTTCGGCACGGAGTCTGCACGCGCACCGTCGGTTAGCACGAGGTTGCGGTTCAGCTCGTACGTGTCGGTGCCGTCCGCGTTTGCGCCGATGAGGCAGTCGCCAACCCACACGGCGTGCGCGTCCTTGCCCTGTAGCGCGCCCTTGTACGTGACGCGGGAGTAGCAGTTCGGCTGCGTGTGAGCGATGAACGGGCGGTGTTCGAAGTGCTGGCCGGCGTCCACGAAGTAGAGGCCGAGCATTTCGATGTTGCCGCGCGGCGAGGCGAACTCGGTGTCTGCGCTGATGCGCACGAGGTCGCCGCCTAGGGTTACCACGATGTGGCGCAGCTGCGTGTCGCGGCCTGCGCGCAGGCGGTGGTTCGACGCGTGCGTTGCAGTGTCTTCCCATTCCTGGAGGGAGACGACGGTGAGCTTCGCCGAATCCTGGGCGTCGATCTCGATCGTCTGGTTGAGCTTGCCTGCGCCCTTGTGGCTGATAACCACAACGGCTTCGGAGGCAACGCCCGCACGAACGTAAATGCGCTGTACCTGCGGGGTTTCGCTCGCACCTTCAACGGTTACGTAGACGGGCTCCTCCAGCGCCTTGCCAGCTGGAATGTCGATCAGGTTGACCACGTCCGAGTTCACCCAGGAGACAACCGCGGTGCGGTCGCCGGGGGCAAGAATCGGATCTAGGCCGGCTTCCTTAGCGTCGAGCGTCTCGAAGGTGACCTCCTTTGGAGCGGTCACGCTCACGCCTAGGTTCTCCTGCTCGTACGCGCTCTCGTCGAAGAGGAACTTGATGCGGTTCATCGGGGTGAAACGCCAGTCTTCCTCACGACCCATCGGGGCCGGAATGTCGGCAAGATCGAAAGAGCTAGGCCTGTCTGCCCTTGATGAATACGTAGCTTGCGTTCCCGCACCGTGCGAGTGCGGGCGAGCCATTGCGTTCGACAATTAGCCCACCGATCCTTCCATCTGTAGTTCAATGAGGCGGTTCAACTCGAGTGCGTACTCCATCGGTAGCTCGCGAGCAATAGGCTCGACGAAGCCGCGGACGATCATCGCCATCGCCTCGTTTTCCTCAAGGCCGCGAGACATCAAGTAGAACAGCTGATCCTCGGAAACCTTCGTAACCGTAGCCTCGTGGCCCATCTCAACGTCGTCGTTACGAACATCCACGTACGGGTACGTGTCGGTGCGCGACTCCTTGTCGACAAGGAGGGCGTCACAAAGAACGTTCGACTTTGAGTGGTGTGCCTTCTCATCGATCTCAACGAGACCGCGGTAGGAGGCGCGGCCACCGTTCCTAGCGACCGACTTGGCAACCACCGTGGAGGAGGTGTACGGAGCCATGTGATGCATCTTGGCGCCCGTCTCCTGGTGCTGGCCGGCACCCGCGAAACCAATGGAGAGGGTTTCACCGCGAGCGTGCTCACCCATGAGGTAGCAGGCCGGGTACTTCATCGTGACGGCAGAACCAATGTTGCCGTCGATCCACTCCATCGTGCCGCCCTCTTCAACGACAGCGCGCTGGGTGACGAGGTTCAGCACGTTGTTCGACCAGTTCTGAATGGTCGTGTAGCGAACGCGTGCATCCTTCAGTACGAAGATCTCAACGATTGCGGCGTGCAGCGAGTTCGTGTCGTAGATCGGGGCGGTACAGCCCTCGACGTAGTGCACGTAGGAGCCCTCGTCCGCAATGATTAGCGTGCGTTCGAACTGGCCCATGGCCTCCGTGTTAATACGGAAGTAGGCCTGGAGGGGGATTTCTACGTGTACGCCCGGCGGCACGTAAATGAAGGAGCCACCCGACCATGCGGCCGTGTTCAGTGCGGCGAACTTGTTGTCGCCGGCAGGAACGGCCTTGCCGAAGAAGCGCTCAAATAGCTCCGGGTATTCCTTGAGGCCCGTGTCGGTGTCGAGGAAGACGACGCCCTGCTTCTCCAGGTCTTCCTGGATCTGCTGGTAGACGACTTCGGACTCGTACTGGGCGGCAACACCTGCGATTAGGCGCTTGCGCTCAGCTTCTGGAATGCCGAGACGTTCGTACGTTTCCTTGATTTCCGTGGGGAGATCATCCCAAGACTTCACGGGGCGATCAGAGGGGCGGACATAGTACTTGAACGAATCGAAGTCGATGTCGTCGAGGTTCGGGCCCCACTTGGGCACGGGTTTGCGTTCCCAAGCCTTGAAACCCTTGAGCCTGCGTTCAAGCATCCACTCGGGTTCACCCTTGATACTTGAAATGTGCCTAACTAGCGATTCTGTAAGACCGCGCTCAACATCGGCGCCGTAAACGTCGGTGTCGCGCCAACCGTACTGGTATGCGCCAATCGACTCGATGATTTCATCATCGGTACGAGGTCCTTCGTCACCTCGATCAACTTGCGTTGCAGTGGTCATTGGTTCCTTCCTAATTCAGACGCTCATGCGCCCGATCCGCACTGTGGCGCCACCCGTTTCGTTTGTGTAGCGCCCCGACCGGAATGTGCGTGGTGCACACGTGCTCTCCCCCGGCCAATGTGGCAAGTCGCTGCACGTGCACGTCGAGCAGTCGACCGATCGCCTGTGTTTCCGCCTCACAAAGCTGCGGAAACTCCTGTGCAACATCCAGAATCGGGCAGTGGCCCTGACATAGCTGGATTGCAAAATTTCCTCCACCCACATCGCGCACACTCGCGGCGTAACCGTCTTGTGTGAGCGCGTCTGCGAGTGCGACCGCGCGTGCGCGCGGGTCTCGTCCGGCGGCGCGAACTACGGGAGCGTACTTTCGTTCAATCTCCCTAGATCGCACTGCGGCGAAGTTGTCGATAGCTTCAAGCCCCGCGGTTTGAGCGAGGTACGACATTGCGCGAGTCGCAATCTCGGAGTAGCTATCTTGAAGTCTCTCGTGGGCTATATCGGTGGCAACGTAGTGTCTTGCAGGACGTCCGCGAGATCGTTGTCCCGATGTCGGTTGATGATGCTCAGCGATCTCACCAAGCTGCTCGAGTGACGTGATGTGACGTCGCACGGCCGCTGTGGTTAGATTCAAGATCTTCGCAATAACCGACGCGGTTACCGGCCCTTTTTCAACAATGAGGTCGAGGACGAGTTCGCGAGTTCCCTGTTCTCCTGGTTCTGCCACAGCCCCCTCCCTTCTGCATAAAATCAAGGTCGAATTTTTAGGTGTTAGGTCTCTAGACCGACCTACGTCAGTCTACTATCTTTAAGCAACATCTTCATTACGTAATAGTTGAATATTATCTTAATCCCGAGACAAAGGGCAAAGTTAGAAGAGAGTTAGATCACTCAATTTTTCGGGCAATTAGGACTAATGTCCGATCTGACGTACCGTTTGAGGAGCATTTCGTCTAGGCTGAAAAAATAAGCACACAACATCCCGACGCTCTAAGGAGTTTTCACTATGTGTAGCCCCGTTCCATGCGCAAAGTGCGGCAAGATCACTTGGGCCGGTTGCGGCCAGCACGTTGACGACGTGAAGGCCATGGTGCCCGCCGACAGGTGGTGCACTTGCCGCGAGACTCCCGCCAAGTAGGTGGCAAAGAGTCGGCATTTTAGACTTTAAGAGTTTGAGGAGGTACCCGCGGGTGCCTCCTCAAACTTTTTAGCGCAGGGTGCGGTTGAAGGGCGAGCGCATCCAGGGAGCGTTCGCGTCGCGCAGCGGCTCCCAGTTTTGGCGGCGCGCCGAATCCGCGGCGAGGATACCGACCACTGCCGAGGGGTTGTGTAGCCTCCCCGCGTGAATCGCCTCAACTGCCTGCGAGAGCGGCACCCAGCGCAGGGTCATTGCCGCCTCCTCGTCGTCACGCTCATAACGCTGTTCGGCCGGCACCTCACGAATGTCGCGGGCGAGGAAAATCCGCAGGCCCTCCGTGGTGCCGCCCGGGGAGGTGAAGTAATCGACGAGCACGTCCCACCGATCGGCCTGCAGGTCTGCTTCCTCCCACAGTTCGCGTTTTGCCGCCTCGAGCGGCGATTCGCCCTCCACGTCGAGTAGGCCGGCCGGAATCTCCCACAGGACCGCCTGCACGGGGTGCCTGTACTGGTCGACGAGTGCGACCTCCGGCCCCTGGTCCCCCTCTCGCATCGCGACGATTGCGACGGCGCCCGTGTGGGCAACGTAGTGGCGAATCACGAGATTTCCTGGAGTTACCTCGACGGTGTCTTGATCCATGTCGAACACCGCGCCGTTCCACACGCGCTCGTGCAGGTGCACTGGTTTGGATTCGGGGCGATCAGAGATCATTTTTCTCTCCTTGATGGTTGTTCGACACTAGCGATGTGGTTAGCGCTTTTACCACGGAATCTTTGCCAAGTAGCGCGATACTTGCTGCGAGAATCAAGACTCCCGCGATTCCGGCGCCGATGATGGCGAGGAGGCGCCAGCCGCCCGTACCGAGCGTGGTGAGGTACATGGTGGCGCTACCTCCGAGGATCGTGGCGACGATGAGGGGGCGTAGCGAGCGGAATGTGAGCGCCCGCAGTTCGTTCATTTCGAAGCCGTCGGTGATGCGTGCGATAACGACGATGACGGCGACCGCGGAGACTGTCATGCCAACCGTGTGGCCTGCCGCGATGGCGCGGAGTGTGCCCGGGCCGTCGCCTCCCGAATCGACAAATAGGCGCACGAATACGATTTGGGATAGGGCTACGCTCACCCAGCCAAGGGCCGCGACTTGCCACGCGCTTCGCGACTCTGAGAGGGCGTAGAGCACGCGCTGCCCGTAGAACAGCACCGAGTAGCCGATGAGGGCGGGGGCAATGACTATGAGGGCGCTCGCCATGCCTGGCACGGGCGTGAGGAGGTTGAAGAACGCTTGCGCGACCGGCGCCATGATGACGAGGAGGGAGGTGCCGAGCAGGCCGGCGACCACGACCTTGCGCATCGCGTGGGAGCAGGTGATTTTGAACCGCGGGCTGCAGCCGCCCTGCCCGTGTTCGGACAGGAGGGGGAAGGCCGCGGTTGCGACGGGGTACACGGCGACGGCGTAGGGAAGCCAGTAGACGGCCTGCACGTATTGGAAGACCGCGACGGTTCCGGAGGCGCCGTGCGAGCGCATGAGCCAAAGGGAAACGACGACTGAGAACTGTTGGGCTATTAGCGCGCCGAGCCCGGAGGCGCCGAGGGCAACGGCTCGTCTGCGCTCGTCTGCTTGAAGTTTCAGGGTGGGCCGGTACTTGAAGCCGACCCGATAAGCGGGGATGAAGAGGGGCAGTGCGAGCACCGCGACTCCGGCGGTAGTCCCCCACCCAAGGGCGTCCACGGCCGCTGTTGGGGGCGTGCCGTCGCGGTTCGGGTTGAGCCACGCGTATCCGGCGAAAGTCGCGATCACGACTATCGAAGACATGGCCGGCGCGATCGCCGCCCAGAAGAACTTCTTGTGTGCCTGCAGGACGCCCGTGAGCACAATCGAGACGCCGTAGAGCGGGATTTGCCAAGCAAAAATGCGCAGGAACCTCGTTATGAGGGCTCTTTGAGCCTCCACGTCGGCGTCTGCGGGTACGGGTAGCGTGCCCGCGATGAACGGCGCGAGAGCGAACACGAAGACGGCGACCGCGAGCAGGATTAGCGTCACCCAGGTTAGAAGCGCGGAGGCGACCTTGTGGGCGTGTTCGCCCCTACCTTTGGCGAGGGAGGCGGACAGTAACGGCACCGTGATGCCGGCGAGCGCGCCTCCGACGACGATCTCGAAGATGATGTTCGGGATTTGGTTCGCGGAGGCGTAGGCACCCGCAGTGCTGCCAGAGCCTACGAGTGCGGACTGGGCGAGCCAGCGCAGGAAGCCGACCGCGCGCGACGTGAGGGTTGCGATGGCGATGACGCCGACCGCACCCGTCGCGGCGCTATAGAGCCTCCCGCGCTTGCCTGAGCCACCCATTTCTAGCGGGTTTTCACACCCAGCTGGTCAAGCTTGGAAAGGAGTTCGGATTCGTCGATTACCTTGGAAAAAGACGTCACTTCGCCGGCGGCGATAACGCTTAGGGTTGCGAGTGCCATCGCGGTTCGGAACAGTTTCGACGTGGGTGTTGCGGCGAGCATGCCTACCTGCATGCCAAGAGTATTTGCACCGACGTCGCCGAGCATGGTCTTGCCGGCAAAGTCGGTGGGCGCTGCACCCACGATCGTGCCGACCGTCGCGCCGAGCGAGCGCGGGCTGACGCGCCCTGCCGAGGCGAGCATGGAGCATGCCGCGGCGACTTTCAGTGCGCGTCCGGGGCGCAGGTCGAACAGGTTGATGACGTTTGCGGAGCCGGCGATGATGATCGAGTCGATCACCCAGTCGTACATGCCTCGATCGTATTTTTTGCCGTGAATGAGGGCGTAGCCGGCGGCCGCGCTTCCGATCGAAACCATCTTCACGGTGCCGGTTGTGACGTTTCCGCTCCGTAGTGCCTCGAAGTGGCCGCGCAGGCCCTTTGCCTCAATGTGGTCGTCGCGAACGTCGTCGAGGTCGTCTGCAAGGCCCGCGTTGCCGGTTGCCGCGATGGCCGCGGCGGCAGCGAAGTCTTGGCGTGCAACCGCTGATCCGATGAGGGAGGTTGCGACTCCCACGCCTTCGGAGAGGCTAACGGTTTCGCCGCGGTGGTTTTCGCGCACGAGTGAGGGTGCGCTCTTCACCACGCGGGTGATGATGTGGGTTAGTGCCGCGGCTCCAACTCCACCTGCTACTGCAATCGCGAAATGGTTATTCACCTTCATTTACCTCCGTAGGAGCCGGGGCGGGAGACGCCTTTGTTGGTAGTGGTGGCACGACGGCCGATGCGCTGGGAGCCGCGCCGAATGCTCTTGGCGTTGCGTCCGCGCTTAGCAAGCTAATAACAGTTGAGGCGTGGGCCATCGAGGTGCCAACGGAATCGACCGAGGTGACGCCCACTCCTTCGGCGCGTACGAGTGCGATGAGGCTGTCTTCGGCCGATGCATCGCCAACTACAACACCGGATGCGGGCGCTTTTGCTACCGCTGCCGCGAGCGAGATGAGCATTGCCGGGTCTACTTCGGTGTTCGTCTCTTCGACTGGCTCGGTCGGTTCGGTGGCCGCTGGATCCTCCTCGGCGGCTTCTTCTGCCGGCCTTGGACCGACGAATATGATCGCGTCGGAGGTGACCTGGTCGGCCTCCATTGTGAGGAGGGCGTTGTCGGCATCGGTCAGGATTTCTCGAAGGAGTTGCGTGTCGTCAGTGGTCTTGGTGAGGATTTCAAGAACTGCTTGCGAAAGCACGTCGGAGGCGGGAGCCTCCGCGGGTAGTTCTCCCTCGAGGTGGGTGGCGACGGGGCCGGCGAGAGAGTTGCGGAACTGGCTCATGGCTTCGGAGGACCATGCGGGGGTCAAAACGACGCGCTGGTTTACCGAGCCGCCGGCGACGGCAACGAGGTTGCCGACTGCTTCTAGGTCTTCTGGCTGGGTCTCTTCGGTGGCGATGAGGGCGATTTTCTTGCCGTCGAGCGTACCGGGGAGCACTTGGCCTGTGGTTTCTTCGATCCACTGATTGCGCTGGGCAACGTCGGTGCGGAGCGCCTCAATTTCGACGCTCGTGCGTGCTTGGGATGCGCGCAACTCGTCGACCTGATTGGTGAGGCCCGACGCGATTGGGGCTTGCAGGGGGCCAGCGCCGAGCACGACACCTACTGCGAGCGCCAAAAACACTGAAATCAGTGAAACTAAGTGGTACCTAAAATCAACCAATGTTCCTCCACTCAACTAACTGGCGCGCTAGGTGCAAGACCAACCCAGCTACGAATCAAATCAATGAAATCTGTGAAATATACGGCGAGAATCTGTAAGAACGCATACCCTGCCGGCGTCATTGCGAGTGCGACGAATAGGGCGAGGAGGCCCGCTGCCGAGAGCATGAATAGCTGGAATGAGGAGATGCGCGTGCGGTAAATGCGCGAAACGCCCTTCGCGTCTACGAGTTTTGGTCCGACGACGAGGCGTGTGAAGAATGTTGAGGCCATGCCTGAGCGGCCTTTGTCGAGGAATTCGACGAGCGTGGTGTGTGTGCCGAGTGTGACGATGAGGCTCGCACCTTTCGCGTCTCCAAGGAGCATCGCCGCGTCTTCGGAGGTGCCGGTTGCGGGGAAAACTACGTGTTCAACTCCGACGCGCTCCACGCGATCTATGCCCGGTGCGCGGCCGTCACGGTAGGCGTGTACGACGATTTCGGCGCCGCACGTGAGCGCACGATCCGATACTGAGTCCATGTCGCCGACGATCATGTCGGGTTTGAAGCCGGCCTCCAGGATCGCGTCGGCACCGCCGTCTACGCCGACGAGCACGGGCCTGTAGTCGCGGATGTAGGCGCGCAGAAGGTTGAGGTCTTCGCGGTAGTGGTATCCGCGGACGACGACGAGCATGTGTCTGCCCGCGAATTTCGTTTTCACGTCCGGAATGCCAACGGAGTTTAGGAGAAGGTCGCGTTCGCGCGCCAGGTATTCCATGGTGTTTGCCGCGAATGCTTCGATTTGCGTCGACATTCCGTCGCGCGCCTCCTGCATGGCAAGCTCGTTCGTTTCTTCCGTTTGGCGCGTGCCCTGGGCGATCAGCTGGTCATCTAGGTAGACGGAGTCGTCTTTGATGGTGATGGCCTGGCCTTCGTGCAGGGTCATGATGTCTGGGCCGAGGTCGTCGATGAGGGGGATGCCGGCCTCTAGCAGGATTGACGGCCCGAGGTTTGGGTAGCGTCCGGTCGTGGATTTCGCGGCGTTCAAAACTGCTGCGGGTTCTTTGGCGACCAGAGATTCTGCTGCCACGCGATCTAGGTCGGCGTGGTCGATGACCGCGACTTCTCCGGGTTCCAGGCGACGAGCTAGCTTCTTCGTACGCTCGTCAACGCGCACCAGCAGCACCTCGCTTGGCAGGGCTGGCGTCTTTCCTGACTTTTTGTTGAAGAAACGTTTCACACCCCTGATTGTGCCACCTTTACTTCGGATCTGAGCTCTGCGGCGTGCGCGCGAGCGGTTTGTGACGATTCCGACCCCGAAAGCATGCGGGCGAGTTCCACGATTCGTTCTTCTTCTGTGAGCCCTTTCACTTCCGTGGTTGCGCCTGTTTTTGTGATGAGGAGGTGGCTGTCGGCCCACGCGGCTACTTGTGCGAGGTGGGTGACTACGAGTACTTGGCGGCCTTTCGCAAGGCGCGCGAGTCTGCGTCCGACTTCACGGGCTGCGCGCCCGCCTACTCCGGCGTCGACTTCGTCGAAAACGTAGGTGAGTTGCTCTGTGTTTACGCCGCTGTGTTCGGCTAGCACGACTTCGAGTGCGAGCATGACGCGCGAGAGTTCACCTCCGGAGGCGCCGTGGCCAAGGGGTGCAGGGTTCGCATCCCTGTGTGCCTGCAGGAGCATTTCTACTTCTTCTAGGCCATTCGAGCCTGGCTTTTCGCGCTTTTTTAGTGCAACGATGAGGCGCGCGTCTTTCATGGAAAGCCCCGCGAGCTCCTTATCTACAAGCTTTGAAAGTTTTGCGGCTAGTTTCATTCGGGAGGTCGATAGCGCGGCCCCGGTTTCCAACACTTTTGCCTGGGCTGCGCGCAGTGCTTCTTCGAGTTCGGCGAGGCGATCGTCCCTGCGTTCGAGGTCTTCTAGGCGTGCTTCAGCCTCGTCGGTCCAGGCAAGGAGTGCGGGAATGTCGAGTGCACGGCCGCGAAGGAGGGACGTGATCGCCCTTCTGCGCTGGTGCACGTATTCGAGGCGCTCAGGATCAGCGTTGAGTTCCGAGAGGTAGTCGGTGAGGTCATCGCGGATGGTCTCTAGCTCAACCAGTTGCTCGGTGAGTCTGCGCGCCATGTCGGCGATTTTCGGGTCGAGGTTTTGCGCGCGGGAAAGCTCGTTTACCGCGGTTCCAACGCCGTCGATACTGCCCATGCCGTCAGCTCCCGCGAGCGCCCGATAAGCTCCCGCGATGGCTCCGCGCAGTTGCTCGGCGTTGGTGATCCTCTCGGCTTCGAGGCGTAGTTCCTCTTCCTCCCCGTCCTTTGGGTCAAGTGCCCTCACTTTTTGCACGACGGGGCGTAGCTGCGCGATTTCACTTTCGGCTTCGCTGAGGCTGCGCGCAAAGGAGTCGAGGGTTTGCTTGGCGGTCACCGCACCGCTCCACGCTTCGCGGTATTCGGATACGAGGCGTTCGTGCGCGGCCCCTCCGAAGAGGTCTAGGAGTTCGCGCTGTTTGCTCGGTGAGCGAAGCTCAATCTGGTCTGACTGGCCGTGAATGACCGCGAGATGCCCCGACAGTTCGGTCAAGGTAGATACGGGTGCCGGCCGCCTATCTAGGTAGGCTCGCGACCTGGATTCGGATACTTTGCGGGAGACCACCACCTGGTCTCCCTCCACGTCGAATTCGCGCAAGACTTCGGGGTCCACTTGGAATACGCCGTCGACGATGGCTTCAGACTCCCCCGCCCTGATTTTGGAGGAGTCTGCCCTCTGGCCGAGCAGGAGCTGCAGGGACCACAGGATCATGGTTTTGCCCGCGCCGGTTTCGCCCGTCAAAACGGTGAGGCCGGGCGCGAACTCGACTTGCGCAGACTCTAGAACCCCGAGGTTCTCTATGCGAAGTTCTTCGATCAAGAATCCTCCAACCCCAGGCGTCGCCAACCGGAGACGGGGAGGTCAAACTTTGCCACTAGACGCGCGGAGAAGGGTGTGTCTGATAGGCGCGCGAGTTTTACGGGCGTTTTGGAGGGGCGGCAAAGGATTCGCGTGCCCGCGGGAGCGGTGATCTTCCTGATTCCGTCACACCATACTTCGATGTCTGCCCACTGCTGTTTGGTGATTGAGACTTCCAGCTCGGAGTTGGGGCCGACGACGAGGGGTCTTGTGAAGAGTCCGTGCGCGGCAAGTGGAACCATGAGCACGGCCTCCGTGTCGGGCCATACGACCGGGCCGCCCGCGGAGAACGAGTATGCGGTGGAGCCGGTGGGTGTAGACAGGATGATGCCGTCCGCGCCGTACGTAGACACGCCCTGGCCGTCTACGCCGATGCCGAAGTGTGCGGGGTGCGCAAGATCGGTGCGCATGATCGCGGCTTCGTTGATTGCCCAGTCGTGCGACACGTTTCCGTCCGGTGTTTCAATATCGATCTCGAGCGTCATGCGCTCTTCGACCGTGTAGTCGGCGTTCGCAACGTGCTCCACTAGGGATTCGAGGGAGCTTACCTCCGCTTCGGCGAGGAAACCCATGTGGCCAAGATTCACGCCAAGGAGGGGGATTCCACGCTCGCGCGCGTGTTGGAGCGACCACAGGATCGTGCCGTCTCCACCGAATACGAGAACCAGTTCGACTTCACGATCACTGTTTGAGTCGACGACCTCAATGCCGCGCTCCTGCAGGGCTAGACTCACTTTGTCGGCGGATGCGCCCGCCTCCGCGCGGTTTTCGTTGACGATCACCATTACGGACCGTGTCATTAATGCCCCTTTGAAGTCTGGTTCGCGCCGGCCGGCCCCGCGTCGATCGCTTCTTCGATGCGCAGATCCAAGTCGGCCTGGTCGATGGCTGAAGGATGATCCGCGCGCAGTGCCACAAAGTACTCGACGTTTCCGGCAGGCCCTGGAAGCGGACTAGCCGCGAGGCCGTACACCTGTAGGCCGAGTGCGAACGCTGCGTCCAAAACCTGGCGGATCGCGAAGTGGTGTAGCTTCGTGTCGCGAACCACGCCTCCGGCCCCTAGCTTATCTCGACCTACTTCAAACTGCGGTTTCACCATCAACAGGAAGTCAGCCTGTGGATGGGCGGCCGCGCGCAGTGCGGGTAGCACGAGCGTTAGCGAAATGAACGACAGGTCTGAAACGACGATTGTAGGCGCAGGTGCGACACTTTCGGGCTTCAGGTAGCGCACGTTCGTGCGGTCGAGTACTTCTACGCGGGGGTCGGACTGGAGTCGCCAAATCAGCTGGCCGTAGCCCACGTCTACGGCGACTACTTTCCCAGCGCCTGCACGCAACAGTACGTCGGTGAAGCCGCCCGTCGACGCGCCCGCATCCAGGCAGCGAGCACCGCGAATATTCGGGGCGAGGTCGCCGAGAATTTCGAGTGCTCCCGCGAGCTTGTATGCGCCGCGCGAAGCGTAGTTTGGGCTGGATGTTTCATCGATGAGGAGGGCTTGCGCCGGATCCATTTGTCTTGCGGGCTTGGTGACTACCTCCCCGTCAAGCTTCACGAATCCGGCGTGGATGAGTTCCTGCGCCTTGGTGCGAGATGGGGCGAGGCCTCGGCGTACCATCTCGGAGTCGATACGCCTTAGCTTCGCCACGATCCGGCCTCCTCGCCGAGCGCCGCGAACAGTTCAGCCTCGGCTGCGCGAAGCTGAACTAGGCGCTCTTCGATTGGAAGTTCACTGACTTCGAGCCAGTGTTCTTCCCATTCTTCGAGGTTCACTTGAGTTACTCCTCAGTGTCCTCGTCTGCGTTTTCCATGTACTGGGTTTCTTCCATCAAAGCCTCGAGGTCTTCCTCACCGGGGAGGAACTCTGGCACGGCTTCAACGTCAACGTTTGCGAGTTCTTCTTCAGAAACGTCCGATGCCGGCATGTCTTCAACCTCAGCCGTCTCCTCGACTTCAGCCGCCTGTTCGACCTCGGGCGCCTGTTCGGCACCGTCTTCAAACTCGACTGCGTCTTCGACCTCGGGCTCCTCCACTACTGCCCGCTCGAGGATTCCCGCCGGGTCGTCGTTGTCTACGACCGTGATTTCGGGGCAGGAGACCTTCGTGTCGGTGAGGCGCTGGTGATCCCAAGCCGCCGCGATGAGAGCGCGGTAGGAGTCGAGCGTTACGGTCACTCCGTCCTCGGGTAGCACAATGCCGTCGAGGGTGAGGCGACCGGACACGACCTTCGCAATCTGGCCGACGCCGCAGCTCCACGTGCCGTCCTGGTGGTGGCGCGGACGCGGATGCGGCTCGCCTAGGCCACGCAGGTCGGTGTGTACGAGCTGGGGACGCAGACCGCGATCAGCGAGGATCACGTCGCGAGCATCGTGAACGCCCGTTAGTACGTGCATCGACGGAATCGAAGCGGAGAGCGCTCCGGCAACGTCGGTTTCGAGGCGGTCGCCAACAGCGATCGCATGTTCGCCGGCAACGAGCTCAACCGCACCATGGAAGATACCCGGCAGCGGCTTGCCCGAAGCCTTCGGCTTCCTACCTGTAGAGGTGCGCAGCGCGCGCACGAGCGCACCGTTGCCGAGGGCGAAACCGCGCTCGGTCGGCAGCGAGGCGTCGAGGTTGGTCGCGTAGAAGGCGGCACCGTTGTTGATTGCGAGCGCACCTTCGGAGAGGCGCTCCCAGTTGAGGGACTTGTCGAGGCCCTGCACTACAGCATCGGGCTCGTCATCGGCCGACTCGACGATCGTGAAACCGCCCTGTTCAACGGCTTCGCGCAGGCCTTCGCCACCGATTACGAGGATCTTGGCACCCTCTTCGAGGTCTTCCCTCATGAGCTTCACGGAGTCCATGGCCGAAGTCATTACGTCTTCGGGCTCTGCGGGGAATCCGAGAGAGCTGAGCTGCTCTGCGACGGCCTTGGGCGTGCGCGAGGAGTTGTTGGTGACGTACACGTGCGTCATTCCACCATCGACAGCCGCGGTGACACTCTCAGCGGCGTGAGGGATCGGTTCGGAACCCTGGTAGCAAACGCCGTCTAGGTCGAGGATCACGGTGTCGTAGCGCTGCGAGAGAGGCTCTTCGGAGCCCTTCAGGTCGGAGCGCACGTCGTCAACGTCGGATTCTGCGAGCATCTTGAGGTCGAGGATGTCGTTGTCTTCCTCTTCTGCCGGAATCGCGCCTTCAACCTCGTTTGCCTCGTCTTCACGGCCGAGCGCACGCAGGTGGTCTACCTGTGCGCTCATGAGGCGGCGACGGAAGTCCGGGTCGGCATCTTCGCTGAGTTTACTGAGCGCGTTCTCGACGAGAACGAGTGCGGTCTCAAACTCGCCGAGGTCGGAGCGTGCGCCCGCTGCCACGAGCACGAGTTCGACCTGTTCTGCGAGGTCGACTTGCGACATATCGGTTTCTTCAATAAGCTCTAGTGCCTTCTCCGGCTTGCCTAGGCCACGCTCGGCGTCGGCCTCTACTGCGCGCAGCGAGTAGTCGTTGCGCATGCGGCGAACAGCGCGAACCTCGCGAAGAGCTTCCTGGTAGCGCTCGGTTGCGTATGCGGTTAGTGCGGCGGCTTCGCGGACGATGTCTAC
The DNA here is from genome assembly GCA_030532245.1 of Actinomycetaceae bacterium. Lineage (GTDB taxonomy): Bacteria > Actinomycetota > Actinomycetes > Actinomycetales > Actinomycetaceae > Gleimia. The sequence goes on from JAUNLN010000006.1 coordinate 83,099, forward strand.
GCGGCCCGCGCGCTTAACCGCTGCCTGCGCGTACGTGTATGCGCGCTCGGGATCAAGGTCGATGAGTTGCCCTGCCATGACGAGGAGTTTTGCAACCTCTTCTTGGCTGTGCGAGCCGAGGGTTGCGAGCGTCTCGTATGCCTGCTCGTCTAGTTCGGTGCCCTTCAGGCCATCGGGAATGGGGAGGCCACCAATCTGGTGACGCGGCTCTGCGAAGTCCTGGTCGAACTGGTCGTGAGCCATGATGCGAGCGTCGCGCTCGTCGCGGTCGAAGTTGTCGCCGCGGACATCGTGCCTTCGGTCATCAAACGAACGGGAGGGGCGACCTTCTCGGTCGAAACGACGACCTCCGCGGTCGTCAAAACGCTTGCCACGATCACCGTCGAAGCCACGGCCGCGATCACCGAAGCCGCGACCACGATCATCGCGGTCAAAGCGACGGCCACCACGGTCGTCACGATCGAAACGGCGGCCACCACGGTCGCCACGATCTTCAAAACGCTTACGCTCACCATCGAAACGACGACCACCGCGGTCATCAAAACGCTTGCCACGGTCCTCGAAACGCTTACGCTCACCATCGAAGCCGCGACCGCGATCGTCACGATCGAAACGGCGGCCACCACGGTCGTCACGGTCGAAGCGACGCTCACCGCGATCCTCGAAACGCTTGCGTTCACCGTCAAAGCCGTGGCCGCGATTGTCGCGGTCAAAGCGGCGGCCACCACGGTCGTCACGGTCGAAGCGACGCTCGCCACGATCTTCAAAACGCTTACGCTCACCGTCGAAACGGCGACCACCGCGGTCGTCGAAACGCTTGCCACGGTCTTCGAAACGCTTACCGCGCTCGCCATCGAAGCCACGGCCACGATCACCGAAGCCGCGTCCGCGATCGTCGCGATCGAAGCGGCGGCCACCACGGTCGTCGCGGTTGAAGCGGCCTTCGGACCGGTCGTTGTCGTACCTGCGTCCGCGGCCTGCGAAGTCGGAACGGCCTTCGGAGCGGTCGAAGCGTCGCTCGCCTCGCTCACTGTTTGATTCGAACCGTTTGCCGCGGTTTCCAAAGTCTCCTCGGTGCTCTCCGCGCCACTGCCTATTATCAAAATCTCTATTATTACCGCGATGGTTCTCGGCCATTTCAACCTCTTTTTTCTTGTAGTACCAGACGTCTCTGGCTGCGCGCTCCTACCTCAGGAGGCGCATGTTTCATAATACCGCCCAAGTATCGAAGATTTTAGGGCATAAACAGTGACATGCCGCGCTGTATCGAGCGCGAATAGTGTGTTTTGGATTCAGAGCAGGCGCAGCGTGAGTTTCATCTGTAGCTGTGCGGCTTGATTCTAAGTTGATACAACACGGATTTCGTGTGTTGTATATGTTTCGTTGAGCCTGTTCTCTGGCATGCGACCGCGTTCGTTGCGCGTGCTTGGTTGCTTGTTGTTGTTTGGGAATTGTTTTGGGGCCTTGAACCAGTGTGTGGTTCAAGGCCCTAGTGTTGTTGTGT
>JAUNLN010000047.1 GCA_030532245.1 Actinomycetaceae bacterium
TTCGAGGCATCCGCGGTTGCCGCAGCGGCACATGTCGCCGCGTTCGTCGATGGTGGTGTGCCCGATTTCGCCTGCGGACCCGTCGGCTCCCCGGTAGATTTGGCCGGCCAGGATGATTCCCGCGCCGATGCCGTCGGCAACTTTGATGTAGGTGACGTCGTCGAATCCTTGCGCGGCTCCCCACACGCGCTCGCCGATTGCGCCTAGGTTTGCGTCGTTGTCTACGAACGTGTCGATGCCGAATCTGTCTTTGAAAAGTGCGGGAATGTCGATGTTCGACCAGGTTGGCATGACTTGGCTTGAGGTGATGTACCGCTGTTCCAGGTCGATTGGCGCGGGGATTGCAAGACCCATGGAGCGCACGTCGGAGCGCTCAATCCCGGCTTCTTTCGTAACTTGCTCCAGGAGCTGGTCGATGATCTCGAGGTCTTCGTGTACGCCGTGATCGGTAGGAAGGTCGGTTTCTGCTTCGGCAATGATTTCGTGTGCGAGGTCGGAAAGGGCGACGCGCAGGTGGCGTTTGGCGAGGTCGACTCCAACGACCGCGCCAGGTGCGGGGATGATGCCGATCAGCTGGCCGTGCGGGCCGCCGAGGTTTTGCTTGCGTTCAACCACGCCCTCCTTTACAAGGGCATTCACAATGTTGGAAACGGTTGAGGCTGCAAGCGTGGTTTCGCGCGCAATTTGGGCCTGCGTGAGGTCGCCTCCGGCGGCGAGAACCTCTAGTACGCGTCTTTCATTTTGGCTTCGAAGCGCTTTTTGCGATCCACCTTGAACGTCTAACTTTCGTGCCATGTAAGCATTAAATCACATAGTGTTAAAAGTGTGAATGCTTTTTGTTGTTGAATGCTAGAGCCTTGGTTCGAACCTCGTCCAGGCGCTGAGCGGGTGCGTCGGGATGGTGAACGCCTTGCCCAGGTGATCCGACACGAGCGATGCCAAATTGGCCGGTATTCCGTCGGAAACGAACAGGATTTGAGGCCGCAGTTTCGCCGTTTCGACGAGGTTCAAGATGGGTTTGGCGCCTCCGTCTTCGGATTCGACCCAGTACACCATCCAGTCGGGCCCGATCGGGTGTTTGCGCGACACAATGAGGCGTTTGACCTGACAACCGGGCGGGAGCGCCGCGACTACGTCCTCATCTAGGTCGATCATTTGGAGCGGGCCGGAAACCCAGGAGAGCTCCTCCTCATCGACGGCAGTGAGGGTCATTTTGAGGTCGGAGCGCTTCACCTCAAACGATTTCGCGGTGGCGCGTTCGCGGAACGACTCGAAACTGTCGACGATGTCGCCAAGCAGGTTGTAGTCCTTCGGCGTCCACGGGAGCATCACGCGCGGGTGGTTGGCCGTGTAGGAGGCGGAGGCGAGGAACCATTCGAGCGGGTCGATGGGTTCGGTGAGGAGCCCTTCGCGCAGGTAGAGGGCGCGGCGCAGCACTTGGTCGCGTAGCGGGTCGGTTACTCGCTTTTGGGCTTTGGCGAGGCGGCGGTGGTAGCGCTTTTGGGCGGAGGCGTAGTCGTCGCCCGTGTTCCACTGGTCGCCCGGCCAGTTGTGTAGGCGCGTGAGTTCTTCGAAGAGGGAGAAGCGTTCGCCGGCGTGGCCGCGGGCTTTTAGGAAGGCGTCCCAGTCTTCGATCCAGTCGAGCGCTTGTTTGAAGGCGACCGGGTAGGGCCGGTTTGGAAGCACGCTGAGGTTTTGTGCGCCGTCTTCAACGCCGTCGTACCAGTCTTGGAGGGCTTCGGTGGAGTACCAGCGGGATTTGTCGCCGGTGAGGGACTGCCAGTGGGGGCTGGTTTTGCGTTCTTCGTGGGCCGCCCACATGCGCGCGAGGGGTTCGCGGATTTTCTTGCGCGGCTTGGTGCGGGTGCGCCCGGTGTATTCGTTTTCGATCACGTTGATGGCGTCGAGTACGAGGGGGAGTGAGGGCAGGTTAGGGCCCTTCTTTTTGCTGAGGTCTCGCGGGCTGCACCAAAGTGAAATTAGCCATTTTGTGTCGGGCGCGTGCGCTGCGGCAGCGGCTTCGTGCGCGGCTTCGAGGTAGGCCGCGTTGATTGCGGAAATTGCTTTATTTTCGCTTTTTGTGAGTGGCGTGAGTTTGCGTCGGCCCCATTTGCGGATGAGTAGTTCGGGCAGGGGGATGGGTGCGGACTTCGTTTTCGCCATGCTTTTATTGTGCCTCATCTGTTGGACGCATTCAGGAGTGTTTACGCCCGCGTTGTAGACTTTTAGCGTGAGCAACGCAAATGAGATGCTAAATCGCCCGGTGTTGGTGGTTGATTTTGGTGCGCAG
>JAUNLN010000007.1:0-53380 GCA_030532245.1 Actinomycetaceae bacterium
CGCAACCGAATGCCTCCAGGACGTTCTCGAGCGCCTCCTCCCCTTCTGGGAAGAGTCCATCGTTCCAGACATCAAGAGTGGCAAGACCGTCATGATCGCAGCGCACGGCAACTCCCTGCGCGCCATCGTGAAGCACCTCGACGACATCTCCGACGAAGACATCGCCGGCGTCAACATTCCCACCGGCATTCCGCTACTCTACGAGCTTGACGAAGAAACCCTCAAGCCCGTCAAGAAGGGCGGCACCTACCTTGACCCCGACGCGCAAGCAAAAATCGACGCCGTCGCCAACCAAGGCAAGTAACCACCGGCAACGGTAAGTACTGCCAAGCAAGGTAGACACACAAACAAACAAGTTAGGCGGTGACCGGAAGGCCACCGCCTAACTCTTTGCCTAACTCGATCTGCCCTGCGATCCACCTATTCACAAAGCAGAAATCGAGGCGTAACCCCTACTCGCCTCGGGGTAGTTAGGCATCGCCTAATCGTTCAAATACATGTCGCCCTCAATGAGGTAAATAATGTTGCGACCAACATTCGTAGCCTGATCACCAAAACGCTCGTAGTAGCGGCCAACCAGGGTAAGGTTCATAATCTGCACCGGCTGCAAATTCATCGCCGGATCAAGCAGCAGACGGTGAAGCTGCACGTGCAAATCATCCATCTGATCATCCTCAGCCTGAATCTTATTCGCCAACTCAGTATTCGGATTCTCCATCAGATGATCCATGTCAGCGCCAACAGCACGAGCATGCTCACCCATCCTGTTAACAACATCCACAATCTCATCGGGCAACGCGTTAAAGTTCGCATTCTGACGAGCCACAACAGCAATATTTCGAGAAAGATCACCCATGCGCTCGAGCGTGCCCGTCATGCGCAAGCCCGTCACGATCAAACGCAAATCGCGAGCCACCGGAGCCTGCAACGCAAGCAAATCCACACACATCGCGTCAATCGTGTGTGCCAGATCGTCGATGCGCTCATCAGCATCGATCGTCTGCTCAGCAAGAGCAATATCCCCCTCCTCGAGGGCCTTAGACGCGCGGTTAATCGCTCGAGAAACCTGGTGCGCCATCCTCGAAAGCTGGTTACCCAGCTGAGTTAGCTCCTGCGTGTACATCTCCCGCATTTCGTATCCTCCAAAATAATGCTGCGGATCATGCCGCCAATACTGCTGAAGTTAATGAAAACACCCCCGAGTTTCGCACACTCGTGCAAAAGGTAAACACAGGGTTAACAGCTATCGGACGTTCGGTGTAATCACCGCGGCGGCGCGGAATTCCGCTATTGTTCAGTGTGTGGGTGGGTTAGAAGCCGTAGTGCTAATTGTAGTTGCGCTCGTATCAGTTTTTGTAGGAGCTGTCGGCGCATTTGCCTTCCGTCTGTCCGAAAACAAAATTCGCGAACAAGACCCCGAAGACGAATTCATACCTCCAGTTCATCCCGAACTGCAGTCCGCACTAACCGCAATGGCCTCCATTTCGGTAGTCGTCGACAAAGAAAACCACATCCTCAGAGCCGACGCGAAAGCATACTCGCTCGGCCTCGTCCGCGACGACGAAATCGTCCACGAACGCGTGCGCGAAATGGTCACCGAAGTGCGCTCCACCGGGCGGAAAATGAGCGAAAAAATGGAGCTACCCCGCTCCCGCCACTCCTCCGACTCGCCAATCTACCTAGACGTGCACGTCGCATCCCTCCTCAAAGGCCGCGTACTCATCCTCGCCGACGACGAAACCAAACTCCGCCGCGTAGACGCCATTCGCCGCGACTTCACCGCAAACGTCTCACACGAACTCAAAACCCCCATCGGCGCCATCCAACTCATCGCCGAAACCATTGAAGACAGCGAATACGACCCCGAAGTCGTCAAAATGTTCGCACCCCAAATGGCATCCGAAGCCAAACGCCTCTCCCACATCGTCCAAGACCTCACCGAACTATCCCGCCTCGAAAACGGCGACCCACTCATGCGAGGCCGCATCGTAAACATCGATGAGGTTGTTTGGGAGGCCGTACAACTCGAACGCAGCGCTGCCGAGCGAGCCGACATCGACGTTCAAGTCGGCGAACCCTGCGGCGGACTCGTGTGGGGCGACCACAACCTCCTCGTCACCGCCGTGCGAAACCTCGTAGAAAACGCCATCAAATACTCCGAACCCCACACCAACGTGGCCATCAAATGCACGGTCGTAGACGACCTCGTCTCCGTTGCCGTAGCAGACTCAGGCGTCGGCATCGCACAAGACGAAAAAGAACGCGTATTCGAACGCTTCTACCGAGTCGACCCCGCCCGCTCACGAAACACCGGCGGCACCGGCCTCGGTCTCTCCATCGTGAAACACATCGCCGCCGACCACGGAGGCACAATCTCCCTATGGTCAAAGCCCGGCCGCGGCTCCACATTCACCCTCGTCATCCCACAAGCAGAAGACGAATCCGTAGGGTTTAATGAGGATGACGAACTTCAAGAAGAAACTGCCTAGGAGTTGAGATAAACCAATGACGAAGATTCTGGTCGTGGAAGACGAAGAGTCGCTACGCACGCCACTCGTATTCAGTCTTCGCCGCGACGGCTTCGAGGTAGTCGAGGCGCGCGATGGTGAGGAAGCGCTCGTACAAATCCAAGCCGCAGAACCCGACCTCGTCCTACTCGACCTCATGCTCCCCGGCATCTCCGGCACCGAAGTTTGCCGCCAAGTACGCCTCGACTCGCAAGTACCCATCATCATGGTCACCGCAAAAGACGACGTCGTAGACAGGGTAGTAGGCCTCGAAATCGGCGCCGACGACTACGTCACCAAGCCCTACTCCTACCGCGAACTCCTCGCCCGCATCCACGCCGTCCTACGCAGGCACGTGCCAGAAATCGCCTCCTCCCAAGAAGAAGACGTACTCACCGTCGGCCCCGTCCTCGTGCGCGTCGACCGCCACGAAGTCGAAGTCGCCGGCGAACCCGTACACCTACCCCTGCGCGAATTTGAACTCCTCGAACTCCTCATGCGCAACGTCAACCGAGTACTCACACGCACCCAAATCATCAACCTCGTGTGGGGCCCCGACTACGTAGGCGACACCAAAACCCTCGACGTACACGTAAAACGCCTCCGCTCCCGCATCGAAGAAGACCCCAGCAGGCCACAACTCCTCCAAACCGTGCGCGGTCTGGGATACAAGATGGTCGATCCCGTCGAGTGAACTCCGCCCATTGCTGGTAAAATGGGCATGTTCAACGAACAACAGGAGTTTTACGGCGATGACATTTAAAGTGGGCGAAACCGTTGTGTACCCGCACCACGGTGCAGCCACGATCGAAGAAATTTCTACGCGCAAGTTTGCTGGAGTGGAGCGGACTTATCTAACCCTGCGTGTAACTACGGGTGATTTGACGATTCAGGTACCGGCAGAAAACGTGGAAATGGTCGGGGTCCGTGACGTTGTTGACGAAGTCGGCTTCGAAGAAGTCATGGACACTCTGCGCGAAGAAAACACCGAAGAGCCCTCCAACTGGTCTCGCCGCTACAAGGCAAACCAGGAAAAAATCGCGACCGGCGACATCGTCCGCGTTGCAGAAGTCGTTCGCGACCTCTCCCGTCGCGAAGCACAAAAGGGCCTCTCCGCTGGCGAGAAGCGCATGCTCTCTAAAGCCCGCCAGATTCTAACGTCCGAACTCGCACTCTCACGCGAGGTCGACGAAGACGTTGCGAGCGAACGCCTCGACGAAATCCTCGCAGAGGGGATCGAAGAGGAAGAAGAGAAGAACTAACTACCAAAAAGACTAGATTTGAGGCCGCCAAGTGCGGCCTCAACACGTTTAAGTGGCCTATGAGGGCCAAGTTTGAACGGCCGGTCGGGGCTAAGGTTGAACAGCCAATAGCGGCTCAGTTTAAGTGGCCGGTCAGGGCCAAGTTTGACGGCCGATGAGGGCCGGGCAGGGGGAATCATGTCGGTGTTTGCAGTAGTAACCGCAGCGGGCTCCGGGCAGCGCCTCGGCGCAGACATGCCCAAAGCGCTCGTGCCACTCGAAGGGCGCACACTCGTAGAGCGCGCCGTTGAGGGCGTGCAACTCGTCGGCGTCGACGGCATCATCGTCACCGCCCCCGAAAGCCACCTCACCCAGTTCGAAACCATGTTCGCCTCCGACCCCACTGTGCTCGTCGTACCCGGCGGCTCCGTGCGCCAACTCTCCGTCTACAACGCCCTCCAACAACTACCCGCGCTCGCAAAGCGCCTCGGCACACCCCTCGACAACACCACCCCCATCCTCATCCACGACGCCGCCCGCTGCCTCACCCCCTCAAAAGTCATAAACGGCGTCATCGACGCCCTCCGAGGCGGCCTCACCGCCGTCATCCCCGCACTCCCCGTAACCGACACCCAAAAAATCGTTGAGGAGGGCCCCACCTCCGGAATCGAAAAAGTTGCCGGCCAAGTCGACCGCTCCCTGCTGCGAGCCGTGCAAACCCCTCAAGGCTTCCACTGGCACACCATTTCAAACGCGCACCGCGCCGGCTTCGAACGACTCCAAAACACGGGTGTGGAAGCAACCGACGACGCAGGGCTTGTGGAAGCACTCGGCGGAGACGTCCACATCACCTCCGGATCACCCCTATCCATGAAAATCACAACCAAGATCGACCTCGTCGTCGCAAGCCAACTCCTCACGCGCAAAGACCTCATGGAAAGCCTGCTCGACAGCTGACGCGGCAAGAGTGTGAGAACTGTGGGACTTAGCGTGCGGACAATAGAGTAAAGTCGGATTTGTGAATACTGATCCCACGAATGCGCGAGACGTCAAAAACGGTCTTGCAGCAGAACACGGAAAAGCAACGATTCTGAACAAGACGGTTCTAGCCTGGTCACTATGGGACTGGGGATCGGCCGCATTCAACGCAGTTGCAACCACCTTCGTCTTCTCCGTATACCTAACATCCGGCCTCTTCGCCGAGACCGACAAGGCATCGGAATCCCTAAGCCTCGGCCTCACAATCGCCGGCTTCATCATCGCCCTCCTCGCCCCAATCACCGGCCAACGCGCCGACCGGCGAGGCAAAGGCACCTTCTGGCTCGGCTTCAACACGTACGTAGTCGTCATGCTCACCGGCATGATGTTCTTCGTCCGCCCCGAATCCGCCCTCGGCCCCCTCGGCGCCATGTGGCTCGGCATCGCCCTCCTCGGCGCGGGCAACGTGTTCTTCGAGTTCGCGAGCGTCAACTACAACGCCATGCTCGCGCGCGTCTCCACCCCCAAAACCATGGGGCGCGTCTCCGGCCTCGGCTGGGGCCTTGGATACGTGGGCGGCATCATCCTGCTCGTAATCCTCTACTTCGGCTTCATCGCACCCGAAGTCGGCCTATTCGGCGTAACCGGCGAAGACGGGATGAACGTGCGCGTCTCCATGCTCGTCTCCGCCCTGTGGTTCGGCCTCTCCGCCATCCCCGTACTCATCGCCGTTCCCGGACGCAAACTTGAAGGCGCCGACGACGCTCCCCGCGAGTCGCTCATCACCTCCTACAAGCTCCTCGTCCGCACCATCAAAGACTTGTGGAAATCCTCCCCGCACTCGATCTTCTTCCTAATCGCCTCCGCGATCTTCCGTGACGGCCTCGCAGGCGTCTTCACCTTCGGCGCGATCATCGCCGCAGGCACGTTCGGCTTCAGCGCCGGCGACGTCCTCATCTTCGGCATCGTCGCCAACGTCGTCGCAGGCATTGCAACCATCGCGTTCGGCGCGCTCGACGACAAGATCGGCCCCAAGGCAGTCATCATGATCTCCCTGATCAGCATGACCATCGACGGGCTCCTCATCTTCATCTTCCACAACGCCGGCACCGGCGTCTTCTGGGTTCTCGGCCTCATCCTCACGGTCTTCGTAGGCCCCGCGCAGTCCGCCTCCAGAAGCTTCCTCGCACGCATCATCCCCGAAGGCCGCGAAGGAGAAGTGTTCGGCCTCTACGCGACCACCGGCCGCGCAGTTTCGTTCCTTTCACCCATGTTTTTCGGACTTTCCGTACGAATTGGTTCATATTTCGTCCCTGAAGGGACGTCCTCGCAATACTGGGGTATCCTCGGCATCGTCCTAATCCTTTTTGCAGGCCTTTTGTTGATAATCCCAGTCAAATCGAAACAGGCGCACTTAGACACGTTTAAGGAATGATGTAAGCCGTGGGCCCCAGCGAGCTTGAAGACGAAGAACCCAAGCGGTTCGAAGGCCATGGGCTCGACAGCCCACAGTATCGTCGGATTTCAATCAGTCTGTTCCTCGCTGGCCTCGCAACATTCGCGCTCCTATACGACACGCAGCCCGTACTGCCCCAAATTGGGGCATACTACGGGCTGCGTCCCGATGAAGCGGCTCTTTCCGTCTCCATCTCCACCGCCGGCCTCGCGGTCGCCCTCCTCGTCGTCGGCCCCATTTCGGAGGTGCGCGGGCGAACCCGCATCATCTTCGCCTCCCTCTTCTCCGCCGGCATAGTCGCCATCGGCGTCGGCTTCGCCCCCACCTGGGAGCTCATGCTCGCGCTACGCCTCCTTCAAGGCATCTCCGTAGCCGGCCTCCCCGCCGTCGCAATGGCATATTTGACGGAGGAGGTGCACCCCTCCGCCCAAGCAAGAGCCGCCGGCCTGTACATTGCCGGCACCGCGCTCGGAGGCATGACCGGCCGCCTCGGCGTCTCCGCGCTCACCGAAGTAGTCGGCTGGCGAGGAGGCCTCATCGGCATGGGCGCCATCGCGCTCCTTTGTGCCGCGGCGGTTTGGCGTTGGCTCCCGAGGTCTCGCGGGTTCGTGCCCGGCGAGTCGGGCATGCGCCACCTCGCTGAGCAAACCTCCGCAATCATGCACGACAAGGTGCTCGTCGGCCTGTTCTTCATCGCCGCGGCCGGCATGGGCTCCTTCGTTGGCGTCTTCAACTTCATGGGCTTCCGCCTCGAAGAGGATCCGTACAACTACTCCGTCGGCGTGGTTGGCCTGATCTTCCTCGTGTATGCGCTCGGCTCCTACGCCTCCGCATACGCGGGCAAAATGGCGGCAAAATGGGGGCAGAGGCTGATCGAACCCTACGCGCTGACCGTCATGATTATCGGCCTGCTAATCACGCTACTGGAGCCGATCTTCTTCGTAATCCTCGGCCTCGCAATCTTCACGTGCGGCTTCTTTGCCACGCACGGCGTTGCCTCCGGATGGGTGGCCGCCCGCGCACGCGCCGGAGTTGGCGCAACCGGGCAGGCCTCGTCGGCCTACATGTTCTTCTACTACCTCGGCTCCTCCGTTTTCGGCGCCCTCGCCGGCACATTCTGGCACGCGATGCAGTGGCCTGGAGTTGTACTCATGGCAGGCGCGTTACTGCTCGCCGGCCTCGGCGTGACCCTCATCCTCCGCCACGTCAAACCTCTCGGCGCGCGCTGAGTCAAATCGCGCGGTAGGGGAGTACGCGCTGCTTCGCATGAGGAGGCGCCATCTAAACCTCGCCCAAGTGCCCCGTGTTTTGGCGGCAAACCCGGGCGGTAGCAAAGCAGGTGCTTAAGGCCGCGCCTGCACTAGTGCCGACGCGATACCGGCCACGCCCTCACTGCGACCTGCGAAACCGAGCTTGTCGGTAGTCGAAGCCGCAAGATTCACCGGGGCGCCAAGGATCTCTGTCATCCGCTCCTGCGCCTCCATGCGGCGCTTGCCGATACGCGGGCGCTCGCCAATGATCTGCACCGACACGTTCACAATCTTGTAGCCGGCCTCCTCCACGAGACGAACCGTCTCGCGCATGAGAGCCTCACCGCTCGCACCCGACCACTCCGGCCTCGACGTGCCAAAGTTCGTACCCAAATCACCCAGGCCCGCGGCCGCAAGCAGCGCGTCACAACACGCGTGAGCAGCAACATCCGCGTCAGAATGCCCCTCAAGACCCACCTCGCCCGGCCACTCAAGACACGCCATCATCATCTTCCGGCCAGAATCCGGCGCCGCAAACGCGTGCGTGTCAAAACCAATGCCAGTACGAAACGGAAAAACCTGAGGTGTAGTCATGCGTCTAGTGTAGCGAGACGCGCCCTCCTCGAAAATCATCGAGCAATGGAGGAAACCAGCTAAAACTTAGTACCCTAAAGGGGTGAACCTTCATCTATATGACACGAAAACCCGCACGCTCCAAGAACTAAAGCCCGTTCGCGAAGGCGAAGTTGGCATCTACCTGTGCGGAGCCACCGTGCAGGGCAGCCCCCACATCGGGCACCTGCGCTCCGCGGTCGCGTTCGACACGCTCATCCGCTGGCTACGCCGCGGCGGCATGAAGGTCACCTACATTCGCAACATCACGGACATCGACGACAAAATCCTGAACAAGTCCGCCGAAGCCGGCGAACCGTGGTGGGCGTGGGCATCCAAGTTCGAACGCGAATTCCAAGCCGCGTACGACGCCCTCGGCCTCATCTCACCCACATTCGAGCCGCGCGCAACCGCGCACATCCTCGACCAAATCGAACTCGTACAAATCCTCATGGACCGCGGCCACGCCTACGCCGACGGCATGGGCAACGTCTACTTCGACGTGCACTCCCTCGGCGACTACGGTTCGCTAACCCACCAGGAACTGTCGCAAATGCGCACCACCGAAGACGAGTCGCAGATCGACTCCCAAGTCGAGGCCGGCAAGCGCGACCCCCGCGACTTCGCCCTATGGAAAGCCGCGAAACCAACCGAACCGGAAACCGCCTCCTGGGAATCCCCGTGGGGCGCGGGAAGGCCGGGCTGGCACCTCGAATGCTCCGCAATGTCACGCCGCTACCTCGGTGAAGCGTTCGACATTCACGGAGGCGGCATCGACCTGCGCTTCCCCCACCACGAAAACGAGCAAGCCCAATCGCACGGCGCCGGCTGGCCGTTTGCAAGCCTGTGGGTTCACAACGCGTGGGTCACCATGAAGGGAGAGAAAATGTCGAAATCGCTCGGCAACTCCCTCGTTGTCGCAGACATCCTCAAAACCGTGCCCGCGCCCGTGCTACGTTTCGCGCTCGGCACCGTACACCACCGCTCAACCGTCGAATACGGGGAAGAAACCCTCCAGGCCGCGGCCGCCGCGTGGGAGAAAATCAGCGGCTTCGTGCAGCGCGCCGGCGAAATCGTGGAAGTAACCAACGACGAGGTAGCCGCACACCCCGTTCCGGAGGCTTTTGCTGAAGCACTTGACAACGACCTCAACGTTGCAGGCGGCATGGCCGTCGTTTACGAGTGGATGAAGACGGGCAACCAGGCCCTCCTCGCCGGCGACGAAGCCACCCTTCGAGAAGCGCTGCTGAACGTGCGCGCAATGATGGACGTGCTCGGCCTCGACCCGGCCGGCGAACAGTGGGCGAGCGAAAAGGCCGAAACCTCCGGCAAAGACGAGGCTCTAGAATCGCTCGTCAACAACCTCATCGAACAGCGCAAGGCCGCGCGCGCCGAGAAAGACTGGGCGAAAGCCGACGCGATCCGCGACCAGCTCGCCGCAGCCGGCGTGGTCGTTGAAGACGGAGCAGATGGAGCAAGGTGGCATATAGCGTAAACCCGCGATACCAGCCCGCAATCCCCTCGGGCCGCGGAAGCCTCTTCAGCCGACTCTTCGGGCCGCTCGCGGTAGTTGCCCTCATGTGGATCGCGTTCATACTCCAACCGTTCATGGGTCGCGAAGCCTGGTACACGTGGGGTATCAACGCGGGGGACTTCAGCCAGCCGTGGACGTACTTCACCTCCGTCTTCTTGCACGGCTCCTTCAACCACATCAGCGGCAACTCGACGTTCATGCTCCTGCTTGGCGTAATCATCGGACTTGAGGGGACGAGGCGTTGGCTCGCAGTTTTCGCCGGCTCCGCGGTCAGTGCCGGCCTCTTCGTCAGCGCGCTAACGCCGGTTGGCATAACCGTGGGTGCCTCCGGCGTGGTATTCGGGTACTTCGGCTACATCCTCACGGCCGCTCTAGTTGAGCGCACGCCGTGGGTTAAAGTGCTTCGCATCGTCGTTGCAGTCGCACTCTTTGGCGCCTACAGCGCGACGATTCTGGTCGGTTTCCTCCCCTCAGACGGCGTTTCTTGGCAGGCGCACGTAGGTGGGTTCATCGGAGGCGTGATCGTCGCAATCATTGCGGAGCGACATGTGGAGCCGCGCAAACAGCTCCCAGCACCGCCGAATCCGTACACGAATTAACCCTGACAAATGTCATGGCCGGAACCGGATAGATGCCCTACGTGGCAGATCCGGTTTCGCGATGTACTTAAACCATGACACAGGTAATGAACGCGCCAACGCGCGAAACGGAAACATCGGCAACAAGCCGCGAAGCTCTAGATGCTGTGGCGGCGCTCGAAATCAACAACGTAAGTAAGTCGTTCGGCTCCACGCGGGCATTGAACGGCTTTTCGATGAGGGTCATGCCCGGCGAAGTCATGGCGCTTCTCGGCCCCAACGGTGCTGGCAAAACCACGGCACTAGACATCGCGCTCGGCCTGCAAACAGCAGACTCGGGCACCACAAACCTATTCGGCATGGACGCGCGCCGAGCAATCCAAATGGGCCTGGTTGGCGTAGTGCAGCAAACTGACGGCCTGCTCACCGACGTGTCGGTCAAAACCATGCTAGACATGGTTGCCTCAACGATGAAGCACAGGCAGCCGGTTGCCGACGTGATGGAGGCGGCCGGCATCACCCACCTTGCAAAGCGCAGGGTTCGCAAGCTTTCCGGAGGTGAACGCCAGCGCGTACGCCTCGCAATCGGCCTTCTGTCTGACCCGCTCCTCCTCATCTTGGACGAGCCGACCACGGGCATGGACGTGCGCGCCCGCGCCGAGTTCTGGCAGTTCATCGAAGCCGAGGCGCAAAGCGGCCGCGCGGTGCTGTTCGCAACCCACTACCTCGCCGAGGCTCAAGAGTACGCGAAGCGCACGCTAATCATGCGCGCAGGCGAAGTGCTCGTCGATGAGGCAACGCGCGATCTGCGCCGCAAGTACGCCGGCTCCCAGCTTCGCATCTACTACGAGGCGGAGGACGACGCCGCGTTCAAGCAAATTGCGCAGGCGCGCGGCAGCCGCGACTGGATGATCGAAGCAAACGAGGGGCGCCTCCTCGTGGCTGGACACGAACTTGACGACGCAGCACGCGCCGCGTTGAACCTGCCCGGCGCACACGACCTGGAACTACGCGAATCGAGCCTCGAAGAGGCTTACGTGAAGCTCGTTGGAGAGGAAGAGAAATAAAATGGTATCGGTAACTGTTGCAAAGCCCCTTTCCAGGCGCACTCCAACTTCGCCCATGCTCGGCTTTTGGCCCGTCACGCGCAAACACATTGGGATCGCGCTAACAAACCCGTGGAACCTAGTTTTCACGATCGGCCTGCCCGTAATGATCTACCTGATTTTCGGAACCGTGGATGCGGGCGACATCCGCTTGCCGCACGGCAACGTCGGTGCAGCGGTGCTCATCTCGATGGCACAGTACGCGACGATCATGGCGATCTCGATGCTGACCGCCGACCTCGCGATTGAAGCCGCGAAGGGCTGGACCCGCACAATGGCTCTCACGCCCCTTGGCGTTAAGGCCTACATGTTCGCAAAAGTTCTCGTCTCGGTTGTTGTCGGCATCATCGTGCTGCTACTCATCTTCGCGCTCGGCCATTTAACGGGTGCAGAAATGGACTTCACCGTTTGGCTACAGTCCTTCGGCCTCATCGTGATCCTGTCGATTGTGCCGGCACTGCTCGGCCTCGTCGTTGCAGTGATGGTTGGAGGTGAGGAGGCTTACGGCGTTCTCGGCGGAGCAACCGCGCTACTCGGCTTCCTGTCGGGCATGTTCGTGCGCCTCGAGCAGCTAAATGAGTTCTTCCAATCGTTCGCAAAGTTCACCCCGTTTTGGGGCATGAACCAAATCGCGCTAGGCCCCCTCCTCGACTGGAAAGACTTCGAAGCGCTCGCAATCGTAAACGTCGTAGCATGGGTGGCGATCATGGCAGTAGCTGCCGCGTTCCTATCCAAACGACTTACCAACAGGTGAGTAATAGGCAAAGATGAGGGCGGAGCAGGCCCCAGCCACAAGCAAAGCGGCTCCGCCCTCGCTGACATTGAGGAGACCTCGTGAACTCGGAACTAAAAAAGCGGATCTGGAAAGAACGCCTACTGTCGCTTGGATTCGCATCCCCCTTTCTGGCGTTCCTGATCCCCTCGATCTACGGGGGATTTAAGAACTTCCCCGAGCCCAGGGCGATTGCATTCACGATCCTGGAGCTCATCTTCGTAGCCGCCTACGTAGTCGTGTGGCTGGTTAACGACTCGGCTCCGGTGCAGCAGCGCATCACGAGGAACTACGTAATATCTGTTGGTTTCCTGTGGGTTCTCGCCACGGTACTGCTGGTGTTCCGCGACTACGACACGATGTTCAACATCGTCTATCTTGCGCCAACCCTCATCTTCCTAACGCCGCGCAAACACCTCACGGTCGCGGTCACCTCCTTCGTCATCTACGCCGGCGCGGTGATTGCGGGAATCTACTTCTTCAGCGACGCGAAGCCGGCCACCGCTATAGCCGCCTCCTTGGTTACGACCCTAACCCTCGTGGTTGTAGCTCTCTCCAGGGCGCAGTTGGAGCGCGAGCGTGAGGCCGAGATCGAGCGGATTCGAGCTAAGAATCTTTCCGTGGAGGAGGAGCGCAACCGCATGGCGTCCGACCTGCACGACGTGCTCGGCCAGACCCTCACAGCGATCAACACCATGTCGCAGCTGTCTGCAAAACTGCTTGAGCGAGGCAAGACCGAGGAGGCTCGCGAAACGCAGGAGCAGATTGCGAGGCTTTCCCGCGAAGCACTAAAGCAAATGCGCGCAGTCGTGCACTCGCGCCAAACCCTCGCGATCCCAGAAGAAATCGACCGCGCATACCAACTCCTCACCGCCGCGAACGTGTCGGTCTCAACCTCGGTTGAAGACGTCGAGTTCCCAGAACATGTTGAAGACGCCGCCGCTCACGTGATCCGCGAAGGCGCGGCGAACGTGGTGCATCACGCGACCGCAAACCACTGCCGAATCACCGTCTCAAAGCACGGCGTGCGTGTAACCGACGACGGCCGCGTTTTCGCCCGCGGGGAGGAGGGCCGTAAGGGCACAGGAATCGAGAACCTGAAATCGCGGGTTGAGGGCATCGGAACCGTATTTGCCGGGCCGCTACCCTCCGGCGACGGGTGGGTGCTCGAACTCGTCCTAGACCAGGCCGTGGGCGAAGCCGCAGGAGATCGTCAAGGTCTACCAGCAAAGATCGTGAGAAACTAGCATTGTGATTCGCATTGCAATAGCAGATGACCAAGCGATGGTGAGGGGAGCCCTCGCAGCCCTCCTCGCCCTCGAAGACGACCTAGAAATTGCCGGCACCGCGGGCACGGGCAGGGAGGCGGTCGAGCTAGTCGAATCAGATCCACAAATCGACGTGGTACTAATGGACGTCGAAATGCCAGACATGGACGGCCTTGAAGCATGCGAAAAGATCCGCAAAATGCGTCCCCGCACGCGAGTGCTGATGGTCTCCACATTCGGGCGGCCCGGGTACGTTCGCCGCGCCTTTAACGCGGGAGCCTCCGGATTCGTAGTGAAAGACGCCCCCTCCGACGAACTCGCAGACTACGTGCGCAACGCCGCTCGCGGCCTTCGAGTCGTTGACCCGCAGCTCGCTGTCGAGTCGCTAACCGCGGGCGACAACCCCCTCACCGATCGCGAAGTTGAAGTACTGCGCGAAGTTGAGAAGGGCGGCTCGATCGACGACATTGCCGCGGCACTGTTCCTGTCGGCCGGCACGGTGCGTAACCACGTGTCTTCAATCCTTGGCAAAACGGGTGCTCGCAACCGTGCGGACGCCGCTTCTACCGCCCGCCACAATGGATGGCTGTAGTTCTTCGTGGCTGTACAATAGGCGCCAGTTGTATTGAGAAAAGGTAGGTAGACATGCCGGTCGATGGTGGTGCGCGCGGGCGTAGGCGTGCAGGAAAAGGTGCAACCAAAGGCAGTGGCGGCCAGCGTCGCCGCGGGCTTCGCGGCAAGGGCCCGACGCCGAAGGCTGAAGACCGCGAATACCACGTTGCGTATAAGCGCAAGCAGGAGCGTGAGGCGGAGCTTGCGAAGCAACGCCAGCGTGAGGCTCACCGTAATCGCACGTCGATCAAGCTACCTCGCGACCATGAGCTGATCGTCGGCCGTAATCCCGTGTGGGAGGCTGTGGAGGCCGGCATTGAGATTATCCGCGTGTTTGTTTCGGGCGATCCGACCGACGAGCGCGTAGCCTCCGTACTTAAGGCGGCCGCCCAGCAGGGCGCTCCGATTGTTGAGGTAACCCGCCGCGACCTTGAGAATGCTTCTGGCGAGCCGGGCCACCAGGGTATCGGCATTGAGGTTGCCGAATACGACTATGTGCTCGTGGACGACCTGCTTCAGATCGCGCAGGACGACTTCAAGACGCCCCTCATTATCGCTCTCGATCAGGTTACGGACCCGCACAATCTTGGCGCTGTTCTTCGTTCCGGAGGGGCCTTCGGCGCAACCGGCGTGCTGATCACCGAAAGGCGTAGCGCATCTGTGAACGCAGCCGTGTGGAAGGTTTCGGCCGGTGCGGCGGCTCGCGTGCCGATCGCTCGCGAGACGAATCTCGTGCAGTCGCTGCGCAAACTGAAGGAGGCGGGCTGCTTCGTGATTGGCCTTGACGGTGAGGGGGATGTGAGCCTTCGCGACGTGGAGGTTGCTTCGGATCCGCTGGTAGTGGTTACGGGCGCGGAGGGCAAGGGGCTGTCTCGCCTCGTTCGTGAAACGTGCGATCAGATCGTGTCGATTCCGATCGACTCCGCTGTTGAATCACTCAATGCTGCGGTCGCAACGGGTGTGGCTCTCTACGAGATTTCGCAAAAGCGCGCAGAGGCAAACGCCTAACTAGCTGCACGCACAAACAAATGGCACACGCGAAAAAGCGTGTGCCATTAACGTTTGCGCACTAGCCGGCGTCCCACACCCATGGGTTCCGCGAAGTTGGCGAAATAGTGGTGTCAGATGAACGGGTTGTAGAAGCGGCCCCCGTTTACCCAGATCAATCCGGCGGCGAGAGCTAGAAGCGCGAAGGAAAGCGCGATCGCAACCCAGTCGCGGGTACGCAGTGGGCGAGTGGTGTACCAGGTGCGCTTATTTGCCTTGCCAAAGCCTCGTAGCTCCATCGCCGTGGAGATGGTTTCAATGCGCTCCAGGGATGAAAGCAGGAGCGGAAGCATGATCGACGCACTGTTCTTCACACGAGTACTAAACGACACGTCCCGTGAAGTGTCGATCCCGCGCGCCTGCTGAGCCTGCGAAATCTCGCGGTATTCACGCTGAACATCAGGAATGTAGCGCAGCGCGAGCGACACCGAATACGACACCTTGTAGGGGATCCCCACGCGGTTGAGCGAAGAGGCAAACTCCGACGGAGACGTCGTCACGATAAACAAGAGCGCGATCGGTAGCACCGCGAAGTACTTCAAAGTCACGTTGAACTGGTAAAACAGCTGCTCCGTTGTGAACGTGTAGCGCGGAGTCAGCTCCCAAAGGGGCGTGAACGTGCCGTAAATTTCCGTGCCGTACTGCGGGGCGAACACGAAGATCATGATGTTGTTCAGGATCATCAAGACGAGGATGAACCATAGAACGACTTTCAGTTTCGACAGCTCGATTTTCGAAGACACCCAAAGGAATACGGATACGAAAACCATGAGCGCGAGGAATCGCGTGTCGAATCCAAGCATTGCCGCGAATGAGGCGGTGATCATCATGATCAGTTTGGTGGTTCCCGTAAGGGAGTGCATGAACGACTTGCGTGGAATGTAGCCAAGTACCGCGGTTCTTTCTGCCATGGTTACCGCCCCGTTCCAAGGTGCTGCTCGAGCACGTCTTCACGCCACTGGTTTTCGCGCGCAATGAACTGTTCGATGAACGCCGTGGCATCGAGTTCTTTGTCTTCAGATACCCTGAGCGCAAGATCGTACAGGGAGGTGGTTCGAAGTGACGCGGCGCGAGTCAGTTCAGGGTTTGCAAGCACTGCGGCGGAGGATTGCTCCGCGATGATCCGCCCGTCCGACATGACGAGTGCCCGGTCGGTGTATTCGAGCGCTAGGTGCATGTCGTGCGTGATCAGGATGATCGTGATTCCCGAGTTGTTTAGCGACTTTAGGAACTCCATGATTTCGGTGTAGTGCGCCCAATCTTGGCCTGCGGTCGGCTCATCCAAAATGATGATGTCCGGCGTTGTCACCATGACGGAGGCGATGGTCACGCGCTTTCGCTGCCCGTACGACAGTGCGGAGATCGGCCACTCCCGGTACGCCCAGAGACCGCACGTGCGCAGGGCTCGTTCGATGCGCGCCTGCTTTTCCTCCTCCGCAATGTCTTCGTTTTGGAGGGCGAGCGACACCTCCTCCATGATGAGGGTCTTTGAAATCATCTGGTTTGGGTTTTGGAGTACGAACCCGATGTGGCGTCCGCGCCTTGCGATGGGCGTATCGGTAATGTCTTCCCCGCGCAGTAGCACGCGCCCGGTGTCAGGCTTTGCAAACCCGCAAATGAGTTTCGCAAGCGTAGATTTTCCAGCTCCGTTCGTGCCGCAAATCGCAACGACTTCGCCTTCGAAAATCTGGGTGGAAATTCCCTTGATGATTGAGGTGTCGTTGATGCCGAACTCGATGTTTTCCAACTGCAAGATGGGCGTGGCGACGGGTGGAATCATGCGCGGCTCGCGCGCCCAGTTGGCGAGCTCGGCTCGCGCGCGGTCAGCGATGTGCACGCTATGGACGGATTCGGGCTCGTCTTCCTCACTCACGTCTTGGCCGGCGATGCGTAGCGCGGTCACGTAGAGGGGCTCGCGAATACCGTGCTCGGTTAGAACGCGGGAGGCAATGATCTGATTCGGCGTGCCATCTGCAACGATGTGGCCGCGGTCAACCACGATGATGCGATCGACCTTGCAGTGCAGTACGTCTTCGAGGCGGTGCTCAATGATGATGATCGTGGCGTCGCCGGCGGCCTTCTTGTGGAGTTCGTCGATCGTTTCGATAGCCTGCTGGCCCGAAGCTGGGTCGAGGGAGGCGAGGGGTTCGTCGAAGAGGAGAATTTGCACGTCATCCACGAGCACTCCGGCCATGGAGACGCGCTGTTTTTGCCCTCCGGAAAGGTCGTGAGGAGCCGCCTGCAAACGCTCTTCAATGTCGACGATCGCGGCGGATTTAGCGACCCGGGCGTGCATCTCGTCGTGCTCGATCTGATCGTTTTCGAGGGCAAACGCGATGTCTTCTGCAACGGTGAGGCCGATGAACTGGCCGTCGGGGTCTTGCAAAACGGTTCCGACCATCTTAGAGATCTCGTGGAGCTCGGTTTTGGTCGGGTCGATGCCGCACACTCTTACTTCGCCGGTGAACTCGCCGGGGAAGCGGTGGGGGATGAGCCCGTTGATTACGTTGGTGAGAGTTGACTTGCCCGAACCCGACTGGCCGACGATAGCAACCTTCTCACCGCGGTTGATGGTGAGGTTGATGTCGTGGAGGGTCGGTTTGGATTGGGCGCGGTACTGGAAGGTGAAGTCGCGAAACTCGATGATGGGCTCGGTTTTAGCGTCACCAGCGGAGCGGGTGCGCAGTGCGCCCTCGGCGTTTTCGTTGCCGCCGGCACCCGCTCCCGCTCCGCTTAGGTGATGCTCAGTCACGCCCTACTTATTCCTTCTCTTGGAGCGAGCCCGCAGAGGTGCGGGTCTTCGCGTAGGCGACAACGATCAGCGAGCCGATGATCGCGGTGGTGAGGATGTTTGCAACACCCGCAACCGCGCCCTGGGTGAATACCTTGTTTGCCGGCTCGGAGTACATGACGATGTCAAGCAGTGGGGCGGCAACGATCCAGGCGACAACGTGCGCTGTAATTACCGCGACGTTGAACCTCACTAGACCGCCCTTGGCGAGGCCGTCTTCTTGCACGCGATCCTTCATCATCATGAAGCCCATGATCAGACCCGCGATTGCGGAGGCGACGATCCACGACCACCACGGGCCGTACGAGGTTGCGTCGATGAGGAAGTGGCCGATGAAGCCCATGAGGCCCGCAACTACGGGGCCGTACAGTAGCGCGAACACGGCGAGAAGCGCGTACTGCAGGTTAATGGTCGTGTTCGGAACGGGCGTAGGAATAACTACGAAACGGCCGAGCACGAAGAACAGTGCTGCGCCAACGCCGGTGGCGACTACTGCCGTTACTGGCGAGGTCTTGTTCATTTCTTTCTCCTTGTTGAAAGGCTGGTTGATAGAGGTATTCAGATTACGCTAGCGGTGCATCGTTTAGAGGATAGGTGAATGTCACTTTCCATTGCACGCCCTGACCCACGGAGTACGCTTTCGCGAACGAACCGCGATTAATCGCGATTGCCATATTGTCTAGTGAGTTCGTGTAAAGCAAAGCCTCACCGATTGAGGCGTCGGAGAATGCGCGGCAGTAGCGCAAGGGGGAGGAGTAGACGTCCCCTCTGTCGCTCTCAATATGTACGCGCACGTAGTCTCCGAACTTCACGCCTAGCTTCAAGAAAAGCTCGCGCGGCACGTTGGTCCACAAAGACCCGTACCTCACGTCGTGCGTGTCGATGGTTCCAAACGCCTGGTTGCCCTCAATGTAGGGCTCCATGGTTGGCAGGGTTACTACTTGTTTGGGGTCAAGGGAGGGGCCGACTTCCTCAAACGAGATGTGGCCAGTCGCGAGGCGAGCGCCGGTGAATGCGTAAATGTCGCGCCCGTGGAAGGTGTAGGACTCTCCGGAGCCGGGGAGCCTGTTCACGGACTCGTCAATCTCGCGCAGTTCATCGATCCCATACTCGATAGCAACGTGAGTGAGGGTGCCATTGTCGGGTGTAACCACGTAGTGCCCAGTGTTCGTCTTTGCAACAACGGAGAGGCGGCTAGAACCGACGCCGGGGTCAACGACCGACACGAAAACTGAACCGGCGGGCCAGTAGGCGAGGGTTTGTACGAGTCGGCAGGAGCCCTCCCAAACGTCGTATGGGGGGATGAAATGTGTGAGGTCATAGATCGGAAGTTTCGGATCTACGGTGTATGCAACGCCGTACATTGCAGACACTGCTCCATCGCACTGTCCGAAGTCGGATTGCAGGATTAAAGGCATCATTTTGTCTCCTAGTGAAAGGCATACCAGGACACTTTTAGGGTACCTGTATATCCAGACAAAGATTTGAGCATGGTCCTATGCTGGACACGAATTTTCAGGCAGGCAAAAATCGAAGGCACAAAATTGCAAAAAACCAAAATTATAGTGTTCTTTTGTACAAATTGACCAAGGCTTGAGATAAAAAGCTCTCAAAATGTCACGAAAAGGTAACAACGCTTGACGTCGAGGTTATTCATATACGACCGTAGGTTCACTGATTTCGAATAAAAGGAGGTAAGCGCATGTCGGTAACGACGTACCAGGCGATTGCCATGATCATCTACCTAGTCGCGATGATCATGATCGGTCTCTTCGCCTACAACAGGACGAGCGATTTCGACGACTACATGCTAGGCGGGCGTAAACTCGGCCCAACGGCAGCGGCTCTATCGGCCGGCGCTTCGGACATGTCCGGCTGGCTCCTAATGGGTCTTCCAGGCGCGATCTACCTAAACGGCCTCATTGAAGGCTGGATCGCCGTCGGACTAACCATTGGCGCATGGCTGAACTGGAAGTTCGTCGCTCCGCGTCTTCGTTCCTACTCGCAGGTTGCATCCGACTCCATCACAGTGCCCTCATTCCTCGGGCAGCGTTTGCGCGACCCATCTCGGATGATCCGCGTTGTTGCGGGCATCATCATCTTCATCTTCTTCACGTTCTACGTTTCCTCCGGCATGGTTGCAGGCGGCGCATTCTTCGAAGCGTCGTTCGGCATGAACTACCATCTCGGCCTCGTACTTGTATCCGCAATCGTCGTGCTCTACACCCTCGTCGGAGGCTTCCTCGCAGTGTCTTGGACCGACGTGGTGCAGGGTCTCATGATGGTTACCGCACTCGTACTCGTTCCGATCGTCGGTATCGCACATGTTGGAGGTTTTTCCAACATGGTCTCCACGATCCGCGAGGTTGACCCGAACATCTTCTCCCTCACGGGAGGTGCGGCAGCGGGCGCTGCAACGATGGGCGTCGTCTCCGCACTCGCTTGGGGCTTCGGCTACTTCGGCCAGCCGCACATCATCGTGCGCTTCATGGCTCTACGCTCGGCAAAGGAATCCGCAACCGCTCGCCGCATCGGCATCGGCTGGATGCTCCTTGCAGTTATCGGCGCAGGCATGACCGCCCTCGTAGGCGTTGCCGTATACCAGCACGATCAGGCTCAGCTCGATAACCCTGAGTCCGTGTTCATCTCGCTCGGCCAGCTCCTCATGCACCCGCTCGTCGCAGGCTTCATGCTCGCGGCGATCCTCGCGGCAATCATGTCGACGATTTCGAGCCAGCTACTCGTAACCTCCTCGGCTGTTGTTGAGGACATTTACCACGCGTTCACGAAGCGTGACCTTTCGGGCAACGACGGTGTTCTGATTGGTCGCATCGTGGTTGCATCCGTCGCGATTCTCGCCGCAATGCTCGCGTGGCCTCGTTCGGACACCATTTTGGCGCTCGTCGCATTCGCGTGGGCAGGCTTTGGTGCGTCGTTCGGCCCGACGGTTCTGCTCTCGCTCTACTGGCGTAAGTTCACCTACCAGGGTGCGATCGCCGGCATGATCGTAGGCGCGGTAACCGTTGGTATTTGGGGCAACGTTTCCGGAGGCATCCTCGACCTGTACGAGATCCTCCCGGGCTTCCTCTTCAACCTCATCGTGGCAGTGGTCGTGTCGCACATGACCTACAAGCCGAACGAAGAGATCGAGAAGGAGTTCGACGAGGCTCTGGCCAGCGTTTCCGCTGACTAATCCAACGTTTTAACGCAGCTTCAGCAATCTGCTGGGGCTGCGTTAAAACATGCGCGGAGGGCTTCGCGCTGTTAGAACTGGATACCTAAAACTGCATAACTAAGTGAAAAACAATTGCTTATAGTTGAGTCAAACGGCCAGCAATGGTGTTGCCGTTGCCGCGAGTGCTCAATTGATCAAAGGAGACAATATGACTCTGCCGGAAAACACGGACTTTTCTGTAATTGCTGAACGAGCGCTAGCGCGAGCGCGTAAGTGGGCGGACGAATCCACCAAGTACCCCATTGATCCTGCGGCGAAGCTGTTGGCCGAGGTCCTCGAAGATGAGGGCGGTCTCGACTACACGGTGTCTTTCGTGGACGGAGTTGTGCGCCCCGAGGATCAGCAGGTTGCGGCGAACCACCTGGCTGAAATGGGTGGTATGAATCCGGACTTCCTGCCCTGGTACCTGCGCACGCCCGCTCTCGTGGGCGGAGCGATCGGTAAGTACGTGCCCGAGGTTTCGGTTCCCGCGGCAAGGCGCGTGTTCCGCCAGCTCGTTGGCGACCTCGTGGTTGACGTGACCGATGAGAAGCTTGGCCCCGCAATCGAGCGTCTGCGCGCAAACGGTGCGTCGCTGAACGTGAACCTCCTCGGTGAGGCTGTGCTTGGCGACAAGGAGGCTCGCAAGCGCCTCGACGACACGCAAAGGCTGCTCGAGCGCGACGACATCGACTATGTTTCGCTGAAGGTCTCGGCGGTTACCGGCCCGCACAACCCGTGGGGTTACGACGACGTTGTGAACCACGCCGTTGAGGAGCTGCTTCCGCTGTACCTCTACGCGGGTGCTCACCCGAAGCGCAAGTTCATCAACTTGGACATGGAGGAGTACCGCGACCTCTTCATCACGATCGACGTGTTCAAGCGCATTTTGGAGCACCCCGAGCTGAAGAACTACTCCGCGGGTATCGTGCTTCAGGCGTACCTTCCAGACACCCTCAACGCGATGAAGAACCTGCAGGAGTGGGCCGCGAAACGCGTTGCAGAAGGTGGCGCTCCGATCAAGGTGCGCGTTGTGAAGGGCGCGAACCTTGCTATGGAGCGCGTGGATGCCGCTATGCGCGGCTGGGAGCTCACCACGTGGGAGTCCAAGCAGGCAACCGACGCCAACTACCTGCGCATCCTCAACTGGGCTATGACGCCCGAGCGCATGAAGAACGTGCGCCTCGGCGTTGCCGGCCACAACCTCTTCACCATTGCCGCCGCCTGGGAGCTTGCGAACGAGCGTGGAGTAGTTGAGCAAACCGAAATCGAGATGCTCTCCGGCATGGCCACCCAGCAGGCTTCGGCCGTGCGCGAAGACGTGGGCCAGCTCCTCCTCTATGTACCCGTTGTTCACCCCGAAGAGTACGACGTTGCGATCTCCTACCTCGTGCGTCGCCTCGAGGAGAACTCGGCGGATGAGAACTTCATGGCCTCCATCTTCGACATCGGCACCGATGCGGGCGCCTTCGAAAAGGAAAAGGGCCGCTTCCTCGCCGCAGTCGACCAGATGCAGCGCGAGGGCGACACGCGTGTAGGCCCGAACCGCCACCAGGATCGCTCCACCGAAACGGTTGAGGAGATCGCGAAGGTCGTCACCAGCCCGTCCGGGTCGTGGACGTTCAAGAACACGCCCGACTCAGACCCGTCGCTACCTGCGAACCTCGAGTGGGCACGCCAGATCGCAAGCCGCGTCAAGGATTCGAAGCTCGGCGTCGACACGATTGAGGCTGCGGTTATCAACACCGCGGAGGAACTCGACGAACTGCTTGAAAGCGCAGTAGCTGGCGGCGAGGAGTGGGGCGCACTGCCCGCCGCTGAGCGCAGCGACTTCCTCCACCGCGTAGGCGTTGAGATGGGTAGGCGCCGCGCAGACCTCATCGAGGTAGCGGCATCCGAACTCGGCAAGTCGCTCCAGCAGGCGGACGTCGAAGTCTCCGAGGCGATCGACTTCGCCCACTACTACGCCGAGCGCGCCCTCGACCTCGAGAAGATTCAGGGAGCAGAGTTTGAGCCCGTTAAGGCCACGCTCATCACTCCTCCGTGGAACTTCCCGATCGCCATCCCGGCAGGCGGCACCCTCGCGGCGCTCGCGGCCGGCTCCGCAGCGATTCTGAAGCCCGCCTCCATCGCGCGCCGCACTGGCGCTGTGCTCGCAGAGTGCATCCTCGCGGCGGGCGTGCCCGAGTCTGCGTTCAAGCTCGTTGCCGTTGGTGACCGTTCGCTTGGCCGTGAACTCGTAACCGACAAGCGCGTTGAGCGCGTCGTACTAACGGGTGGTTCGGAGACCGCGGAAATGTTCCGTTCCTGGGATCCGACCCTGCGCATCATGGCGGAGACGTCCGGCAAGAACGCTATCGTCATCACGCCGTCCGCAGACCTCGACCTCGCGGTCAAGGACGTAATCGACTCGGCATTTGGCCACGCCGGCCAGAAGTGCTCCGCAGCGTCGTACGTGATCCTCGTTGGCTCCACCGGCTTCTCGCGTCGCGTGCGCAACCAGCTCCTCGATGCTGCGAAGTCGCTACATATTGGTTGGGGCGACGACCTTTCCGCAGAGATGGGTCCGCTATCGTCGGAGCCGGGCGAGAAACTGTACAAGGGTCTTACCCAGCTCGACGAGGGGCAGAAGTGGGCGCTCAAGCCGAAGCAGCTTGACGACACGAACCGCCTGTGGAGCCCCGGCGTTCGCATCAACGTGGAGCCGGGTTCGGACTACCACCTGATCGAATACTTCGGCCCGATCCTCGGCGTCATGCGCGTAAAGACGCTCGAAGAGGCAATCGAGGCGCAGAACATGGTGGACTTCGGTCTAACCGCAGGCCTGCACTCGCTCGACGCAGACGAGATCAACTACTGGCTGAACAACGTTCAGGCCGGCAACGTCTACGTGAACCGCGGTATCACGGGCGCGATCGTGCAGCGCCAGCCGTTCGGCGGTTGGAAGCGCTCCGCAGTGGGTGAAACCACGAAGGCAGGCGGCCCGAACTACCTGTTCGGCTTCGGCACATTCAAGCCTGTCGAACCCGAGGATACCGAGGAGCGCGACGCCGCCTACCCGCCGGCCATCGAGCATGAGGCGAACGTGCGAGCACCGCAGCTGAAGGAACTCCTCGAGTCGGCAAAGCGCCTCCTTTCCGAGGAAGACTACGCGCGCCTCGCCGCGGCTGTGGCATCCGACCAGCACGCGGTAGACACCGTGTTCGGTCGCCTCTCCGACCCGTCGCAGGTTGGCGTGGAACGCAACATCTTCCGCTACCTGCCGACCGGGGCAGACATTCGCGTGGGCAAGAACGCGTCCCTCTACGAGGTGTTCCGCATTCTCTCCGCCGCGATTGCCCTGGGCGACATCGTGAAGGTTGATCCCGACGACGAAACCTCGTTCATCCGCGAACTCGCCGGCGGCGCGTACACGGCCATGGACCTCACGGTTTCAGTTTCGGAGTTCCTGCCGACCGACCCGTCGATCATGCTTGCGAACATGGGCGTAGAGATTCTCGTTGAGAACAAGCGCCAGTTCGAGGAGCGTATCGTCCGTGAGGTTGAGGCCGGCGAGAACCTGGACATTCGTATCCGCCTGATCGGTGAGGATAGCGACGAGCTCCGCCACGCTGTGGACGGCTCGATCGACGTTGCCATCTGGGACGGCCCGGTAACGGAGAGCGGCCGTGTCGAAATGCTGCCGTTCCTGCACGAGCAGGCAGTTTCGATCACGAACCACCGCTTCGGTAACCGCACCCCGCTTTCCACGCAGGTTCTGCAGTAAGCGGCTCGGGCTAAGCCGAAACAGTAGCCAAAATAGGTAGACGCTCCCCGAAGGATAGACCGCAGTGGTCACTTCGGGGAGCGTCTGTTTTGTTACGTTCGCAGGCCTGTTCTTAGAGGCGTTCTAGAGCGATTGGCAAGTGTTTTAGAGCGTGTACCAAACCGTCGAGTTTGGTGCGACCTGTTCGTCATTCACAGTGGAGGGGGCAACCTCGTCGCTACTTAGCACGATCTTCGCGCCCTTCGGTAGGGGGACGGGGTCGTCGAATGCCGTGACGATGTGGAGGTCGTCGCGCCCCGGCAGGGAAGAAACGTAGTGGAGGTAGCTGTCTTCAGCGTCGGCAAGCTGTGCGCGGCCAAGCCCGAGTTCTTCGCGCAGGCGGTACATTTTGCGGAAGAAATTGAGGGATGAGGCCTCGTCTGCGAGCTGAACATCTACGGCGAGTGCCTTCCACTCTTCGGGCTGGGGTAGCCAGGAGGAGCCGGCGGGCGAGAAGCCGAACGCGGGATAGTCGGCTTCCCACGGGATCGGTACGCGGCAGCCGTCGCGGCCGGCTTCGGCTCCCTTTGTGCGGAAGAATGCGGGATCTTCGCGCAGCTCGTCGGGTAGCGCCATGTGTTCGGGGAGCGACAGCTCCTCACCTTGGTAAATGTAAATCGAGCCGGGGAGTGCGGAGCCGAGCGCGTGTGCAGCAAGAGCTCGGCGCCTGCCCAGTTCTGGGTCGGGCTGTTCTTCGAACGGGCGAATCCCGTTTGGCCCCTTACCCGTCTTGGAAAGTCCGAAGCGCGAGGCTGCGCGAACGACGTCGTGGTTCGACAAAACCCACGTGGTTGGCGCGCCAACCGAGTCCATTTCTCGCAGTGAGTTAGCAATAACCTCACGGTATTCGGCCAGTTCGAACGGGGAGGTGAGGAAGTCGAAGTTGAACGCCTGGCTCATTTCGTCGCTGCGCACGTACAGTTTCGCGTCGAGCGGATCGTTCAGCCACGCCTCAGCCACGAGCGCGCGGTCGCCCTCGTATTCGTCGAGCACGGCCCTCCACTCGCGGTAAATGTCGTGCACGCCGGGCTGATTCCACTGCGGAGGGGGCGGCACGTCGGCGGGTAGTAGGTCGCCTCCGGAGACCATGTCCCAGTGGTACTGGTAGTTCGGCAAGGAGGGGTCTTTGACGAGCCCGTGGGCGACGTCGACGCGGAAGCCGTCGGCTCCAAGGTCGAGCCAGAATCGCAGGATGGAGGTGAATTCTTCGCGTACGCGCGGGTGCGCCCAGTTGAGGTCGGGTTGCGCGGGGTCGAACAGGTGGAGGTACCAGGAGTCGTCGTGATCCCACGGTGAACCCTTCGCGTCGGCGCGGTCGCACACGCGCGTCCAGGCGCTGCCGCCGAAGACGGAGAGCCAGTCGGTGGGCGCCTCGTCGGCTTTGCGGAACCAGTACAGGTCGCGCTCAGGCGCACTCGGGTCGGCGAGCGCGGCCTGGAACCACTCGTGCTGGTCGGACGTGTGGTTTGGTACGAGGTCGACGATCACGCGCAGGCCGAGTTCGTGTGCGCGAGCGATCAGGTTTTTCGCGTCGTTGAGGTTGCCGAAAATCGGGTCCACCGCCCGGTAGTCCGCAACGTCGTAGCCTCCATCCTTTTGTGGCGACTTGTAGAACGGGGAGAGCCAAATCGCGTGCGCGCCAAGATCCGCAACATGCGAAAGGCGCGAGGTTATGCCCTGCAGGTCGCCCACACCTCCTCCGAATGAGGCGAAGGAGCGTGGGTAAATCTGGTAGATGACGGCCTCTCGCCACCACTCGCGGGAGGTGTTTGCCAAGTGGATGATCTGCATAGGTTGTGCCTTGGATTGGGGGTGTGCAGGAAGGTGGGTTAGTGCCTTGGCGGCGCAGTGGTTTCGCGCACCACGAGTTCGGGTTTGAACGTGGTTGACGACATTTGGTTGGGGGTTTGTTTGATGTTGGCAACGAGCGTCGTGACGGCCGCGCTGGAGATTGCGGGCACGGGCTGACGCACGGTGGTGAGCGCGGGGGAGAGGAACGGCATGACGGAGGAGTCGTCGAACCCGATCACGGATACGTCTTCGGGTACGCGTAGCCCCTGGTCGATGGCGTAGCGGATGGTGCCAAGAGCCATGACGTCGGAGGTACAGATGATTGCCGTGGCTCCCTGGTCGAGAACCGCCCGCGCGGCGGCTTGGCCGCCCTCAACGGTGAAGAGAGTTTCGGAGGTGATGGGCTCCTGGCCGGGCAGCATTTCTTTGAGGCATTCGAGGTAGCGCTTGTATTTTGCTCGCGCCGGGCTGAATCGTAGTGGGCCGGAGGTGAATGCGATGCGCTCGTGGCCAAGGCCGATGAGGTGTCGCATCGACTGGGTTATGGCGTCGCGGTCGTCGGTGGAGAAGTCGGGGGCGCTGATCTGCTTGTTGCGGCCGTTGATGGTTACGAACGGAATGCCTTTGTCGACGAGCGCCTGGTAGCGCGCGGTGTCGGCGTTGAGGTCGGCGTGCAGGCCGGAGACGAAGATGAGGCCGGTTACGCCCTGGTTGAGGATCGCTTCGACGAGGGAGTCTTCGGTGGAGCCGGCTGCGAACTGGGTGCCGAGGAGGGGCGTGTAGCCCTGTTGCAGCATGGCTGTGGAGAGGTGCTGTACGAACTGCGGGAAGATGGGGTTGGTGAGTTCGGGGACGATGAGGCCGATGAGGCCGCCGGAGCGCTCTTTTAGTTTTTCGGGGCGCTCGTAGCCGAGGAGGTCGAGGGCGCGGAGTACGGCTTGCCGCGTGTCTTCTGCTACTTCGGCCTTCCCGTTGAGTACGCGAGAAACGGTTGCGGTAGATACGCCCGCTTGTTCCGCGAGGTCCGATAGGCGAAGCCGGTTAGCCATGACCACTCCCTTGTAGATAGCCCTGAGTTGTTTAGACCGAAAACAATTTCAGTTACTTTCATAGCGTATCAGGAAACAGCTCACATTTTGAAAATGTGGGAAGTTGCCTAATGTTGTGATATTTCAAGGAAACGCCGAAAAGTGGCGCAACCTCGTTTGGTAAAGATTCTATTACGATCTGAAGCAATTTTCTGAAAATACTTGCAAAACGTTGAAATCTTCTTACAATCGGAGTTGTCAAGATCGTTTGTGTGACGATGAAGGACACGAATCTTTCAAACGAATCTCAAGGAGAAAAGATGCGAAGGGGCATTGCACTACTTACAGTTGGAGCATTTTCCGTTCTCGGTCTCACCGCATGTGGTGGCGGCGCAGAAACGCCGGAGCCGGAGACCACGGAGGGCACCGCTGCTGAGTCCACTGGCGCTGGTCTGACCGTTTGGATCGACGCTAACCGCGAGGCGGCATTCAAGACCGCTGCGCAGGCATACACGGATGCAACGGGCAATGAGGTCGAGCTCGTTGTTAAGGACAACGACCAGATGCGCTCCGAGTTCGCAACTCAGGTTCCGACCGGCCAGGGCCCGGACATTGCTTTCGGTGCTAACGACTGGGTTGGCGAGTTCGTGAACAACGGTCTCATCGCTCCGGTTGAGCTGGGCGATAAGGCTTCTGAGTTCTCCGAGGGCTCGGTGGCTGCGTTCACGTTCGACGGCCAGGTTTACGGCGTTCCCTACGCTGTTGAGAACCTCGCGCTCATCCGCAACGCTGACCTCGTAGAGTCCACGCCGGCCACCTTCGACGAAATGATCGAGATGGGTAAGGCTGCTGGCGTTGAGTACCCGTTCGTCATCCAGGTTGGCGACGAGGGCGACCCGTACACGATGTACCCGCTGCAGGCTTCGTTCACCGGCTCGGTGTTCAAGCAGAATGCAGACGGCTCCTACACCTCCGAACTGAATGTTGGTGGCGAGCAGGGTGAGGCGTTCGCACAGTGGCTGCAGGCTAAGGGCGAAGAGGGCGTAATCAGCACCTCGATTAACTACGACGTTGCTGTTGACGCGTTCAAGTCGGGCAAGGCTCCCTACATTCTTGGTGGCCCGTGGATGCTCGCTGACTTTGAGGGCATGAACATTGCTGTTGACCCGATTCCGGCTGCTGGCCCGAACCCGGGTGTGCCGTTCCTTGGCGTACAGGGTGGCTTCATTTCCGCTAAGTCGAACAACGCGCTTCTCGCTAACGACTTCCTCGTAAACTACGTTGGTTCTGAAGAGGTTCAGGACGAGCTGTTTGCTATCGGTAACCGTCTTCCGGCTCTGAACGCTTCGGCTGAGAAGGCTGCTGCTGACCCGCTGATTGGTGGCTTCCAGGCTGCTTCTGAGGGTGGCTTCCCGATGCCGAACATTCCGGAAATGGCTGCTGTTTGGACCTTCTGGGGCAAGACTGAGGCCCAGATTCTCGGTGGCGCGGACCCGGTTGAGACCTGGAACAAGATGGTCTCTGACATCCAGGCCGAGCTGAACAAGTAAATCCCGGTTAGGAGGTGCAGCTGGATATGGTTTCCAGCTGCACCTTTTAATAGGTAGGACTAAAAATGTCGCAGATGACTAAACAGACCGACGCGACCCGTCGGCGGGCGAAGGAGCGTGAGGAGCGTAGGAAGCGCGATTCTGTCGCTACTTCCTGGGGCCCGGGTTTCATTATCAAGATTGTGCTGATGGCGCTCGTGAACGCGCTTGGCATTTACATCGCCGCGGCCGCGTTTACCGGTGGTTCGATGGTGCTGGGTGTGGCGATGGTGCTGCTCGTTGCCGCTATCGACTGGGTGTATTTCTCGAAGCGCACGGGCGTTATTCCGATGAAGTACTTGGCTCCAGGCCTTGTCTTCTTGATTGTGTTCCAGGCGTTCACGATCGTTTACACGGGTTATATCGCTTTCACGAACTACGGTCATGGCCATATCCTCACGAAGGAGGCCGCGATTGAGTCGATTCTTCTTCAGAACAACACGAAGCGTGTTGAGGGTTCTGCCGAGTATCCGCTTGCGATTGTGGAGCAGGGCGGCACGCTCGGTTTCGCAGTGCTTGACGATTCGCAGATTCTCGTGGGTTCCGCGGAGGAGCCGCTTGAGCGCACGAACGGCAAGGTTGAGAACGGCCGTATTACCGAGGTTGATGGTTGGAATGTTCTGACTGTCGCGGAGCTTGGTAACCGCCAGGCGGAGGTCACGCAGTTGCGTGTGCCGATGTCTGATAATCCCGATGAGGGAGCGATTGGCACGCAGAACGGTATGACGGGCTTCCAGTTCACGTCGACGATGAAGTATGACGCGCAGACCGACACGATGGTGAATACGGAGACTGGCGTAACTTACAATGCGGACGACACGGTGGGTTCGTTCATTGCGGAGGATGGAACGCCGCTTGGTGTGGGTTGGCGTGTTGGAGTTGGTTTCGACAACTTCGTGAAGGGCTTCTCTGATTCGCGCTACGCGCAGCCGTTCTTCAAGGTGCTGATTTGGAACGTTATTTTCGCGTTCATGTCGGTGCTGACCACGTTCTTGCTAGGCATGTTCCTCGCGATCGTGATGAACGACGACCGCATGCGCGGACGAAAGATTTACCGCACGATCATGCTGCTTCCGTACGCGTTCCCCTCATTCATGACCGCGTTCTTGTTTGCGGGCATGATGAACGAGAAGTACGGCTTCTTCAACCAGTTGCTCGGCGCGGCGATCCCGTGGCTAACTGATCCGACGATGGCGAAAGTCTCTGTGCTGCTCGTGAACCTGTGGATGGGCTTCCCCTACATGTTCCTAATCGTGACGGGCGCGCTCCAGTCGATTCCGGGCGACCTGATTGAGGCCGCTGAGATTGACGGTGCAAGCTCGCTTGAGGTGTGGCGTTTCGTCACTCTGCCGCAGCTGATGATTTCGCTGACGCCGCTACTTATCTCCTCGTTCGCGTTCAACTTCAACAACTTCAACCTGATCTACATGTTGAATGGTGGCGGCCCCGCAATGGCTGACGCTTCGGTGCCGGTTGGACACACGGACATTCTTATTTCGATGGTTTACAAGATTGCTGGCCTAACGGGTGAGGCTTTGCCGAACTACGGTCTAGCGGCCGCAATGTCGCTCGTTATCTTCCTGATTGTGGGCGCGGTGTCTATGTACTCCTTTAAGAAGTCGAATGCTATGGAAGGGGTGGCATGATGTCTGCGAATACGATGTCTGCTACTAAAGACGCGGTAGAGAAGAACCGCATGCCGTTTGGCAAGTGGTTCCGCGGAATTGGTTTCCGCCACGTGGTGGGCGTGCTCGCGGCGATTTACGCGGCGTTCCCAATCCTTTACGTGCTGTCTGCGGCGGTGAACCCGGACATTAAGACGACGCTTACGGGCGCGAACTCGCTGTTCTCGTCGGTGTCGTTTGAGAACTTCTCGGAGCTTTCAGACACGATGTTCTGGACGTGGTTTAGCAACACGATCATCATCGGTGTCGCCACTTCGGTTGGCACGGTGCTGATGGGTGCGGCCGCGGCGTACGCGTTCTCGCGCTACCGCTTCTCGGGCCGCAAGCTTTCGCTCCAGGCGCTACTCGTGATCCAAATGTTCCCGCAGCTGCTCACGTTCGTTGCGATCTTCCTCCTTCTCACCACGCTCGGTGAAATCATCCCGGCGCTTGGTATTAACTCGAAGATGGCTCTGATCGCGGTGTACTGGGGCGGTGCGCTTGGCGCGAACACGTTCCTCATGTACGGCTTCTTCAACTCGATTCCGATGGAGCTTGATGAGGCGGCGAAGATCGACGGCGCTACGCACGGCCAGATTTACTGGACGATCATCCTGCCGCTCGTCGTGCCGATTCTCGCTGTGGTTGGCCTGCTGTCGTTCATCTCGGCGTTCAACGACTTCGTGCTTGCCCGCACGATCCTTACGTCGCAGGAGAACTGGACGCTCGCGATCGGCATGAACATTTGGGTTGGCGGTAACGAGAAGAACTGGGACTGGTTCGCATCCGGCGCGGTTATTGCCGCGGTGCCGATCCTGCTGCTGTTCCTGTTCCTGCAGAAGTACATTGTCGCCGGCCTAACCGGTGGCGCTGTGAAGGGCTAGACGCCTCGCATAAAGCTATCTGGCGATCCCATCGATGAGGGGCTTTCTCAACAAATGAGTTGAGGAGGCCCCTCATCAATTTGGCAAGCGGCGTATGGGCGCGCCCTCGAAGCGCTACGGGTTGCCCATAAAACGGGCCTAAAGTACCGACCTAAAGTGAGTTCGAGTAGACTTTCGAAGGTAGAAGCTCCATTCTGCTCGAAGCTGCGCTTCGAAATCACACGTTTGGCGAGGGGAAGTTCCTCGCCTATGGAGGGGAAAATGCCAGCTGTAATAGTCGTTGGAACTCAGTGGGGCGACGAAGGCAAAGGCAAAGCAACCGACCACTTGGGTGCGGCGGTTGATCTGGTAGTTAAGTTTAACGGTGGAAATAACGCGGGCCATACGGTTGTGATCGATGGCGAGAAGTACGCGCTTCACCTGCTTCCCGCAGGCATTTTGTCTGAGGGTGTCACCCCGATTATTGGTAACGGGGTTGTTATTGACCTGGAGGTTTTGTTCCAGGAGATTGAGGCGCTTGAAGAGCGCGGTATGGACACGTCGCGCCTGCGTATTTCTTCGAACGCGCACATTATCCCCTCGTATAACCGTTTGATGGATCGCACGACGGAGAAGTTCCTCGGTAAGCGCCAGATTGGTACGACGGGCCGCGGTATCGGCCCGAGCTACGCCGACAAGATGAACCGCATCGGCATCCGCGTGCAAGACCTGTTCGACCCGTCGATTCTTCGCCAGAAGGTTGAGGGCGCTCTTGCGAACAAGAACCACCTGCTCGTGAAGGTGTTCAACAAGCGCGCGGTCGACCCCGAAGAGGTCACTAACGAGCTGCTGTCGTACGCGGAGCGCGTGCGCCCGATGGTTGTGGACGCCTCCCTCCTTGTAAATGATGCGCTTGATGAGGGTAAGACCGTGCTGTTTGAGGCCGGCCAGGCAACCATGCTCGACATCGACCACGGCACGTACCCGTTCGTTACTTCCTCTAACGCGACTGCTGGAGGCGCCTGCACGGGCGCGGGTGTTGGCCCGACGCGTATTGACGCGGTGGTTGGTGTTACGAAGGCTTACACGACTCGCGTGGGTGAGGGCCCGTTCCCGACCGAGCTGTTTGGCGAGGAGGGCGATGAGCTTCGCGAGCGTGGAGGCGAGTTCGGTGTAACGACGGGTCGCCCGCGCCGCACCGGATGGTTTGACGCCGTGGTGGGCCGCTACGCGAGCCGCGTGAATGGCCTCACCGACCTGGTTGTGACGAAGCTTGACGTGCTCACCGGCTACGAGCAGATCCCGATTTGTGTGGCTTACGACGTGGATGGCGTGCGCGTTGACGAGATGCCGATGAACCAGTCGGACTTCCACCACGCGAAGCCGATCTACGAGTACATGCCGGGGTGGACGGAAGATATCACAAAGGTGCGCAAGTTTGAGGACTTGCCCGTAAACGCGCAGCGCTACATCGAACGCATTGAGGAGATTTCGAAGGTGCGCGTTTCTGTGATTGGTGTTGGCGCAGGTCGTGAGGCTGCGATCGTCCGCCACCAGCTAACTGGAGCATAATTCCGCTTATTCATGCGGAACCGTTGAAATACCAAGACTCTACAAATGCAACATGCGCGTAGCGTAAATTCGCACGGGTTTTGCATTTGCGGAGTCTTGGTGTCGTATTGGGGAGTTTTTGCACTAATTACCGCACAGATGGTTGCTGCGAGGGCATTTTTGGGCTGGTCCAAAGATGCAAAATCTTGGCAAATAAGGAATGATTAGGGGTAGTGACAAAGATCCTACAGAGGGATCGAGTCAAGACCTGTGGGTGCAGACGGCACCCAGGAAATACAGTGCCCAGGAGGCTTAAGTATGACCGTGACAATTGAGGATGTTAAGTCGGCTGCCCCGGCTAACGCCCCGGAAGATGTTATCAAGTGGGTTGCTGAGATTGCGGAGCTCACGACCCCGGATTCTGTTTACTTCTGTGACGGCTCCGACGAGGAGTGGGATCGTCTCACCTCTGAGATGGTTGAGTCCGGAATGTTCACGAAGCTGAACGAGGAGAAGCGCCCGAACTCCTTCCTCGCTCGTTCTAAGCCGTCTGACGTGGCTCGCGTTGAGTCGCGTACCTTCATTTGCTCCGAGAAGGAAGAGGATGCTGGCCCGACCAACAACTGGGCAGATCCGAAGGAAATGAAGGAAACGCTTAACAAGGTTTTCACCGGGGCTATGAAGGGTCGCACCCTTTACGTAATCCCGTTCTCGATGGGTCCTGTTGGCGGCCCGATCTCGCAGCTGGGCATTGAGATCACGGACTCCCCGTACGTTGTTGTAAACATGCGCATCATGACCCGCATGGGTAAGGCTGCCATGGATCTGATCGCTGACGGTCAGGTTTGGGTTCCGGCTGTTCACTCTGTAGGTGTTCCGCTAGAAGAGGGCGAGGAAGATTCGACCTGGCCTTGCAACGACGAGAAGTACATTACGCACTTCCCGGAGACCAACGAGATTTGGTCGTTCGGCTCGGGCTACGGCGGCAACGCTCTGCTTGGCAAGAAGTGCTTCGCGCTTCGTATTGCTTCGACGATGGCACACCGCGACGGCTGGATGGCTGAGCACATGCTCATCCTGCGCCTCACCCGTGAGGAGACCGGCGAGCAGTACCACGTCACCGCAGCATTCCCGTCGGCATGTGGCAAGACGAACCTCGCCATGCTCCAGCCGACCATCCCGGGCTACAAGGTAGAGACGATTGGTGACGACATCGCATGGATGCGTCCGGGCCCGGATGGCCGCCTGCGCGCCATCAACCCGGAGGCTGGCTTCTTCGGTGTTGCACCGGGTACCTCGTACTCCACGAACCCGATGGCTATGGACACGATGCGTGCTAACACGATCTTCACGAACGTTGCTCTTACCGATGAGGGCGACGTCTGGTGGGAGGGCATCGACGGCGACGTTCCGGCGCACCTCATCGACTGGCACGGCAACGACTGGTCCCCGGAGTCGGATCAGAAGGCTGCACACCCGAACTCGCGTTTCACCACGCCGGCTGCGCAGTGCCCGATCATTTGCCCCGACTGGGAAGCCCCCGAGGGTGTTCCGGTAGACGCGATCCTGTTCGGTGGCCGCCGCGCTACGAACGTTCCGCTGGTTGCCGAGCAGTTCTCGCCTGAGCACGGCGTGTTCATTGGCGCAACGGTTGCTTCCGAGCAGACCGCTGCCGCTGAGGGTGCTGTTGGCGCTCTGCGTCACGACCCGTTCGCAATGCTCCCGTTCTGTGGCTACAACATGGCTGACTACTGGGGCCACTGGCTCAACATGCAGAAGGAGCTTGGCGACAAGTTCCCGAAGGTATACCAGGTCAACTGGTTCCGTAAGGACAAGGACGGCAAGTTCATGTGGCCGGGCTTCGGCGACAACTCCCGTGTTCTCGACTGGATCATCCGCCGCAGGGCAGGCGAGGTCGAGGCTATCGAGGGTCTGACCGGCCTGTACCCGAAGTTTGAGGACTTCAACCTTGACGGTCTTGAGATCGGCAAGGAGGAGTGGGACGCTCTCTTCGAGACGGATCCGGTTGCTTGGGAAGCAGAGCTTGCTGACACCGAGCAGTACCTCGAGCAGTTCGGCGACAAGGTTCCGGCTGCTGTGACCGCGGAGGTGGAGAAGTTCCACGCTCGCATTGAGGCTGCTAAGTAAGCATCTGATATAAGCATCAGCTGAAGTTGGGCTCGCGCTTTTGCGCGGGCCCAACTTTTTGCATACCCGGGGCGCCCTCCCGCTCGAGGGGAAAGTAACGCTTGGAGTTGAGTGGGCGGCACGTGTCACTCGCCACCTTGCGAGAGAGGCGGGTGGTGAATGTGGCCAGCTTTTGGGCGAGCGTGAAAACTTGGGCGAAAGTTCGGCAAGATAGTGAGGTAACTGCTTCATATCTACTTGCGAAGGCCACACATGGATATTTTGCTGCTCGGATCGGGAGGCCGTGAGCACGCTCTAGCTCGCGCAATGGTTGAGGGCACGAACGTGAACCTCTTTGTAGCCCCTGGAAATGCGGGAATGAAAACGCTTGGCGAGCGCGTCGACTTGAATCCGAACGACCCCGAGGCTGTTAGCGCGTGGGCTAAAGATCGCGGCGTCGACATGGTTGTGATCGGCCCGGAGGCGCCCCTCGTGGCAGGCGTAGCTGACGCGGTTCGTGAAGCCGGTATCCCCGTGTTTGGCCCCGACCAGAACGCCGCGATGCTGGAGGGCTCCAAGGCATTCGCGAAAGACGTGATGGAGGCGGCCGGCGTGTCTACCGCCGCCGCGTACGCCTGCACGTCGGTTGAGGAGGCGCGCGAGGCGCTGGCCCGCTTTGAGCCTCCCTACGTGGTGAAAAACGACGGGCTTGCGGCTGGCAAGGGCGTGATCGTGACCTCCGACTTGGAGGCGGCGATCGCTCACGCGGAGTCTTGCGTGGCGGCCGAGGGAGGCGCTGTGCTCGTCGAGGAGTACATGGGCGGCCCCGAGGTGTCCCTCTTTTGCGTAACGGACGGCAAGAGCGTTGTGCCCCTGCTGCCGGCACAGGATTTCAAGCGCGCCCTCGACAACGATGAGGGGCCGAACACTGGTGGAATGGGCGCGTACTGCCCGCTACCGTGGCTCCCCGAGGGCTTTGTGGAGGAAGTCGTAGAAAACGTGGCTCAGCCGGTTGTCGACGAGATGGCTCGCCGCGGCACGCCTTTCGTGGGTCTGCTGTACTGCGGCCTCGTCGTAACGACGTCGGGCGTGCGCGTGATTGAGTTCAACGCTCGCTTTGGCGACCCGGAAACCCAGGTTGTGCTACCCCTGCTGAAGACGCCGCTCGCCGACCTGCTCTACGCGGCGGCAACCGGCACCCTCGCTGATTTCCCGCAGCTTGAGTGGAGCGATAGTGCCTCCGTTGGCGTGGTGGTCAGCTCGGAGAACTACCCGGCAACGCCCGTGCTCGGCGATCTGATTGAAGGCGTGGAGGAGGCTGAGGCCGGCGAGCAGACCCGCGTCTACATTGCGGGCGCGAAGGACTCGGAGGAGGGTCTCGTTACGAGTGGTGGCCGCGTGCTCCTCGTGAATGCTCTTGGCGCTTCGCTTCAGGAGGCGCAGGCGCGCGCTTACGAGGGGGTCGCGAAGATTCGGATCCGCGGCTCGCACTTTAGAACCGATATTGCGGCTCGCGCTGTGGCTGGAGAGCTCTGAAAACTTCCGGTTCGAGGGGCCTACGCGGTAGGCTGACTTTGAGTTTTTGGAGGAAGCCTAGATGAATGGTTCAGCGCCTGACGATGTTCAGGAAGCGTCGCGCAGCCTAGATAAGCTGCTGCGCGATACGCGTAGGCGCCTTTACGCCGCGGCGGCTGCTGCGGATTATGAGGTGTTTGAGGAAGTGCAGTCTCTGCCGAACTCGGAGGTCGAGGCGATGGAACGCCGCCTTCGGGGCGGTTTGAGGTCGGCTGAGCTGGATCATCGTCGCGCGGTGGCGCGCCTCGCGAGCCCTGACACGCCGCTTCCGTTTGCGGATGCGGCCACCGAGTTCGTTACGGCCACGCTGAAGGGTCGCGATATTGACGAGCCTGCTACGCGCAGCCAGTACAGTGGCGGAAGCGTGGATGAGGAGGAGCGCTCGCAGCTCTTTACTTCGTCGATGAGTAAGCGTGGGCTTGCGCAGCTGGGCTTTTCGAAGGGGCTGCCGGTTGGTGAGGCGCCTCGAATCGTTGCGGTGCCGGGCGAGGCGATCCTTGTGATTGCGGAGAATGGCCGCCCTGAGGATGGTTTGGATACGGCGATGCGTATCGCCGCAAGGCTGAATGTGCCCTCCGAGATTGTGCTGGCTGGCGCGCGAACGGTGAATCCGGGGTCGCAGGCGAGGGCGCGATCGGCGGAGGAGCTTGAGGAGATCCGCGCGCAGCACGCTGATTCGGTTGTGATTGTTTCGGTGGTGAACTCCGCGGTTGCTTCGCATCAGAGGAATGCGGCGCGCATTGTTTCTTCGACGGAGTTTGCGAAGACGTGGGTGGTGCTAGATGCTCGCGCGGACGACGCGCATATCACTCGCGCGGTGAAGGATTTGCCCGGGGATGTGGAGGCGGACGTGCTTGCGCTTACGCATCTTTGGGAGGCTAAGAAGCCCGGCATCCTGCTGGAGCCGGGTGTTCCGGTTGGTTTGATCGATGGGGCTCCGGCCTCGGCGGCGCTGTGGTCGCTGATTGCTGATGACGCGTATGTGCGTATGGTCAGCGCGTCGAACGAGTAGTGAAGGATATGGCAATGCTGAATATTCCGGGTTGGAAGCACATTTCGTCGGGTAAGGTCCGCGATTTGTATGAGAGCGAGTCGGATCCGAGCAAGCTGCTCGTTGTGGCGTCGGATCGTATTAGCGCCTACGATTTCGTGCTTTCCACGCCGATTCCGGATAAGGGCAAGATTTTGACGCAGATGTCGGCGTGGTGGTTTGAGCAGCTCAATGTGGCGAATCACGTGGTGTCGATGGATGTGCCGCCCGAGGTTGAGGGCCGCGCGATGATTTGTGAGCGCCTGAGCATGGTGCCGGTTGAGTGCGTGGCGCGCGGTTACTTGACTGGTTCGGGGCTTGCGGAGTACCGCGAGTCGGGCATGGTTACGGGCATTGAGCTTCCGGAGGGGCTGACTGAGTCCTCTCGCCTGGAGCCTGCGATTTTCACGCCGGCGGCGAAGGCGGAGCTTGGCGAGCACGATGAGAACGTGCCGTTTGAACGCGTTGTTGAGATGGTGGGGGAGGATGTTGCCGCGGCTCTTCGCGACGCGACCCTCATGATCTATGCGCGCGCGGCTGAGATTGCGCTTGAGCGCGGCATTATTTTGGCGGACACGAAGTTTGAGTTTGGTGTGCGCTCCGATGGCTCGCTCGTGTTGGCCGATGAGGTGTTGACGCCGGATTCGTCGAGGTTCTGGCCTGCTGATAAGTGGGTGGAGGGCCAGGTTACGCCTTCGTTTGATAAGCAGTATGTGCGTGATTGGCTGACTTCTGCGGAGTCGGGTTGGGATCGCGCTTCGGGTGAGGAGCCGCCGGAGCTGCCTGATGAGGTTGTGGAGCGTACTCGCGCCCGCTACATCGAGGCGTTCGAGCTCCTCACGGGTCAAACTTTCGAGCCGTAAGCAACCGGGTTTCGAAAAGTGGTTCTTAATTAATAAATCTTGCCGCAAATCGGCTGTAATACAAAGTTCGTCCCAAATTCACCCGCTTAATTACGCTTGTCGAGTGGGTTTTGTAGCATTGGTTTGTAAGTCACGCTTCGACTTAAGTGGGAAGGAAGAAGTGATGGGACGCATCAAAGTTGAAGTTCTGCCGAAGTTTGAGATTTTGGATCGTCAGGGAAAGGCCGTGATCGCCGCGCTGAATCGCGTGGACGTCACGGCCTTTAAATCTGTTCGCCAGGGTAAGACGTTCTACCTTGAGACCGCGGGTGAGGTTACTGAGGCTGATCTTGAGGCGGCGCGCGAGGTTGCAGCAACCGTGCTTTCGAATCCGAATATTGAGGATGTCGTGAGTGTTGAGGTGCTGGAGGACGAGCGGTGAAGGTTGGTGTTGTAACGTTCCCGGGCACGCTGGATGCGCAGAGCACGGAGCGCGCTGTGGAGCTGGCTGGCAATGAGCCGGTGGCACTGTGGCACGGTGACGCTGATCTGAAGGGTGTGGATGCGGTGATCCTGCCCGGAGGTGCTTCGCACGGTAACTACGTGCGTCCGGGTGCTCTTGCGGCTCTCTCTCCGATTATGGAGGCGATTGCGAAGGCCGCGGTGCAGGGGATGCCGGTGCTTGGTATCGGTAATGGCTTCCAGATTCTGTGTGAGGCGAACCTCCTGCCGGGTGCTTTTGTGAGCAACCAGGATGGCGCTTACATTTCGCGCGCGATGCAGTTCAAGGTGTCGAACGACTCGGTTTGGACTCGCGAGTATGAAGACGATGAGGTTGTAACGCTGCCTTTGCGTACGGCTAACGGTCTTTTCGTGGCGGCTCCGGAGGTTATTGACGAGCTGGAAGAGTCTGGCCGAGTAGTTTTGCGCTTTGAGGATGACCCGACGGGTTCGGCAAACGCGATTGCGGGTATTCGCAATGAGGCTGGCAACGTCGTGGGTTTGACTGCGAGCGTGGATCACGCGGTTGAGGCTGGGTTCGGCCCGGCGACTGCGGACACGTTGCGTGGCGGCACGGACGGCTTGAAGGTTTTCACCTCGGTTCGCGCTCAGTAGCGAAGTGTTACACGCAGGTGATTCAAGTCGGTTTTTTCGTGATCGATGAGGCGACTTGGCACACGCTTTTCAACAACCACTCACCACAGTTATCCACAGGCTGGTGGAAACGCTGAAAAATCAATACACAGATGTGGACAACTAGGTGGATAACCTGTGGAGTGATGTGGATACAAGACGGAAACACAATCCAACTCCTCAAAACAGACCATAATAAGCCTTAAATAGTGATGTAACTCACTTGCGGGTTTGGAGGATCATCCGCAATGCGGATCCATACAAGACGGAATGGCAATGGTGAACGAAGAAGGAAACATGGGCGCGCAGGTCATTGCGAACGTCGAATTTGAAAACCCACGTCCGAGCGAACTGCCGGACACTGTCGAAGATGCTGCGGCAACCCCCGAGAAGGAGATGCCGTGGAAGTCTCTAGGTTTGAAGGAAGATGAGTACGACCGCATTGTGGAGCTGCTCGGACGTCGCCCGACGATTGCCGAACTTTCCATGTACTCGGTCATGTGGTCGGAGCACTGCTCCTACAAGTCTTCGAAGAAGCATTTGAAGGAGCAGTTCGGAGCTAAGACCACTCCTCAGATGGCGAAGAACATGCTGGTTGGTATCGGCCAGAACGCCGGTGTGATGGATGTGGGTGACGGTTGGGCGGTCACGTTCAAGGTTGAGTCCCACAACCACCCCTCCTACGTTGAGCCGTACGAGGGCGCTGCAACGGGTATTGGCGGCTGTGTTCGCGACATCATTTCGATGGGTGCACGCCCGATCGCAGTGATGGCGGGCCTCAATGCGGGCGACCCGGAGAATCCGGATACGGCTCGCGTGGTTCGCGGCGCTGTGGCAGGTCTTGCCGGTTACGGCAACGTGCTCGGCGTACCGAGCATTGGTGGCGAGACGACGTTCGACTCCTCCTACCAGGGCAATCCGCTCGTAAATGCGGTGTGCGTTGGCGCGCTGCGTCACGAGGACGTGCACCTCGCGAACGCGGAGGCGCCCGGCAACCTCGTCGTACTGTTCGGTGCTCGCACGGGTGGTGACGGTATTGGTGGCGCTTCGATCCTCGCGTCGGAGTCGTTTGAGGACGATGAGTCGATTGCTCGCCCGACCGTGCAGGTGGG
The DNA here is from genome assembly GCA_030532245.1 of Actinomycetaceae bacterium. GTDB lineage: Bacteria > Actinomycetota > Actinomycetes > Actinomycetales > Actinomycetaceae > Gleimia. The sequence continues at coordinate 41,078 of JAUNLN010000007.1, forward strand.
CGACCCCTACATTGAAAAGCAGATCATTGAATGCCTCCAGGAGCTGTTTGAAAACGGCGTGATTGAGGCGATTCAAGACCTTGGTGCTGCGGGTGTTTCGTGTGCAACGTCGGAGCTTTCCTCCAACGGAAATACGGGCATGCACATCAAGCTTGAGAACGTGCTTCTGCGCGATCCCACCCTCAACGCGGGCGAGATCCTCATGTCTGAGTCGCAGGAGCGCATGATGGCGACCGTGCCGCCGGAGCGTATGGACGACTTCTGGGCGATCGCAACGAAGTGGGGTGTTGAGGCCTCCGTGATTGGTGAGGTTACGGACACCGGCCGCCTCGTGATCGACCACTTTGGTAGTCGAATCGTGGATGTGGATCCGAAGACGGTTGCTCACGACGGCCCGGTTTACGACCGCCCGTACGCGCGCCCGAAGTGGCAGGACGCCCTGCAGGAAGACACTTCCGATTCGCTGCCGCGCCCCGCGGATCGCGACGAGATTGCCAAGCAGATCATGAAGGTAATCACGACCGGTAACGGCGCTTCGAAGAGCTGGATGACCGACCAGTTCGACTCCTACACGCTTGGCAACACGGCTCTCGCGCAGCCTGACGACGCGGGCGTTATCCGCGTGTCGAACGAGTCGGATCGTGGTGTCGCGCTGTCGCTCGACTCCAACGGCTGGTTCACGAAGCTCGACCCGTACCAGGGTGCGAAGCTGGCGCTCGCGGCCGCTTACCGTAATGTTGCCGCGGTTGGTGCTACGCCGATCGCGATTTCGGACGGTTTGAACTTTGGTAACCCGGAGGATCCGGACGCCATGTGGCAGCTCGTGCAGGCCATGACCGGCCTCGCGGATGGTTGCAAGCAGATGAGCATCCCGGTGACGGGCGGTAACGTGTCGCTGTACAATTCGTCGGGCACGCAGATGAGCCAGCCTGACTCGTCGATTAACCCGACTCCGATGATCGTCATGCTCGGCACGATTGACGACGTGAAGCGTGCTCGCCCGTCCGGCTGGCTTGAGGAGGGTCTCGGCATTTACATCCTCGGTGATACGAGGGAGGAGCTGGATGGTTCCGCGTGGGCGCGTGACATTCACGACCACCTGGGTGGCCTGCCGCCGAAGGTTGACCTCGATAAGGAGATGGCGCTTGCCCGCGTTATTTCGGCTCTCGTGAACAACGATGGCCCGGATGGCAAGCCCCTCATTCATGCTGCGCATGACGTTTCGGAGGGTGGCCTCGCGCAGACGCTCGTTGAGATGGCTACGCGCCGCGGTATTGGTGCGAGCGTGGATCTGTCGAGCTACGTGAAGTCGCAGAAGATCAGCGATTTTGTGGCGCTGTTCTCGGAGTCGACGGGTCGTATCGTTGTTGCGGCTCCCGAGGGTGCTGAGGAGGCGATCTTCGCGGCTGCGGACGCGGAGGGCGTAACTGTTGAGCGTCTCGGCGTGACGGGCGGCACCCTGCTCGCGATTTCCGGCTTCGACCAGTTGGGCGATGTCGGAGGCTTTGACGCGCAGGTTCTCGCAGAGGTTTCCGGCGAGGAGGCTGCGAGCGACATTGTTGGCGCCGGCCCGATCGTGTTCAAGGTTCGCGAACTTCAAGCGGCGATGGAAGGCGTGCTTCCTGGCTACTTCGCGTAACACTCACTAAACCAAAGAGGAGGGGGCCTGCAGTTTTTGCAGGCCCCCTCAGGTCGACCTATTCCGCTAACTAAGCTGACAACTTTTCTTCGCGGCGGCCCGAACCCGACTCAAGTATTTACGAGCCGCCCAAAACGTGCAAATATCAGCCAAAAAACGCGGCGTTTCGTGTCAAAAGCGGGGAGTTTCGTGTCAAAAACGGGGGAGTGGCTCGTTTCAGAATCTTTTGTCCACGCCACTAAATAAGATGAGGCTATGACTGCAGATCTTGAAGCCCTCAAAGCCGCCGCCGAACAAGCCGCCGCGCAGGCCGCTGCCGCGCAAGAAGCACTCGAAGCCGCCATGAAAGCCGCCGAGCAAGAAGCGGAGAAAGCCGCTGAGAAAGTTGAGGCGCAAGCTGAGGCGCAGGCCGCGGAGCAGGCCGCCACCCCAGACGATCCGGTTGTCGCCGAAATCGCGGAAGGCTACAGGTTCGAGGGTCGAAGCCTCCCCCTCGGAGTCGTCCTCAAAGACGGCGAGCCCGTACCTAGCGCAGTCGTAGGCCTACCCCTAGCCATGATGAACCGCCACGGCCTCGTCGCCGGCGCCACCGGCACCGGCAAAACCCGCACCCTCCAACTCATGGCCGAAGGCCTCTCGAGTGCCGGCGTCCCCTCCTTCGTCATGGACATTAAAGGCGACCTCACTGGCCTGCTCGAACCCGGCGCCTCCAACGAAAAACTCCTAGAACGCACCCGTGCACTCGGCCAAAACTGGGCGCCCGCCTCCTTCCCCGTCGAGCTCTACCGCCTCGGCGAAACCGGAACCGGCATCCCAATCCGCACGTCCATGTCAGACTTCGGGCCACTCCTCCTAGCGCGCGTACTCGAACTCAACGAAACCCAAGAATCCGCCCTCCAACTCATCTTCCACTGGGCCGACACGCAGCGCCTCGCCCTCATCGACTTGAAAGACCTGCGCTCCGTCGTCTCCTACCTCACCAGCGACGACGGCAAAGACGAACTCAAAGGCATCGGCGGAATCTCCACCGCCACCGCCGGCGTAATCCTGCGCAAACTCTCCGCACTCGAAGCCCAAGGCGGCGGCGAATTCTTCGGCGAACCCGCATTCAACACCGCCGACCTGCTCGCCAAACGCGGCGACGCGGGCGTCATCTCCGTACTCGAACTGCCGAGCGTACACGACCAGCCACAACTGTTCTCCACATTCGTCATGTGGCTCCTCGCCTCCCTCTTCCAAACCCTCCCCGAAGTTGGCGACCTCGAAGCACCAAAACTCGTATTCTTCTTCGACGAAGCACACCTACTCTTCAACGGCGCCTCCAAAGCATTCCTCGCCGAAGTCGTTAAAACCGTGAGGCTCGTGCGCTCCAAGGGAGTCGGCATCTTCTTCGTCACGCAAACACCAAAAGACGTGCCCGAAGACGTACTCGGCCAACTCGGCGCCCGCGTACAGCACGCCCTACGCGCCTTCACCCCGAACGACGCGAAGAAACTCAAGGAGACCGTCTCCACGTTCCCCACCTCGCCCTACGACCTCGCTGAAGTCCTCACCTCGCTTGGCACCGGCGAAGCCGTCGTCACCGTACTCGACCGCAAAGGCCGGCCCACACCCGTCGCCCCCACCCGCCTATTCGCGCCCGCCGCGAACATGGGAGAAGCCGCAGCCGGAGCCCCCGACGCGCACGTCGCCTCCTCGCCTAACCTCCTCAAATATCGCGACGCCGTAGACCCCGAATCGGCGTTCGAACTTCTCGAAGAGCGCATAGAGCAAGAAGCGCGCGAACGCGAAGAAGCCGAGCAACGCGCCCTAGAAGAAAAACAGCGCGAAGCCGAGCAAAAAGCACTCGAAAAAGAACGTGCTCGCCTAGCCAAAGAACTCGAACGCCAAATGGAACGCGAACAGAGAGAGCGCGAAAAAGAATACGAACGCGCAGTGCGCGAAGCACAAAAACAAGAACAACGCGAAGCCGCGAGGCGCTCACGAATCGCCGAAGACATGCTCCGCACAGCCGGGCGCACACTCACCCGAGAAATCACGCGCACACTCTTTGGCACGCGCCGACGCTAAAGGTACTCGCATTTCGTGCAAAAGCGTTACGAATACCACTGTCAACATACTGAAAAAATTTCGCTCTCAGTTTTTAGTAGCCTCACCAATGGTGTTTACTGATTTATGACTCAAACTTTCCTATACGGAAAGTGGCCCACACGCACCCCACAAGGTGCAAGCGGAAAGGGAGACGAAAATGAAACGCATCGAAGAGGTCTACCAAGAAGTTCTGGATCGCAACCCAGCCGAACCCGAATTCCACCAGGCCGTACACGAAGTTCTCGAAAGCCTCGCTCCCGCCATAGAAAAACACAGCCAATACCAGGACTACGCCCTCCTCGAACGCCTCGTCGAACCCGAACGCCAAATCATCTTCCGCGTCCCCTGGATCGATGACGAAGGCAAAGTGCGCGTAAACCGCGGCTACCGCGTAGAGTTCAACTCCGCACTCGGCCCCTACAAGGGCGGCCTACGCTTCCACAAATCCGTAAACCGCAACATCATCAAATTCCTCGGATTTGAACAAATCTTTAAAAACGCGCTCACCGGCCAAGGCATCGGCGGTGGCAAGGGCGGCTCCGACTTCGACCCGCACGGCAAGTCCGACAACGAAGTCATGCGCTTCTGCCAATCGTTCATGACCGAGCTCTACCGCCACATCGGCGCACAAACCGACGTTCCCGCAGGCGACATCGGCGTTGGCGCACGCGAAATCGGCTACCTATTCGGCCAGTATAAGCGCCTCACAAACCGCTTCGAAGCCGGCGTACTCACCGGTAAAGCACTCGGCTGGGGCGGCTCCCTCGCCCGCACCGAAGCAACCGGCTACGGCACCGTACTGTTCGCCCAGTCGATGCTCCAAACCAAGGGAGAGGGCCTCGCCGGCCAGCGCGTCGTAATCTCCGGCTCCGGCAACGTAGCAACCTACGCAGTGCAAAAAGCACAGCAGCTCGGCGCAATCCCCGTAACAATCTCCGACTCCTCCGGCTGGGTTTACGACCCCGAAGGCATCGACTTCGACCTCCTCCGCCAAGTAAAAGAGGTGGAGCGCGGCCGCGTCTCCGACTACGCGAACCGCAAGCCCGGCGCCCAGTTCTTCGACAAGGGCAACGTTTGGAGCGTCGAATGCGACATCGCGCTACCCTGCGCCACTCAGAACGAGTTGAACGGCGACGACGCTCGCACGCTCCTCAAGAATGGTTGCAAGGTCGTAGCAGAAGGCGCGAACATGCCGTGCACGCCCGAAGCGATCGAACTGTTCCAGGAGTCGCACATCCTCTACGCGCCCGGAAAGGCCGCAAACGCGGGCGGTGTGGCAACCTCCGCGCTGGAAATGCGCCAGAACGCTTCGCGCGCGCAGTGGTCGTTTGACCGCACCGAACACGAGCTGACCAGCATCATGGAGCAGATTCACGATGACTGCCTCACAACCGCCGAAGAATACGGCAGGCCGGGCGACTACGTGCTCGGCGCAAACATTGCCGGCTTCACGCGAGTAGCCGACGCGATGCTTCAGCACGGCGTCATCTAGACCGATAAACTTGAAGGAGTGTGGCCGAGTGGCCGCACTCCTTTTGTTTTGGAGGAAACTTGCGCCAAATAGACGACGCCGAAGGCATGGCCGCCCTCAAAAAGTGGCTCAGCGGCGACGCGCCCCGGCCCGTGCGCGCGCTAGCAGTGCGTTGGAGCCTCGCGGAGCTAGAAAAACTCCTGCCCGGTCGCGCGGTCGAAGTGCGAGTACCACCGTTTGGCGCAGTCCAAGTGCTAGGCGGAACCACGCACAGGAGGGGCACGCCTCCCGCAGTCGTAGAGATGAACGCCGACACTTGGCTCGGCCTAGTAACCGGACGCCTCACATGGAACGACGCCATAGAGCGCGGAGACATCCAAGCATCGGGGGAGCGCGCCGACCTCAGCCGCCACTTCCCCCTCATCCGCGCGTAAACAAACTCAAATAGGCCAGCGTGCACAGAGACTCAACACGCTCGGCGCAGGCAAAAACTAGACCCGGGCGAGCCGGGTCTAGCTGAGATTTTGAACGACGAGGCTACTTAGGCGTCGAGCTGGTGGTTGATGCCAAGCGCTTGGCGAACGCGGTACCTCGCGTCCCCCTGATCCCAGGCGCCAAGCACTGCGTCTGCGGCGGCCTTCGCCTGCTCCATCGTGAACTGCGAGAGCTGCGCACCCACAGCCTTCAACGAAGCCGGTGAAACGGACAGCGAAGTCACACCCATGCCGACGAGCACAACCGCGAGGAGCGGATCCGCAGCGGCCTCACCGCACACGCCCACGGGCGTATTCGTCTTAATACCCGCGCGAGCAACATGAGCAATGAGGTTCAGCGTTGCCGGCTGCCACGGATCGGAGTATTCCGCCAAGTCCGGCGAAAGCCTGTCGGCAGCCATCGTGTACTGAGTCAGGTCGTTCGTGCCGATCGAAACGAAGTCCACGTGCTCCATAAACTGCTCGGCAAGTAAAGCCGCGGAGGGCACCTCAATCATGATTCCCGGAATCATGCCGCGCTCACGCACGAGACCCGCAAACCACTTCGCCTCGGGCAGGGTCGAAACCATGGGAGCCATCACGTGCGTCTCTTCACGCCCAAGACTCTTCGCAGCCGCGGCGATCGCGTCGAGCTGGTGAATGAGAAGATCCGGGTTGTGGCCAGACGTGCGCAGGCCGCGCACGCCGAGCGCCGGGTTCGCCTCCTCCTGCAAGGTCGCGTAAGGCACCGGCTTGTCAGAGCCCGCATCGAGCGTGCGGATCACTACCTTGCTACCTGGGAACGCCTCGAACGCCGGCTCATACACAGCCTGCTGAGCCTCAACGGACGGCTCGGAAATCGACTCGAGGAAGCACAGTTCGGTGCGCAGCAGGCCAATACCCTCCGCGCCAACACTCGCCGCCTCCGTGGCGGTTAGGCCGTCGCGAACATTCGCCAACAGTGCAACGGGAGTTCCGTCCTTGAGGCGGCCGGGCCCCTCCCACTGTTCGATCAGCTGGCGGCGACGCTTATCTTCGTCTAGGAGGCTCTGCGCGTCCTCCTGCGTAATCCCCACGTGTACAGTGCCTGCGCGGCCGTCTACGAGCGCGTACGTGCCCTCCTCAATCTTGGACAGGCGACGCGCCGCAACGATGCAGGGGATGCCCTTTTGGCGGGCAATGATCGACGTGTGCGAGGTGGGGCCGCCGAGTTCGGTGACGAGCGCGAGGAACTTCGACGGGTCGAGGCCGGCCATGTCGGCGGGGCTCAAATCGTCGGCAAACAGTACAACCGGGTGGTCGGGCTGGGGGACGCCCGGCTCCGGCCGACCCTCAAGGCGGGCGATCACGCGGTCGCGAACATCGCGCAGGTCGATCGTCCGCTGCGCCATGATGCCACCCAAGCGTTCAAAGTTTGAGACGAACTGTTCGGTCACAGCCATCGTCGCCTGCACGGGTGGGATGCCCCTCGTCACCTGCTTTTTGATGTTCTTACGCCAAGCCGGGTCACCGGCCATCGAGGCGTTGATCTGTAGTAGTGCAGCAGCGTGGCCCGTCGCTTTCGAAGCTCTTTCCTCGAGCCTCGCAACAACCTCATCGGCGGCTTTCTCGAAACGCTCAATCGCGGCCGCCCGCTCATATTCAGGCAAATCTACGGCTGATAGTGCCGGAACACTCGGCCGGCGCGTCCAGATAACCGGAGCGTAGGCAATGCCATCTACAACCGGCGTGCCGTAGTAAATCGACTGCTGTTCGGTACTCACGAAACCACCCTCACAAAAGCTATAAAGGTACATCTCAGAATACTTTGGATATGGGCGTTATTCAGTGATCTATCTTACCCGCGGGTCACGTGTAATCAATCGCACTGATTTCGATAGTTATTACACGATCAATGTGTGAGATTGTGGACGGGAGGTATTACGGACTTCGCAAGGAGGCGAACATGTATACACAAACGGCACGTGTGGCATCAGAGGTTGGTCTCCACGCCCGTCCGGCAGCTTTGATCGCGAAAAAGGCGCAGGAGTTTGAAGACCCTGTGTTCATCACGCGCGGCGACGAAACCGTGGAAGCCACGTCTGGGCTCATGATCATGACGCTCGGCGCAGACCACGGCGACGTAGTCAGCGTCTCATCCGAAGATGAGGAGGCGGTCAAGCAGGTGGCGTACCTCGTGGAGCAGGCAATCACGCCGCTCTAAAGTGGAGCCGGCGGTAGCAACTGCCGCAGTAAGCAACGAAAAAGCCCGCGTGAGCGGGCCTTTTTGTTTAATCCCTCGGCCGTGCAAGTCGGTACTGCCCCGACTTGGGCGGCCAGGTTTTGCTCGGGCGTTTAACCCTCGCGCTTAACCCTCAAGCTGGGGGCCAAAGAACTTCTTCGTTCCCTTCAGCGCATACCTGCGGGTGATAGACACGAGCACGCCGGAGACCACTGCGAACACCATGAGTTCCGCGAACTTAGCCTGATCCTCATCCTCACCCTGCGGGGAGGGGTGGCCCGTTGCGAGCTTCCAACCCTTGTCTACGACCTGGTTTGCAATAATGCCTGCGAGTGCGAGCGCACCAGCGGTTGCTAGCTTGTACGTAAGATTCACGGAAAAATCCCCAATCTTTATAACTTTCTTAGCCGATACACTTCCATAATGCCCTCAGTTGCGCGCGGTTGCCATGTTTTCGGCGGGATTAAAAAGTAGATCCAAGGCCGCGACGAGGGTAATCTGAGCAGTGCGACAGGGGAGCGGCACAAGCCGCTGAGAGTGCGCATGCGCGCAGACCCTCGAACCTGACGGTTAGCACCGGCGTAGGAAGTCGAGTTCTCTAACGTCCATTTGGGCGAATCTCCTGCACGCGAACTGATACCGGCTATACAGGAGAAGTTAATGAGGCGTGTTTGGATTGGCGCGGCTGTTGCCGCGGCATTTGTTGTTGCAGGCTGCTCACCCTCCACGGGTGGGGAACAGGCCATGGAAACGGGTACCGACGAGGTCGTAGTTGTCTCCTACGACTCGATGGATTTCCCCGAAGAAACCATCGCTAAGTTTGAAGAAGAAACGGGTTACAAGCTTACGATCAGCCAGCTTGGCTCCGGCGGCGAACTCGTGAACCAACTCGTTTTGTCGAAGGACCAGCCGCTCGGCGACGTCGCGTTCGGCGTCGACAACATTTCGGTTTACCGCGCAGTTTCCGAGGGAGTATTCGCCGATGAGGCGCCCGAGGTGCCCGCATGGGCTGCACAGCAGCAGATTGAGGGAACCTCCCTCATCCCCTTCGACCAGGGCGACGTGTGCGTGAACGTAGACCACAAGTGGTTTACCGACAACAACCTGGAAGAGCCCGTAACGCTCGACGATCTAGCAGACCCGAAGTACAAGGACCTGCTCGTAGCGCTCAACCCCGCCTCCTCCTCGCCCGGCATGGCGTTCTTCACCGCAACGATCGGCGCATACGGCGAGGACTGGCCGACCTACTGGGAGAAGCTACGCGACAACGGCGTGAAGGTAACCAAGGGCTGGTCGGACGCGTTCGGCGTCGACTACTCCGCAGGTGAGGGCGAAGGCCCGCGCCCGATGATGGTGTCCTACGCCTCCTCGCCGGCATGGTCGGCAAACGAAGAACTCACCGAGTCGCGCACCGGCGCCCTCCTAGACACGTGCTTCCACCAGGTTGAGTACATGGGCGTGCTAAACGGCGCGAAGAACGTTGAGGGCGCGAAGGCGTTCATCGAGTTCATGCTCGACGTACCCCAGCAGGAGCTCATCTCGGAGGCGAACTACATGCACCCGATCAACCCGGAGGCGAAGGCACCCGAGGCGCTCGTGAAGTTCGGCCAGATGTCGGATAACCCGCACCAGGTTGATGCGAAGACCATTGCGGAAAACCAGCAGGAATGGCTGCGCGCATGGTCTGACCTGATGGGCCAGTAACCCGGCCGGGTCTTCAAAACTGATGGGAAAGCAACGGGTAGCAGATCGTCTTCCCCTCGCAGTTGCGGGGGTTTTGGCGGTCGGGCTGCCCGTTGCTTTTTTAACCGTCTTCTTCCTCGCCCCCACGGCAAACCTCGTGGGGCGAGGATTTTTTGCAGGCGATGGCTCGCTCGACCTGAGCGGGTTCGTCGAGATTTTAGGCCGGCCCCGCACGTGGAGGGTCGTGTGGCAGACCCTGTGGATGGCCGGCGTCGCAACCTTTTTCTCGGTCGCGCTCAGCGTGCCGGCCGCGTGGATCCTGTATCGCACGAAGTTCGCCGGTCGCGCCCTCCTGCGCGGGATCGTGGCGGTGCCGTTCGTGCTTCCCTCCGTTGTGGTTGGTGTTGCCTTCCGTTCGCTGTTCGTTGAGGGAGGGCCGCTCGGCTCCTGGGGGCTCGACGGCACCCACACGGCGATCATCATCGGCATGGTGTTCTTCAACTACTCGATCGGCGTGCGCACGATCGGCAACATGTGGGTGCGCCTCGACCCGCGCACCGAGGAGGCGGCAGCCGCTCTTGGAGCTTCGCCCGCGCGCGTGTTCTTCACGGTGACCCTACCGCGCCTCATGCCCGCATTTGCCTCCGCCGCGGCCGTAATCTTCCTGTTTTGCGCCACCTCATTCGGCCTCGTACTCATCCTTGGCGGCGTGCGCACGCAAACCGTCGAAACCGAAATCTACTTCCTCACCACCGCACTGCTCGACCTGCGCTCGGCCTCCGTGCTCTCCGTCGTACAACTCGCCGTGATCGCACTCGCCCTGTGGCTCGGATCCCTCGCGCGAGGCGCGGGCGCCTCCACGCAGAAAATGCGCACCGACCTCGCGCCGCGCCCCCTCCGCCGCGCCGACCTTCCCGCCTTGGCCGGCACCCTCATTCCAGTGGCAGTGCTCCTCATCGCGCCCATGCTCGCCCTCCTCTGGCGCTCCCTGCACCGGAGCGGGCAGTTCACCCTCGCGAACTACGCCGACCTGTTCAACCCCGGCGCCACGAGGTTTTTGCAAACCTCCGTGATGCGAAGCGCCCTCAGCTCCATCGAAATCGCGGTCATCGCGACGATCACGGCCGCGGTTATCGGCACGCTCGTCGCAGTCGTCATCACTCGCCGCCCAAAATCTCGGGTCGGCCGCGGTAGTCTGCGCGTGCTCGACACCCTGTTCATGCTCCCTCTCGGCGTCTCCGCCGTGACCGTCGGCTTCGGCTTCCTCATCACCTTGAACCGCCCTCCGCTCGATCTGCGAGGCTCCTTCTGGCTGATCCCCATGGCGCAAGCGATGGTTGCGATCCCGATCGTCGTGCGCGTAATGATGCCCGTACTCGCCTCCATCGACCCCAGGCAACGCGAAGTTGCGACCGTGCTCGGCGCCAGCCCCCTGCGCACCATCTTCACCGTTGAAGCGCCCTACGCCCTACGCTCCCTCGCCATAGGCGCCGCATTCGCCTTCTCAATGTCGCTCGGCGAGTTCGGCGCCACCAGTTTCCTAGCCCGCCCCGCAAACCCCACGCTGCCCGTCGCAATCTACCGCCTCATATCCACCCCCGGATCCGTAGAACAGGGCATGGCGCTCGCGGCATCCGTCGTTCTAGCTGCGCTCGCCGGCTCCGTTATGGCGTTCGTGGAGGCGCGTGCCGACACCGCTTGGAAGGATTAGAAATGACTTTGAAACTTGAGGGCGTGAACGTCCACTACGGGCAAACGCACGCGGTTAAGGACGTTTCTCTAGAGCTTCCCGGAGGTGAAATCCTCGCGCTCCTCGGCGCTTCCGGCTCGGGGAAGTCGTCGCTCTTGCGCGCGGTCGCGGGGCTGGAGCCGGCTCGCGGGAAGATCCTGTTCGACGGTGAGGACGTGTCTGGAATCCCCGTACACAGGCGCGGGTTTGGCCTCATGTTCCAAGACGGCCAACTCTTCGGCCACAAAAACGTCGCGCAGAACGTGGCTTACGGTCTGCACGGCCGGCTCCCGCGCGAGCAGTGGGCCGCGCGCGTTGAAGAGCTCCTCACCCTCGTGGGGCTGCCCGGCACGCAGGAAAGAGGCGTACACACCCTCTCGGGTGGCCAACAGCAGCGGGTTGCTCTCGCGCGGGCGCTCGCCCCGAAGCCGCGCCTGCTCCTCCTCGACGAACCTCTTTCGGCCCTCGACCGCGCGCTACGCGAAGACCTATCGGTTGAAATTCGCGGAATCGTGCGGGAAACGGGCACTACTGCGATTTACGTGACGCATGATCAGGACGAGGCTTTCACGGTTGCCGACACGGTGGCGATCATGGAGGACGGCGTCGTTGCCCGAATTGGAACGCCGTCGGAAGTGTGGACGGACCCGCGCACGCGTTCGGTCTCGCAGTTCCTCGGCTTCGACCTGCATTTGGATGAGGAGCTCGCCGCAAGTCTTGGCATTGAGGTGCCGGCCGGCATGATTCTCGCGTGCGGGCCGGACGCCTGGCATGTTGCGCGGCCGGGGGAGAAGCACGTGCCCGCGAAAGTCGTGGAGGCGCACGTGATTCCCGGCGCGAAGCAGGTGAGCGTCGAACTACCGACGGGCGAGCAGGCGCGCATCCTCATGCCAATTAGGCGCAGCCTCTACTCGGACGTGCTGCGCCTTGGCCTCGACGAATCGAAGTGCGCGCTCGTCACAAAATAGGGCAGCGCTCAGCGGATCTAATCGCTAC
>JAUNLN010000007.1:53480-83824 GCA_030532245.1 Actinomycetaceae bacterium
AGCTTGCACTCGTCGCCAAGGAGCATGTCCGCGATCTTGCCCTGCTCGCGCAGTTCCTTCAGCTTCGGTAGGAGGCGGTCGCGAACACCCCACGGGTCGATCGTGTTCAGGTAGATGCGGGTGCCGCCCTCAAAGCCGGCGAGAGTGGAGATCCTCCACTTGATGAGGAGCCTCCAACGCATCGGCGAGGCGATGTCTGGCGGACGGTGGTACCACTCCTCATTGGCGGGAACTTCGGCACCCGTCGCCGCGTGGATGGCGTGCGTGAGGTCGGAAACGCCCCGCATTTTCTCGTCGGAAACCTCCCACGGGTTCTGCGATTTGCCGAGCGGCCAAATGGCGATCGACGGGTAGCGGTGTCCGATGCCGGCGATTGCGACGGCGTGCTCGTTTTGGGCGAGGAGGAGGCCGCGCGTGATAGCGGTGTGCAGAATCTTCTTGTAAATGTTCGGGTCGCGGCGCAGGCGCTGGAGCTCGGCCTCGGTTTGCACGGAGTGTTCGTCGATGGCGACGAGCTGCTTGTGGAGGTGGTCGAAGGAGGCGCCCGCGGGTTTCAGCCAGTTTTGGAAGCACGCGACGTAGGCGACGTTTTCGTTGAGGCTGTACAGGTCTTTCATCGCGTCGGCGGTGAGTTTCATGTACTGGTAGTGCTCTTCGGGTGTGAGCGTGCCGGAGGAGGCGAGCTGCCCCGTATGCTCGGCGCCCGGCTCGTAGTGGTTGCGGGCGATGATGATGTCGTGGCCGCCGCTGAAGAAGCCGGACGCCTCAGGCAGGAGCTGCGAGTCGTCGAGTTCGGCGAGTTCTTCGAGGGTTTTGCCAGACGCCATGAGGCGGGCTTTCACGACGCGCATAACGTGGTCGTAGCCGGTGGAGGAGGCGAGGTAGTCGGCCATGCGACGGTATTCGTCTTCGGAGGGCTTGTGGCCGTGGTTGAGGTGCCAGTACTTGTAGGAGACGATCTCGAACAGGTTGGGTACGCGCCTGAATTCGGCGACGGTGTCGAATAGTTCTTCGGCGCGAAGGTTGGAAAGCTTTTCCCAGGAGCCGTCTTCGCGTTTTACGAGGCGCGCTTTTTCGGGTGGTGTTTCAAGGTAGCGTTCTTCGCAGAAGGCGCAGTATTTGCCGTGGTCTGCAGGTTCGATGGGTGAGGTGATGGTGCCTGGTACGGTGAGGGGCCGGTGTCCGCGGCCGGGGACGGTCCACACCTCCGTTCCGCTGAGCATGTTTGTTTGTTTGACGGTTCCATCTGGTAGTCGTTCGATGGATTTGAGTACAGGTTGCTCTTTGGACATACCTCAAGCGTAGTGGAATTTCGTTTTCTTAGCGCCTGAAAGAGGTAGCGAGCCGGAGGGCTGGGAGCTGGTGCGGGCGCGGGCGTGGAAGGTGGGCAAAAGTGAAGCCCACGCGGTTGCGTGGGCTTTGACGGGCGGTTATTTGGGTAGCCAGCCTTTAGCTTGTTCTTTTAGGTCGTGGAGGATCTCGAGTGCCTCATCCGCTTTGTCGACTTGGACGAATAGGTGGTCGCGGTGGAAGCCGGCGAGTGAGTTACAGGTGATCGAACGCGACGCGAGAATCTGTGCGATCGTGGCGGTGATGCCGATGGTCTCGAGTGAGGACGGCAAGTCGAGGGAAATTCGCGTGAACCGCTTCTCGGTGGGTAGCCCTGCCTCGATTGCGCGGCGCTCAGAAATGACGATGGTCATTCCCTCGTATTCGCGCACGGTCGCGAAAGGTTCCACGCCTTCGGGGACCTCGTCGAGAGCCACGAATACGTAGTTTCCCTGCGGCTTAAGCTCCATAGTCGCAAGAATATGATCGAGTGATTGTGAACTTGTCATGTGGAAACCGTACAGCAAAACGGCGAAATAATAACTGTGCGTCTCACTCAATGACTGGAATTTGGGGATTTAATTTCATTTTTTAGGCGTTGAGCCGCCCGAATTAGTCGTGTGACGTTCTTGGGTGGGTTGAAGATGTAACGAGTCTTACTTTGCAAACTGTCGGAATGGCGGGCAAAAAGCGACGCGCGGGTGCTGATAATAGGCACCCGCGCGTTACGCAATTTGTAGGTTTGCTACATTTGGCCGAACTGGAAGTTGTGCAACTCTGCGTACGCGCCGCCCTTTGCGAGCAGTTCTTCGTGACTGCCCTGTTCGACGACGTCACCTTCTTCGAGCACGAGGATCACGTCGGCTGAGCGGATTGTGGAGAGCCTGTGCGCGATCACGAACGAGGTGCGGCCCTTGCGTAGCCGCTCCATCGCCTCTTGAATCACAGCTTCCGTGCGCGTGTCGACCGACGAGGTTGCCTCGTCGAGAATCAGAATGTCCGGCTCGGAAATGAATGCGCGTGCGATCGTGAGGAGCTGGCGCTCACCTTGCGAGAGGTTTGAGCCTTCTCCCTTCACAACCGTGTCGTAGCCTTCGGGCAGGTGGCGGATGAACGAGTCGGCCTGCGCGCGGCGGGCGGCGCTAACCACCTCATCCATCGAAACTTCGCGGCCGGCACCGTAGGCAATGTTTTCCGCGATCGTGCCTTCAAACAGCCACGTGTCTTGCAAAACCATGCCGATACCTGCGCGTAGATCGTCCTTGTTGATGTCGGAAATCGGCTTGCCCGCGATCGAGATCGTGCCCGAGTCAATCTCGTAGAACCGCATGAGGAGGTTCACGAGCGTCGTCTTGCCCGCGCCCGTCGGCCCGACGATTGCGACCATGTTGCCCGGCTCCACGTGCAGGCTGAGGTCGCGAATAACGGGCTTTTCTGGCTCGTAGCCAAAACGCACGTGATCGAACGTGATCGTCGCGTTCTTAAGGTCGGCGGGGCCTTCCTTCTTCGCGTCCTCATCCATTTCTTCGGCGCTTAGGAACTCGAAAACGCGTTCCGCGGAGGCAATCATCGACTGCGCGAGTGTTGCCATCTGCGCGAGGTGTGCGATCGGGTGGCCAAACTGGCGCGAGTACTGGATGAATGCCTGCACGCCGCCGAGCGAAATGTTGCCCGCAGCCACCTGCAGGCCACCCGCAACGGCAACGAGAATGTACGACAGGTTTGAGGTGAGCATCATCATCGGCCGCATCAGCGACGAGATTGACTGCGCCCTCACCGCCGCGCCGTAGAGGCCCTCGTTAGCCTTGTCGAACTGTTGCAAGAACTCCTCATTCATGGAGAACGCCTGCATCACCTCGTGGCCCGTGTACGCCTCCTCAACAATGCCGCCAAGGTCGCCCGTCGCCTTCCACTGCTTGCGGAAGAACGGCTGCGACTTCTTCGCAATCATGCCCGCGATCGCGCCGCCGGCCGGCACCACGATGATCGCGAGAATCGCAAGACGCCACGAAATCCAGAACATCATGATCAGGATCCCGATGATCGTAAGCAGGCTCTCAAGCACCGCGCCGAGCATTTGCTGCAGGGTGTTCGAGACGTTGTCGACGTCGTTCGTCACGCGCGACATCACATCGCCGCGCTTGTGCCTATCCATGTACGAAAGCGGGAGGCGATCGATCTTCGCCTGCACCTGCTTGCGCATACGGAATCCCGTGTTTTGCACGATGAGGCGCACGATCATGTTGATCGTGAAATAGGTGAGGGCCGCGCCCGCGTATGCGGCGAAAGCAAGCAGAAGAACGCGTGCTAGCGCCTCAAAATCGACGGTCGCGCCCGGCACGATGTTCATCGCATCCAGCATTTGTGCAAGCTCGTTGTCGCCGTTTGCGCGAAGCTGTTCGACGTACTGAGCCTTCGTCATCCCGTCTGGAATGTAGGAGGAGGCGACACCGTTGAACACGATGTTCGTGCCATCGCCGAGGAGCTTCGGGCCTGCAACCGTGAGCGCCACGGCCACGGCCGTAAGCACGACGGCGAGCCAAATCCGCAGGTGTTCGGGGCGAAGCTCTGCAAAGAGGCGTTTCGCCGTGCCGCGGAAGTCTTTACTATCGTTGCGATCTGCACCGAGTCCGTGACTCATTTTGCCTCCCCAGACTGCGAGCGAGCGATCTCTTCATATAGCGAGCAGGATGCGAGTAGCTCCTGGTGGGTGCCAACGCCGTGCATTCTTCCGTCGCCAAGCACTAGGATTTGATCCGCGTCTACGATTGACGACGTCTTTTGCGACACCACGATCACCGCCGCGTCGCCCACGTAATCGGGTAGGCCGTCGCGCAAGTGCTTTTCAGTGGCGGCATCCAGCGCCGAAAGTGAGTCGTCGAAAATGTAAAGGTCAGCGTCGCGGTAGAGTGCGCGGGCGATCGCGAGGCGCTGGCGTTGGCCGCCCGAGAAGTTCTGGCCTCCCGTGTCGACCTTCGAGTCGATGCCGTCTTCCAGCTCCTCAACGAAGTCGAGTGCCTGCGCGCCCTTCAACGCCCAAATCACGCGGTCGCGATCGACCTGTTTCTCGTCCGTGTGGCCCGAAACTGTCGACGCGATCGTTCCGGAGAAGAGGTACGCCTTTTGCGGCACGAGCGAAATACGCGAGCGCACTTCGCCCAGCCGGTATTCGCGCACGTCCGCCCCGTTTACTTCGACCGAGCCGTCCTCAACGTCGAACAGTCTCGGCAGCACGTTCACAAGTGAGGACTTGCCCGACGCGGTCGGGCCGATCACGCCCGTAACAGTTCCGCGCGGGAACTTCACCGTGAGGTTCTTCAAAACCGGCTCGTCAGCACCCGGGTACGAGATCGTAACGTCGCGCAAGGCGAACTCGGCCTCGCCCTCGAGCGTCCTGGGAGAGTCGGGAACCACCAGCTTAGAAGGCGTAGACAACACCTCACTAATGCGCTCGGCGGAAACCGAACCGCGCGGAATCATCACGAAAATGAAGCCGGCCATCATCACCGACATGAAGATCTGCATCAAGTAGTTCAGGAACGCGACAAGCGCGCCGATCTCCATGTTTCCAGCTTGAATGAGGTGCCCGCCGAACCAAATGACCAGCACCTGCGTCGTCCAAATAATCAACTGAGTTGTTGGGAACAGGAACGCGAACGTGCCGCCAATCATTAGCGCAACCGAACGCAACTCCTTATTCACGTTCTCGTAGCGCTCGCGCTCCGTATCCTGCTGCACGAACGCGCGGATCACGCGCGTGCCCGCGAGCTGCTCGCGAAGCACTGTGTTCATACGGTCAATACGCTCCTGCTGCGTTTTAAACAGCGGCATATTCCGCCACATGACGAACCCGACCACGCCCGCAATCAGCGGCACCACCACGAGCAGCATCTGCGAAACCTGCAGGCTCTGGCGAAGCGCCATCACAATCGCGCCCACACCCATCAGGGGCGCCATAACAGCGATCGTGAGGGACATGAACGTCACCATCTGAATCTGCTGCACGTCATTCGTCGTACGCGTAATCAGCGACGGAGGGCCAAAGTGCGTGAGCTGATCCGTAGAGAACGTCTGCGCGTGAGCGAACTGCTTGCGGCGAAGCCAGCGGCCAAGCCTCATCGACACCACGGCCGAAAGCACGAGCGCCGCCGTTGAGAACAGCACCTGCACGAGCATAAACCCGAGCATCACGCCACCTAGGCGCCAAATCTGGCCCGTGTTGCCCACAACCACGCCCTCATTAATGATTCGCGCATTCAAATCGGGCAAGAACAGCGAAGCCCCGGTAGAGCCAACTTGCAGAACGAAAATTAGCAGTAACACAGGAATGTGGTGGCGCAAAAACTTCCAAGTCAGCTTAAACAGCATCCACGACTCCTAAAACTTAAACTTCATAAATACGTTTTACTCCAGCAAAAGGTATGGGCGGTAGCCGCTCAAAAACTGGGCAGTCATAGTAACTTTAGGACATGACCCACTCGAAGTCTTTCTCTGACCGTGCGCTGAAGCTCCCTATCTACTATGCAATTGCTCGCCTTTTGGATCTAGAGCCGAGCGAAGATTTCGACACCGACCCCGAACTCGCCCTCATTCTTGAGGAGCTTGGCGTTGCCGGCCCCGAACAGAAGGCCGAAGAAATCGAGGCTCTCGCCGCAGCCGCGAAGGAGCGGATCGCGCTAGACCCCAACATGGACATTTCCGCCAAAAAGTACGACCGCATGCGCGCCGAAATCCTCGCAGAACTCGGCCTCAAATCCGTTCGCGGAGTGAGGCTCTGGCCACCCACCTACCAAACCATCATGCACAGGTTTGGCGGCTCGTGGGCGAACGCCCAAAAAGAATGCGGGCTAACCCCCTCCTCCAGTGGGGAAGTCGGACGCAAAAACGCGAGGTTCAGCGAAACCGACCGCCTGCGGGCCCTTTGCGCCTACGTAACCACCTGCGAAGAAACCCACCCCTCATTCGCCGGATACACCAAGTGGGCGAAAGAAAACGACCAGCCCTCCGGCTCAAACATTCGCAAAGTCTACGGAACCTGGAACAACGCCCTCAAAACTGTAGAAGAACTGTGCTAGAGCCTGCCCTCGTTCGTGTCGCGGCCGCGTAGCCGGTCGAGCTCGCGGCGCTCCCGCTTCGTTGGGCGGCCAGAACCGCGCTCGCGGCGAGGTAGAGCCATCGTCATGAACGGTTCGGGGCGGGGAGGGGAGTGATCCACGTACGCCGTTTGCGCAATCGGGGCGCCAACACGCGTGTGGAGGACCTTGGTGACCTCTAAAATCCGGTCGAACCCCTCAAACCTGTACGTAACCGTGTCGCCAACCGTCACTTTTTGCGCAGGCTTCGCCGTGTAGCCATTAACCTTCACGTGGCCGGCCTTGCACGCGGCTGTTGCGCGAGAACGTGACTTAACTTGCCTTACACTCCACAACCACGTGTCAACTCTGACGGATTCATCACTCACATTCCCATGCTAGCGCGGGCGTGGCTTATGGTTATTAATGTGTTTGACATTCTCTCTCAAAGCGCAATTCTAACGTTCTTCCTGGTGGTTGCCCTTGGCGCCGCCTTCGGCCAGGTGAAGTTTGGCCACCTAAAGTTCGGAGCGGCAGGCGCACTTTTCGTGGGGCTCGCCTTCTCCGCGGCATACCCCGAACTCGGTGAGGGCATGTCGCTCATGCAGACGATCGGCCTCGCCCTGTTCACCTACACGGTAGGCGTGGCGGCGGGCGCTACGTTCATGCAGCAGATGAAGAGCCAGGCAACCCTCGTGGGAGCCGCCGCTTTGATGACCCTCGTCGCGGGCATCGTGACGGTTGTGGGAGGCAAACTCCTGCAAATCCCGGCCGAGCTGGCCACCGGCTTGTTCACCGGCGCACTCACGTCCGCGCCCGCCCTGGATTCCGCACTTCGCGTGACGGGTTCCGCGACACCGGGTGCCGGCTACGCCGTCGGCTACCCGTTTGGCGTGATTGTTGGCATCATCATCGTCACGATCGTAGTTGAGCGCCCCTGGAAGGGAGAGAAAGACACCCCCTCACTCGCGGGCGCCGGCTTGCTTGCCAGAACCGCGCACGTGCAGCGTGAGATCAACCTGCGCGAAGTGGGGCCGTGGGCGAGGGAAGACGTGCGCATGTCGTACCTTCGCCGCGGCGACAAGACCCGCGTGATCGTGCCCGGCGAGGAGCTCTACCCCGACGACCTGGTGGTTGTTGTGGGTGAGGAGTCGAGCGTGCTCGAAACTATCGACATTCTCGGCTACGAATCCAGCGTTCACATCGCCGACGATAGGCGGGCAGTGGACTTTGAGAAGATCCGCGTGTCGAACTCGGACATGGCGGGGCGTAGCATCGCGGAGTTGAACGTGCCCGTGCGATTCGGGGCGATCGTTACGCGCGTAAGCCGCGGCGACCTCGAACTCCTCGCTAAAGACGAACTGATCCTACAGCCCGGCGACGAAGTTTCCGTGGCAGTGCCCTCCAACCAGTTGCAGGCCGTTCGCAAGTTCTTCGGCGACTCCGACAGGCGCGTGGCGGAAGTAGACGCCCTCACGTTTGGCCTCGGCATGGTTCTAGGCCTACTCGTTGGCCTCGTTTCCATCCCCATGCCAGGAGGTGCCATGTTCTCGCTCGGCGCTGCCGCAGGCCCCCTCGTAGTTGGCATGGTTCTTGGAGCGCTACGCCGCACGGGCACCCTCATTTGGTCTATGCCCGAGTCTGTAAACCTCACCATTAGGCAGCTTGGCCTGCTGTTCTTCCTCGCCGCACTCGGCTTGGGTGCGGGACCTGCCTTCAAGGAGGTTGTGGTTACCTCGCTTGGTTGGAAGGCCGCGATCGTGTCTACTGCAATCGCCGTGTTCTCCGCGGGAGCGCTCGCGATTTCCGGCCGCTTCCTGAAGCTCTCCGGCCCGCGAACCGCGGGCGGTGTCGCAGGCTTCCTCGGCCAGCCCGCAATCATGCAGGCGGCCGCGGCGAAGGTGGCCGACGAGCGTATCGAATCGGCCTACGCGGCACTGTTTGCCTCGGCGATCGTATTCAAGATCTTGATCGTGCCGGTCATTTACATGCTGCTCGTGTAAGAGCGGCAAGCCGCGGGGTGATGCCGCTTCCGGCTTAAGCTGTTGCGCCCTACCTGGGCCCGAGGAGTTCTGCTTTCTCGGCCGGGTAGGGCGTTTCCAATTGGCTCGGCAATCGGAGGCTCATATTTGGTTTTCAAAATGGGTGCGAAAATCTGATTTTGTTTGCAAAAAACATCTTTAAAATGTTGTTTATAAACTCTAAGAAAACATATATTGAACGGCCGGTTAACAATCGTTTTGTTTGAATTTTGGATCGCCGGCTTTTGTGCGGAAAGCCCCGAAGTTGCGGGTACTTTAGGGAGTCTCTCTGAGAAAATGCTGAAAAATCAGTGAAAAGTCCTGCTGTAGAGAGAATTCTTTGAGTAAATTATTGTATAAATTTAAATACCCCTCGGGGTATCTCATATATTGGATTTTATGTCGCGTGTTGTCCCGCTCACACATAGTCTAAACGCGGTTGAACGACAGATTCGAAATGGGTATAACAATATGTCGGATAAGACTTTTCCAACTATCGAGTTCGCGGATGTGGAGTGCAGGCGAGGAAGCCAAACTCTACTTCGCGGCGTAGATATTTCTCTAACGGGTGGCACCGTGACCGGGCTGATAGGCCCAAACGGAGCCGGCAAATCCACATTCATCGCCACGATGGTTGGAGATATTACTCCGGGTGCGGGCACCGTGAAGTTTGAAGGAACCCATGTACACAAGCTCCAGCAGCGTTCCGATGTGTTCGGGGTGGTAACCGACGCCCACGGTCTTCCCGGGCGCATGACAGTCGGTGAAGTGATCCAGTACTGGACTGCCGTCCATGATGTTCCCAGGTTGAGAGTCAACCACTTGGCTCGCTCGATGGGCGTTGAACATTTCCTTCGCAAGCAGGTGAAGAAGCTTTCGACCGGCATGAGGCGCAGGCTCGAGATCGTGCTCGCCCTTCTACCCGATCCAGATGTTCTTGTGCTGGATGAGCCGTTCAACGGCCTGGATGTTGATGGTGTGGAAGCGGTCCGCAACCTGGTTAGGCAGCAGCGCGATGAGGGCAAGATTATTCTCCTCACCACGCACACTCTGACCGAGATTGATCAGCTTGCAGACGTTCTCTACGCCGTTCACGACCGAAAGCTAGTGCAGCTCGACTTTAACCAGGGAGTCACCGGCTCGAGTGAGGCTGCATACAACCGTCTACGAAGCGAGGTGCGAGTATGATCTCCTCACTGAAGCCAAACATGTGGTTCACGTTTGAACTGCGCCGCTGGATTAAGGCACCCGCACTGTGGGTCATCACTCTGCTCTCAGCGGGAATGGCGGTGCTCTCAACGTTCGGCACCATTGAGAC
This sequence comes from Actinomycetaceae bacterium, assembly GCA_030532245.1. Taxonomy (GTDB): domain Bacteria; phylum Actinomycetota; class Actinomycetes; order Actinomycetales; family Actinomycetaceae; genus Gleimia. The sequence continues at coordinate 63,221 of JAUNLN010000007.1, forward strand.
AGGTGCAAAGAATATTGAAGACGGCCTTACCGACGCGGCTGGGCTCACCGAACTTTCCCTCACGATGCCGTTCGCAGGAGTCCTGTTCACAACATTCCTTGCGATCGTCATCGTTGGTAGCGACTTTGACACGAAGTTCTCCAACCGCCTGCGCATGCTGAGCTCGAACGCCGTCACCTTGATCGTAGTTAAATCGATCGTCGCCTCACTGCTCAGCTTCATAGTTGGAGCGGCAACCCTCGCCGCAGGGCGCGTGGCAACCGAGAGGCTTCTTGAAGCCAAGGACATCGCTTTCACCCCGCAAATGGAGGTTGTCGAGTGGGCGCAGGGGTACCTGCTCCTCTACGTGAGCGGCGCACTGTGGGGAGTTGCCGTTGCGCTACTGTTCCGCAACAGCATCGTCGCAATGGGAGTTCACTTCATCTACCAGACGGTCGCGGAATCTTCGATTATCGGAGCGTTCCCGAAGGTCGGCAAGTGGCTGCCGGGTGGTGCGCAGGCAGCGATGGTGCAAGACCCCTCCCTGCCCGAGAGGCTCGACATCCTGCCGGGTATCGGCGTGTTCGCCCTCTGGCTCGTGGCACTGTTTGCACTCAGCGTCTTCATTCTCTCCAAGTCCCCGCAGCCGCCAGCCGGCCTCATGGGGCGAATCGGGAAGAAGCGCGAGAGTGCTGTGGAACCTACCACGGTAGTCGCGTAACCGTATCGCAAGGTCTGTAATCCACAGTAGGAGTTAGCGTGGTGAACCTCGTAGTGCCGAGCAACCTTCAGCTCACTAAACCGAATAGCCCCGAAAAACCGTGGGTTGCAACGGTTGGGGACTCGACACCTCTTCGAATCACGCCAGACCTTGCCAAAGTGCTCAACTGGTACAAAGACGGGCGAAACACTTCTGCTTCCGACTACTTCGGCGCGCAAATAGATCAAGAGCAACTTGAAGAAGCCGAAAGCATTCTGCGGAAGTTCAACCTTCTAACGGATGAGGCCTCCGCAACCGTGCAAAAGAAGCCGCGCCTGCGGTTCAACTCACTGTTCTCAATCCAGTTTGCAGTGCTCAACAAACCGCGACACTTCGCGTGGCTGGAGGCTCTTGCAAACCGGCGTGTGCTTGTTGGTGGCACTTTCGCAAACGCGATTCTCGCGATTCTTGGTGGAGCCCTCATTGGCGTGTACTGGGCGAGCTTCTTCGAGGCGATAACAACGCCTCAAACGGTCGGAACGATCCTGGTAATGTTCGTCTTCCTCATCGCAAGCGTGTCGCTGCACGAGTTCGCTCACGCCGCCGCCCTCACATATTTTGGCGGCACGGTTAGGCGAATGGGAGTGATGCTGTTCTACCTCTCGCCCGCATTCTTCTGCGATGTGACGGACGCCTGGAGGCTGGAGCGCAAGAATCAGCGCACGCTTATTGCGCTTGCCGGCGTTATCGCAACGTTTGGAATCGCAGGTTTTGCAACGCTCATCTACGTGCTGACTGGGCGCGAACACGACTGGCTTGCAGTCGCATCCCTCGCTCTCTACGTCGGATCAGTGCTGAACCTGGTGCCGTTTATTAAGCTCGACGGCTACCTCGCTCTCATGACGTTCCTCGACCGCCCGAACATGCGCGCTCGCAGCATGGATGAGTGGAAGCAGGCTGCGCTCGCTCTCTTTGGCGGGAACTGGCAACGACTTCGCACATTCAAACCCTCGATGATCATGTTTGGGCTCGCGGCCTCGGCAACACCAGTGGTCATCTTGCTGATGCTCGCCGCATCCCTTGGCAACGCTCGCGCGGGCATCGTGGGGGAGGCGCTTGCATTCTCCGTCTTGTTAACCGCCATGGTTTTGGTTGTGCGCGGAATCTACCGCCTGGCGACCATCAGGCTCGCGGAGGGGGAGGCCGGGCTTGGAGCCCGCGCACTGTCGGTTGCCGCCGCGACGGGAGTAGCACTCGCGGTAACCGCGGTGCCTCTACCTCAGTTCGAGGTTGGCTCCTACTGGGAGGCAGACGGGCAGCTCGTCACCAACCTGGAGGTTGAAAGCGGGCAAACCGTGACACTCCACCGAGACGGAATCCTCGCCACTAAACCGCTTGGAACCGCGGTCGTAGGCGCGGAAACCGTCACCAGCGAGATGCCCGCGCAAGCACTCGCGCCAAACATCAAGGCCGAAGGCTTTGCAGGTGAGGTGCAGGCAAGGCACCTCCTCCAATATGAAGGTTTGCAGGCTAAGGAGCCGGGGAGCGTAATGCTCGAAAAAGGCTCCCAGCCGCTGGGCCTATGGATACTAAATGCCCTCACATTCGGGGCGTTCCAAGGGCCGCAACAAGTTTCCCTGTCGTCGGAATAAGGAGAGGAGGGATTACTGAAATGTCGCAGAAACTCGATTTCGCAGTTGAAGAGCTCGAAGACCTCGAAGCTCCGTGGGATTGGGGCCACTTCTTCGCAGGTGTAGGCACCGGCGTGGCTCTAGTAGGCATCGGTGTAGGTGTAGCTGTCACGTGATTACACCCGATTCAACCGAATGAAACCCATGAAAAGGAGGTGAAATGGAATGAAGAACCTAGATTTCAGCGTTGTAGAGCTTGAGGAGCTGGAAGCCCCGGGCTTTGGCGAATGGGCAGCGGGTGTTGGTGCAGGTATCGGCCTTGGCCTAATTGCAGTAGGCATTGGCGCAGCCATCACGTAACAACTATTACAGAAGTAGTTGACCCAGTAGGCGGCCGGTACTAGTAGTCGAAAACCGTGCCGGCCGTCTACCCCAAAATGTAAAGCTCAGGGCGTTCCAGGAATGTCATTGTATCAGGAGGGTATTACTATGAACAGCAATTCAGACAACCGCAAGCAGCTTCAGCTTGTGACAATAATGACGGGCGTAATGGTGCCGATCATCATCGTTTTGGCAGTCATCCAGAACTACTACCTGCTCGGTGTTGCCGTCGTAATCGAGCTTGCTCTCATCGCGTGGAGTGTTGCTCTCGTTCGCGCAACTAAGCAGGGCTCGCCGAAGGTTGGAAGCCGAGAATAAGACCGATGGAAAGCACGGTTCAGTCGCGGGTTCTGCAACTGCTAAGTGGAGTTGATTCCACTTATTCCAAAGAAGAGCCGCGCATCGCGTGGATTCAAACGCAGAACCCGAGCGACCTCGATGCGGCAGATTATACGGTCGTCTTTTCTGCCAACCCGACGGGTGAGCGAAACATCCAGTTGCTCGGAGATTTTGGAACAGAGGGCGACGAAGCCGTGTTCTCAGACGGATTGATCGTTGAGACGTGCTCGCTTTCGGGGCTTCCCTATATGGACATCCTCGGGCCGACGTACGTCAGTTTCGAAACGGAAGACGATGCGTTGTTCCTGCGTGAACTCGTGCAAGGTTTCGAGGAAGCTGGCGAGATTCCGTCTTACTTGATGCATCGTGCAGTCGTTTTCGAACTGGCGGGATTCGCCCCTGAGAAGTTCGATGTCACTCGCAGCATCGTAACCGAAGATGGGGAGGCACCTTGGCCTATCCCACCGGCAATCAGGATGGTGAGAGACGAGTTCCCAACGGTTGCGCTTCAGTTTGCGCACGCGATTTTGATGGCTCAGCGCATGGGAAGCGACGAGCTTGTGTTCGACCTTCCAAATATGGAGGTGGGCGATCTTGAAGACTTGCTTCTTGCGCGAACCGGATCGCAGTACCGCTGTATGAATACGAAGACGGGGCGAATCTACTCTCTTGGGTACGACATGTATCGCGCTGTGCTGAGCATTTTCAATCCGGAGAGGTCCGAGCTACTTCCGGGGGAAGAGATGAGCGACGAAACTCGCGAGGCAGCCATCGCATCGCTTAGGGAAATCGTGCAGCTATGACCCTCGATCGCGTATTGAGTCTTTTTGAAGACTCGCTCACCAGGCGTTCGGCGCGCAACCTGTACACCGCTGAGGGTGCAGAACTGTATGCGGCGTTTGTGAAGTCCGATGAGGCGGAGCAAGCCGAGGTGCGCTACGCGGGCGAGGCGTTGCCCGAGCGGGCAACTGTGGGTGAGCTTGCGGCCGGGGAGGGCAGGCTCCTATTCTCGGTGCCCGCAGAGAGGGTGAGTAGCTACGTTGCTCTCGACTCCTCACCGCTACTCCTCGGCGCGCTCGCACGGCGTGCAGCCGAGATGGGGGTTGACGCGCAAGCGGTCCAGGCGCTACACCAGGACCTCCTTAAGTGGGAGCCTGAACCGCACGCATTCGACCTCCTCATCTTCGGTGCGGGCACAGCCCGCCTCTTCGATGAAGGCGAGCGAGCGCGCATCTTCTCGCAGGTACGCAACGCGTTGAAAACCGGCGGCCGCTTCTACGTTTCGACATCGGAATCGCTCGCTTCGTCCGACCGGCTCATATGCCTTGGCGAAACTGAGGTGCGCGGTCGAAAAGTTGTGGTCTACTTTTTCGACACAAACATGAGGGAGAAGAAGGCTCGCGAGATTGGGTTCGTCGTGTTCCCAATCGGCCAGGCGGGGGTGGCGGCACGCGTGTACAGCTCGATCGTTCTAGACCTCACCGCAGACGAGCTGGTGGGCGAACTTGAAGCCGCGGGGCTCGCTGTGGAGGAGCGCATCGAGCGCGAATACGAAAGCGCAGCGGGAATAGCGGAAGTGACCACCTCCCTAATAGCGCGCATTAAGGAATAACATGCTTTGGGAAGCCCTACTCGAGCCTTCAAAAATGGGGGAGCCCGCCCGGCAGATTGTGGGCGTGAACGGCTACGAACTTGCGTTTGGAGACGGAAAGCAGGCTCTGTGCCTCACAAGTGGTCTTTGGAACGTGAACTTCGGGTACGCAAATCCGTTCGTCGCGAGGCGCATTGAGCGAACCGTTCGAGGCCTGCACTACGCCACGCTCTTTAGGCATTCGCATCCGGATGCGCAGGAGGCGGCGGGCAAGATTCTCCACGCGGTCGGCTGGCAAGATGGGGCCCTACTGTTTTCCACGAGCGGGTCGGCGCTAAACGACATGATCGTGAAGCTCGCCCTGCACCACAACGCGCTCGCTGGGCGTGCGCGCGCGAAAACTGTGGTCAGTGTTGCGGGTAGCTACCACGGCATGACCCTCAACTCTATGCAACTTTCCGGCGACCAGCTGAACCAGGTTCTATACGGGGCTAACTCGCCGCGCTACGTGCACCTCCCCGCAGATGATCCAGAAAAATGGCGGGCCTTCTTCAAATCGCGCGGCGCAGCTGTCGCCCTCGTTGTTGTTGAGCCTCTACTCGGTACCGGCGCATACCCCGTGTCTGATGAGGTTCTAGCCGCCATCTTTGAGGCGAGGCGCGAGCACGGGTTCCTCGTCGCCGCAGATGAGGTGGCCGTCGGCTACTATCGCCTCGGCACGTTTGCGGCCTCTCAGCAATGGGAGGAGGAGCCTGACCTGATCGGCTTTTCCAAGGCGCTCACGAATGGCACGGAGGGCGCCTCAGCGCTCGCGGTTTCTGCGCAGGTGGCAAACAGGTTCATTGAGGCCGACAGCATGTTTGTGCACGGCGAGACTCAGGCGGGTTCGCCAATGGCAACCGCGGCGATCCTCGGAGTGTTCGACTTCCTCGAATCCGTTGATATTGACCAGACTTACGCGCGCCTTGCCAAGGAGGTGGAGGCAGACCTTTCGCGCATAGCCACCCAGTTTGGGTGTGAGCGCAGGGGGCGCGGCCTATTCCAGTTCCTCGGAGCACCCGCCGATTTCGTAGGGGAGCTAGCTGAATATCCGCCTCTTTGGCTCCACGATTTCTTCCTTGAGCGAGGAGTTTCGGTGCAGCCCTCAGAGGCTGGCATCCAAATCATTCCGGCGCTAACCATGCCGATCGCGACGTGGAAAGAGGCGGCACAGCGCATCGAAGAGGGGATGCGAGCGCTTAGCCAGCGGAGCGCCAAATGATCCTGATCTACGACCAAATCTGGGATGAGGTGCCGGCTCCCGCCTCGCTTATCGAACTCAAAACCGCCGCCAGGAGAGCGCTGCCGGTTGGCGCCTCTAGCACGTTGGAGGAGGCTGAACAGCTTTCTCGCCAGCTCCTCGAAGACCTCGATCCGGCTGAGAGCATCGTGGCGTACGGCGGCGGAAGTGTGCTGGACAAAACGAAGCTAGCGGTGTGGAACCTCCACGCAAAAATCCGGCCATACATTTCGCGCGGACGCGCCGGAATCGTGACTATCCCGGTCGAAAATAGCCTCGACGTCACCCTCATTCCAACCACTTTGGGCACGGGGTCGGAGGCGAACTCGAACGCGATCGTGCAGGTGGGAAGCCACAGGCGCAGGCTCGTGATGCAACGCGGGGCTGGGTCGTTCGCGCACTGCCACGTGCCAGATGCCTACGCGGGCCTCACTTTGAAGCAGGTGAAGCACGCGACTTTGGAGATTTTGCTACGTGCGGTTGGTATTGCGAGCGTTGTCGAGGAGGCAGACGCCGCGGTTTTCCTGAACTTTGCGCGCGAAGCTGCGGAATATGCGCGGCGGGTGTGCGTGATGGATTTGCCGCAGGAGGACGAGCAGCTGATGGGCAGGATCGCGGAACTGTCTGCGCTCACGCATCAGGTGCCGCTCACCTCGAAAAACACGCTTTGGGTTTGGCCGCTGTGGTACGTGGCGAACGAGCTGTCGTCGCTCGCGGACGTGTCGAAGCTGGATGCCACGGTCGCGCTAGCCCGCGCGGTTATCCCTCGCACGGAGGAGCTCGGCTACGGATCAAACAGCGTGATTCGGGAGATTGAGGAGTCGCTCGAAGAGCCTTTGGAGGAGTTCGTGACTCGTGTGGGAGGCCCTCTCGAGGAGGATGTGCTGGAGAGGATTGCGGGCGTGAGCGCGGAGGCGTTGGCCGATCAGGTTCGTAGCCAGTGGGCGGGCGGAATTCTGCCGATTCTCGCTTCAAGGGAGTTCCTGATCGAGGCGCTGGAGGTGCCGGAGCATGCTCGCAACTGAGCGGTACACGAAGCTTTTGAGCCCTGAGGTCGGGCTCGCGGCGAGCCACGAGCTTGCTGCCTTGACGACCAAGCCGACGATCTACAACCTCATCATCGACGTCGGTCAGCGCCTCGGTGGAGGAGAGTTTGGCCTCGACGACAGGGTTGGTGCTTGGGATGTGAGCCTTGCCGGAGTTTTGCGTCGCGGAGTGGGGGAGGCAGTGGAGCGTTACGCGCTTCGCCCACCGCAGCAGGAGTCTCACGCCGGCGTGGAGCAAGAGGCTCAGGCCGAGCGCGTAGTTTCAGCTTTACGACTCCCCACCCCCGGCGAGCAGGCTGAGTGGATGGGCGCAACGCGCGTCCGCAAAGATGCCGGCGGAGTGGTTCGCGCCGGGCGAGCTCTCGTGGATGCGGACTGGGTGAACCTCCCCGCGAGCGCAGCGGCGCATGGGCGCAGGTGGTTTGGAACGCCGTCGGGAACTGCCTCCCATATCGGCTTAGATGCGGCGATCGACTCGAGTCTTCGTGAGCTCGTCGAGCGTGACGCGATCACGCGAGCGTGGAACGGATTGCTTGAAGTGGAGCGTGTGGAAACGCTACGCGGGGCGTGTAAATCGGCGCGAAAGCTTGCGATGTTGCGCGAAAGCTTTCCCCTCCACCTGTATCGCGTGAGGCCGCTTGTTGGAGGATCGTACGCGTACATGGCGTGGAATATTGAGGAGGGTTTCGCGGCGGCGGGTAGTTCGCTGAAGGGCTGTGAGGCGTGTGCGGCGTTGCATGCGTCGATCGAAGCGCTGCAGGTTGGGGCGTTGCTACGTGAGGTGAAGGAGTCGGCGCAGGTTGAGGTTGGTGCTGGCTCGGCCACGTTTGCTGACTTGAGCGGTAGGCGCATGAGTTTTTGGGCGAGCGAGGAGGGGTTGCGGGCGTGGCGCGAATGGGACGAGCGTGCTACCGAAGTCACCGTGGACGCCGGCCGGCACAGCGACAAGCCGCTCACGAGCGAGGACGTTGCAAACGCCGGCTACACCCACATTTGGGTTGACCTGTCTGATCGACTGCCCAGTGAGGTTTTGGGCGAGGGGTTCCGCGTGGTGAAGAGCTTTATTCCGGAGCTGTTTGCTCTGCCAATGAGTGAGGGAGAGCCGTGGAATGAGGTTCCTGGAGGTAACCCTCCGAGTTTTTGGGAGCCCCTCCTCTAAGGCGAGCGCCCTCCTCGTCAGCCTCGGCTTCACTTGAGGTGACCCAAAGGGAGCCTAAGCCTTACCCGTGCCCGATTTTCCAGCTCGTACCGGGTCTTTTTAGCGAATAAAAATGCGGGGCCGAAGCCCCGCATTTTTGCGTTTCTGTTCTCTTCCGTGGCTGCAGGCCGCGCCTTGCGATTCGCAGTGGATTTGAAGGCGTATCACAACTCACTGCGTACCCCGCGGGCGTGTTTGCACCACGGTAAGCGCTTTATTGAGCGCGGTTTTAGGCGCCCTTCCAGTACTCCTCGAGCACGCGCGAGAGCATCAGGTGGTCGCTCACGTGGCTCATCTCGCGAGCCGAATGCATCGAAAGCAAGCCGATACCCACATCAACCGTCGTAATACCGAGACGAGTTGCAGTGAGCGGGCCGATCGTCGAGCCGCAAGGAACCGAGTTGTTTGACACAAACGCCTGCGACGGCACCTCCGCGGCCTCGCACGCGCGACTCCAAAGGCCAGCCCCGACCGCGTCGGAGGCGTAACGCTGGTTCGCGTTCAGCTTCAGCATCGGGCCAGCGCCCGGCATCGGGTGGTTGTTTGGATCGTGGCGCTCCGCGTAATTCGGGTGCACGAAGTGGCCGGCATCAGCCGAAATGCAGGTCGTGCCCGCGAGCATACGGTGGTAGCCATCCTCATCGCGGCCAAGACCAGCAGCAATCCTGCGAAGCGTCGTCTCCAAAATCGGGCCCGAAGCACCCGAACGAGTTGAAGAGCCAACCTCCTCATGATCAAACGCCGCAAACACCGCAATGTCAGCAAAATCGGAGTCCTGCATGCGCTCAAGCGCAGTCAAACCCGCATGCACCGAAGACAGGTTATCCTGGCGGCCAGCCGCGAAAAACTCACCGTCAAGGCCGAAACGAGCCGGCGGCTGCACCGCGTACGACATGAGGTCGTGGCCAACAATATCCTTCGCCTCAACACCGAGCAGGTCGCCAATATGCTCAAACAGCGTCTTGTCGCCAAGCGTCCAAACCGGCTGCATGTGCTTCTGCTTATCCAACTTGAACCCGGAGTTGATGTCGCGATCCAAGTGAATCGCCAACTGCGGCACCCTCGCAATCGGGCCGGTCTGAACCAAACGCTCAGTGCCATCCCTCAAAATCACGCGGCCAGCAAAACCAATCTCGCGGTCCAGCCAAGAGTTAAGGAGCAAACCCCCATACATCTCAACGTCGATCTGACCCCAACCGTCAGGAGTCGACGACGAGCCGGACGGCTTCACCTTCAAACCCGGCGAATCCGTGTGACATCCAACGATGCGGAACGTCGGATCCTCCACACCCTCGGGAATGAACCACGCGATAACAGCGCCATCGCGGATAAAGAAGTGCCCGCCAGGCTGAACCGGCATCGGATCAGTCTCAAGCATCTGCTTGAAACCGCGCGCCTCCAGCCTGCGGGCAACAGTCTGCGCAGCATGGTACGAAGACGGGGAGGCCTCAATGAAGCCCCCAAAATCTTCTACATGATTAATTTCGGATGAATCTAAAATGCTCACCCTTTTAAACTAGCAGGAATAGCGGTAGACGTTCGTGTCTCGCTTCTCAAAACCAACGCGACGGTACAGGCGGTTCGCCGCCTCACGGGTCGGACGCGACGTCAAATCAACCGTGCGCGCACCCATCTCACTCGCGTACTTCACAGCCGCCTCAGTGAGCTGACGGCCAGCACCCTGGCCGCGCGTCTCCTCCGACACCACGACATCTTCCACCCAAGAGCGCACGCCCGTCGGAATCTTGAACGACACGAGGGTCAGCATGCCAAGAATGTTTTGCGGCTGATCGTCCGGCGTGAAAACAAACAGCGTCACATTATCCTGCGCTAGAAAATCAGCGACCTCCTGCGGGCTCATCTGCGGAGCCGTGCGAGAAAGCTGCGGAATCAGCCTGTTAATACCGTCTACAACGGCCTCGGAAGCCTCTTTAACGATTGAGATTGCCATTTTAGTCCTCCACACTAAAATCAGGGTCCCCTACATTCTAGAGTTTCCTCGCCCGTTGTGACGGCGGACACGTTCATGGGCGTGGCTCACACCGCCCGGCGTTGCACGAAATCTCTCCACCACAGTGTGGAATGAACAAAACGTGCAAACAAAGCCCGGTAGGCTTAACCCCATGCGCTACATATCTACCCGCGGATTGCCAACCGATTCGCCACGCACCTTTACGGAAATCCTCCTCGCCGGCCTAGCTCCCGACGGCGGCCTGTACATGCCGGTCGAGTATCCTCAGGTCGATGAGGAAATGCTCGCTAGGTGGGCGAAAATCTTCCGCGAGGAGGGGTATGCGGCGCTCGCGTTTGAGGTGATGAGCCTCTACATCGATGACATCCCGGCAGATGACCTGCGGGCAATGTGCGACCGTGCATACAGTGAGGCGAACTTCGGGTCGGTAAAAGTTGCGCCCCTCACCCAGCTGAGCGACGGAGTGTCGCTACTGCACCTTTCTAACGGCCCCACCGCGGCGTTCAAAGACATGGCAATGCAGATGCTCGGCCAACTCTTCGAGTACGTGCTTGCAAAAACCGGCCGCGAGCTAAACATCCTTGGCGCAACCTCGGGCGACACCGGCTCCTCCGCCGAGTACGCCATGCTCGGCAAAGCCGGCATCCGCGTGTTCATGCTGACCCCCGCGGGCCGCATGACCCCGTTCCAGCAGGCGCAAATGTACGGGCTCGACGACCCCTCCATTATCAACGTGGCGCTAGATGGAGTATTCGACGACTGCCAAGACGTGGTGAAGGCGATCTCCGCGGACGCCGATTTTAAGGAGCGCTACAGCATCGGCGCGGTGAACTCGATCAACTGGGCGAGACTGCTCGCGCAGGTCGTCTACTATGTAGCCGCTTGGATTCAGGCAAGTGGAACGCCGCGCAACAAGGTCTCCTTCAGCGTGCCGACCGGCAACTTCGGTGACGTTCTCGCCGGCCACGTCGCCCGCAGCATGGGTGTGCCGATCGACAAGCTCATCGTGGCGACGAACGAAAACAACGTGCTCGACGAGTTCTTCCGCACGGGCGTGTACCGCGTGCGCTCCTCCGAGCAGACTTTCAAGACTTCCAGCCCGTCGATGGACATTTCGAAGGCATCGAACTTCGAGCGTTTCGTTTTCGACCTCGTCGGCCGCGATCAGGCGCGCGTGAGGGAGCTGTTTGTCGATGAGTTGGGCGCAAACGGCGAGTTTTCCCTCGCGGGCACGCGCGAGCTACGAGACGCGAAGTCTAGGTTCGGGTTCCTGTCGGGCTCGTCAACGCATGCCGACCGTCTCGACTCGATCCGCACGGTTTACAGGCAAAGCCGCGTAATGATCGACCCGCACACCGCCGACGCCTGGAAAGTTGCGCTCGACGCCCTGCGAGGGGGAGCCGTTGAGCATCCCCTCGTCGTGCTTGAAACCGCGCTACCCGTCAAGTTTGCCGAGACGATTGTTGAGGCGATTGGCGTCGAGCCGGAGGTACCCGAGCGCTTTGCGTCGGTGATGGACGCCGGACGCACGGTTGTGGATCTGCCAAACGATCCGGAGGCTGTGAAAAACCTGATCCGAAGCGTGGTTGAGGGATAGCTCTCCAAGTAGCGCTTTAAATGTTTGGGCCGCTGATCTTTGAAGGTCAGCGGCCCAGTATTTGCTTAGCGTGCGAGCGCCTGAAGGTGAGAGCTGCGTGCTTCTAGAAGAGGCTCGTCGTGTTGCTAGAACAGGCTCGTCCAGGGAATGAGGGCGAAGCCGAGCGCGGTGAATAGCACGCCGAGGGCGAGGTCAATCCACGTGCGTGAGCGCTCGTAGAGGCGCACAAACGCCGGCATTGAGGCAGCGAGCGCAACCGAGGTGAACCACGTGGCCGAAATCAAAACCATGAGCGCGGTCAGGGCCGCACCTTCGGCCACGGTGATCGTTGGAGGCAGGATCGACGCGAACAGCGTGGTGAAAAAGATGACGGCCTTCGGGTTGCCAACCGTCGTCGTTAGGAAGCCAAGGCGGAAACTCTTCCACATGGGGTAGGGAGCCGAGGAGGCCTCAATGCCTTCTGCAAGGGGAGCGTCGGCAGGCGCCTCCTGCGCGGAACTTGCACGGTGTTCACGCCACATCGCATGCAAAATGCGCACGCCGTAGCCGGTTAGGAACAGCGCGCCAGCGAGCCGCACGATCAAAAATGCGGTGTCCGAGCGCGATATCAGTGCGACCACGCCGGCCATCGTGCCGGTCGCCCAAAGAATCGTGCCTGTCGCAATGCCCGCGCCCGTTGCGATACCCCTCGAGCGCCCGTTAGTTAGCGCAGATTTAAGCGTTGCGAGAAAATCCGGGCCCGGAGAAATAACGGCGAGCGCAAACGTTGTTAGAAGAGTTATCCATGCAGATGTGGTCACTAAGCCCATCCAAGTTCATGTAGTTGATCGTCATCTAAACCAAAGTGGTGCGCGAGTTCGTGCACGAGCGTGATGTGGATTTGCTCCCGCAGCTCCTCCTCATCGGCGCACATGCGAAGGAGGGGCCCTCTAAACAGGGTGATCTGATCGGGCAGGTCGCCAAAACCGTAGTCGTCGCGCTCCGTCAGGTCGACGCCCTCGTAAAGGCCGAGCAACTCGCCGTCCTCGGGCTCGTCCGCAACGAAGATCGCCACGTTGTCGATGCCTTGAAGCATCTCCTCGGGCAGGGCGTCGATCGCCTCATCGACGAGAGCCGCGAAAGCATCCTCATCCACTTGCAGCGCCCCATCGTTTGAGGGCAGAGCCTCATCCGCTTCAAAACCTTGCATGGTGCTGATTTTAGTGGCGGGAGGTTTTGGGCGCGAGGGGGTGGCAAGTGGCGGGCGACGCAGTTCACACACTTATTTTGTGGGCGCGGAATAAAAACGAGGGCGCAAGGGTTGAGCTTAGTAGACTCAAGTTTGAAGCACTCGCCTTGACAGGGAAAACCGACAGGGTAAACTTGAGTGCAACGGACTCAACTTAGATTTTTTGAAGAAGGAGGCCATTAACATGGCACGTGCAGTAGGTATTGACCTTGGCACCACTAACTCGGCTATTGCCACCCTCGAAGGTGGCGAGCCCACGATCATTGCGAACGCTGAGGGTGTTCGCACCACCCCGTCCGTAGTTGCGTTCTCGAAGGCGGGCGAGGTTCTGGTTGGCGAAATCGCAAAGCGCCAGGCAGTAACGAACGTTGATCGCACGATCATGTCGGTAAAGCGCCACATGGGCACCGACTGGAGCAAGTCGATTGACGACAAGTCATACACCGCGCAGGAAATCTCGGCTCGTATTCTTGGCAAGCTGAAGCGCGACGCGGAGGAATACCTCGGCGAGCCGATCACCGACGCTGTCATTACGGTTCCGGCTTACTTCAACGACGCTGAGCGTCAGGCAACGAAGGACGCTGGCCGCATTGCAGGCATGAACGTAACCCGTATCGTGAACGAGCCGACCGCAGCAGCTCTTGCTTACGGCCTTGAAAAGGGTAAGGAAGACGAGCTCATCCTCGTGTTCGACCTCGGTGGCGGTACGTTCGACGTTTCCCTCCTTGAGATTGGTAAGGACACGGAGGACGGTTCGGAGTTCTCCACGATCGAGGTTCGCGCAACCTCCGGTGACAACCGTCTTGGTGGCGACGACTGGGATAAGGCGATCGTCGACTGGCTGGTAAGCCAGGTGAAGACGAAGACCGGCAACGATCTTTCGAAGGATCCGGTTGCAATGCAGCGTCTGCGTGACGCCGCTGAGCAGGCGAAGAAGGAGCTTTCCTCCGCGACCTCCACGAACATTTCGCTGCAGTACCTCACGATGGTTGACGGCGTTCCCGTTCACCTCGACGAGACTCTCTCGCGCGCAAAGTTTGAGGACATGACCGCAAGCCTGCTCGAGCGCACCCGTGCTCCGTTCGAGGCTGTAATCCGCGACGCTGGCATTTCGGTTGGCGACATCGATCACGTGATTCTCGTTGGCGGCTCCACGCGTATGCCGGCAGTTGCTGAGGCAGTGAAGAAGATGACGGGCGGCAAGGAGCCCTCCAAGTCGGTTAACCCCGACGAGGTTGTAGCACTCGGTGCTGCCCTCCAGGCCGGTGTTATGCAGGGTGACCGTAAGGACGTTCTCCTCATCGACGTGACCCCGCTTTCGCTTGGTATTGAGACCAAGGGCGGCTTCATGACGAAGCTGATCGACCGCAACACCGCGATCCCGACGAAGTCCACCGAGATTTTCTCGACCGCTGAAGACAACCAGCCGTCGGTTCTGATCCAGGTGTTCCAGGGTGAGCGCGAGTTCGCTCGCGACAACAAGCCGCTAGGCACGTTCGAGCTCACCGGTATTGCTCCGGCTCCGCGCGGTATCCCGCAGATTGAGGTCACCTTCGACATCGACGCGAACGGCATCGTGCACGTGTCCGCTAAGGACCGCGGCACGGGCAAGGAGCAGTCGATGACGATCACGGGCGGCTCGGCACTGCCGAAGGACGAGATCGACCGCATGGTGAAGGAGGCTGAGGCTCACGCGGAGGAAGACAAGAAGCGCCGCGAGGATGCTGAGGTCCGCAACCTCGCCGAGCAGACCGTCTACCAGATGGAGAAGATCCTGAAGGATGAGGCGGAGAAGATCTCGGACGAGACCGCGAACGCTGTTAAGGCAGATGTTGATGCTGTGAAGGCTGCTCTTGAGGGCGACGACACGGAGGCCGTGAAGTCTGCGCTTGAGAAGCTGAACGAGTCCGGCATGAAGATCGGCCAGGAGGTTTACCAGGCGGCTCAGACTGAGCAGCAGGCTGCGGATGCTTCCACAGGTTCCGACGATGATGATGTGATCGACGCTGAGGTTGTCGATGATGAAGAGGACAACAAGTGAGTGAAGAGCTAAATCATGATCCCCTAAGCGGGGACCGTGAGGATGGTGCGGGGGCGGATCAGCCCGTCCCCGCCGGCTCTGACGCGTCTGAGCAAGGCTCTCAGCCCGCGGATTTGAACGACATTTCGCACCTTGAGGATCAGCTTTCTGATCTTGATGGCGAGCAAAATGTTGACGATCCGGCACTGCTTCGCGAGGAACTTGCGAAGCAGGGGGATGAGCTTGCGCGAGCAAGGGCTGACTACTACAACCTCACGCAGACGCATAACAACTATGTGCGACGCTCGAAGGCGGACATGTCGAACGCCCGCAAGATGGGGCAGGGCGAGGTCGTTGAGGCGCTGATGCCGGTGCTCGACGATATTGCTGCGGCTCGCGAGGCGGGCGCTTTGGCAGAAGGGCCGTTTGCGGCGATCGCAAACAAGTTGGATCAGGTTTTACAGTCGCGTTTTGGCTTGGAGCGTTTCGGCGCGGCTGGCGACGAGTTTGATCCGACGATCCATGAGGCCGTGATGGCGCAGCCGTCTGCGGAAGTGCAGGTGGAGACCGTGTTCCAGGTTGTGCAGGCGGGTTACCGCACTGGCGACAAGGTGTTGCGCGCGGCGAAGGTTATTGTTTCTAATCCGCTGTGAATAGCGGCTTTAGATTCTAGGAGGTGAGAAGCAATGGCTGGGCAAGATTGGATGGAGAAGGACTTCTACAAGACGCTGGGCGTGGCTAAGGATGCGCCGGAGTCGGAGATTAAGAAGGCTTACCGCAAGCTTGCGCGCAAGTATCATCCGGATCAGAATCCGGGCGATAAGAGCGCGGAGGAGAAGTTTAAGGCGGTTGGCGAGGCCTACCAGGTTTTGTCTGACCCGAAGCAGCGTGAGCAGTACGACGCGATTCGTGCGATGGCTGGCGGAGGGGCTCGTTTTTCTGCGGGGCCGGGCGGTTCTGCCTCTGGGTTTGAGGACATTCTCTCCATGTTTAATGGGGGAGGCGGCGGCTCGCGCGTGAAGTTCTCGACGTCCGGTGGCGCTGGTGGCGGGTTTGAAGACATTTTGTCGGGCCTGTTTTCCGGTGGCCAGGGCGGTTTTTCGGGGTATTCCGATTTCCGAGGGCAGAGCGGGTTTGGCTCCGCGGCTTCGAAGGGCGCTGATTTGGCGGCTTCGGCGAAGCTAACGCTTCGTCAGGCGGTTGAGGGCGCGACTTTGAAGCTCGGGGTTGAGGGCCGTTCGATTACTGTGCGAGTGCCTGCTGGCGTGACGGATGGCCAGAAGTTGAGGCTGCGAGGTAAGGGCAGGTCGGGTGTGAATGGTGGCCCGGCTGGCGATCTCGTGGTGTCGATTTCGCTGGAGAAGCATCCGGTGTTCCGCTTGGAGGGCCAGAACTTGCACATGAAGCTGCCGGTTTCGTATCCGGAGGCGGTGCTTGGCGCTAACGTCGTGGTTCCCCTCTTGGATGGTTCGTCGGTGAAGGTGAAGATTCCGGAGGGCACCTCGTCGGGCGCAAATCTTAGGGTTCGCGGCCGTGGCGTGGTGAAGGGCCGGAAGAAGGGCGACTTGATCATTGAGGTTGAGGTCGCTGTTCCGCCGGAGCTGTCGCCGGAGGTTCGTGAGACGATCGCGAAGCTGGCGGAGCAGACGGCGAATTGGGATCCCCGTGAGGGGCTCGAAGAGAAGGTCCGCAAGTAGACTGGCGTTGAGGGGGCGCTATGGCGAAGTATTCGACCACTACGTACGTTATTTCGGTTGCGGCTGAGCTTGCGGGTATGCACCCGCAGACGCTTCGCCAGTATGACCGTTTGGGGATTGTGATTCCGGCTCGCACGAAGGGTCGGGGCCGCAGGTACACTCAGCGTGATGTGGAGCGGCTCCGTGAAGTGCAGCGCCTGTCGCAGGATGAGGGCGTGAACCTGGAGGGTATCCGCCAGATTCTGGCTTTGAAGGAGCGCCTGGATGAGGCGTCTGAGGCGATGGACGCGATGCGTGAGGAGCTTGAGACGCTTCGGGCGGCGGCGAGACGCGAGTCGGAGAAGCGATCGCGCGTGTTCGCGGCTTCCGCGGATGGTGATGTGCTAGCGGTTCGCAGGGGCACTCGGGTGAGGGCTTCGGGTGGGGAGTTGGTGCACGTGCCTAGGTCTGGAGCGGTCGTCTTGTTCCGTGGCGGAAACTAGTTTGGAAGGGCTGTGAGGTGAATACCTCGCGGCCCTTCAAACTGTTTTGGGTGTTTTTTCTGTAATATTTTTTGAATCGGGCTCATCTTTGGAGAGGAACGTTTGTGAAACTGGGTGTGCGAGGCGCGTTGGCGCGGGGCACGGGGCGCCTCGCGTCTTGGGCGTCTAAGAAGAGTGGGCGTGGTTCTGGCGGCGTGATTGGTGGCCGCGTGGCGATGATGCTCGATCCGAATGTGCTTTCAAAGCTGAGCCGTGGTAAGCGGGTTGTGATTGTGACGGGCACGAACGGTAAGTCGACGACTACGTCGATGTTGCGTGAGGCGTTGAAAACGCGCGGCGCGGTTGCGTCGAATGTGCTTGGTGACAACATGACGGCCGGTGTTACCGCAGCTTTGATGGAGAGCGATGAGGCGCCGTTCGCGGTTTTGGAGGTAGACGAACTGTACGTGCCGGCTGTGGCGCGCGCGGTGAAACCCGCGGGTTTCGTGCTGCTGAACCTCTCGCGCGATCAGCTTGATCGCGTGGGTGAGGCGAATGCCGTGGAGGCGCGAATTCGTGAGGCTGTGGAGGAGAACCCGCAGGCGTTTGTGGTGGCGAACTGTGATGACCCGCTGATTACTTCAGCCGCGTGGGAGTCGCCGAACCCGATTTGGGTTGCGGCCGGTGTAACCCGCACGGCTGATTCCGTGACTTTCCCGCGCACAAACACTCCCGTGCTTCGCCAAGGTGAGCAGTGGATCGTGCCTGGATCGGAGTTCCGGAGGCCGGAGCCGGCGTGGCGTTTCGAGGGGGACGCCATCATTTTTGAGGGTGCTTCCCACCCGCTCGCGCTCGCGTTGCCGGGCCGCGCAAACAGGGCGAACGCGACCCAGGCTGTCGCGGCAGCGCACGCCCTCGGCGTAGATATTGATGAGGCGATCGGCCAGATCAACCGGGTCAGCCAGGTTTCGGGCCGCTACGAGCGCAAGAACCTCGGCGGGCGCCTCACGCGCATTCTGCTCGCAAAAAACCCGGCGGGCTGGCAAGAGTCTCTTTCGATGACGGAGGAAGACGCCTCGATCGTCCTGTCCGTTAACGGTCGCGTTGGCGATGGGGAAGACCTCGCGTGGCTGTGGGAGATCGACTTTTCGTCGCTACTGGGCCGAAAAGTTACGGTCACGGGGGAGCGCCGGGCGGATCTCGCCGTGCGCCTCGAATACGCGGGCGTCGACTTCGAGCTAGTCGAAACGACCCCCGAGGCGTTCGAGCGCGCGCCCGAGGGCGCTGTGGACGTGGTCGCGAACTACACGGCCGCACACGACTTCAACAACTGGACCGCCCGCGAGTTTGGGGAGGCAAAATGAGCGACCTACTGAGGATCGGCGTAATCCTGCCCGAAACCATGGGCGCATACGGCGATGGTGGCAACGCGGTTGTGCTCGCAAAGCGCCTTGAAAAACGCGGGTTTGGCTCTGAGGTAGTCACCGTTCACGTAGGTGAGGAGGTGCCCGCAACCCTCGACTTTTACCTCCTTGGAGGCAGTGAGGACGCCGCTCAGGCGCTCGCGGCCGAGCAACTGAAGGGGTCTCGCGCGATGAGGGAGGCCGTGGAGGCTGGCGCGGTCGTGCTCGCTGTTTGCGCTGGTTTTGAGGTGCTGGGTGAGTGGTATGAAGACGCGGATGGTAGGCGCGTGGAGGGCGCATCCCTCCTGGATGTACGCACAACGTTTGGGGAGCAGCGCCTGGTTGGCGAACTGGCCTCGAAGCCGCTGGTTGCAGGGCTTGGTGAACACCTCACCGGCTTTGAAAATCACCTGGGTCGCACGCAGCTGGGTGCGGATGCGCAGCCGCTTGGTAGCGTGTTGCACGGCCACGGTAACGGCGTGCTGGAGGGCGAACACCTCGTCGATGGAGCGGTTGCGGGCCGCGTGTTCGCAACCTACATGCACGGGCCTGTGCTCGCGCGGAACCCGGAGTTTGCAGACCACCTCATTAGTCTTGCGACGGGCGTGGAGGCGCTGGAGCCGATCGACTCTGCGGCGACCGCGCTACTTCGAAAGCAGCGTCTTGAGGCCTCGGGGATTTCCCCGAATTAACCCTGAAAAGTGGGGTCTGGTCTTAAGCATGTCCCCGTAACCACGTACTATAAAACTGAATGAACCATGCATGTTTAAGGAAATGCCATGAGTGAAAACGAAGACTTCGAAAACCGCGATTCGTCTGCCTCGGACGAGCCTAAGTACGGCCGCAGGCTGGAGGACGAACCGCAGTTTGGACAAGCCGACCAGCAGGGTTATGGGCAGACCTACGGCCAGACCGGCTACGGTGAGAACGCCCAGACCGGCTACGGCCAGCAGGCTTATGGCCAACAGCCTTACGGTCAAACGGATTACGGCCAGCAAGGATACGGGCAGCAGGGCTACGGCCAGACGTACGGGGATGCGGGTCAGACCGGTTACGGTCAGCAGGGCCAGCAGGGCTACGGTCAGCCCGGTTATGGTCAGCAGGCATACGGTCAAGGCGGCTACGGTCAGAACTACGGGCAGCCTGGCTATGGTCAGCAGGCGTATGGTCAACCCGGTTACGGCCAGCCGGGTCAGCCCTACAATCCGGGTAAGTTTGAGGAGCTTCCGGGTAGGGGAGTCGCGATTGTTCTAACGGTTGTTGGTCTTGCGGTTGCGCTCATTATCGCGCCTGTAGCGATGGCGATCACGGCGAGCATTGGGGCGCTTAAGAACTTTGACACGTCGATGCTTGAGCCGGTTTACTCTGGCGACACGGTAACGGTTGGCGAGCTTGGCATGGTCACGGTTACCTTCGATACGCTCGGTGATTACGATGAGGTGCTGAACGGAAACCCGGGTGTTGACGGCGCTCCGATCTGCGTCCTCGATGGCGGAAATGGCCGCACGTTTGAACTTTATCCGGGCAGTGAAGACGCCCTGGATTCCACGGCGTTTGACGTTCCCGCAGGCTCCTACACTCTCGACTGCACGAATGATAACGGTCGCGGAATGCTCGTGTTCACCGGCGACGAGATCGGTGACATGGTCGGTATGGTTGGCCCGTCGCTGATCGTAGGCACTGTGG
Source organism: Actinomycetaceae bacterium (assembly GCA_030532245.1). Taxonomy (GTDB): domain Bacteria; phylum Actinomycetota; class Actinomycetes; order Actinomycetales; family Actinomycetaceae; genus Gleimia. The sequence continues at coordinate 83,429 of JAUNLN010000007.1, forward strand.
TTGGCCTGATTGGTCTTGGCTTGTTCATTTGGGGTCTTGTGAAGCTCGTGAAGGTGAATCGCAAGAGGCGCGAGATCCAGCTGCGCATGCAGGGCTGGTAACGCGTTTACATAGGGGATTTCATCGAGGAGGCTTCAGCTTCCTGTTTTAGTCCAGGTTTCGGGGCGGCACGCATCGGCGTGCCGCCCCGATTGTTTTAGCCGGGCTAGCTAAGCCCTAACTACTCGCCTGCCCGTGCTGACGCGAAATTTGTCACAAACAATTGCGACCCAAACGAAGATTGTACAAAATTGAACTATCTAGTGGACGAGGGAAACCTCGCCCTCCGTTCAAGCAAAAGAAGGTGCGACATGCCAACGATTAATGCGGGCGACGCAATGATGAAAGTTCTGCATT
>JAUNLN010000028.1 GCA_030532245.1 Actinomycetaceae bacterium
ATCGAACCCACGACCTATTCATTACGAGTGAATCGCTCTGCCGACTGAGCTAAGGTGGCGTTGCCACTAGGCACGAGCCTAACTCTAGCGAATCAACCGCCACAGCACAAAACCACTGCGCTGTGATCTGCAACCCTTAAAGTTAGGCGAACGCAGGGCCTAGTTCTCGCCGAGCCTACACGTCGTACCCTCAGCAGGCACCTCACCGTCAATGAGGAACCCATCCACGGCACCAATCACGCACTCCCCCGCCGTGCGCGAGTAAGCCGTGTGCTTCACGCCCTCCACCTTCAGCAGGTGGCCAGACTCAAGCTGATCCGCGAGACTCTCCGCCCAATAGTAAGGAGTAGCCGGGTCAAACGTCGTGCCAACCACCAGGATCGGCGGAGCGCCCGCCGCCTTCACCTCGTGGCGAGTATCGCGCGACTCAATCGGCCAGCCCTCCATCACAACAGAGCCGTAAGAGAACTCCTCACCCAGCATCGGAGCCGTCCGCTGCAAGCGATCCGACACCATACGCCAGTGAGACTCCTCCTCAGCCCGATAATCAAGCGCATTAATCACGTTGAAAGCGTCGAAAGTATTCGTCTTATACGTGCCATCGTCATTTCGATCCGCATACAAGTCGGCAACCATGAGCAGCATCGAACCGTCACCAGCCTGCATCGCCTGCGACAACGCCGCCCACGCAACCTGCCACGTGTCATCCGAATACATCATCGACAAAATCGCAGAAGTCGCAAGACTCCTCGTGAGCGGACGCTCCGGATCCGCAGTCGGCAACGGATTCTCATCCAACCCATCAAGCCACTCGCGAAGCTCCGCCTTCATCTCATTCGACGTGCCCTTCAGCGGGATCTGCCCCTTCTTCGAGCCGTCAGCAAGCCAAAACGCGAGCACGTTCTCAAAACCAGTAGCCTGCCCCTCCGAAATCTCATCAACCGTGAGAGTCGGGTCAATCGCGCCGTCAAGCACAAACCTGCCCACATTATTCGGGAACTCGTCCGCATACAACGCGCCAAGGAACGTGCCGTAAGAGAAACCAACATAGTTGAGCTTCTCCTCACCAAGAACCGCGCGCACAATATCGAAATCGCGCATCGCCGAGTCAGAGTCCGAATGCTGCGCCATCTCCGGCGACATCTTCAAACACTTCTCGCCAAGCTCCCTCGAGCTCTCACGAATCTCATCAAGCGTCTGCGGCAAAGGCTCAGCCCTAGCCTCATCAATCTCTTCATCAGACAGGCACCTCACGGGCGCCGAAAGGCCAACACCGCGCGGATCAACAGCGATCAGGTCGTACTCATTCAGCACGGCGTCCGTGAAAACGTAGTCGGCCATGTCGGGCAGTGAAGCGACCGCGCTACCACCCGGCCCGCCCGGATTGTAGATGAGCGGCTTCGCGTTCCTAGACTTCGAATACTTGAGGAGCTGCAACTCGATCGACGCCCCACTCGGATTCTCATAGTCGAGCGGAACCTGCACCCTCGCGCACTTGAACTTCGACTCCGCAGCCCGGCCGTCCGTGAACGTGACAACCCCAGAGTTTGCGTCGCAATCATCCCAAGCCACGCGCTGGTCGTAAAAGCTCTGCAAGTTCTCCTGTGGAGCCTTCATCTCCACGAACTTCTGCTCCTCTTCGCCACCGATCCCGGAACAGGCGGTAAGAAGTAGCGCTGTGACGCCAAAAGCGGCAGTTACCTGTAACTTTTGCATGATGTCTCCTTCACCGCCTGCGTGGAACAAGCGCCGCTAGCATCGCCTCAAAAATCAGAAGTGGTTTCGTATTAGTTTGCAGTAATTCTCTCGCCCGCTCTATTTGAGCAATCGATTCGAGCGTTCCACCCACCGACAGTGCGCGGCCGCGATCGCGCATCAAATCGTCGAGCCCCACACTGATTTGCCCCACTTCGGCGCCGAGCTGGCGCGTCAAAATATCCCGATAAAAGGCGAGCAGGTCAAGCAAAACGCGGTCGAGCGCGTCGCGCTGCATCCTCGTGGCCTGCCTCTTTTGATCTTCCTTCAGATTCTTAAAGTGGTAGCGCACGTGAGCGGGAATCGTCTCGTCTTCACCAACGCCAAGCGCACGGCGCAAACTCGCCTCGGCTTCCTCAAACTCGATTTCCTGTCGGGCCTTCTCAATATCCGTAGCCCTATCAATCAGCTTCTGCGCGTTTAGCACCGCCTCACCCGTGGAAGTAGCGGAGAGTGCCATTTCCATGAGCTCCTGGTATTCGCGAATCTTACTGTCGTCTGCAATGAGGCCTTTTGCCCGGCCAATGTGTGACTGCGCGAGGCGGGCAGCCGCGGCCGCTTTCTCCGGGGTCACCCCGTACTTTCGCTCCAACAACTGCGCTACCTCACCCGCGGGCGGAATCCGCAGCGACACCTGCCGACACCGCGAGCGGATCGTCGTAATCATGTCTTCGGGGCTCGGCGCACACAGTAGCCAGACCGTGCGCTCGGGCGGCTCCTCAATGGCTTTTAGGAGGGCGTTTGCGCCGCGCTCCATCATGCGGTCGGCGTCTTCGATGAGGATCACGCGCCAGCGGCCCCTGGAGGGCGCGGATTGGGACTGGTACACGAGGTCGCGAATCTGCTCGATCGGGATGATGACCGAGCTCGTCTCAACGTCGATCACGTCACCGTTTGAGCGGGCAAGCGTGGACGTGCAGCCGGGGCACTCACCGCATCCGACTTCTTCGCCCGTACACTGCAGGGCGGCCGCGAATGCCCGTGCAACCGTCGAGCGACCGGACCCGGGAGGGCCTGTAATCAGCCACGAGTGCGTCATTGCGCGCGATTTAGCGCCCGTGTTCTCCACGATTTCGCGCGCCTGCTGGGCAGCCGCCTGCAGTTCCTCAACCGCACGCGCCTGACCCACTAGGTCGTCCCAAACACTCACCTATTTGCTCCGCTCAGGCGGTCTTCCAAAAACGGGGTGAGGATCTGTTGGATTTCAGTTTGAATCTCGTCAATGCTCTTCGAAGCATCAACAATGTGGTAGCGATCCGAATACCTGCGGGCAAGCTCCTCATACTGCTTGCGAACCCGGTGTTGGAACGAGTTCGGCTCCCGCTCAAGCCGGTCAGGCTCTCCCGTGCGGCGCGCGTATGCAATCTCGGGATCCACATCGAGCAGGATCGTCACGTCAGGCACCAAGCCCTTAACCGCCCACAAGTTCAGCTCAAGTATCTCCTCAACCCCCAAAGCGCGGGCAGCCCCCTGATACGCGACCGAAGAATCCAAGTAGCGGTCTTGAAGCACGACCTCACCGGCCTCCAACGCGGGCAAGACCTTCGTGGCCATGTGGTAGGAACGCTGCGCACTATAAAGGAGGGCTTCCGTGCGCGGATCCATGTCGTCCGGCCCATGCAAAATCAGCTCGCGAAGCTTCTCCCCAAGATCCGTACCGCCCGGCTCACGCGTAAGCACGGGCGTGACGCCCCGGCTCTTCAGCCACTCGTGGGTTAGAGCCACCTGCGTTGACTTCCCACACGAATCACCACCCTCAAAGGTGATGAACAAACCCGGATACGAAACTTGATTTTGCCTCATAGGAATATCCTGACACATGGGTTGGACACGAAATCTTCACCCGCCACACGCGGCCTCAAAAAGCGTACCGAGAACCCGGCTAACCTACTCCTCCTCGGAAGCCTTCGTAGCGGAAGCACCCTTAGTTGTGGTCTTCTTAGCCGCGGTCTTAGCCGGAGCCTTCTTAGCCGCAGTCTTTCGCGTAGTCGTCTTCTTCGCGGCCGTCTTCCTGGTGGTCGTCTTGCGCGTAGTTGTGCGCTTAGCCGGGCCCTTCGCACGCTTCTCAGCAAGTAGCTCGAACGCGCGCTCCTCGGTTAGCCCCTCAATACTTTCGTTCTTCGGAACCGAAATATTCGTCGTACCATCCGTAATGTACGGGCCCCAGCGACCGTCTTTGACCGTCACCTTCTTTTCCGACACCGGATCAAGCCCAAACTCCCGTAGCGGCGGCTTCGCAGCCCTGCGCCCACGCGTCTTCGGCTGCGCGAGCAACTCCAGCGCCTCCGCGAGCGTGATAGAGAAAATCTGCTCCTCCGTCTCGAGCGAACGCGAATCCGAGCCGCGCTTAATGTAGGGGCCGAAGCGACCGTTTTGCGCCGTGATCGCAACGCCTTCGCCGTCCTTGCCAACCTCGCGAGGCAGCGACAGGAGCTTCAGCGCCTCCTCCAAGGAGATCGTTGCCAAGTCCATCGACTTAAACAGCGACGCCGTCGCCGGCTTGATCTTCGTCTTAGAGCCGGCCTGCTCCTCCTCCGAAATCACTTCGGACACGTACGGGCCGTAGCGGCCCTTGAGCGCCTGGATTTCGCGGCCATTCTTCGGGTTCGTGCCAAGCACGCGGCCGTCGTTTTCCGCTTCCTTGAACAGCTCCTCGACCTTCTCGGGGCTCAGCTCGTCGGGGGCGACCTCGGGTGGAATGTTCGCGCGCGTCTCGTCGTCGCGCTCCAGGTACGGGCCGTAGCGGCCAACGCGAAGCGTTACGCCACCGCCAAGATCCATCGAGTTCACCGCGCGGGCATCAATCTCGCCAAGCGACTCCACCTGGTGGCGAAGGCCCTTGCCGTCATCCGAAACCTGCGGCGCGTCCTTGCCCTCACCGAGGTAGAACGACTTCAGCCACGCCACCGAGTTCTGCTCGCCCGACGCAATATGGTCGAGATCCTGCTCCATCGTCGCCGTGAAATCGTAGTCAACGAGGTTGCCGAAATGCTCCTCAAGCAGGCGCGTCACCGAGAACGCCACCCACGAGGGCACCAGCGCCTGACCGCGCTTCGTCACGTAACCGCGATCCGTAATCACCGAAATCGTCGCCGCATACGTGGACGGGCGGCCAATACCGCGCTCCTCCAGCGCCTTCACGAGGGACGCCTCCGTGTAACGCGGCGGAGGAGTCGTCTCGTGCCCCTCAGGCGTAGCACTCACAACATCCACCGGCTCGCCCGCAGAAAGCTTCGGCAACCGCTGATCACCCTGCGCGTCGCGGTCGTACTGGCTCGCGTCGCGGCCCTCCTCATACGCTGCGAGGAACCCCTGATGCGTGATCACCGTACCCGAAACCGAAGCGGTCACATCGTGCTCGCCCGAGGCGAGAGGCCCCACCTCATCCATCGCAGCCGTATGCATGCCGATGCGGAGAGTGTCGGTCGTGCCCGTCGCATCCGTCATCTGCGACGCGATAGTGCGCTTCCAAATCAGATCGTAAAGCTCCAGCTCAGCCGAGCTCAGCTTGCCGCGCAACTCCTTTGGCGAACGGAAATGATTACCCGCCGGGCGGATCGCCTCATGCGCCTCCTGCGCACCCTTCGCCTTCTTCGCGTAAATCCGCGGCGACGACGGCACAAAATCCGCGCCAAACATTTCGCGTGCCTGCTCGCGAGCCGCGGTCAAAGCCTCCTTCGACAGCGCCGTCGAGTCGGTACGCATGTACGTGATGTAACCGTTCTCGTACAGCGACTGAGCCGTACGCATCGTGTCACGCGAATTCCAACGCAGCTTACGCCCCGCCTCCTGCTGGAGCGTCGACGTAGTAAACGGAGCCGCCGGACGCCTCTTATACGGCTTTTGCTCAACCTTCAGCACCGAAGCGCCGCGCTCCCCCAAAGCCTCAAGCTCGGACGCAAGCTTTCGAGCCGCCTCCTCATTCAAATGAAGAACCTCAAGCGGCTTCTTCAGCTCGCCATTGTCGGCAAAATCGCGGCCCTGCGCCACCCGCAAACCATCCACGTGGCTGACCTTCGCCGCGAACTTATCGTCAGCCGCAAAACCGACCTCAATATCCCAGTAGCTCGCCGACACGTGCGCCATACGCTCACGCTCGCGATCCACCACCAGGCGAGTCGCCACCGACTGCACTCGACCAGCCGACAGACCGCGATTCACCTTGCGCCACAGCACCGGCGAAACCTCATAGCCAACAAGGCGATCCAAAATACGACGAGTCTCCTGCGCATCCACCAGGCGCGTGTCAACCTCACGAGTATTCGCAAGCGCCGCAGTAACCGCGTCCTTCGTAATCTCGTTAAACACCATGCGCTTAACCGGCACCTTCGGCTTCAACACCTCAAGCAAATGCCACGCAATCGCCTCACCCTCGCGGTCCTCATCCGTTGCGAGATAGAGTTCATCAGCCTCTTTAAGCGCGCGCCTCAGCTCGGTGACCGTCTTCTTCTTATCCGGATTCACCATGTAATAAGGCGCAAAATCATTCTCAATATCGACAGCAAACTTACCGAGCGGCCCCTTCTTCTTATCCGCCGGCAACTCCGAAGGCTGAGGTAAGTCGCGGATATGCCCCACCGAAGCTAAAACCGTAAAGTCCGGGCCAAGATAATTAGCAATCGTCTTAGCCTTGGCTGGAGACTCCACAATAACGAGTTTCTTACCCGCCACTTCATCCTCTTCCTTCCGCACCGCAGCGGACGCGGACCATCCATACGAGCAACAAGCTGTCGCCTACGCCCTTTACTTTTGCATAAGTCTTACCACAGGCGCTACCTAGTGTTACGAAAATCCCGCACAAACTAGCCGATTCGCCGAAGCATACCAGCCCTCACAAGCAACCCCAGCTGGCTATACACACGCCTCGAGATTTCCTCCCGATCCTCCTCCGTCAGCACATGCAACGCCGTAATAATCTGACCCACCGCCAGCTCCCCATCACACGCGCCCAGCACCGCCGACACCTGCGAATTCAGCTGAATCCTCCGGCCAAACCCGTCGCCCTGCGTCGCAATAATCACCTGCGGATCCACCTCACCGGGCTCAAAATGGCGCTCCTGGCGCACATCCGACGCGCGAGTGAACACCTCCTCGTCCGTGATTTCTGGGGTGATCTCGTGGTTAAAGATCTCGCTCATTGTTTGGGACATGTAGCTGCCCTGCGCGCTCGTTGGGGTTACGACTTCCTCGCACACGACCACGGGTTCACTGCCGGAGGGGTTTGCAAGCGCGATTATTCCAAGGCCAACACCGCTCACGCCGCGCTCGCGGAAGTCCTCAAACCACAGGCGGTAGGTCTCCTCATATTCGACGGCGGTTTTGGCAAGGCGCGCACCGTTATCGCGCATCCACATCTCCACGTACTGCGCCGGATCGAGGCGCTCGCGTTGCACGAACCACGCGTGCAAGCCAGCCTCGCGCGCCCACGCCCGCGGATGCTCCTCCCAGTCAGTCTTGATCTCCCAGTTTCCGAGCATCACCGCGCGGCCGCCTGCAGTCAGGTGGCTCGCCGCTCCAACCACTACCTCTTTAACCAGGTCATCGCCTGAGCGGCCGCCGTCGCGGTACTCGACGACTCCTCCAGCGCGAAGCGAATCAGGCGTAATCACGAACGGCGGGTTCGACACGATCAGGTCGAAACGCTCCTTGTTCACCGGCTCGAACAGCGACCCCTCGCGCACCTCAATATCCAGCTCATTGAGCGCGAAGTTGAACCGCGCGAAATCGACCGCGCGCTTCGACAAATCCGTTGCCACAACTCGGCGCGCATGCGTCTTCGCATACATCGCCTGCACACCGCACCCCGTGCCAAGGTCGAGCACAGAATCAACCTGCTCGCGAGGCGTCAGTTCAAGCAACGTGCGCGTCGCGCCACCAATTCCAAGCACGTGGTCGCGCCCCGGAGCCGTGCCCGTCAGGCCCTCCCCCAAATCCGACGCAATCCACCAGCTGTACGTCTCACCGTCGATCTGCGCCTCGTGCGGCTGCAACTGAACCCGCGCCCGCACTCCTATATCTATATGCTCAATCAACCCCAGGCGGGAAAGCCCCTCTACGCCGATCGACGGAAGCGCGGCCTCCACATCCGCCTCCTCGACCACATCCCACAACACGAAAAGCCGCACCGCCGTCGCGAGGTGAGAATTCGCCGCCCGAGCCGCCAGCAACGCGGGCACCCGCTCGTTACGAAGGAGCGCGGCAGACGCCTCCTCGCCCATAAGGTCATTCACTTCGCTAAGGGCGAACGAAACGGCGCGAAGATCGGAGCGTAAAAGGTCGATCAAGCGGGCGTCAAGACCGAGTGCAGGCATTTTTCAAAACCACCTCGTTGCTTAAATATTTCTTATGGTCTGAACCTAAAACAGTGATATATAGCGGTTTTCTCAGCTCGTTTTCAGGTTTTCAAACGTCTGATGTATATTACGCCATTTGCGATAAATCCCTCACAAACATGCGCACGGCCAAACCCTTCGGTAAAGTCAAAGTGTCACACCGATTTAATACGGTGCAAATATTACGGCACCAACCAGACTTAGGAGTTCAACATGGCTGTTTACACTCTGCCGGAACTAGATTACGACTACGCTGCACTTGAGCCGCACATTTCGGCTCAGATCATGGAGCTTCACCACTCCAAGCACCACGCAAACTACGTTGGTGGCGCAAACACCGCGCTTGAGAAGCTTGAAGAGGCTCGCGAGAAGGGTGACTTCGCGGCTATCAACCTTTGGGAGAAGAACCTTGCGTTCAACCTCGGTGGCCACGCAAACCACTCCGTGTTCTGGAAGAACATGACCCCGGAGGGTCAGGGCCGCCCCGAGGGTGAGCTTGCAGCAGCAATCGACGAGTACTTTGGTTCGTTCGAGAAGTTCCAGGCACAGTTCGCAGCAGCAGCTCTTGGCCTGCAGGGCTCGGGCTGGGGCATTCTCGCATTCGACACGATTTCGGGCCGTCTCGTAACCTTCCAGTTGACTGACCAGCAGGGCAACATTCCGGTTGGCGTTGTTCCGCTACTCATGCTCGACATGTGGGAGCACGCTTTCTACTTGGATTACAAGAACGTGAAGGCTGACTACGTGAAGGCTTGGTGGAACGTCGTTAACTGGGCTGACGTTGCCAAGCGTTTTGAGACTGCACGTGAGAAGTTCGGCGACCTTCTGGTTGTGAAGAACTAACGGCAACAAAATATCGGGGACTCGCTAGCGCATTGCGAGTCCCCGATATTTTTATGTTCAGCCAACGTCCGCTAGTGCCCCAACCGGCGAAGCTTTGGCTGCTTGACGGGCCGGCATGATGGATGCGAGGAGTGCTGCTATCAGGGCGATCAGTGCGGCTGCACCAACCTGACCCCACGGGATAATCAGCATGCGGTTTACTCCTTCAAGCGGTAGTGCGGCGAGGCCAAGGGCGCCGAAACCGATTCCAAGTGCCGATCCGATGACGATCGAGATACCTGCCATGAGCACGGTTTCCCACGTGATCATTCGACGCAAGTCTCCCTTCGTCATGCCTAGTGCTCGCAGCATCGCGTTTTCGCGTTTGCGTTCAACTACCGAGAGTGCGAGCGTGTTTGTTACACCGACGAGTGCGACCAGTACCGAGACTGCGAGCATCACGATCGTTGCGATGAGCATGCTTCGAATCGCGAGTAGCATCGCTGCTCGTTCCCCGGCACTACCCTCAACGAACGGCATTTCAACCTGTTCAGAGATCGTGCTCGTCAGTTCAATCACCTGCGAGATTGAAAGGTCGTCTTTGATCCTCACGTAGAGAACCGAAGTGTCGGTGGCTTCCTCCCCGTAGATGTCGCGCAGTGCCTCAAAGTCGCTGGTGGCGAGAGTGTAGTCAGGAGTCCTGGCCACTTCCGTTTGGAAGGTGCGGGTCCTGCCCTCGGGGCCGAATGTTAGGGTTTTCACCTCGGGATCGTAAAGCCATCCGTTCACGCCGATCTTCCCCACCTCGGGGCTGACAACCGGAGAGTGGGCAACTCCGGAGAGTTCCTTACCTTCAATGAACTTGAGCTCCATGAAAGGCATTTCGCCGTCAACCGGATTTTCGGTGGGTGCAACGTAGAACGCGCGGGATTCTACGACCTGCTCTACTCCCTCCGTCTCGCGAATACCTGCAATCTCGGAGTCGGTGAGGGGCCTTCCTGCATCGGTACTGATCACGAAGTCTATCGGGCGTTTCTGGTCGATCTCGGTGAGGATCGAGCTTTCCACCGACTTCGCGCCGACCATCATCATGGTCACGAGCGTTACGCCGAGGATGAGGGCTGTACCCGTCGCGCCCGTACGGGCCGGGTTACGCCACGTGTTTTCGCCAGCCATTTGGAAGGTGACGCTGCCCTTGCCAACGAGTTTTCCAACGCCGCGCGTAATGTAGGGCACGAGCCAGGTTAGGAGGGTTAGTGCGCCAACGAAGGTGACGAGGCCACCGAGGAAGGCGATGCCAAACTCTTGCACTTCGATGCCGAAGTCTTCACTCATCACTGCAAGCGTGGTGATTGCTCCACCCAGAACCGTGATTGCGATGCCCAGACCTAGGCGTACGAAGCGCTTGTTCTTTTGAACGGCTTCGCTTTCAACCGGGGCGAGCGCGACCATCGGCGAGAGGCTACCAGCCTGCAGTGCGGGGCGAATGCCAGCAATGAGGGTGATTAGCACGCCGATTGCGAGGGCGCTCACGTAACCCCACAGCGGAATGGCGAGGAAGGAATCCATGTAGGTGGGCGTAATGCTCGACAGTTTGTTGATGAGTGTCGCAGCTACCGCGCCTATCACGATACCGATTACGGAGGATAGGAGTCCAACGAGCAGGTTTTCGCGGATCATGAGCGACCTGATTTGGCGGGAGTCTGCTCCGATTGCGCGCAGGAGGGCGAGTTCGCGTTTGCGCTGGGCGAGCATGACTTGGAAGGTTGTGGAGATGACAATGATCGCGGTTGCCGCTGCGATTCCGGGGAATACGAGGGCGGTGAGGATCAAGCTGGACATGCCTTCCGCGATGTCTTCCATTTGTAATTCGACGTATTCGTCGGCGCTGTGCACGAATTCCTCTTCGTTGAAGTCGACGCCTGCGGAGGCGATGAGTGCCTGCACGTGCTTGACTGCTTCCGCGTCGTTTTTGCCGTCGACTCTAAAGAGGAGTGAGGAGGGCACTGCGTCTGGGTAGAGTTTTTGTATTTCACCCTTTGCTACTAGCGCGCTTGGCATGAACGAGAGGCCGTTGGCTACCTCGAGGGTGCCTACTAGTTTGAATTTTTCGCCGGCGTATTCTGCGGTTAGCTCGTCGCCGAGCTTGACTTTGAGGTTGTTTTTCGCGAAGTCGGGGATTGCGATTTCGCCGGGCGCGGAGGGCATTTTACCTTCGACGACTTTCGGGTTGTGGAAGGGTTCGGATCGTACTTCTGCGATTCCGAGGTAGCCTCCTTCGGCGCTTGTGGCTGTCGTGTAGTGTTCTGACTCGTAGTAGATTGTTTCGACTTCTACTGCGGGGTCTTCCTCTAGTTTGTTGAGGATGATGTTGCCGGTTTTGTCGGCTGGGTTGTCCGTGGATTCGCGGGGAATGTCGTAGACGATGCCTTGTGCGCCGGAGACTTCGGAGGCGACGGACATGCGTGCGGAGTATTCGATTGCTCCGGTGAGGCCGAATGCGGTGAGGATGAAGGCGGTTGCGAGGGCTACCGCGATTGCGGTGGCTCTGTAGCGTGCGCCGTGTGCTTTGAGGTTTGCGGTAAGTAGCCCTTTCATCGGGTCACGTCTCCGATCTTTTCGGGCGTGGGTTGCGCGATGTCGGCTACGATGCGCCCGTCTCGTACGACGAGGGTGCGGTCTGCGATGGATGCCGCGTCGACGTCGTGGGTGACCATGATTACGGTTTGGCCGAGGTGGTCTACTGCGCTGCGCAGGAGGTTGAGCACTTCGGCGGATGAGGCGGAGTCGAGGTTGCCGGTGGGTTCGTCGGCGACGAGTACTGCGGGGCGGGAGAGGAGTGCTCGCGCGACGGCGAGGCGTTGTTGTTGCCCGCCGGAGAGTTCGTGTGGCTTGTGGTTTAGGCGTTCGTGGAGTTGGAGGGTTCGTACGATTTGGTCCATCCAGTGTTTGTCTACGGTGCGGCCGGCGAGGCGCATGGGGAGGAGCATGTTTGCTCGCGCGTCGAGGGTTGGTACGAGGTTGAATGCTTGGAATACGAATCCGATGTTGTCGCGGCGGAAGTGGGTGAGCACTTTGTCGTTCATGGATGTGAGTTCGCGGCCGGCGATTGTGACGGTTCCGGAGGTAACTGAGTCGAGGCCTGCGAGGGAGTGTAGGAGGGTTGATTTGCCGGATCCTGAGGGCCCCATGATTGACGTGAATTCGCCTTCGTAGATGTCGAGGTCGACGTCGTCGAGGGCGATTACGCGTACGTCGTCGGTGCGTCCGTAGATTTTGGTTACGCCGCGGAGCTGGACGATTGGGTTTCTTGTGCCGGCGTCGTGGCGTGGAGCAGGCCCACCTGCGGTCTGCATTTGAGTGGACATTGTTACCTCTTTCGGTTTGTAAAACTTCTTGTTTTAACGCTATCCGTTCAGGGGTTTTTAAGATATGGGGGAGCACCCTGGTTGTTCCCTGAGCGTCTACCCTTACTTCGTGAACCCTGAGTGTGGCGGGATAATTCAGGGTGTTCCCCGATAGTTTTTGGCGTTTGTGTTTTCGATAATGGAGGGGAAGTCGTTAACACAGCTTGGAGGACATCATGAGGCCACAACTTTTCCGTTCGAGAACTGACCGCTACGTTGCGGGCGTGTGTGGCGGAATTGCTAGAACATACAACTGGGATCCAGCGTTGGTTCGCATTCTTGCTTTGATCTTGGTTTTGGGTGCGGGATCGGGTTTGCTCGTCTACCTGATCTTGTGGTTCGTTATCCCCTTGGAGCCGGGCTACTAAACCGTTCCGAACTTGCCGGGTTTCGCCCGGCACCCGCCTCCTAGACACTCACTTGCCCGGCTGTTACTGACCGGCCGGGTTCTTACAGGGAGTCACCACCGTTTAACAGTTGCTCCGGGCCCTCACTTCAGTGGGTGCCCGGAGCAACAACTCTACGCACGGCGAGCGTAAGCACCCCTTTTCGCTAAAGTTTCTCAACTGTTAACTGGCTGTTTGTAGCCGCTAGTCCGCACGATAGCTAACTTGAAAGAGGGCGCACTCCGCCCTCATAAGTCTTCATAGTGGAGGACGCACTTGGGGCATCCAGTACTCGACGCAACAGCGGTGATCCTAATCGTGATCACGCTAGGCTCTTTCCTTGCGATGGTATTCACCAACGCGATAACGAAAGACACTGCTAAACGGTATGCGCTGACGCGAAGCTCCATGCGGCTATTCCTCTACGGCCTAGCCACCCTACTTGGCGTCACAATACTTTGGATGGCGCCCTGGCAATTACCCGCTACAGCGCTACTCATCATGAGGATCGCAGGCACAACCCTCCTCATCGCCTTCACTGTCTGGACTATCTACTCCATACGTGCCTACGCAGAAACTCTCCGCAAAGGCACAACGCACGCGCGCGGATCCATCATCGGCTACAGAATCGACAACATCGAAGCCACCGGGCACTGCGCGCTCATCGTCCGTATCAATAATGAGGAAGACGAATACGACGTGGAACGCGACCTCTACCTCAAAGTACGCGAAGAAATACCGCTACTCCCCCACTTCGAAAACATCATCGGTTACGTCACCAACTACCTACCTCACGAAGTACCGGCCACCCTCGAGTTTTACCCCGGCTGGACGATGCTCAAAAACGTCACCCTAGACAAACCGTAAGAGTACAAAAGGGCGGGCCCACCCGACCTTAGTCGAGCAGACCCGCCACCCAAGAAATGGTTTAGATCTCGGTTGCCTTGATCTTCCAAACCTCATTCGCGTAGTCGCGGATCGTACGGTCAGACGAGAAGCGGCCAGACTCAGTGATGTTCTTCCAAGCCATAGCAGCCCACTTCTTACGGTCCGCGTAATCCTCCGCCATCTTGTCGCGCACGTTACGGTAATCCTCAAAGTCGCCGAGCAAGTAGTACATGTCAGCAGGCTCGTAACCGTTCGTATTGAGGAGCGACCAGCGCAGATCGTGGAACATGCCCGTACCACCATCGTTGAGGGTGCCGTCCGTGAACGCATCAAGCACGCGACGCAAGCCCGGCACCGTCTCGTACTGGTGGCGCGGATCGTACGTGCGGCGAAGCTCCGGCAGAGCCTCCTCGCGAGCACCGAAAATGTAAGCATTGTCGTAGCCCACAGAATCTACAATCTCCACGTTCGCACCATCAAGCGTGCCAAGGGTTAGAGCACCGTTCATCATGAACTTCATGTTCGACGTGCCCGAAGCCTCCTTACCAGCGGTCGAGATCTGCTCCGAAACGTCCGCAGCCGGAATGATCTTCTCAGCCGGCGAAACGTTGTAGTTCTCAACGAAAACAACCTTCAGGATCTTCGAAATATGCGGGTCAGAGTTGATCAGGCGGCCAACCTCGTTAATGAGCTTGATAATCGCCTTCGCACGCACATAACCTGGGGCAGCCTTCGCGCCAAAAATGAAGACGCGCGGCGGAATATCAGCCTTCGGATCATCCTTGAGGCGGAAGTACAGGTCAAGCACATACATGATGTTCAGCAGCTGACGCTTGTACTCGTGGAGGCGCTTAATCTGAACGTCGAAGATCGCGTCCGGATCAATGTCGATGCCCTGACGCTCCTTGATCCACTTCGCGAAATCAACCTTGTTCTGGTACTTGATCTCGTTGAGGCGCTCGTAAATCTCGTCGTTACCGGCGTCGGCGAACGGCTTCAGAGCGTCGAGGTTGCGAACCCACTCGTCCGAACCCGTAACCTCCGTGAGGAGGCTTGCAAGACGCGGGTTGCACTGGTTCAACCAGCGGCGAGGCGTCACGCCGTTCGTCTTGTTGTTGAACTTGAGAGGCCAAATGTCGTGCCACTCGCCGAGCGTCTCCCTCTTAATGATCTCCGTGTGCAGGGCTGCAACACCGTTGATCGAGTAGGAGGCGTAGCATGCGATCCAAGCCATGTGCACGACACCGTTGGAAACGGGCGCCATGTAGTTGATGCGACCATCGTCGAGGCCAAGGTCGTGCATTTCCATGCGGAAGCGGCGGTCGATCTCCCACACGATTTCCATGATGCGCGGGAAGAGGCGGTCGAAGATCGAAATCTCCCACGTCTCAAGAGCCTCCGCGAGCACCGTGTGGTTCGTGTAAGCGAACGTGTTCGACACGATGTTCCAAGCCTCAACCCAGCCGAGACCATGCTCGTCCATGAGGAGGCGCATGAGCTCAGGGATTGCGAGCACGGGGTGCGTGTCGTTCAGCTGAACCGAGTTGTATTCAGCAAAGTTTTCGAGAGTGCCGTGAACCTTAAGGTGGTTCTCAACAATCTCCTGGAGGGACGCGGAGACGAAGAAGTACTGCTGGCGTACGCGCAGAACCTTGCCCTCATACGTCGTGTCGTTCGGGTAGAGCACGCGGGAAATGTCGTGCGTGCGCTCGCGGTCGACGATTGCGTCGGTGAAGCGCTGGGAGTTGAACGCGTCGTAGTCGAACTCTTCGATCGGCTCGGCCTTCCATAGGCGGAGCGTGCCCACGTTGTCGGTGCCGTAGCCGGTGATCGGCATGTCGTGGGGGATTGCCTTTACCTTAAGGTCGGCGTAGTTGACGTAACGGACTTCTTCTTCGCGGCGAATGACGAGGGGGTAGCCCTCCTCCATCCACGAGTCCGGATGCTCGGTTTGGAAGCCGTTGTTGAACTCCTGCTTGAACAGGCCGTAGCGGTAGAGGATGCCGTAGCCAACTACCGGGAGGTTCTGTGTTGCACAGGAGTCGAGGAAGCAAGCTGCGAGCCTGCCGAGGCCACCGTTGCCGAGTGCCGCGTCGGGTTCCTGCTCGAGAACTTCGCTGAGGTTGTGGCCAAATGCTTCTGCCGCCTCGCTCGCCTCATCGACGAGGCCAAGGTTGAGGAGGTTGTTCAAGAGGGCGCGGCCCATGAGGAACTCTGCGGAGAAGTAGTGTTGGCGGCGACCCTTGCGGTAAAGCTCGCTGGTTGCATGCCATTTGTCAGCGATCTGATCGACCACGGCTGCGGATAGACCCTGCCAGAACTCCATGGGTGTCGATGCTGCCGGAGGGCGGCCGGAGACGGCGCGTACTTGCCCCGCGGATGCTGACTTGAAATCGTCGCTCATAGTTTTCCTTCCGAAGCTAATAGACCTAGAAAAACGCTTATTTTTCGCGGGTCCAAAACCTCTCTTAGTGTATCTAGAGGGCCGCAATTGGCCGAATTTTAGCGGGTGTGAATAAGGTTTCAGGCTCTGCACACTTTTTCAGCTCCGTCGCGCTTTGTTCCTCGCACAAAGGCTTAGACGGGAGAACATTTTCCCGACTGAGGAGGCGTCTGCCCCCACTCCCCTAACGTGCCGACTCGATACGGGGCTTCGGTTCGTAAACGG
>JAUNLN010000029.1 GCA_030532245.1 Actinomycetaceae bacterium
CAGAGTCCGCTCCGAAGATCGAAGAGCAGGCTTCTTACTCGACCCCGGTCGAGTCTGAGGGCACTCTCGCATCGGATGAGGCACTCGCTGCACTTCGTGAGAAGCTCACGAACAACTAAGTGAATGCTTGAGGAAGAGGCCGGACGCAAGTCCGGCCTCTTTCGTATCCGGGAATGACTCGTGTTTAGTTTCGGGGTGCGGGCCTCGTGGCAGATTGCCGGTTGTACAGTTCGCGCGCGGCGGCGGTTGCCCAGTAGATTTGAGCTGAGAAATGTTGAAAGGTAAGTGCCATGGAAATCACGAGCGGTGACGCGCGCGCGACCATCGACGACACCACACTGAAAGCCCTACGAGAGGTTGGTTCCGATAAGGGGCGCGGCATGTGGCTCGGCCTTGCAGGCGGTATTGGTGCGGGAAAGTCCACGGTTTCTGCCATCTGGCAGCAGATGGGCGCACACCTTGCGGATGCCGACAAGATTGCTCGCGAAATCGTAGAACCCGGCATGCCCGCTCTAAAGGAGATTGCCGATCGTTTCGGCGAGCACATCGTGCCCGGGGGAGTGCTCGACCGCGCGGGGCTTGCGAAGATCGTGTTTTCCGACGAGGAGGCGCTCGCCGACTTGAATCGCATAACGCATGGACGCATCTGGGATCGCGCTCTCGAAATCCTGGAGACTGCTACGCCCGGCGAACTGGCGGTGTACGACGCTGCGATCCTGATCGGAAGTCGCTCGGAAAAGCTCATGGACGCGGTCGCGGTAGTGGTTGCCGACGAGGAGGTTCGCGTCGACCGCCTGGTTAACGTGCGCAACATGGATGAGGTGGATGCTCGGGCTCGCATTGCCGGCCAGATGAGCAGTGACGAAATGGCCTCGAAGGCGCACATCGTGATTGAAAACAACGGGTCGGTTGAAGACGTCCAGGAGGTTGCACGCGAGATTTACCGCGCGCTACTTGTGTCTGACCGCATCTGCTAAAACACCTGTTACGCCATAAACTTGTGGATATGGGTAATCACGTTGTGCGTCAGGAAGCTCCGTTCGAGGTTGTGTCGGAGTTTTCTCCTTCGGGCGATCAGCCTAATGCGATCCGTGAACTAACTGAGCGGATTAATGCTGGCGAGAAAGACGTAGTTCTCCTTGGCGCCACGGGTACAGGTAAGTCCGCGACCGCGGCTTGGCTGATTGAGAAGTTGCAGCGCCCAACCCTCCTCATGGCGCCGAATAAGACTCTCGCCGCGCAGTTAGCGGCGGAGCTTCGCAACCTGCTGCCAAATAATGCGGTCGAATACTTCGTGTCGTACTACGACTACTACCAGCCTGAGGCGTACGTTCCGCAGACGGACACTTACATTGAGAAGGACTCCTCGATTAACGATGAGGTGGAGCGCCTGCGTCACTCGGCGACGAACTCCCTCCTCACGAGGCGAGACACGGTTGTGGTCTCGTCAGTATCCTCGATTTACGGCCTTGGTACGCCCGAAGAGTACGTGGCCCGCATGGTTGAGCTTAGCGTCGGCATGGAGGTTGCCCGCGAGGATCTACTGCGTGCGTTTGTAAACATGCAGTACGCGCGCAACGACATCGCGTTCACGCGCGGCACGTTCCGCGTTCGCGGCGACACGATCGAAATCATCCCGGTCTATGAGGAACTCGCGATCCGCATCGAAATGTTCGGCGACGAGATCGACGCTCTCGCGTACCTGCACCCGATCACGGGCGACCTGATCCGCGAAACCGACCACGTGTACCTCTTCCCGGCGTCGCACTATGTTGCGGGCGAGGAGCGCATGAAGCGTGCGCTGAAGACGATTGAGGAGGAGTTGGACGAGCGCGTGGCGTGGTTTGAGCGTCAGGGGAAGTTGCTGGAGGCGCAGCGCCTGCGTATGCGCACAACCTACGACCTTGAGATGATGCGCGAGATTGGTACGGCTTCGGGTATTGAGAACTATTCGCGTCACATCGATGGACGCGGCCCGGGCACGCCCCCGCACACGCTCCTGGACTATTTCCCGGACGATTTCCTGCTGATTATTGACGAGTCTCACGTGACTGTGCCGCAGATTGGCGCAATGTACGAGGGCGACATGTCGCGTAAGCGCACGTTGGTGGATCACGGGTTCCGCCTGCCTTCGGCGATGGATAACAGGCCTCTCAAATGGCAGGAGTTTTTGGAGCGCGTTGGGCAGACCGTGTACATGTCTGCAACGCCCGGCCCGTATGAGATGGAGCAGTCGAGTGGCGTTGTAGAGCAGATTATTCGCCCGACGGGTCTTGTGGATCCGAAGATCGTGGTGAAGCCTACGAAGGGTCAGATCGACGATCTTCTCGATGAGGTGAACAAGCGCGTGGAGCGCGATGAGCGCGTGCTCGTCACGACTCTCACGAAGCGTATGGCTGAGGATCTCACCGACTATCTTTCGGCGAGGGGAGTGCGCGTGGAGTACCTGCACTCCGACGTCGACACGCTACGACGCGTGGAGCTGCTGCGCGAGCTACGTCAGGGCAAGTTCGACGTTTTGGTTGGCATTAACCTGCTTCGCGAGGGCCTCGACCTGCCGGAGGTGTCGCTTGTTTCGATTCTGGATGCCGACAAGGAGGGCTTCCTTCGCTCCACGCGCTCGCTGATTCAGACGATTGGCCGCGCCGCCCGAAACGTGTCTGGCGAGGTGCACATGTACGCCGACAACATTACGGATTCGATGCGTCAGGCGATTGACGAAACTGAGCGCAGGCGCGAGAAGCAGATCGCGTACAACGAGGAGCACGGTATCGACCCGCAGCCGCTTCGCAAGAAGATTCAGGACGTCACCGACATGCTTGCGCGTGAGGACATCGACACGGAGGAGCTTCTTGAGGGAGGCTACCGCAAGGCTGTAGCAGACTCCAGGGCAGCTGGAAAGGTTGATCTTTCGGCAAGAGCTCGCCTTGCGGGGGCGGCTCAGGAGGACTTGGCCGGCCTAATCGATGAGCTGACGAAGCAGATGCATTTGGCTGCGGAAGACCTGCAGTTTGAGGTTGCTGCGCGCCTGCGTGACGAGCTGAAGGAGCTGAAGCAGGAGCTTCGCCAGATGAAGGCGGCCGACTGATTCGGTGATTAATGCCATTGCCTGTCGACTCTGAGAATTGGCTGAGCTTTGGTTAAGATGAAGGAGCGAAGGGGAGTACTCCCATGAATACAGCATCGTCAGCACGGTGAAAACCCGGTGTTGTAGCCACTTCGGTGGTGGAGAAGACCTTCGGCAGAAACCTGTTTGGTCTACCGAAAGCCTTTTCATTGGACGTTCATGCTATCGGCTGGGTTATGCTGGCCGCGATTATTATTGCGCTCATTGCCGTTGACATTATTGGTCACGTTCGTACCCCGCACGAACCCACATTGAAGGAAGCCACTGTTTGGTCTGTGGCGTACATTATTCTTGGTGTGGCGTTTGGCTTTATCGTCTGGTTCTTCTGGGATCTGAGGTATGCGGGCGAATACTGGGCGGGTTACATTACCGAAAAGTCGCTGTCTTTAGACAACCTTTTCGTGTTCGTGCTCATTATTTCGGCGTTCCGAGTGCCGCGTAAATACCAGCAGAAGGTGTTGCTCTACGGCATTGTGATTGCGCTCGTGATGCGCCTCATATTTATTCTGGTTGGCGCTGCAATCATTGAGCAGTTCGCTTGGATCTTCTACATTTTTGGCGCGTGGTTGCTTTACACGGCGTACGCGCAGGTGAAGGAAGGTATTCAAGGCGACGATGAGGATGACGAGTACAAGGAAACCAGGCTCGTGCGCATGGTGCGAAAGGTTTTCCCTGTAACGGATGGCTTCCTGTCGGACAAGATGCTTCACAGGCACGCGGGTCGCACGTACATCACGCCGATGCTCATCGTGATTCTTGCGCTTGGTTCGACGGACATCATGTTTGCGTTCGACTCGATTCCGGCAATCTTTGGCCTCACGAAGGAGCCGTACCTCGTGTTCGCGGCGAACGCGTTCTCGCTGCTGGGCCTGCGTCAGCTGTACTTCTTGATCGACGGCCTGCTCGAGCGCCTCGTGTTCCTGCACTACGGTTTGGCTGCGATCCTAGGCTTCATTGGTGTGAAGCTGATTCTGCACGCGATGCACGAGAACGATCTACCGTTCATTAACGGCGGTGAGGGCTTTAACGTGCCGGAGGTCGGCATTCCGCTGTCGCTTGGATTCATCGCGGGCACGCTTGTTCTCACGGTGATTGCCTCGCTCATCAAGTCGAAGCACGACGAGAAGAAGGAGTTGCAAGGTTAACCTTCCGCTCGAAAAAGCTTCGCGTCTCGAAGTTTAAGACCACAGTGCCCGCGCGTTTAGTGCGGGCATTTGTGTTAGGTGGCTGATATTTGCTTCGGGGCATTAATATCGAAGCGTGTCTAGTCTTAACAGCCGTTACTCCAGTTTTGTGGGAAAGAGCAGCGAGGATGCTCGGCTCGCCCTGGAGCGTGGCCAAACGAACCGTGTTGAAGAAACTACTTCGCGTCCGATCAAGCTGATTATTAAGGCGAATATTTTCACCCTGTTCAACGCCATTTTGACGACCGCTGTTGTGGTTGTGTTGCTGGTTGGTAACTGGCGTGACGCGGTTTTCGGAATCGTGATGGTGACGAACGCGCTGATTGGAATCATTTCGGAGATCCGCGCTAAGTATGTTCTAGACAATCTTGCGATCTTGGAGGCGCCTCACTCGCGCGTGATTCGCGGTGGTGAGGAGATGGAGGTTGCTTCGGCGGATCTGATCCAGGGTGATCTCGTGGTTTTGCGGGTTGGCGATCAGGTGCCGACGGACGGTGAGGTGCTTGCAAGCTACGGCCTTCGAATCGATGAGTCGATGCTTACGGGTGAGTCTGTCCCGGTGAGGAAGCGCGAGGGCGATCCGGTGCTCTCCGGCACAGCTGTTGTCGCGGGGGAGGGCCTGTTTGAGACGCAGAAGATTGGTGCGGATTCTTACGCGAATCAGCTGACGCGCCAGGCGAAGCGGTTTAAGAAGGCTGAATCAGAACTTGCGGCGGGTATCGACACGATCCTTAAGTGGATTTCTTGGGTGATCCTCCCGGTTGTGCTCCTGCTCGTTGCATCTCAGCTTCGCTCCGAGGAGGGTACGACGTGGCAGCACGCCGTGGTGCTTGCGATTGCCGGCGTGGTTGGGATGATCCCGCAGGGCCTCGTGCTGCTCACTTCTTTGAACTTTGCTCTCGCGGCGGCGGGGCTTGCGCGCGACAAGGTTTTGATGCAGGAGCTTAACGCCGTGGAGGTTTTGGCCCGCGTTGATCGGTTGTGCCTTGACAAGACGGGCACGATCACCACTGGTGAGATCGCGCCGGAGGCCTTCATCTCCTTGAATGAGGGTCTTGAGGAGCAGGCGAGGGCGGCACTCGCCGCAATGGTTGCGCAGGGGGAGAATCAGACGGCGACTGCGACGAGGGCAGGGCTTAGCGCAGTGGAACCGGCTGAGTTGCTTCAGCAGGTGCCGTTTGATTCGGCGCGCAAGTGGTCGGCTGCGGTAACTGAGGCTGGTGCGTGGTTTTACGGCGCTCCCGAGATCCTAACGAGCGGGGCAGTCAACGCGGAGGCTGCGGGCGCGGTTGTGGCTAAGCACGCGAGTTCGGGTGCTCGAGTGGTTTGTCTGGCTCACTCCTCGGTTAAGCGTATTGATGAAGATCATCCGGTGATTCCGCCCGATGTTGAGGCCGTGCTAATTGTCGTTTTGTCTGAGGCGATTCGTGAGGATGCGGCTTCGACGATGTCGTATTTCTTGCGTCAGGATGTGGGGATCAAGGTTATTTCGGGTGATAATCCGCTAACGGTTGGCATGATCGCGAATAAGGTTGGCGTGAAGCGCGAGCCGGTGAAGGTTATGGATGCGCGCGATTTGCCTGATGATCCGGAGGCGTTGGCTGAGGTGGTGGAGGAGTACGACGTGTTTGGGCGCGTGACTCCGGAGGCTAAGCGTCAGATGGTGAAGGCGTTGCAGAGCCGCGGTCATACGGTTGCGATGACGGGTGACGGCGTAAACGACGTACTCGCCTTGAAGGATGCGGATTTGGGTATCGCAATGGGGTCGGGTGCACCGGCGACCCGCGCGGTTGCGAAGCTCGTGCTGATTGATGGAAAGTTTTCGAAGCTGCCCCGCGTGGTTGCCGAGGGGCGCCGGATTATTGCGAATATGGAGCGTGTTTCGGCACTGTTCTTAACGAAGACTGCGATGTCTGCACTGCTTGCTGTGCTGGTTGCGATTTTTGCGTGGCGCTATCCGTTTTTGCCGAGGCACCTCACGATTATCTCTAGTCTCACTATTGGCACGCCCGCGTTTTTCCTTGCGCTGACGCCGAACTACCGCAGGTATCGGGCGGGGTTTTTGCGTAGGACTCTCTATATTGCGTTGCCTGCGGGTGTCGTGCTTGGAACGGCTGCGCTGGTGTCGCAGCGTATTTACGCGTCTGTTTCGCTCGAGGTTGCGTCGACGGTTGCGACGCTTACGGTGTTGATTTCTGCACTGTATTTGCTCGGGATGATGTCGAGGCCGATCGTTGCGTACCGCGCGTTGATTCTGTTTGCGATGCTTGGTATTGGCGCTGCGATTGTGGTGGTGAGGCCGGCGAGGGAGTTTTTTGCGCTGACGTGGCCTACGACTTCTCAGTGGGTTGGTGTGCTCGTGATTGCGGGTGTTGCGTCGGCTGTTCTTGAGCTGATTTATCGAAATCATGCTCGAAGGTTCGGGGACATGACCCGGATCGTAGGCAGCATCGACGAGTAGCTACCACGTGGTCTCTTCGGAGTCTGAGGTTGTTAGGCTCAGACGCCTTGCAATAATCGCGGCAACCATCAGCTGTAGCTGGTGGAAAACGATCACAGGCACTGTCACCGCCGCCACAATGTGGGGCGGGAAAATGATCGCGGCCATCGGCAAACCCGTTGCGAGCGACTTCTTCGACCCGCACATGAGCAGCGCAATATTGTCGCGGCGATTCATCTTCAAAAGATGTCCTGCCTTCCACGTGCCAAACATCATCACCGCAAGTAGCACGCCAGAGGCAACAACGAGACCCGCAGCGTCACCCCACGTGAGCGTGTCCCACAGGCCGCGAGCGGTCGCCCCCGCTACCGACGATGCCACGACGATGAGGATCGTTCCGCGATCCACCGACTTTGTAAGCCACTTGTTCGCCCGCACGCGGTCACCGAGCTTCGGCTGCAAGAACTGCCCAATGATGAACGGGATCAGAAGCTTCGTGAGCACGTCCACGATCGAACCCCAGCCGACACCAGTCGACGCACCCATGATCAGCATGACGAGCAGGGGAGTGAACACCATACCGAGCGTGTTCGAAATCGTTGCAGACGTTACTGCGGCCGCGACGTTGCCTCCCGCAATCGAAGTGAACGAGACCGAACTTTGCACGGTCGAAGGCAACAGCGTGAGGTAGAGAAGTCCAAGCGCGAAGGTGGTTCCCAGCATCGGTTTCATGAGCGGCATCGTGATAACGCCAAGGAGGGGGAACACTACGAAGGTGGAGAGGAGCACGCTGAGTTGTAGCTTGATGTTTTTGAGGCCGTCGACGATTTCGCTGGTTGGAAGCCTCATGCCGTAAACGAGGAAGAGGATCATGACGGCTACTGTGCCCGCGTAGGTGAGCGCCTCGATCCACTCGTTCGGAATGGGAACGAGGATTCCTATCACGAGGATCAGAATGATTGAGACGACAAACGGGTCGATGTAGCGCAAAATCTTCACTCAATGATCCTACGACGAGCGGGCAAGAAGCGTTAACGTAGAAGTATGACACTTGCATATGAGATCGCGGGGCCGAAAGACGCCCCTGCAGTATTCCTAGCTTCGTCCCTTGGTTCCGACAGGCACATGTGGGATGAGGTTATGTCAGCACTAAGTGCGTACCGCGTTGTCCGTGTGGATTTCCCAGGCCACGGCGAGTCGGCCACTCCGAGTGTGGAGGGGGAGTACACGCCCGAACAGCTTGGCGAAGCGATTCTTGAGGTCGCAGACGCCGAGGGCATCGAAAAGTTCCACATGGCGGGCCTCTCTCTTGGCGGCATGATGTCGCTCTGGATGGCGATCAACCGCCCCGAGCGCCTCGAGAGCTTCATGATGATGTGCTCCGGCCCGGTGCTACTACCTTCGCAGGCGTGGCGTGACCGCGCGGAAAAGAGCCGCACCGAGGGCACGCAGTCGCTGGTTGAGGGAACTCTTCAGCGCTGGTTTACGCCCGCGTTCTATGAAGAGAATGGGCCGCTAGTTCAGCGCACGCGCGACACGTTCGTCTCCTGCGACGATGAGGGTTACGCGAAGTGCTGCGAGGTTATCGCGAACATGGACAACCGCGAGGGCCTGGGCAAAGTGTCGCTACCGATGGGTGTTGTGCGCGCCGAGTTTGACGGCACGCTGCCCGAGGCTGACGCCAACGAGCTCGTCGAGGCCGTTAAGGCTGGTGGCAATGAGGAAGTGACCCTGTACTACGTTGAGGCTGCCGCTCACCTCGCCGCTGTTGAAAAGCCGGCGGAGGTTGCAAACGCCCTCCTCGAACACTTGCGAAAGTACGCCTAAAACTTATCCCCCTGGGCGCGCCTGCTAGCTCAAATGCAGGACACCTAGGGGGATAGTTGTGTTTACAAACCTGATCTACAGGTTGGCTCTGTTTACGGGTTAGAGATCGGGAAGTCCGTTACGTTCGAGAAACGCTCAGCCAGATCACCAATGGTCGGCTTCCATTCGCGAACGATAATGTTCGTTACGAGTCCGTGCTTAAAGAACGGGTCCTGCTCGAGGAGCTCCCTCGCTTCCTGTGCGGAGTCCGTGCGCATGATCAGCAGTGCGCCGGCGTGGGCAGAATCGCGCAGGTGGCCGGAAGTGAATAGCTTGCCCTGCTTGTGCAGGTCGCGAAGATACGTGCGGTGTGCCGGACGCCAATTGTCGATCAGCGATAGCAGCTGCGGTTCATATTCATAAATAACGGCGTAAGTATGCATATAACAAGTATCGCGGTATGAGTGAGTATTTTCACGCTGACAAGCCGAAAACAGAAAAATAATCGAAAACGAACACCAGAGCAGGTAGCGAAATATGCTCTGATCGAACAAATGTGCGGAATCGCCTAGCACTATTTAAGGTAGAAGAGTGAAAGATTCGATCATTGTCCGCGGTGCCCGTCAGCATAACTTGAAGAGCGTTAACCTCGACCTTCCTCGAGGCTCCATGATCGTCTTCACCGGCCTGTCTGGCTCAGGTAAATCGTCGCTCGCGTTCGACACGATCTTCGCTGAAGGCCAGCGCCGCTACGTCGAATCACTCTCGTCATATGCCCGCCAGTTCCTCGGGCAAATGGACAAGCCCGACGTTGATTTCATTGAGGGCCTCTCACCGGCAGTGTCGATCGACCAGAAATCAACCTCGCGAAACCCGCGCTCCACGGTTGGCACTATCACGGAGATTCACGACTACCTGCGCCTCCTCTACGCGCGCGCCGGCGTTCAACACTGCCCCGTGTGTATGGCTGAGATTACGGCTCAAACCCCGCAGCAGATCGTCGACTCCGTGTTGGAGTTGCCCGAGCGCACGCGTTTCATGGTGCTCGCGCCACTCGTTCGCGGTCGTAAGGGCGAGTACCAAGACCTGTTCGACGAGATGAGGCAAAAAGGTTTCGCCCGCGTGCGCGTAAACGGCGAGCTGCGCCGCCTCGATGAAGACATTCGCCTCGACAAGAAACTGAAGCACAACATCGACGTCGTGGTCGACCGCCTCGTGATTCGCGAGGGCCTGCGCCAGCGCCTCACGGATTCTGTTGAGACAGCACTCGAACTCACGCAGGGCATTGTCGTGATCGAACGCGTCGATTTGGATGAGGACGACCCGAACCGTTCGCGCCGCTACTCCGAGATGCGCGCGTGTCCGAACGGCCACCCCCTCATGCTTGAGGAGATTGAGCCGCGCACATTCTCCTTCAACGCGCCCTACGGCGCCTGCCCCGAATGCTCCGGCCTCGGATCCAAACTGGAAGTGGATCCGGATCTGCTCGTGCCAGATGAAGACGTATCGCTCGCCGACGGCGCTGTAGCCATCTGGACGGCGAACAACAAGTACCATCGCAACCTGCTGCAGGCGCTCGCGAAAAAGCTCGACTTTTCAATGAATACGCCGTGGAAGGACCTATCGAAGCGAGTTCAAAGCGCGGTCCTGTTTGGCGACAACTACGAAGTTCACGTGCGCTACAAGAACAGGTGGGGTCGCCAGCGTTCCTACACCACGGGTTTTGAGGGCGCGGTTACGTACATTGAGCGCAAGCGCGCCGAAACGGAGTCGGAAAACCAGTTGGAGCGCCTCGATTCATTCATGAGGGAGGTGCCCTGCCCGGTCTGTAATGGTGCCCGCTTGAAGCCGGAGGTCCTCGCAGTCACGATCGGCGACCTGTCAATCGCAGCGCTTTCAGACCTGTCGATCATGGAGGCGCGCGACTTTCTAAAGCACGTGCACCTCGACGGGCGAGCCAAGCAGATTGCTGCCCCGGTGCTCACTGAGATTCTGGTGCGCCTGAACTTCCTCGTGGATGTTGGCCTGAACTACCTCACGCTCTCACGCTCGGCTGGCACGCTCTCCGGCGGTGAGGCGCAGCGCATTCGCCTCGCAACGCAGATCGGCTCTGGCCTCGTGGGCGTGCTGTACGTGCTCGACGAACCCTCGATTGGCCTCCACCAGCGCGACAACAGGCGCCTCATCGATACGCTGATCCGCCTGCGCGACCTTGGCAACACCCTCATCGTCGTTGAACACGATGAGGAGACGATGGAGGCGGCGGACTGGATCGTCGACATCGGCCCGGGCGCGGGCGAGTATGGCGGTGAGATCGTGCACTCCGGAACGCTCGAGGAGCTACGCGAAAACGACAAGTCGATTACGGGCCAGTACCTGTCTGGCAAGAAGCAGATCGTTATACCGCAGGAACGCAGACCCTACGATCCGGAGCGTGTGCTCACGGTGAAGGGCGCGCGTGAGAACAACCTGCAGAACCTGGATGTTGATTTCCCGCTCGGACTTTTCGTTGCGGTTACGGGCGTTTCTGGCTCGGGTAAGTCGACGCTCGTGAACTCCATCCTGTACCGTTCGCTCGCCTCCAAACTCAATCGCGCGCAGACTGTGCCCGGTCGTCACCGCACGATTGCGGGCGTGGATGAGCTCGACAAGGTGGTACACGTTGACCAGTCGCCGATCGGGCGCACACCGCGGTCGAACCCAGCCACCTACACGGGTGTTTGGGACTCCGTGCGCACGCTGTTCGCCGACACGCAGGAGTCGAAGGTCCGCGGTTACAAGCCCGGCCGCTTCTCGTTCAACGTGAAGGGCGGACGCTGCGAGGCGTGCAAGGGTGATGGAACGATCAAGATCGAAATGAACTTCCTGCCCGACGTTTACGTGCCGTGCGAAGTGTGCGGCGGCAAACGCTACAACCGCGAGACCCTTGAGATTGAGTACAAGGGCAAAAACGTTGCAGACATTTTGGACATGCCGATTTCGGAGGCCGCGAAGTTCTTCGAAAACATTCCGCGCATCAGCCGCCACCTGAACACGCTCGTTGAGGTGGGTCTGGGATACGTGCGTCTCGGCCAGTCGGCAACCACGCTTTCGGGTGGTGAGGCGCAACGCGTGAAGCTCGCGTCGGAGTTGCAAAAGAGGTCGCGTGGCCGCACGGTTTACGTGCTCGACGAGCCGACTACCGGCCTGCACACGGAAGACATTCGCAAGCTGCTTCTCGTGCTTCAAGGGCTTGTTGAGAAGGGCAATACGGTGATCGTGATTGAGCATAACCTCGACGTGATTAAGTCTTCGGACTGGGTTATCGACATGGGCCCGGAGGGCGGCTCTGGTGGCGGTCGCGTGATCGCGCAGGGCACGCCCGAGCAGGTGGCGAAGGTTGCCGGCTCGTTCACCGGCCAGTACTTGGCTAAGGTTCTCGCGAAATAAGAATGCTCCCCACTATTAGGAAACTGGTTTTCAGTCCTACTAATGGGGAGCAGTTCAGTTCGCGGGCTTCAACAGCGGCCGCGGAGTTGCATCGAGTGCAGTCTCTTACGAGGAAACCTTCGAGTTCACCGGGCGAACCGAAATGACTTCAACCGTCGCCTCTTCGGACGCGTCGAGTGCTAGGCGAACGGCCTTCGCGATGGAGGAGGGCCTCAGGTGATCCTCGGGGTGGTATTCGCGCCCCGCCTGGGTTTGTATGTCCACCTGCATGTCCGTGTCTACGCGCCCCGGATGTACCGACGACACGCGCACGACCCCTCGCTCTTCTTCTCGTAGTGCGTCGGTGAATGCCCGTAGCGCGAACTTGGAGGCCGAGTAGAGGCCGCCTCCGGGCCCGGAGTGGAATCCGGAACCGGAGTTGATGGCAACCACCTGGCCGCGCGCCTTGCGCAGTGCGGGTAGCAGGTGGCTGGTGAGGCTCGCCTGGGCGACCACATTCACGCCGAGCATGCGCTCCCAGTCGGCGCGCGTTGCCTCACCGATCGACTTGTTGAACGCAATGCCGGCGCTTAACACCAGTGCGTCTAGCGTGTCGATCTTGGAGGAGGCTTCGCGAACGGCTTCCTCATCGGTGATGTCGACGATCCACGGCTCGGCCGACTCGAGGGAGGCCACAACTTCGGCAACGGCCTGCTCGTTGCGACCACCCACCAGTAGGTGATAGTCGGGGCTAAGGTTTTCGCAGATCGCGCGGCCAATACCGCGCGACCCGCCAGTTACTAGAACAGTTTTTCTCATGTCTCAAGGCTAAAGGGCTTTGCCCTCGCGCTCTAGCCGGAGCGTTCTAGTAACCACCTCATGCGCTGGCCGCGCCTCACTTTTCGTAGAGCGCCTCGATTTCGGCCGCAAAATCGCGGGCGACTTCCGCGCGCTTCAACTTCATGGAGGGAGTTAGATAACCGTTGTCGACCGTGAACTCAGCGTTCACGATACGGAACTTGCGGATCGATTCGGCGCGCGAAACGTTGCGGTTCGTCCGTTCGATCGCCTTCTCAAGCGAGGCGAGCACGCGCGGATGCTTCGCAGCTTCGGTGACGTCCATGTTTTCAAGGGAGTGGTTCGTGAGCCACGTGGGAAGCATTTCGCGGTCGAGCGTAATAAGGGCTCCAACGAACGGTTTTTGATCGCCGACCACAACCACGTGCGAAATCAGTGGATGCGTAACGAGCGATTCTTCGAGCGCTGCCGGAGCCACGTTCTTACCACCTGCGGTGACGATGATGTCTTTCTTGCGTCCCGTGATGTACAGGTTGCCCTTGCGGTCGAGGTGTCCGATGTCGCCCGTATGGAACCAGCCGTTGTTGAACGCCGCTTCAGTCGCTTCGGGGTTGTTCATGTAGCCGGGAGTGATGGAGACGCCCTTGGCGAGGACTTCGCCGTCTTCAGCGATTTTGAGGGCATTACCGGGTAGCACCTTGCCGACGGATCCGATGATCGGGTCGTTCAAGTCGGCGAGGCTGAGCGGGCCGGTGCTTTCCGAAAGACCCCAGCCTTCAAGAATGTTGAAGCCGACACCGCGGAAGAAGTGGCCGAGTGTGGGCGAAAGCGGGGCGCCTCCCGACACGATGAACCGCATGTTCGGGCCGAGGAGAGCACGGATTTTCCTCAAAACGAGGCGGTCCGCCCACTCGCGTGCCCTGCGCTGCGGAGCGGTTGGGCCGAGAGTTGTTTCAAGTGCCTTCGAGTATTCGATTGCAGCGTTTGCCGCCCAGCGGAACAGTTTGCGTTTCGTGCCCTTGCCGGCCTTGGCCTCCGCGGCATTGTAAACCTTCTCGAGCACGCGCGGCACGAGTAGCAGGATCGAGGGTTTGAACGTCTCGATGTCGGTGAGCAGGTTTTTGGCGTCGGGGGAGTGGCCGAACACGCCTCGTCCGGAGAGGATGCCGAGCTGTACGAAGCGTGCGAGCACGTGCGCGAGCGGGAGGAAGAGTAGGAACCGCGTTTTGGTCGAGTTGATGATGCTCGGAATCGTCTGCGTGAGGCCCTTGATAGTTTCGACAAAGTTGCGGTGAGTGAGGATCACGCCCTTGGGTAGGCCCGTGGTGCCGGACGTGTAGATGACGGTCGCAATGTCGTCGATCTGCACTTCGGCCTGCGCGGTTTTGAGGCGTTCATCGCTGATTTTCGCGCCTGCTTCGAGGATTGTGCGGATCGCGTCAGATTCGAAGGTGAGGATGCGTTCAACGGTTGGCGTGTTCGCGTGTTCGATGAGTTGTGCCCTAGCGTGCGTGTCGCAAACCGCGAGCCGCACTTGTGAGTCTTTGCAGATCCATTCGATCTGGGTGGTGGAGTCGGATTCGTAGATGGGGACGACGATCACGCCGATGGAGAGCGCCGCTAGGTCTAGGTACGTCCACTCGGGTCGGGTGGTGGACATGATGGAGAGGGAGTCGCCTTTTTTGAGGCCGAGGCCGAGGAGGCCGCGCGCTAGGCTGTCGACTTCTTGGGTGAAGCGTTTCGCGCTGATGGGGTACCATCCGCCGACTTCGCGGCGTCGTTCCATGACGGTTTCGCCGGGGCGGCGACTTGCTCGTTCGCGGATTGCGGTGAGGATGGTCTCGTTTGACTTCGAGCTGTGGTTCGCTCTGTTTTCAACCGTGTCTCTTTTTCGTGGCATGGTTGCTCCTTAACTGTTTAAAGGTCAGATCATAGTGACAAGGGTTTGCGGGGTCGTCAAACGGAACGCGCGGGAGTGGGAAAGTTCGGTTTGGTGCGGCGTGGTGTCTTGATTTGCGTGGCCGCTCATTATCCGGGGTGGTGGCTAGTAGAATGATTTGGCGGGAGGAGGGTGCCGTGCTTGTACGCCATACGCTTACGGTTACGCCGGTTGGCGAGCTGATGTTGGTTGCTTCCGACGACGTGTTGACGGGCGTGTATTTTGAGGGCCATCACCCTGCTCCGAAGCCTTCTGATTTGGGTGTGTGGGTGTCGCCGGCTGACTCGACGCTGAGTGTTGCGGCGGATCAGATTCATGAGTTTTTGGCGGGGGAGCGCACGGGTTTTAGTCTGCTGATTGATTTTCCGAAGGCGGGGTTCAGGTCGCGCGTTTGGGAGCAGTTGATGAGGATTCCGTACGCGGAGGTTTCGACGTATAAGGCTTTGGCTGCGTCGCTCGGGAATCCGCACGCGTACCGCGCGGTGGGCACGGCGGTTGCGAATAATCCGCTGTCGATTGTGGTGCCTTGCCATCGGGTGATCGCGGCGGATGGCTCGCTTTCTGGTTACGCTGGTGGTGTGGAGAGGAAGCGGCACCTGCTTCAAATGGAGTACAGTGTTGCTAAACGTTTAGGGTTAAAAGATGACGAGCCGGACCTGTTTTCGGGTTTCTGATTTGCCCGATTTGGCAGGCATTGACGCTGTTTTGGTCCGACTTTCTGATTTGTTTTTGCAGCGACGCGAGCTCGCCTGAGGCGAGGCTCGTAGGTGAGGAGATTGAACTTATGCCAAACTCTGGGGTTGACGTTTCAGCGATGCCACTGATTGCGCTGATCATCATTGGCGTTCTGGCTTTGGTACAGCTGGGTTTGATGATTTGGGCGCTCGTGCGTTTGGTTGGCGATAAGCGCTATCGTGTGGCCGGCTTGCCGCGTCTCGTTTGGGGCGTGATCATCGTGCTGGGCGAGCTGATTGGCCCAATTGTTTTCTTGATTTTGCACTCGAGGGAGCTTCACGATTTGGCGGCTCAGGAGCATTTCGCGCGGATGAACGCTAGCGCGCAGCGGAGCGAGTCGCGAGACGCCTCCTCCGTTATCGAAAATCTGTACGAGGA
>JAUNLN010000048.1 GCA_030532245.1 Actinomycetaceae bacterium
GCGTTCAGGTATTGCTCGCGTCATTGCGTCCGGGCGTTAGACCAGTGAGTGGGAAGTTCTGATCCGCGCACACTAGACGCACAACGTCTTACAGCTTAACCGCGAAAGCCCTTACCCGTCAAAGGACGCAACGCTTTTAGTGGCGTATTACTCACAATCACAAGGCGTGTCTTCACGCGAATCCACAAGGGAACGAACCCTCCGCGTCACGCCCTGCTGAGCCCTCCACTCACCCTCACTCGGATAATCCACACCCATCATAGTCAAGCCATGCGCCGGAGCAATCGGAGCCGCATTCTCCCGCCCCGGATTTCGCACCAGCTCCTCCAACCATTGGGCACTTCGACGGCCCCTGCCAACCTCCACCAGCGCGCCCACAATCGAGCGCACCATCGAGTGACAAAACGCGTCCGCCGACAACCTCACCTCAACGCCATGAGGCGTGCGCTGCACCTCGAGCCTCGTGAGCGTTCGGATCGTGGTGGCCCCCTCGCGAGGCTTACAAAACGACAGGAAATCATGTTCTCCGATGAGGGAGGCGCCCGCCCGCTCCATCTGCTCCACGTCAAGCCTTGCCGGCACCCACCACACAGCGGCGGCAGTTAGCGGATCGTTCGTAGCAACCTCATCTGAGATTCGGTAGCTGTAGTGCCGCGCGAGTGCACTGAACCGCGCGTCGAAATCCTCGCTCACCACCTGCACGCCCGTGACCACCACGTCAGCGCCAGCACCCTGCGAGCCCCTCGCTAGCAACCCGTTCAGCCTGCCGTGCAGCGACTCCAGGCCCGCCTCAAACGACCCCTCGCGCGACAGCCGCTCCACCCTCTCCGGTTCCACGTCGAAGTTTGCCACCTGCGCCGCCGCGTGCACGCCCGCATCCGTTCGGCCCGCAACCGTCAGCGCCACCTCCACTCGCAGCAAGGTGAACAGCGCTTTTTCCACCTCACCCTGCACCGTACGCAGACCCGGCTGGCTCGCCCAACCGTGAAACCCCGTACCCAAATACCGCAGGTCCAGGCGAATCCGCACCTTCTTCTCGGCCGCCACCGGCTCCTCCACGGGCGCTACACCTCCCACGCGCGCACACCGCCCCTAATACCGGCATCATTCGGCACGATCACCACATCATCACCCAAATGCTCCCGCTGCGACTGCGTGATCCGCACGCCATTTCCTCCTCCGATATAGAGGCGATCCCACAGGTACATCGGGCGAAGCGCCGCCACCGTGCGACGCACGCGCTTAGACCAGTGCGCATCCCCCAAACGCAGGCGCTCGTGCTCACCCAAATAGTCGTCATAAGTAAGGCCCCAGCGGATCGGCCCCTGCGAAATCTCCGTATGAGGCGCCAACCGGCCCGCGTCAAACACCGCATTCCCAAGACCCGTGCCAAGCGTAATAATCATCTCCAAGCCCGTGCCCGAAATCGCGCCCGCACCCGCAACCTCAGCATCGTTCAGCACAAGCGCCGGAATCTGCAGACGATCCTGGAGGAACCTACGCATATCGAAATGATCCCACTGCTCCACCAGCTCGGGTAGCACCTTCGAGCGCGGCCCATCCTTCGTAATGTAATGCGGCGTCGCAATCACAACGCCGTGCCGAATCATGCCCGGCATACCAACCGTCACCCGATCCGTAGACGGCAAATGATCCGCCAAATCCACGATCGTGTCGATCAGGAGCGAAGGCGGTAGCGGATACGGGGTCGCCGTGCGCACAGCCGGCGCAATCATCGTCCCATTCTCATCCAGCACCGACGCCTTAATGCCGCCGCCACCGCAATCCACAGCCAGTGTCAAAATTTCGCTCATGCAACCAATACTAACCGCCCTCAAACCGTCGGCAGTTACACAGCGCGGGTACAAGATACTGATTCCAGGCCCCAATACGGCATACGGATACTGCTTGCAGATGCGAAGAGGCGCGAAGGGGAAACCCCCTCCGCGCCTCTCAAACGCTAAACGAGCTAGCTTAGGCCTCTTCGGTCTGCTCAGTCTCTTCAGCCTCAGCCTCGGTCT
>JAUNLN010000008.1 GCA_030532245.1 Actinomycetaceae bacterium
CGAGGAACACCCGAATGTTGACGTCTCGTTCTCGTTCGAGGGCTCCTCAACGCTCGTAGACCAGATCAAGCAGGGCGCGCCCGCAGACGTGTTCGCCTCTGCAGACATTCGCAACATGGACAAGGCCCTCGAAGCTGAGGTTGTCGAGAAGAGCGACGTGTTCACGGTTAACGAACTCGTGCTGATTGTGCCTGCCGGCAACCCCGCTGGCGTTACCGGCCTCGACGAGTCGCTCCAAGACGCGAAGGTGATTCAGTGCCACCCCGAGGTTCCCTGCGGCAACCTGACGGGCAAGGTTCTTGAAGATGCGGGCGTCTCCATCACGCCTGTCTCTGAGGAGCAGAAGGTGACGGACGTGCGCGGCAAGATCGAGTCGGGTGAAGGCGACGCGGGCTTCGTGTACCTCACCGACGCGATGGCTGCCGGTGACCTGGTTGAGATCGTTCCGATCAGCGTACGCGGCGTGAACGAGTACCCGATCGCAGTTGTTAAGGATTCTCCGAACGCGGAACTCGCGCAGGCGTTCATTGACGCCGTCATGTCCGAGGAAGGCGCGGCCCTACTGGCCGAGTTCGGATTCAGCAAACCGTAGATTGGAGTAGCTTTGGGCACTAACGGAAAACGTGCCTCTAAAGGCACAGTAGATGCCTCCCAAAGCTACCCTGGCAGGAGCGCTATTCCAGCGTGGCTTCTTTTGCCAGCTGGCGTAGCGCTCCTGTTTTTGATCGTGCCGTTTATCGGCATGTTCTCTCAGGTTCAGTGGAGTGCTCTTGGAGAGCTCCTCACCGGCGAAGCTGCGCGCGACGCCATTTGGCTCTCCCTTAGAACAACGATTACAGCAACCCTCATTTCCCTTCTACTTGGTGTGCCTCTCGCGCATGTTCTCGCGCAAACAAACTCAAAGCAGTCGCGCCACCAGGTTTTGGGTCGAGTGTTGCGCGTGCTTATCACCCTCCCGATGGTGATTCCTCCAGTGGTTGCCGGTCTGGCACTGCTCATCACGTTTGGCCGCCGTGGCCTCATCGGCTCATACCTGCACGTTATGGGTATTGAGATCGGTTTTACGACGACGGCGGTTGTGCTTGCGCAGGTGTTTGTGAGTATGCCGTTCCTCGTCGTTTCGCTTGAGGGCGCGCTACGCACTCGCGGCCTTGATTTGGAGGAGGCTGCGCAGAACCTTGGCGCGTCGAAGAGCCGCGTGTTTATCGAGATTACGCTGCCTCTCACGCTGCCGGCTATCGCCTCTGGAACGGCTCTGACGTTTGCGCGTGCGCTCGGCGAGTTTGGTGCGACGATCACGTTCGCGGGTTCGTTGCAGGGTGTTACGCGTACGTTGCCGCTTGAGATTTATTTGCAGCGTGAGATTGACACGCCAACGGCTCTGGCGCTTGCGACCGTGCTGCTATTTGTGGCGGCGCTCGTGATTGCGATTACGGGGCTTATGGCGTCGGTGACGAACTCGCGTATGAATGGTCACTCAACGAGGCGCGGCGATGAGACCGATGAGCTTTCTAAGCTTGAGGTGGTTTGTGAGCTGAAGGAGCTTGACGCTCTGGAGAGTGAGTGGGCGCGCGCTGATGAGGGCGTGTTGGTGGACGCTGTAGTGAAGGAACGCGGCGTGCAGGTTGCGACGGCGTTGAAGCGCGGGTTCATGACTGCGCTTGTTGGGCCGAACGGTTCTGGTAAGTCGACGACGATTGAGTTGATTGCGGGTAACCTTCAGCAGACGTCGGGAACTGTGGAGCTTAGGCTGAATTCTGATAGGCCGACGATTGTGTGGCTTGAGCAGCGTTCGCTTTTGTTCCCGCACATGAGTGTGCTTGACAATGTTGCGTTCGGGCCGCGCACGCGTGGCGCGAGTAGGCAGAGTGCGCGTGAGCGGGCGTTGCGTGAGCTTGAGGCTGTTGGTTGTTTGGAGTTTAAGGATCGTCTGCCGGGTCAGTTGTCGGGCGGTCAGGCTCAGCGTGTGGCTATTGCGCGTGCGCTCGCGGTGAATCCGGATCTGATTTTGTTGGATGAGCCGTTTGCGGCCCTCGATTTTGAGGTGGCTTGGATGCTTCGCCTGATTTTGCGTAAGCGTATTCGAGAGGCTGGGGCGACGGCCGTGATGGTTACGCACGACCTGACGGACGCGGCGTTCATGTCGGATCAGATTGTCGTACTGGAGGACGGGCGCGTGAGCGAGTCTGGTTTTACCAGCACAGTTTTGCGTAGGCCTACGTCGGACTTTTTGATTAGTTTGACGGGTGCGAATCGTGTGCTGACTGGTTCGGGTACTGCTGTTATTCGGCCTGAGAATTTGAGTTTGCTTCCTGCTGACGAGCCTGAGTCTTCCCTTTCGGGTGGGCTTGGTGTTGTTGGTGGGGGGCATCAGGTTCTTGGTGGTGTTGTTCAACAGCTCGCAATTACGCCTAGTGGTGAGATCGCGGTTGTTCGTCTTGATTCTGGCGAGCAGATCGCGGTTACTGTGAACCCGTACAACCGGGATCAAATGCATGCGGGTAACCGCGTGCGCCTGCTCGTGGATGACCGCGCCTACGAGGTGCCTGCAACCGTGTAGCCGAGTGGTTGTGGCGTGGTGAGCGTTGCGGACGCTTAGCGCTTGCGGAGGCAAAAGTGTTGGGGCTCTTGAACTGTTCGGGTGAACGGTTCAAGAGCCCCAACTTTAGTTGTTTAGGCTGTGTTGCCCTAGGAGGTGCGGCGGTTAGCCGCTTCTACTAGTGCAGGTGCCTTGTGGTGGTTAGCTGTGCCTCCTGCGTAGGGCGACGAGTAGGCCGCCTGCGCCGAGGAGTGCTGCAGCTAGGCCGGTGAACACATTCGTGCTCACACCAGTCTTAGCGAGTACAGGCTTCTCCGGAACAACCGTGTTAGTCACGTTGTAACCGTCAACCTTAGCCGTGTAGCCCTTGACCGGGTCCTCAGTGATCGTGTAGACGATCTCCTTGCCTGCATCGTCCAACTTAGGCTGGTCGGCGAAGCTCCACTTCCAGTTATCCTTGGCCGTCACCTTGGCTTCAGCAACCTCTTTGCCATCGGCGAGAAGGTTAATCGTGATCGACTCCGGGCGCTTACCAGCCTTGTCATTGTTATCGACCCAAGTCTTCGCACCCTCAACATTTACAGTCTCAGGGACGACCGGCGGCGCAATGAACGTATTCGTGATCGTGAAACCAGTCTCGGCGTTTCCACCGTAGGACACTTCGTAACCCTCAGGAACGGCCTTTTCCACAACCTCGTATTTGACCTCATCGTCGCCCTGAGTCTGAGGCATGAACTCAAACACGCCAGACCAGTCATCACCTGGGCTTAGAAACACCTCGTTAATACTAACTCCATTGGCGTTCAGATTTACGCTAATCTCCGGGGGACGCTTATCCTCGTTACCTTCATCAACCCAAACCTTCTTGACCGGAATCTTGATGGTTTCAACAGGCTGAACAGGCTCAACTTGCTTGTAAGAGTTCACCACGTCGATCTTCGTAGTGCCAGCCTTCGGAGTCAGTCGCATAGACACGACTTGGGTCCACTGAGACTTTTCCTCAATCACGATCTCTTTGAGATCAGGATCGTAAGTGAGATTTGCGTGCTTGAAGGTAATTAGTTTTTTGTCGCTGTCTTCAACATCCACAGCGTGTTGGGCAACGTTCAAGAATTCAATCGTCTTGTTCGGGAAAGGCCCGTTCTCGCCCTTAAGAACCTGAGTTACAGCGTCTTTCTCGAACTGGGGGAGCTCCTTCGCCGTAATAACGACAGTACCTGCGTTCTGTGTCAGGTTCGCCGCAAAGAAGGTATTAGCTTCATCCGTCAAATCAACCGGCCAATCAGTATGACTATTCTCCGTTTCACGGGTGACATCAGCAATTACAGCCTTGCGAGGCTCTACATTGAATGTTTCACCAAACGCAACAGAGGTAGGATTACCATTGGTCGTTACCGTCATACTAGACGTAAGGTCGTAGTCCTCAACGACCTGATTAGACTCACTAACCTTGTACTCGCCTTTGGGAAGATCCAGTTTCCACTGCCAAATGGTCTTGCCCTGTTCCTGCGATACCGTAGGCTCTACACCCTCGACAACATTCTCGCCCGTTTCATTATTCTTCAACGAAATCGCGAAATCCGCGGGAAAGTCCTTCCCTACCAGTCCGCTGAAAGTCTTCGTGACAGTAACAGTGGCTGATTCTGCTTCAACAACCACCGGATCCGGATCCTTCGGATCCGCCTGCGCAGGCATCACCGGTGCCAGCGCCGGCACGAACAGACCAAGCAACACCGCGAAAGCAGTCAGGACCGTAAACACGAATCCCCGCTTCCTACCGTGTCTCAATTTCTTTTCCATGTTTGCCTCCAAGCCAGAACTGAACCACTCCACGCCAAGCAGAAAAAACAAAGCCTGACCCCAACGCGGTCCGCCGGCCGATACAAGCACCAGATGATGCTACTCAAGAGATTTAACTAACTTCTCTGACCATACAAAGCCAGATGAAATCATCGTAACGCAAAAACGCTCAACAAACCCGAGAAAAAACCACCTACCAAGACGGCAGACACAGCCTCCACAACAAAACATCCACCGCCACCACCCCCACCGGGGCGCAAACAGGCTCAAACACAACAAAAAAGAGGCCTTCGGAAAATCCGAAGGCCCCTTCACAAGTCATCGTTAGGAAACGGGACGCTTACCGTGGTTAGCACCACTCTTACGACGCGCCCTGCGCTTACGGCCACGCTTACTCATAATCGACTCCTTAACTAGCCAAGTATGTTGTACAACTTTGCTATCTTCGCACACATCGAGCCGATTTAACAGTTACCACAACCAAAAACCGGCCATAACACCAAAAAGTGACAAACAACCCAAAGCTAATCCCACTCAGCACGCAAATGAGTCACCCGCACACTCGCAAGCACCCGCGCCCTAAGCTCCGAAGGAGCCTCCTGCGCATAACAACGACGCATCAACTCCCGAACATGCATCTCCGCATCCACACGATCACTACAGTCATCACACGACTCCAAATGGCGAGCCAACCTCTCCGAAGTATCACTCTCCAACTCACCATCCGCGTAAGCGTACAAAAACGAATTCAACTGCTCACACGGATCACAAGCCTCACGACCGCTAGGCATCCTTCCCCTCCTTCACACCAATACCCATCTGCGCCGCATAATCAGCAAGCTCCGCACGCAACTGCGCGCGACCCCTATAAATACGCGACATAACCGTGCCCACCGGAGTACCCATAATCTCGGCGATCTCCTTATAAGAAAACCCCTCAACATCAGCAAGAAGCACCGCCTCACGATACTTCTCAGGCAACCCCTCAAGCGCCTCACGCACCGTGTCATCAGGCAAACTATCCAGCGCCGTAGCCTCCGCAGACTCAAGACCCACCGGCTGATGATTCGCAGACTCAAGCAACTGCCAATCCTGAACAGCATCATCCGACGTCTCCTGCGGGCGCCTCTGACGCTTCCGATACGTATTAATAAACGAATTCTTCAAAATCCGGTACATCCAAGCCTTCAAATTCGTTCCCGGCTTAAACGTGTGAAACGAACTAAAAGCACGCACATACGTGTCCTGAACCAAATCCTGAGCATCCGCCTCATTACGAGTCATACGCATCGCCGCCCCATACAACTGGTCGAGCAAAGGGAGCGCCTCCGCCTCGAACCTCGCGCGAAGCTCGTCTTCGTCTATCTCTAAAGCATCCATCAGTATCGAGCATAGTGCCACCTCCCTCAATATTTGCAACAGCTACACCACCGATTTTGTTCCACACCCCCAAGGCGCAAACAGCTGAGATATAGGTAACATAGACACATGAACGTACTACGAATGGTTGCAAGACCCCTCATCGCCCTCCCCTTCATCGTCGACGGCCTCTCCGCCGTGAAAGACCCCGACGAACACGCCGAACAATTCCAAAAAGTCTCGCCGTACCTAGAACGCCTCGGCGTACCACCCGTAATCACCTCCGACGCGAAAATGGCGTCACGAGTACTCGGCGCATTCACCGTCGCCGCAGGCACCAGCTACGCCCTCGGCAAATCACCGCGCGTGTGCGCCACCGCCCTCGCCGCCGCAGCCGTACCCATCGCCCTCGTCCAAAACCCCGTATGGACCACCAAAGACCCAGTACAGCGCAACCGCTACCGCCGCGGCCTCGAACGCTACGGAGCAGCACTAGGCGGCCTCATCCTCGCAAGCGTCGACCGCGAAGGCGAACCCTCCAAAGCGTGGCGCCTCCAAAACTGGCGCGAACAACAACTAGCACTCACCCGCGCACGCAACGAAACGTGGGAAGCCGCCAAGGAAGCCTTTGACATCTAACCCCTGGCAAGCACCCCTCGCGGGCACGCCAGTAAACGCCGACATCACGATTCCCGGTTCGAAATCCTTAACGAACCGGGAGCTCGTGCTGTCCGCCATCGCTGAGGGGCGCTCCACCATCAGTGGAGCACTCAGCGCCCGCGACACAATCCTCATGATCAACGCGCTCGAAACCCTCGGCGCACGCATCGACACCGGGGCAGACAACTGGGCCGTCGAACCAATCACCCCCGTCACCGGCTCAACCCCCGTAACCATCGAATGCGGGCTCGCCGGCACAGTCATGCGCTTCATCCCCGCCATCGCCGCACGCTGCACCAGACCCGTACGATTCACCGCCGACGAGCAAGCCAACTCCCGGCCCATGGCACCCCTCTTTCAAGCACTACGCTCCGTCGGCGTCGACGTCACCTACGAAACCGACAAGCCATTCCCCGTCGTCGTTCAAGGACCCGCGCGCGTTGACGGGCCCATCCAAGTGGACTCCTCCGCCTCCTCCCAATTCCTCTCGGCACTCCTCCTCATCGCCCCTCTCCTAGAAGGGGAAGGCCAATACACCGACATTCAACTCACCGGGAAGGCCCCCTCCCTACCCCACATCGAGATGACAATGGAGGCGCTGCGGGCGCGCGGAGTTGAGGTCGACTGGATTTCTGAAAGCGCGGTGCGCGTGCGCAGGCAAGCTATTGGCGCGCGAGACGTCGTGATCGAACCCGACCTGTCGAACGCCGGGCCGTTCCTTGCAGCAGCGATCGTCACGGGCGGGCAAGTGCGCATCCCCTACTGGCCGCTCAAAACCACGCAAGCCGGCAACGAATGGCTACGCATCCTGCGCGAAATGGGTGCCGAACTGAACCTCGTGCCCCAGGGAACGGTTTACGCCACGCTATGCGCGCGAGCCGACAGCCTCCACGGGTTCAACGGCGACATGTCACAGTACGGCGAACTCGTACCCACACTCGCCGCAATATGCGCGTTCGCCGACACCCCCTCACGAATCGAAAACATCGGACACCTGCGCGGCCACGAAACCGACCGCCTCACCGCGATCGCCACCGAACTTACAAAACTCGGAATCGACGTTGAAGAAGGCGAAGACTACCTCGCCATCGACCCAACCAACGGCTGGCAGGGCAAACTGAGCGGCCCCATTACCCTGCACTCCTACGCAGACCATAGAATGGCAACCCTCGGCGCAATCATCGGACTCAAAGCGCCTGGAATCCACGTCGACAACATCGAAACCGTATCGAAAACCATGCCTGAATTTGTGAAACTTTGGAGCAAAATGCTGGACGGAGCACATGCCTAGACGCGACATCGGCACCGACGACCCGCGCGTAAAAGTACGCCCAGGAAAAGGCTCCAGACCCCGAACCAAACGCCGCCCCACCTACGACGACGCGCCAACCGGGCGAGTAATTGCCGTTGACCGCGGGCGCTACCACCTCATCAGCGAAGACGGAACGCGGCTCATGGCCGTGAAAGCGCGCGAAATCGGGCGAGGAGGAGTGGTCGTAGGCGACCGGGTTCGGCTGACCGGCGACCTCACTGGCCGTAAAGATACGCTCGCCCGCATCGTGCAGGTGCTTGAGCGGGACAGCGAACTGACGCGCTCGGCCGAGGACTCGGACGCGAAGGGGCGGGAGAAAACCATAGTCGCAAACGCCGACATCATGGTGATTGTGGCTGCCATGACGAATCCGCCCGTGCGGCCCGGCTTCATCGACCGCTGCCTCGTTGCCGCATTCGACGCGGGACTCACACCGCTCGTCTGCCTCACGAAAGCCGACCTTGGCGACCCGGACAACATCACCGAATTCACCGAATCGCTCGGCGTTGAAACCATCACCGTGTCGATGATCGACGACCACCCCGCCAACGACGGGTACGCCGAAGTTTCGAAGAGGCTCGCCGGCCACACCTCCGTGCTCATCGGGCATTCTGGAGTTGGGAAGTCGACGCTCATCAACGCGGTTATCCCGGATGCGGAGCGCTCCACCGGCCACGTGAACGAAGTGACCGGGCGCGGCCGGCACACTTCGACCTCCGTTGAGGCTCTCCCCCACCCGGAGGGCGGCTGGATCATCGACACGCCCGGTGTTCGCGGCTTCGGCCTCGCACACGTCGACCCCACAACCGTGATCGCTGCGTTCGATGAGATTTGGGAAGTCACCGAGAACTGTCCGCGCGGCTGCGAGCACCTCGCCGACTCACCGCAGTGTGCGCTCGACGACTGGGTTCGCGAAGGCGGAGACGACCCCGAGTTTAGGAAAACCCGCACCGAGTCGATCCGCCGGCTCCTCACCTCCCTCAAGAGCGCGCAAGAAAACCCCTGGGAGAACTAAGGCGCTGTTCAGCTTGCGGGAGCGGGCGGCGGCTCCTCCTTTATCGCGGTACCTTTGGGGCATGGATGCCACTACAAACACCAGCTCGAAAAGCGCGGATCTCGCGCTCGCGCACGCCCTAGCCGACTTCGCGGACCGCGTCACGATGTCGCGTTTCCGCTCCCCCGACCTGCAGGTTGCCACGAAAGACAACCTAACGCCCGTCACTGACGCGGACAGGGCTGCTGAGGCTGCGATACGCGAAGAGCTTGCCGTGCGCCGCCCGGACGATTCGGTTTACGGCGAGGAGATGGGGACGACGGGCGACTCCTCACGCATGTGGATAATCGACCCGATCGACGGCACCAAAAACTTCCTAAGGGGCGTGCCCGTGTGGGCGACGCTGATTGCGCTGGTGGAGGACGGCGAGGTGACCGTCGGAGTCGTGTCGGCGCCCGCACTTTCGAGGCGCTGGTGGGCGGCAACCAGCGTTGGCGCTTACAGTTCAGGTTTGCCGCAGCAGGCTGGTAGCGGCTTTGATTATGAGGAAAGCGGCGAGCGGATCCACGTGTCGAATATCGACAAGCTGGCGGATGCTTCGCTCTCCTACTCATCCTTGACGGGTTGGAAGGAGCGCGGCCGGCTACCGCAGTTCTTGGAGCTAACCGAGAAAGTGTGGCGAACGCGCGCTTACGGCGACTTCTGGTCTTACATGATGGTCGCCGAAGGCATCGTTGATCTTGCCGCCGAACCCGAACTTGAAACCTACGACATGGCCGCGCTCGTGCCGATCGTAGTGGAAGCGGGCGGACGGTTTACCTCTCTCGCGGGTGCGCCCGGGCCTTGGGGTGAA
This sequence comes from Actinomycetaceae bacterium, assembly GCA_030532245.1. GTDB lineage: Bacteria > Actinomycetota > Actinomycetes > Actinomycetales > Actinomycetaceae > Gleimia. Next base: position 9,518 of record JAUNLN010000008.1, read on the forward strand.
AACGCGATCGCCTCAAACGGGCTCTTGCACGACGACGTTCTGGCTCTACTGGACTGGGAGTAGGTTCTTAGCGCTGAAGTTGCCGGGGCACGGCTCTTAGCGGCAGGACTGCGGCGGCTCACTGCGCAAGCATTGAGAGCTCGCGAGCGCACTCTTTGGTGCTCTCACGCCGGAGAATTATTTGAGTTTTCGCCGTGATGCCAAGCAAAGGTGCGGGTGGGTGGCGGGTGGTTCAAAATGTTTGTCCCACCCGTTAGCTAACCTGTAGGCATGAAGTTAATCCACACTGCAGACTGGCATTTGGGCAAGACGCTACACAAGCTATCGCTCGAAGATTTTCAGGCGTCCTTCCTCGACCACCTGTTTGAGCTGACGCGCGCCGAGCAACCCGACGCGATCCTGCTTGCCGGCGACGTGTACGACCGGGCGATTCCTCCTACGACGTCGATACACCTGCTTGAAGACACGCTGCAGAGATTAACTGAGCTCACCCGAGTCGTCGTGATCCCAGGAAACCACGATTCCGCGCCGCGCCTCGGCTTCGGCTCCAAGCTCTTCACTGAACGACTACGCATAGTCAGCGAAACCACCGCTGTTGGCAAGCCCGTCGTGATCGCAAGTGGAGACGAGGTCGTGAACGTGTACCCCGTCCCCTACCTCGAACCCGACATTGCGCGGATAACTCTTGCAGACGAGGTGGACGACGAGGGCGTGCTGACGAGCCTTGCAAGGTCGCATCAAGCGGTTATGGAGGCGGCTTTGCGGCGTATTGACGCCGACCTTGCCGTGCGCGAAGGCGCTGGTATTGCAATGATTCACGCGTTCATCGCTGGCTCGGCAACGAGCGACTCCGAGCGCGATATCTCGGTAGGCGGCTCGCAGTCGATTAACCCGTCGGTGTTTCAGGCTTTGGGCGCTGAAACGCGTGCTTCGCGCGGCCTCAGCTACGTTGCTGCCGGACACCTGCACCGCCCGCAGCAGTTCGAAACGGGCGGGCCAATCGTGCGCTACTCCGGCTCTCCCCTGCCGTTCTCCTTCTCGGAGGCGAGCGACAAAAAGTCGACGACAATCGTGAATATTGAAGGCACGCGAGTTGAACTGGAGCAAGTTCCGGTTCCGCAACCGTACTCCCTGCATCAAGTGCGCGGCACGATCGAACAACTGACGAGTGACGTGCCCGAGTGGGCGACGACAGGCTTCGCGCACGTCGAAGTCACCGACCTGACAAGACCCGAACACCTCCACGAGCGAATCAAAGCGCACTACCCGAACGCTCTACTCATCCGCCACACGCCACCCGCCTCAAAGATTGAGGCAGTGACTCCTTCCGTTGAAAAGAAGAGCCCGGAGGAGCTTTCGTTAGAGTTCTTCGAACTCGCCCTCGGCCGCGGCGTGGACGCGCGAGAAGCCGAAATCATTGAACAAGCCTGGGCAACGGTACTGCAGGAGGCAAAGTAATGCGCATCCTTACACTCGAGTTTCAAGCACTCGGCCCCTTCGCCGGCCACCACAAAATCGACTTCACCAAGTTCGAACCCTCCGGCCTCTACCTGCTGCGAGGGCAAACAGGCGCGGGCAAATCGACGATCATCGACGCAATCACGTTCGCGCTCTACGGCGAAGTTGCGGGCGGCAACACCTCCACGAAAGACAGGCTCCGCTCCAACTTCGCAGACCGCAACACCGACACGTTCGTTCGGCTCCGCTTCGAAACCTCCCACGGAGCCTTCGAAGTAACGAGACGCCCCGCCTACGTGAAAGAAGGCAACAAGACCGCAACCGCCGCGAGCGCGACCCTCATCAAACTCGGTGCAGAGTTCAACGCGCTCGAGGACGCCTTTGCGGGCGGTGGTGACGAGGTTGCCACGCGCGCTTCTACCGTGACTTCCGAAGTTACGCGCGTAGTGGGGCTTGGCCTCAGCCAATTCCTGCAAACCGTCGTGCTCCCCCAAGGTAAGTTCGCGAGCTTCATTCACTCCAGCCCGTCCGAGCGTAAAGACGTGCTCGAAGACATTTTCGGCACCCAGCACTTCCGGCGCTTCATCGAAGTGCTCAGTGAACAGGCCAAGCAGTCGCGCAGGGACTTCGACCAGCAGCGCAATAGGGTTAGCGCGCAGGCGCTCGAAATGTCCGACGAGATAGGTGAGGCTGTTGATGCCGCCCTCTACGAGGAGGCGCTCGGCAAAGCCGTTTCCGCACGCTCACTCCTTGCAGATTCGCTGAGGTTGCAGGAGCAGGGCCTGTTTGAGGCTTCCGCGAACCTGCGCGAAATCGAAACCACTGAGGCCGAACGCCAGCGCGTTGCCGCCGCAACCACCAAGTGGCGGGAGGCGAGTGAAAAGCTCGCTACGCTTCGAGACAGCGCAGGCGAACACGAGGCCGACTCCTCACGCCTCGAGCTGGCGCGCGAAGCCCGCGCGATCAAGGCGGAGATTCAAGCGCAAGAACGAGCAACCCAGATGGTCGAAACAGCCTCTGAGGCACTTGAGACTGCCGCAGGTGAGCTAGACGCAGATTCCGACCTAGTAGAGATAAGCGACACGGCGAGTGAAGAAGTTGTCGGTGACCCAAGCAACGTGGCCGGCCTGGACATCTTGGCAGCCTCGCAGGTAGCGACTGATCCCGCTGTTATCACGACGCGACTAGAGGAGCTCACCCGCGAACTCGCACACATCGAACAGGCGACCAAGGATGACCTCCAAATAAGGCAGTACCGCGAGCAAATCGAGGCACTCAAACAGGAAGTCGCCCAGCTAGCCGCATTCATCTCCGACAACGAAGCGACCGTCGCACAGTTCGAGCAAGCCGAAAAGCCCTTCGAAGCAAGCATCACCGCCCTAGAAGAGCGCGGAGCCAAATACCCCGAACTCCTCGAAGAAAAAAGTGCCCTACGCGCGCGCCTCAACGCCGCACAAAAAGCAGACGACCTGCGGAACAAACTCCTCCAAGAATCCGAAAACATCGGCATCAAAGTTCGCGAACTCCAAGAAGCAAAACAAGCAGCCACCGAGATCGCGGCCAAATGGATCAACAACTCAGCCATCGAACTTGCAGCCCGCCTAGTCGAAGGCGAAGCCTGCATAGTCTGCGGATCGACCGACCACCCGTCCCCATACGAAGGCTCCCCCACCGACGTGCTGCGCAGCGAAGTCGACGAAGCACGCGGAAAAGCAGACCGAATTGAACTAGAACTCGACGCCGTCAAAGAAAGACACGCCGGCCTCGTCGAAGACATCAAAACACAAAACGCTCTTGCAAAGGCAGACACAGCGTCCCTCACGATCGCACTCGACGAGGCAACGAGAAGCGCGGATGCGGCTCTCACCGCGCTGAACCAAGCCAAAGCTGAACGCAAAAACCTCGACGAAGCCCGCCAAGCCATCGAACAAATCAAGACCAACATCGCGGCAAGCAGTTCACAGCGGGCAGTCAAACTCCAAGATATTGCCCACAAAAACACCGAAATTGAGCGCCTACAAGCAAGTGTCGAAACCGCTCGGGCAGGCTTCAACACCGTCAGTGAACGCAAAACCAGCCTCGAAGAACGCCGCGAAAAAGTGCGCGCCTTCGAATCGGCACTGCGCGCCCTCAGCGAAGCAAAACAGCGCCTCAACGACGCGTCAAACGCGCTTTCCAGCTCCCTTAAAGCCAGCAAGTTCGAGACAGTCGACGCCGCAAACGCCTCACTCCTCAGCGCTGGCGACCTCGCCGCCTTGGAGCGCAAAGTCAACGACTACAAGCTGGCATACAAGCTCGCTGAAGAAGCCGTAGCCGCCTCCCAAGCAACCGGACTCGTGCACGGAACCTACCCCGCGCCCCTCACAGGTGCGATCGCGGCGCTACGACGCGCGAAAGACGAAGCGAACCACGCGTTCGCGCGTGCAGAAGCCGACCTCACCGCGTACGACCGCAAAATCGCGCAACTTCGAGCCGGAGTGGAACTACTGCAAAACCTGCAGAAAGAATCCGGGCCAATAAGGCGCCTCGCCGAACTCGCGCAGGGAGCACGCCTCGAAGACGGCACCCCCATCCCCTTCGACACGTGGGTGATCATGCGCCAATTCGAACGAGTCCTCGAAGCCGCGAACCCCTACCTGGAGCGATTCTCAAACGGCCGCTACCAGCTACGCCGAGTAAACCTCGACGCCTCCAAACGACGACAGCAAGCAGGCCTCGGCCTCTCCATCGTCGACCTCGACACCGACTCCGAACGAGCACCCGCCTCACTCTCCGGCGGTGAAACCTTCTACTCCTCCCTCGCCCTCGCGCTGGGACTCGTGGAAGTCATCTCCTCCGAAGCAGGCGGCCTCGACCTCAAATCCATGATCATCGACGAAGGCTTCGGCTCCCTCGACCAAGAAGCCCTCGACAAAGTCATGCTCGGCCTACAACGACTCAAAGACTCCGGGCGAACCGTCGGCGTAGTCTCACACGTCGCCGAAATGCAACAACGCATCAGCGACGGCATCACCGTAAAAGAAGCCCCGCGCGGCTCCACGCTCACAGTACACGCGGGCGAGAACTAGAAAATGGCAAAACAAATACAAGAAAGGGTGCGGAGACGAAAACTTGAGTAAACAGTGGACGCTACCGACCAAGTGCGGCTCGCCTAGACCCGCTAGTAAGAGTTAGCCCTTCGAGAACTCGGCGCACAAATCGCTGCGCTCAAGGGCATCAAACCACTCCAGCGGCAACTCTAAAAGCTCATCCAACGCGGCATCCGCCTCATCCTGAGTCTCAGCTTCTACCGCGGCACGCACAAACCCCTCAGCCTCAACCCCATCAACCAAAATCGCCTGCACATGCGCCCAATCAACCACGTCACCCTCAAGCGCCACAACAACCCTGCGCTGCACCGGCTCACCCAAATCACGCACCAACTCAAGCGAAATCAACGACGCACGAGCCGACGCCTCATACTCAAACCACTCCCGCTCCTCAGCAGACGACCCCACCTGCGAAGGCACAACAACCTCCCGCACAGGCAAATCGCCACACAACTCAGAAGCAACCACAGGTAAAAACGCGCGCATACAAAAAAGTGTAAGCCAGCAAACACCTATTTTCGACCAAACAAACCGCGCCTAGCCCGCTTCTTCGCTCTCCGCCTACTGGGGCGCGGCGCAGACTCCTCACCCACAATCAAACTCGCAACAAGACGAATCCCATCCGCAAACTTCGACTCACCAAGCGCAAACACCGAAGTCGCCGACAACAACGCCCTATCAACCTCCACACAATCCTCAACCACAACGCGAGGAGTCGAAGGCGCAACCGAAGCCAACACCGCATCAATCGGCCGCTGAATCGAACCACCCGTCGCCGCCGACCGAACCCGATTCACCACCAACAAATCCGGACGAAACCCACTCTCCTCCGCCTCAAACAACGTATGAGTAAGCCGCGTCAAACCCACCGCATCACCACGCGCCACAACCACCAGCGCGTCCGCATCCTCCAAAATCCCACGATTCACATCCTGCGGAGTCGGCACAAACGTCAGCTGCGACGGATCATCCTCCGAAAGCCCATCCGACAAATCCACCACCACATCACCAAGACGACGAAGCTCGCGAAGCACATCCGCAATCGCCTCAGTACGAAGCTGACGCCACCTATCCGCCCGCGTCAAGCCCGACAGCAAATGAAAACGCTCATCCACAAAAATGCGCGCCTCATCCAACGACGCGCGCGTCAGCTCACCCTGATTACGCAAATTCGACGCCTCAAGCAAACCCGACTCCGGCGCATCAAACCCCAACATAAACGCAAGCGCAGGAGCATGCGCATCCGCATCCACAAGCGTCACCTCACGGCCAGCAAGCGCCAACGCGTGCGCAAGGTTCAACGCAACCGTTGAACGACCAGGCGCCCCCGACGTACCCCAAACCGCGATAATCCGCCCCTCATAGTCGTCAGCATCCTCACCAACCAGCGCCGGCGTGAAAACCTGAGCCTCCTCACCAAGCATCCAATTCTGAATACCCATCGTGAGAGTGTCTGCCACAAACTCGGCGCTCGAAGCATCCGTGCGAGCGTCCTCACCAATCGACACCGCAGTAATCGGGTCGTCCACCACCAGTAGCACGAACACGCCCGCCTCATGGAACTCGTCAATCACCGACTGATCAAGCCCCGGCGCGCCACCCTGCGCGATCACCACCGAGCCGATACCCGCGCGAACACACGCCTTCGTCTCCGCCAAATCCGCGCACCTACGCTGCACCGAAAACTTCGCCGACTGCGCGTTCAGCTCGCGAATAACCTCAGTCTCAAACGGCTCCTCAAGCCAAACAATTACACCCTTTGCGCTCATGTCAGCCTGCCGGAACCACAACTAGCGTGCTCGCCGAACCCGTAGCCGCAAGAACACGCGCCAAATCCGCCTCCGTCACCGAAATCTCAACACTCTGCGCGCGATTCACAAGCGTCGTGTCCGGCTCCGAAATCTTCAAAATCACCGCCGAAGACGCGATCAGCTCCGGCTCAGACTTATCCTTTTGCAAAACCTGGGGCGCATCCGTAGCCCACACCTCCACCTGCGAACCAATCGCCACCGATGAGGGGATACGCGTCGCCACATTAATCACCACTTGACGGCGATCCTGCAACGCCTCCGTAGTAACCGCCTCGCGAGGAAGCAACTCGCCAGCACCAAGCGTGCGAGACGCGAGCGCGCCCTCAGGGAGCGCACCAACCTCAAGGTAAGCATCCGAACCCGTTCTGGCAGAAACAATCACCAAAGAATCAGCAGTAATCGGCTGCCCCTCCGCGATCGGCACTTTCAACTGGTAGACATCCTCACCCGCACTCGCGCGCTGCACCAACCAAGTGGTTGCAAGAATCGACAGCACAATGAGCGAAATCCCGAGGATAAAACGCGGGTCTTTAAACACGTTTGAGCGGCGAGCCCTAGGTAAAGCTTTAGACACGCCCTCATAATGCAAGAAAAGCGAAACACCGTGCACGCTTTCCACAGAACCATCTCAAAAAATGTGGCGACAGCGCCCTAGCACGCACAAAAATGATAGTTATCCACAATTGTTTTCAAGGACTGTTATGTACTGACGCGAAGTGAGACAATATGAGCATGAATCAGAGATTCTTAACCATTGCAGACGTTGCTGAGACACTCAACCTGTCTCAGTCCGCAACGCGAGCCCTACTCTCCTCGGGCGAACTGCCCGCAATCCAAGTGGGTGGCAAACGCACTTGGCGAATCGAAGCCACCGAGCTTGAAAAATACATCGAACGCCAATACCAGCTCACCCGAGAACGCATTCAAGCAGGCAAAGCCTAACGCCCGCCGCAAATCCACCAACCTCGTTTCACCAGTAGGCACCCATGACGCAAGACCCCGCCCAAAACTCCACCCAGCACCTCACCAGCCACACGGTCACTTCACGCGACGGTCGCATTGGCGGAACCGCATTTGATTTAGGGGCGGCGGTTACCTCATGGACTATTGAAGGCGAAGAATTCCTTTGGCTGTCAAGCCTTTCGCGCTACCAGCCAGGCGTCGCCATTCGCGGCGGAGTTCCCATCTGCTTCCCGTGGTTCGGGCCAGGCCGCACGGGCGATGCCTCCCCGAAGCACGGACGCGCCCGCATCACCGAGTGGATTTTCGACGGCGAAGAGATCACTGAAAACTCGGCAACACTACGCTTCTCACTACCCGCGGGCACATTCGAAGGCGAATACTCCGGCTTGGCCGTCCGCTACGACGTGACGTTCGGCGAGGCTCTTGAGCTGAAACTTACCGTCACAAATGAAGGCTCTGAAGCGACCTCGTTCGAGGAGGCTCTGCACACCTACATTAGGGTCGGGGACATCGAAAACATCGCCATCAGCGGCCTCGAGGGAGCAAAGTATTTCAACAAAGTCGCCGGCGAAGAAGGCGAATACCAACAGGACGGGGCAATCACCTTTACCGGGCCAACCGACCGCATTTACGCCGCCGAAGGGCCGGTGGAAATCGCAGATTCTACGCTTGAGCGTCGAATCAAGGTCGAGTTGGAAGGCGCCTCCAATATCGTCGTGTGGAACCCCTGGGAATCCGGGGCCGCAAGCATGTCGGACGTTGGCGCAGGCGAATGGCGCACCATGGTGTGCGTTGAAGGCGCGAACGTCCTCGATTCCGCAATCCACCTAGAACCGGGCGAAACCCACACCCTCACCTACCGCCTACGCGCGCTCTAACGAGGGATTGTTTCCGCTACACGGGGGGCGTGCTCTAACCAGAGTTACGCCTCACCGGATAGAGCTTTGCACTCTCTAGATAGCTTGTGCGCGCAATTGGATAATGGCTGCGCGCTCCTGGTTAGTAGCCGCGGAGCAACTTCACGCTAAACAGGTGCGGCAACGCAACCGAGGTAACTCCCGCCTCATGCACGATATCCACGTGATCTGCGTAAACCGCTCCAATGAAGCCCGAAAGCAGGTGCGCGCCCGCACGAACCGCGACGCGGCGACGCTCACGCATGATCTTGCGCAAAATATGGGCAAGCCCCAAACGCTTTTCCACAAGCGAAGGCTCCGGCGCCACCTTATAGAGCCCCTCAACAAGAGCAATCGCCGCCGCTGAAACCAGCTCCTGACCATCCTCCTGCTGCAACAAAACCCAAGCCGGATTCACCCTCACAACCAGCCCGGATGCGGACACGTTAAACGCCGAATACGCCTTAATTCTCCGGCCCTCCGCGCCGCGCAAACGATCAGAAATCGTCGCGCTAACAAGCTCAGCCTCAGCAAGCTCAGCGACCTCTTCGCGCTCCTCGGCCTGCCTCTCGCCGTCAAATTCGCGTGCAAGTTCAGAAATAATCTGCTCAAAATCCACCATCCGATTCAAACACAGTTACGCCCTCGAAAAACTTTTTCCACCATTTTTTGGAAACCTATTGACTCCCACCACACCTAATGAGACTATCAATCTGCACGAACTGACACGAACTGCAACGGTAAGAAACGGATACGAGCAATGGAGCAAATAAACAGGATCAGCCAAGGTCTCGTCACCGCCCTCGCGGCGCTTGCGTTCACTGCGATCACACTGATCGCGTCCGCAATCATCATCGAGACGATGCCGGTTGTTCGAGTGTTTCTCGCCAATCCAAGCGAGATACTTTCCAGTTCGATCAGTGCAAACGCCTCCGCGCTCCCCCTCACGGTCGCGCTGGTCTCCCTAGTAATCGCGGCGCTCTCGATTTGGAGCCTCGCCTCACTCATCGTCGCCGAAACCGCGCTTTTCCTAGCATCTCGAGGCGCCGAAGTTGGCTCCCTGCTTCGCGGGGCAGTCAAGTTCTCCAGCCCACTGGTTCGCCCGCTGTTGAAGAAGCGCATTGCCACAGTCGCGCTAACCGCCTCAATCATGGCAAGCGGCTCAGCAGCATTCGCCAGCCCCAGCGACGAGATCCCAACGAACATCAGCTGGCAAGCCGTCGCTACTGCCGAGCAGGAGCTACCCACAGACCTTTCCTTCTCCCCCACGGCCACTCCGATAGCCGGCGAGGAGGCACGAGCAAACCCCGCTTCAGATCAGAGCAACGCCAAAGCAACTCCGCGCACTTCGGTGGCTACCTCGAATACTTCAGTGCCCGCCTCAGGGGTGCCCGCGAGTGCAGCAAAGAGCTCGACGGATACCACCGTCACGACGAAACCTGAAGGCAAGCAGCCTGCAGCCACCGCGACAGCGACGCAGACAGCTACCGCTCCTAAATCAGGGCCGGCAGCCTCCTCAAAGGCTACGGCAAGCAAGGCCGCGGCGAGCACGAGCTCCAGCACGAGTCAGAACCTGCAGGCCTCACACGCGAAACAGCCGGGGCAACAGGCTGCGAGCACCCAAAACGTCAAGGACGCTCAAACGGCCTCCACATACGTGGTTCAGCCGGGAGACTCCCTGTGGACCATCGCCTCCAAACACTTCGAAACCGCCTCCCCCAGCGAAATTACGCGCGGCTGGCACCTCATCTACGAACTCAACAAAGACGCCATCGGCGACACACCCGACCTCATCTACCCCGGCCTCACACTCAACCTGCCTGGAAAGGAGCTCTAATGTCTACCGCACTCGCAGCCGCACCCGAATACGAGCCGCCAGTCAGGCTCCGCACCATCCCCGGCGGCCAACAACCCGCCAAACCCAAGCCCCTCAGCATCAAAAAAGCGAGCGACCCCGTCACCCTACTAAACGGAGTGCTCCCCAAACCCAAACCCGCAGGCCGACACTGGGCAATCATCGAAGCATCCTGGGACTACTCCGACCAATTCCAAACCGAACCCATCGCCACCGAAGACGCACTACCCGACGCCAAAGCCTGGAGCCGCGCACTCGCCCTCGCACTCGCAGAGACCCTCAGCGGCAAACGCTACCCAAGCCGCCTCGAACGATTCCTCGCACCCGAACTCTACGAAGCACTCGAACGCCGCATCTCCCTCGCCACCCGCCTCGACGGCCCCGCAGGCCGCTCCCCACGCATCGAAATACTCTCCTCACGCACATGCCGAGTAAACGAATCCGTCACCGAAACCACCCACACCATCATCCAAGGCGGGCGCATCCGAGCAGTCGCCATCCGACTCGAAGCCAGACGACGCCAATGGCTCGCAACCGCCATCGAAATCATCTAACAAAAAGGGTGGGGCCCACGCGAGACCCCACCCTCAAAACCGTCAAACCAGACGAGCCAGCCCACCAGCAAAACCAACAGGCCAGCAAAACCACAAACTAGCGGCGCTTCCTCTTCTTCTGCTGCGCGCGACGCTGAGCCCGATTCATACCCTGCTTACCGCCACCAGACGCATTAGCCTGACGAGACTTACCGCCCTTACGGAACGCAGACCCCTCATCCGGAATACCATCCGGATCACCAGCACCAGCCGGCCCAGACATCTGCAAACGGCCCATCTGCGACCTACCAACATCGCCCATCACATCAGCCGTAGCCGCACCACGAATCGCCGCAGCAGCCGCCTCCAACTGACGCTGCTCCGCCTCCTCACGCTGCGCAAGCGCCAACTCAAACTGGCCAGCAAACGAGAACGCCAACTTCACAGCCTCCTCGCGAATACGCTCCATCATCGCCTGGAACATCTGAGCGCCCTCAGCACCATACTCAACAAGAGGATCACGCTGGCCCATAGCCCTAAGGCCAATACCCTCCTTCAAATAATCCATCTCATACAAGTGCTCACGCCACGAACGATCCACAGAAGCAAGCACCACGCGACGCTCCAACGCGCGCATAGGCTCCTCACCAAGCTGCTCAATCGCAACCTGATTCACATTCGTCTTCTCACTAATCTTCTCGTACTCATTCTGAATATCCGACACATACTCAAAAATGAAATCCTGCGCCGTCACACTCGACGAACCACCAGCAGCCTCAATAATCTCCTGCGGACGAATCGTCACCGGATAATACTCACGCAACGTCTCAAAGAGCTGATCAACATCCCACTCCTCCACGTCATCCGACACAAACTGCGACACAACCTGCGTAACAAGCTCCTCCATGAAGAACTTCATCTGCGGGCCCATATCCTCGCCCTCAAGCACACGACGACGCTCACCATAAACCGACTCACGCTGGCCCGTCATAACATCGTCATACTTCAAAACGTTCTTACGAATCTCAAAGTTACGCGCCTCAACCTGAGCCTGCGCCGACGCAATCGACTTCGAAACCATCTTCGACTCAATCGGCACATCCTCCGGATACGCACCCGAAGACATGATTCGCTGCGCCAAACCAGCATTAAACAAGCGCATCAAATCATCCTCCATCGACAGGTAGAACCGCGACTCACCCGGATCACCCTGACGACCAGAACGACCACGCAACTGGTTATCAATACGACGCGACTCGTGACGCTCCGTACCAAGCACGTACAGACCGCCCAACTCCACAACCTCATCATGCTCAGCCGCAACCGCATTACGAGCAGCCTCCATGACCTTCGGCCACAGCGCGTTGTACTCCTCCGCATCTTCCTGCGGATCAAGCCCCTTCGACTCCATCTCCGCAAGCGCCAAATGCTCCGCGTTACCACCAAGCATGATGTCCGTACCACGACCAGCCATGTTCGTCGCAACCGTCACCGCGCCCTTACGGCCAGCCATAGCCACAACCGCAGCCTCACGCGCGTGATGCTTAGCGTTCAACACCTCATGAGGAATACGACGCTCCTTCAACATCTGCGACACGAGCTCCGACTTCTCAACCGAAGTCGTACCAACCAACACCGGCTGGCCCTTCTGATGACGCTCCGCGATATCCTCAATCACCGCGTTCATCTTGCCCGCAAACGTCGGATAAATCAGATCCTGCTGATCCTTACGAATCATCGGCCTATTCGTCGGAATCGGAATCACACCAATACCGTAAGTCGACACAAACTCCGCCGCCTCAGTCTCAGCCGTACCCGTCATGCCCGCACGCGAACCCTCCGGGTAAAGACGGAAATAGTTCTGCAACGTAATCGTCGCCAGCGTCTGATTCTCCGCCTTAATCTCCACACCCTCTTTAGCCTCAATAGCCTGGTGCATGCCCTCACTGTAACGACGGCCCGGAAGCACACGACCCGTGTGCTCATCCACAATCAAAACCTCACCGTCTTGCACGATGTAATCCTGATCGCGCCTAAACAGCTCCTTAGCCTTAATCGCATTATTCAAAAAACCAATCAAAGGCGTGTGCGCAGCATCGTACAGGTTCTCAATACCCAGCTGATCCTCAACCTTGTCAATACCCGGCTCGAGAATACCAATCGTGCGCTTCTTCTCATCCACCTCATAATCAGTCTCACGCTCAAGCCCTCGCACAAGCTGAGCAAAAGCCGTGTACCACTGATTCACATCACCCTGAGCCGGACCCGAAATGATAAGCGGCGTCCTAGCCTCATCAATCAAAATCGAGTCAACCTCATCGACAATCACATAATTGTGACCGCGCTGCACCATATCCTCAGGCACCTGCGCCATATTGTCACGCAAATAGTCGAAACCAAACTCATTATTCGTGCCATACGTGATGTCACAGTTGTACTGCTTACGACGCTCCGCCGGCGTCTGACCAACCAGCACACAACCACACGACAAGCCGAGGAAACGGTACACGCGGCCCATCAAATCCGACTGGTAAGAAGCAAGATAATCGTTCACCGTAACCACGTGAACACCCTTACCCTCCAGCGCGCGCAAGTAAGACGGCAAAGTCGCAACCAGCGTCTTACCCTCACCAGTCTTCATCTCCGCGATGTTCCCCTTATGCAGCGCCGCACCACCAATCACCTGCACACGGAACGGCCGCAAACCAAGCACACGATCCGCCGCCTCACGAACCGTAGCAAACGCCTCAACCATCAAATCGTCAAGCGTTTCACCATCTTGCAAGCGCTGCTTAAACTCATCAGTCTTCGCCTGCAACTCCTCATCGCTGAGGCCGCGGAAATCATCCTCAAGGGCATCCACCTGATCGGCAATCGCCTCAAGCTTACGAAGGGCTCGCCCCTCACCCATCCTCAGAATCTTGTCAAAAATAGACACGATGCTCCAAAAATCAAATCTTTATACAGTCCCGTCTATTGTAGACCGACCAGGCGCCCCACGCCGATTCGTTTTCACACAAAGAAGGCGGGGAACCAACCGGCTCCCCGCCTCCAAAAACAAGCGACTAATCCATTTGAACCTTCGTATTCAAACGGATAACACCATACGTCCAACCCTCACGGTGGTAAACCACGCAAGGCTGACTCGTCTCCTTATCAATAAACAGGAACCAAGGGTGACCCACCAGCTCCATCTGGTACAGAGCCTGATCAACCGTCATCGGCTCAGCCTCATGCAACTTCTGGCGAACAATAACCGGGGAATCACCAAGCTGTTCCTCCCGCAACTCGCCAAGCTTCAAATCTCCAGCAGGACGCAAAGTGTCTTGTGGAACCTCGACTTCTTCTGGCTTCTCGACCTCCGGCTCTTCAGCAATACCGCCCAAATCCGGGGCAATCGGAGTGTTGTAGCGCCTACGATGATCCTTCGCACGATCACGAGCACGACGCAGACGCTCAAACAGTTTCGCAGACGCAATGTCAACAGCCGCATATCGATCCGAGCTAGATGCCTCAGCACGAATGATCGGGCCCTTACCAAAAACAGTTAGCTCAATACGCTCAGCAGTCTCAGCCTGACGCGGATTCGGCTCGTGAGTGAGCTCCACATCAATGCGCTGCGCCCGAGGGTAGAACAGCGTCACCTTCGACACCTTCTCCTCAACGTATTCTCGGAAGTTAGGGTGGATTTCGGCATTGCGTCCGACAACTGTGATATCCATGGTTCCTCCAGGAAGTAGATAGGGATCGCTCCCATAAAATTGGCTGCCAAGCGCACGCCGCGCCTGGCCGTGATTTTAGTTATCACCTCCAAGCGCAAAGTAACAACGAACGAAAAGCGACAATGCCTTTCGTTTGTATTACTCAAGTTTACCGCAAATCCGTGACGAGCGTCACTCGAGTGCGAGATAAATTTGGAACCTTCGCAAGCGCAAGCCCCACAAAACAATGGCCCGAAGCCGCCTCTAACGCGCTCCGACACGACAGCATCGTCGCACCCGTCGTAACCACATCATCCACCAAAACACAGTTCGCACCCCGCACGTTCACAAGCGCCCTAATCGCAGCCTCCCTCCCCGTTCGACGCTGATCCGCCGACCTGCCCGCCTGGCTCGCACCCCACGTCTCCGCAAGCACCTCAGCTGTAACCGCCTCCACCCCCTCCTCCCGTAAAGCCTCCGTGACACCCTGCGCGATCGTTGGCGTGATCATCATTCCGCGCCAAGCCCTCGTCCACTGCGACGGCGCCGGCACCACGAACAGCGGAGCTCCGCCAAGCGGCACATCCACAATCGCTCGATGCGCGAGCCACCCGCGGCCAAGACTGTAACCCGCCTCGCGTAGCCACGCATGCAGATTGCGGGAGCGGTCGTTCTTTGCAGCCAAGATAATGCTCCTGATGGCGCCCTCATACTCGGAGAGGTAGATGAGGCGCATCGGATCCTCGCCATCGACAAGGCCCGGTTTCGCCTCCGTCTTCGCAATCGCCATGCACTCTGCACAAAGCGCGGTATCCCAAGCGTCGCAGCCAGCGCACGAAACGGGTGCGACGACGTTCGCGAGTTCTTTAAGGAATGTGTTCACCCTCCAAGACTCGCAGTTTTAGCCAATTCTGAGGCGACGCCTCCCGTTGGGTGTGGAAGCCGAAGTCTGGGGAGGGGTTGTGGACGAGCTAGGGATGGGGGCGGTTCAAACTAGTGAGGGAATGCCTCAGCCTCCATGTTGGATTTCGCGCTACGCCACGAAACGCCCGCGCGCGTGTAAATGCGCCCCTGCCCAGTGTCGAGAAGGATCGCCTGCGGCGTTGCACCTCCCGAAATCCGGACGGCATCAGCCGGCGCAGTGAGAGTCTCTGAGGTGGAACCGACGGTCGAGATAGTGACCACCCGGCCAGAAGCCCCATCTTGCAAAATCAGCGCGGAAGTGTTGCCAGCCCACGACATGTCGATCACCCGACCCGGCCCAAGCTGCACGCGTTTTGGAATGTCGAGGCCAGTCGGCGCACCATCGGCCGAGCGTTTAACCGCGGCAATCCACACGCTCCCATCCGTATCACCACGACTGAGAAGCGCTCGCGCACCATCGGGCGAGATCGCAACTCGAACCAGGGGCGCACCGCTCTCCCACGGAGTTTGAATCCTAAGCGGCTCCCCGTGCGCCAAACGGGCAACCACAACCTCATTGTTCACAACCGTCCAAGTCCAGCCAAGCCGATCAACCGACGGCTTCGAGATGCCCTCACCCTCATAGATCACGGCGGGCGCCTCCCCCGCGTAAACACCCCAAAGCTGCTTGCCACTAACGTAAGCGAGCGGGCTAGAATCGACCGGCCCGACCGTCGGATTGCTGATCTCGGCAAGTTGAGAGGCCGGCACGACCTCAATCGGCTCGATCCCATCGTTCAAAACGAGCGCGCCATCCTTCACGCCCACCTTCTTGTCCATCGCCCAAGTTGGGCCAGAGGGGATCGCCACATCGTCCAGATCCTGACGGTTGTTGAGAACCTGCACCTCCGTCACTCCCGGAACCTGCATGAGGGTCGAGGTGACCTGCCATTTGAGAGCGGCCTGTAAGTCGGGGTTGACGAGGTATTCACCCTCAAGATCAACCTCCGCGCGCCCGGACGTGACCTGCACTTTTTGAAGCGGCAAGCGCGCCGAAACCGGCACTGCGGACACGACTGCGGGCGCAATCTCCTCCGAAGGCCCTTCGAGGAGGGCCTGCATGAGGTACGACTCGAGCCGGCGCGTTGGATACCAGCGCGGGTCTGGCACGAGCGCGCGCATGTCGGGCGAGAGGAAGTACACGGAGGCGAGCGTGTAGACAGCGCGGAAGGAGGAGTGCGAGATCAGCACGCCGTCGGGAAGCTCATCGATTCGCCATTCGCCGCCGGGCGAACGCAGGAGGCGGTACTCGCTGTTCACCTTCGTCGGAGTTTGCTGCACCTCGTACTTGCCGTCGGGCGTGACGATGCCGTCCACCCCGACCTCCACCGTGACCTCGGTGGCGGCCCCCTCAACGATCAAAGTCTGATCATCGGAGTAGATCTGCACTTGCGCTTCGGGTCGCCACGCCGCCTTCGCAGTGTCGGTGAGGTAGGAGCGCGCGACTTGGAATTCGTCGGACCAGCCGGCCGCCGAAGCGCGGAGGAAGTCGCGAACGATCGTGTCTGGCGACGAGCCTTCAACCGGGCCGTAACCCTTCAAAATCAGGGATTCCGAGCCGGGAATGTCTCGCTCAAACGGAGTGACCGGGCCCGAAGTCGGTAGCGTCGAGCACCCGGATAGCACCAGGGTGATCATGAGAGCTATGAGTAGTCGCGCGCGCCTCATTTTTCCTCCCACAACTCGAGTGCTCCGCCCTCGAACACGACGCCTTGACGCCGCGGCAGAGTAACCATGAACGCCGAACCGCGGCCCAGCTCGCCG
Source organism: Actinomycetaceae bacterium (assembly GCA_030532245.1). GTDB lineage: Bacteria > Actinomycetota > Actinomycetes > Actinomycetales > Actinomycetaceae > Gleimia. Next base: position 26,551 of record JAUNLN010000008.1, read on the forward strand.
TAAGCCTCAATCTTGCCTCCGTGTAGGCTCACGTCTTCGCGCGCGATTGAAAGCCCCAGGCCCGTGCCGCCGGTGGTTCGCGTGCGCGCGGGGTCGGCGCGGTAGAAGCGTTCGAAAACGTGCTGGCGAGTCACCTCATCCATGCCCACCCCGTAGTCGCGAACGCGAATCGAAGTGACGTCGTCGTCGGAACCAACTTCAACTTCGACGGGCCCGCCCTCCGCGTGTTCGATCGCGTTCACAAGGAAGTTGCGTAGCACCCGCTCCATCCTGCGGCTATCAGCCTCCGCGACGTTACGCGGCTCCTTCGCGATGAACGTCACCTCAACGCCGAGGTTGTCGGCGAGCGCCTGGTTTGCGTCGATGACTTTTTGCGAGAGCTCGTTGAAGTTCACGTCGTCGAGTTCGAGGGACGCGGATTTGGAGTCGTACCGCGAAATCTCCAGCAGGTCGGCAAGCATCTTTTCGAAGCGATCAACCTGCTGGTGTAGAAGTTCAGCGGAGCGCGCAGAGATGGGGTCGAAGTCTTCCCGACTGTCGTAGAGCATTTCCTCAGCCATACGGATCGTGGTTAGAGGCGTGCGTAGCTCGTGCGAAACGTCGGAGACAAAACGCTGCTCGAGCTTCGACAGTTCATCGTATTCCGCGATCTTGCGCGTAAGTGAGGCGGCCATGTCGTTGAACGCGCTCGCCAGCTGCGCCATTTCATCGATGCCGTCAGCCTGCACTCGCACGCTCAAATCACCGTCGGCAAGTTTGGTAACCGCCTGCGCGGTTGTTCGCACGGGTCGCAGCAGGCGGTAGACCGTGTACACGACGCCGACTGCGAACAGTAGGATCAGCGGGATTGAGCCAAGTATGAGGGTGCGGGAAAGCATCGTCACCGTGTCTTGGTCGTCGCGCAGCGAATACACGGTGTACAGCTCGTATTCACCCGCGAGCGGGAGCGTCACGATGTCGCCCACGACGATGCCCGGATACTTGCCTCGCCCGTCGCCTTCGATCGTGATTGCCTGGTAGTAGGGCCCCTGCCCTTTCGCTGTCATTTCGCGCATTTCGGGGCTCACGACCTCGATCAGGTCGCCATCTACTAGGTCGTTGATGGCGAACGCGGAGGAGGTGCCTGCCGAGCGTAAAAGCATGGTGCCGACGGCTCCGGCTCCGGTCGCGGAGGAGCGTAGTGACGACACGAGTTGGTGTGCGAGGTCTTGCACTTGGTCGGTGGTGGCGGCGGTCGACTGGTCGAACGTGGTTTGGGCTTGGACGAGGCGCACGGTGGCGTCGTCGAGGATTTGTTCGCGCCGCTGGTCGTAGATGTTCAGGCGCACCTGGTAGGTGACGGCGAGGAATAGGAGGGAGAGCACGGTCAGCATGACGAGGGTCATGCCGACCGCGACTTGAAGCGAAAGCGATCTGCGGATGAAGAGAACGAGGCGCGTGTTTTTGATCGGCTCGAACAGCGCCGAGGCTTTCGACGCCATTGGCTATGCCGAGGTGCCACCCGCGCGGTAGCCGACGCCTCGCACGGTGACGATCATTTCGGGGTGTTCGGGGTCGTGTTCGATCTTCGCGCGGAGGCGTTGGACGTGCACGTTGACGAGGCGCGTGTCGGCGGCGTGGCGGTAGCCCCAAACGGTCTCTAGTAGTTCTTCGCGGGAGAAGACTTTCCAGGGTGCGCGGGCGAGTGCGACGAGGAGGTCGAATTCGAGCGGGGTGAGCGCTACTTCTGCGTCTTGGCGCGTGACCTTGTGGCCGAGTACGTCGATGACGAGGTCGCCAATCTTGATGGTTTCGTCGGCTCGCTCTTCCCTGCCGCGAAGGCGTGCCTTCACGCGGGCAACTAGCTCTTTGGGTTTGAAAGGCTTTGGCACGTAGTCGTCTGCTCCAGCCTCCAGCCCGGCGACGACGTCGGAAGTGTCGGAACGGGCGGTGAGCATGACGATTGGTACGTCGGATTCTGCACGAATCTCTTTGCAAATCTGGATGCCGTCTTTGCCGGGAAGCATCACGTCGAGAAGTACTAGGTCGGGAGACACTTCGCGGAAGGTGTCTACAGCGATCGCGCCGTCGTGCGCGTAAGCGGTTTCGTAGCCTTCAGACGAGAGGACTAGGCCGATCATTTCGGCTAGTGCAACATCGTCGTCTACGACAAGAACTCGTGCAGTCATATAACGATATTGTCACGAAGCGAGAAATTTTTCAGGTTTTTTGCTTGGAGCGTCGCTACTCGGCCACTTCCCCGCCGTCGACTACGCGGAAGTTGGCGCGCCGGTTCGCTACCCGGAGTGATTCGGGTTTCGCGATGGGTCTGCCTGGTTTTTGTGTTTGAGGAGGTACCGGCCGGCGTCCTGCCTCCCGCACGATGTCTGCGAGGGCCATGAGGTCGTCGGGGGACGGAGGGGCTGGCTCAAAGTTTGTGGCGAGGCGGATGACTTGCCAGCCGCGCGGTGCGGTGAAGTTGTTGGCGTGGTGCTCGCAGAGGTCCATGGCGCCGGGCTCTCGGTTGGTGGAGAGGGGGCCAAGTACGGCGGTGGCCTCAGCGTAGTCGTAGGTGAGGGTCGCTACCGCGGGTTGGTTGCAGGTCGTTTTTGAGCAGGCTCGCATGGGTTTCACACCCCAAGGATAGGCGGGCTGCGGGGTTTGTACTACCTGTCCACGCGGCGGGTGGGTAAAGTTAGGCGCATGCGTCCTACTGTTCGTCGTCGTGACCGTCATGGTCGTGGAAGTCGTTCGCCTCTTTTTCCGCCGGGACTTCCGGCGCGGAGTAATTGGCGTGAGTCGTTTGATCAGATTGTGGCGTTGCAGGTGGCTGAGATTATGGGGCGGCTGCCGCAGTTGTCTCGTATTGAGGTTGGTATCGATGAGGTGCCTGCGTCTGATCCGGCGTCGTGGGAGCCGCATTCGGTGGTGCTGTGTCGAACGTTTCCGGAGAATCGGTTGGCGCGTTTGGCTCCTCGCCTAGTGCTTTATCGTTTGCCGATTCAGGCGCGCGCGGGCCGTATTTCGGTGCGCGAGATGGGGTCGCCGTTGCATGTGCTTGTGCGTCTGCTTCTTGTGGAGAATCTTGCCGCGTTGTCTGGGCTTTCGATGGATGAGGTTAACGGCGGCCCTGTTGAGATCATCTGAGCTGCAGCTGGGCCCGCTCCCCGAGGCGTCTAGTTTTGCCGTGAAATAGTGGTTTTTGGCCGAGGAGGCACCCGCTGAAACGACCCCGCATACGAAAAGCGCCGAGCGGGCTTGAGGGCGCCTCACAAGCCGTTACTGCGGTGCGATGAGCGAGATGGTGCGGGTGTCGGAGCTCGCGTCTTGGAGGGCGAGGCTGGAGATGATCGGCCCGGCGGCCCCCTCTACGCGCATGTTTACACCCGCATGAATCGGGGCCTGCGCAGAGACTTCGAGCACTCCGGGCGCGATCTTGTGCGTGCGCGTGTGGTGCGCTTCGACGCGTAGCGCGGTGCCGTTTACCTCAACGTCGATCGCGCTGTCGCCCGGATTGGCGAGGAAGAGCGTGTATTCGGGTTTTTTGCCCTCATTGGGGAGGAACGCGCGGAAGCTCTCGGCGGGGGTTGACGGCATCCACACGACGCGGTCGGCGCGTTTCTTGTCATCTTCGTCTTTGGTCGCGTCGATGTGTCCGAAGGCGGAGGCGAGCACCGGCTCGGTCGAGTCCACGAGGATGGTGGCCCCTTCCGCGCTTATGCCGTCGAGGCTTAGTTGGAATACGGCTCCCGGGTCGATTATGAAGCTTTCCGTGCCGGGTAGCATCTCCACACCTTTCTCGGTGAGTAGTTGTACCGAGACTTCGGCGTCTTCCTCCCCCATGTTTATGAGGCGTAGTTTCGGCTCGAGGATGCCCTTCTCTACGCCGACGAGCGCAACGGAGGTCGAGGCCGCGTTTACTGCGGAAACCTGGTCGGTGCCGCGCGGCGTGAGGCCGTCGACGCCGGCGGTGCGAAGCGTTGAAACTACGCCCGGGCCGCTCGCGTGCACTTCGAGTGCGAGGCGTTCTTCATCGGGATAGAACGCGGCGAGGTTCACGGTTTGGGAGGAGTTTGGGCGCACGGTGAATGCGGGCGCACCTTCGAGGGAGCCGCTGCCCGTCCAGGCGCGTAGCGTCACTTCGGAGGCTTGTTTGGAGGGGTTCATGACCGTTAGGAGCGCGGATTCGCCGACGGTTGTCGAGCCGACGTTGAGCCACGTGTAGTTGGTGGCGGTGCGGCATTCGTCGAGGGTGAGGCCGCGAACGTCGGCGGTGTCGGCCATTGTTACGGTGGTGGCGAGGAGGTTTACTGGCTCGCTTGAGTGCACTCGAAGGCCGATGGGGTCTTTGGAGGTGTATGAGAGGGTGTCGCCGCTTTGGGCGGAGGTGATGGCTTCGCCGGTGCCGAGGTTGGTTGCTTCGAGGATTTCGATGCCCGGCTGGTTTTGTATGAGGAGTTTGCCCTCGAGTTTGTCGCCGAACTCGGTTTCGAGGCCGACTGCGCATGCCATGTCGTAGGTTTGGTCGGGTAGGCTCACGATTTCTTGGATGGGTTTGCCGAGGTCGTCGCCGAAGTCGATGCTACTTTGCGAGTTGGCGACGGCTGCGAGCGCGGCGACGGCGAGACCGCCGGTGAGGGCTGCCCCGGTTACGCGCGCGGCAGATTTTGCGGACCATTTAAGCTTCATCTTTGCGTGCCCTTCGTCTGATGGGAACGGCTGCAAGTACGATGCCGACTACCGCGAGCGCGCTGAGGGCCCACCACGCGAGTAGCCATTCGGCGTGGTATGCGATTTTCACTGCTCCGTTCGCGTCGCCCAGTTCGAAGGCTTGTTGCCAGCCATAGTCGGCGGCGTTGAGCGCGTCTGGGCCGATTGTGGCTCGCCATCCGTCGTCGGCGCGTTCTGATAGGACGAGGAGGGCGCCTGGCTCGAATTCGTATTTTGCGAGGTCGACGGTTGCGCCGAGCATGCCGGAGGTTACGGGCGTGAGTTTGCCGTGGTCGTCGATGTAGATGCGGGCTGGCTCGATGCCGGCTGGGCGTGCGCGCCAGAGTGCGCCTACGTCGGATTGGCCGGCTCGCTCTAGGTTTGGGTTGGAGTCGAGCGCGGTTTGGGCGGCGGCGAAGGCGGCTCCTTCACCGGACAGGGCGATTTGGTCGATTGCGAAGCGCGCGAGGCCGGCGGAGTCGGAGTTGGTGAGCAGTTCGCCGACTGTTCGCGAGAAGTCTGCGGAGGCGAGGTCGGAGGAGGCGAGGGTGTCGAATACGCCTGCTTCGTTGAAGTACTGCATTTCGATTGCGCGTTCGAGGCGTAGTTTCGGCGAGGAGTCGGCGAGTTCTCGCCCGTTGCCGCGGTGTAGGGTTGCGCTCACGCCTTCTTCGGTGACGTTCATAACTAGGAAGCGCGCGTGGCGCGGGTATGCTTGCGCGAATTGTGCCGCGGCGGGTGTTTCGTGCAGTGGCGCTGCGGCGATGAAGCCGCTGGGGCGCTCGTCTGCCCCGGTCAGGTTTACCCATGCGACGATGACGGAGGCGCCCACCACCAGTGTTGCCACTAGCCCAAGCGCGCCGAGGGGCCGAAGGATGCGTTCTTTCACGCTTACGCTTGAGCGAAGACGAGGAGGCACCTGCTCGCGCGCGGGCTTGGCCGGCCGGGGTTCTTGTGCGGGCGTTGCAGCAACTGTGGTTTGGGACGCCGGCTGCTCGACCGCTAGGTTCTGGATTGCACTGTCTGCGTCGGTAGCAGCAACAGTCTCAACAGCGCCCTCAATGGCGCCGTCGGCCATCCCCTCAGTAGTGCTCTCAACCGCGCCCTCAGCTGCGCTATCCCCAACACGATCATCAACGCTCTCAGTGGTACCTTCGACGGCACTCCCGGCGGCGGTCTCGACGATATTCTCGGCTACAGCATCAGTAGCGCTCCCGGCCGCCTGCGAGTCTGAGAGGTCAGCGAAATTGGAGGCGTTTTGCTGGCGCTGTGCCTTCCGCTCGGCCTTGCGCTGGCGTTTGCGGGATTTGTCGAGGCGCCTGCGCGCACGGTACGTGTAGAGGCGTTCTTGCAAGACGAGGGGGCGTAGGAGCCCTGCCCACGCGACGAGTAGGCTGATCGCTGCGACCGAGAGTGCTGGCCCGGGCCACGCGCCTACGAGGGTGCCGTCGTAGGCGATGGCGGTGCGCGAGGCGACGATGGCGATTGCGAATGCGCCGACGGCGACTACGTACACGAAGCGGGTGCGTAGCCAGTGGGATCTGAAGTTGAGGAGTGCGGCGGTGGCGCCGAGTAGGGCGAGCCCGCCCGGGATTGCCCACAGCCACGGCGTGTAGAAGACGGGCAGGTCGGCCTGCGGGATTCCGAGCACGGTCTGCCAGGTTGGCGCAGTCGCGAACGAGAGGGGGTGCCCCGAGTCGGCGAGCAGGAAGCGCAGCGCTCGCGTTCCCCCGTAGGAGGCGGCCGCGATCCACGTGGGCAGCATGATTACGAGGGCGGGTAGTGCGCTGAGGAGGGTGTACCTCCACCTGGAGGGCTTGGCGGCGATGAGCACGATGCTCGTGACGATAAGGGCGAGGCCGAGCCAGGGTGCGGAGGAGACGACCACAACGAGGGCGGCGGAGGCGAGGCCGGCGTAGCTGACGGCGTAGGTGCGGTCTTGCACGCGGATTTCCGCGGATTCGGCGCCACGTATGCGCAGGGGTTGCGCGAGGTGGAGCATGCGCATCCAGCCGAGTAGGACGAAGGGCAGTGCGGCGTGTACGAGTACTCCGGCCATGCGGCCGCTCGACCAGGAGATGAGGAAAGTCGGCATCGCGGTCCAGATGGTTGCGAATGCGAAGCGCCAGCGGGAGCGGTGGTTGAGCGTGGCGGCGGCCATGTACATGGCGACCCAGACGAGTACGGGTGCGGCGAGCCAGAACCATGTAAGCAGTGTGCTGGGCGCGATCCCGAGGAGGGCGAACGGCGCTGAGGCGAGGGCCCACACGATCAGCAGTGGGTCGGAGGGGCCGGGGCCGCCGGCGCCTCCTACTACCCATCCGGCCCATGCTTGGTGCCACAGGGTTGTGAAGGAGGAGGGTAGGTTTACCCACGCGGCGCCGGTGATGCCGCCTGCGAAGGTGCTCCCGGCGAGGCTTGCGACGACGGTGGCGAGGATTGCGCCGGCGATTCCGGCGACGGCGGCGCGTGTTTTGTGTGCGCGGAGGAGTCTTGCAGCTACGGGTTCGAGCAGTTCTACGGGTTTGGGTTCGCGTTCGCGTTTGGCGAGCGCGCGCCTGGAGCGGTTGATCCGACTGTTTGAGACTTCGAGCATGGTGAGCGCGCCCCGCGGCACTTCGCGCGCTTGCCGTAGTTGTTTGCGTTTGCGGATTGCGCTTGGCAGGTTTTGGTAGGCGTGCAGGGCGCCGCGCAGTTCGGGGATGACTAGCTCGGGTTGTTTCATCATGAGCCGCATTACCATCCGCGCAATCGTCCACAGCGGTAGTAGCGCGATCATTAGCACGAATTGGAGTGCGGGGTTCGCGAGCATCGCGTTGTAGAGTTGGGCGCTTCGGCGCATGCCGAAGGAGCGCATAATGTTTGGTTCCTCGCCTTCGCGTACGTCGCGGTAGCTGGCGCGGGCGTGCGCGATTTTGGCGCCGGGTGCGATGACGGTTCGGTAGCCCATTTGGCGTATGCGGCGGCTGAGTTCGAGGCCGTCGCCGAAGGGACCGAGGAGGGGGTCTGGGCCGTTTGTGATGCGCCAGAGGGCCGTGCGGATGAGCATGCCGGCGGTGCCGACGGCGAGTACGTCGGAGGTGGCGTCGTGTTGTCCTTGGTCGATTTCGTCGAGCTGGATGTGTTCGAGGCGCCGGCCGGCACGGGAGGCGTAGATGCCGACTTCGAGGAGGCGCGTGGGGTCTGACCACGCGATTTGTTTGGGGCCGACGATGCCGGTGGTGAGCCCTTGGTTTCCTACGAAGGTGAGGTTTTCTAGGGCTTCTTCGTTTGGTGCGGAGTCGTCGTGGAGGGTCCACAGCCATCCTGCGTCGAGGATTGTCGGGTCTTGCGCGATGGCGGCGCGCAGTGCGTCGCCGAAGTTTTTGGCGTCGGGTGCGTCGACGTGTTCGATGCCCGAGATTCGTGGGAGTTCGGTGTCGCCTACGCGCACCAGGATGATGCGGTCGGGTGTTTTTGTTTGCGCAGCTACTGCTCTTAGTGTGCGCTTTAGGAACGGGGAATTGCCGGGACTAACTACAAGTGCGGCGACTGTCTGGTCGGCCACTAATTACCTCACACGGCGCGGCGCTTTAGGCGGCGGCGTTCGCGTTCCGACATGCCGCCCCAGATCCCGAATCGCTCGTCGTTTTCGAGTGCGTATTCGAGGCATTGTGCGCGTACTTCACAGGATGCGCAGACGGCTTTGGCTTCTCTTGTTGAACCGCCTTTTTCTGGGAAGAAGGCTTCCGGGTCGGTTTGTGCGCAGAGTGCTCGCGCCTGCCATTCGAGGGGGCCGTCATCAAAGAACGCACCATCGTTTTCTAACGATAGCGGCCCTTCTCCGAGAATATTCCACACGGTTCCCCCTAATTACTATTTCTTCTTAGTAAATTACACGCGTGTTATATAGATTAGTCAAACCGAATGAGGTATTGGAAGTTTTTGAGAAGTTTTCCACTTACTGTCTCGTTCGTGCGGGACTTGGGACGCGTGTTATGAGAGTCTGATTCTATGCTTGATCCTTCTGTTTTTGCTTGGATGTCGAAGAACCCTGCGCCCGTGTTGACGTGGTATACGAGTGAGGGTCGCCTTGAGTTTACTGGGCCTGTGATGGTTCGTTGGATTGCGAAGACCGCGAATTATGTGGTGGAGATGTTTGGTGAGGAGGCGGCTGTAGCGCTGGGGCTGCCTGCTTCGTGGCGCACGTTGGTGTGGGCGACGGGGGCGGCTTTTGCGGGTGCTTCTGTCTCAGTTTCTGATAATTCGGATTTGAGTGTTGCGGATCTTTTTGTGACTGCGGATGAGGATGCCGCGTCGCGCGCTGCCAGTGAGGATCCGGGTCTTGTGGTTTTGCTTCAGGATTTGGGGATGATGTCGTTTGGTTGGGCGGGTGATTTGCCGAGCGGTGTTGAGGACGCGATTTTTGAGGTGAATATCCAGCCTGATTCTTTGGTGGTGGATGTTGTGCCCGCGTCTCTTCCGATTGGTGAGGAGGTGCCCGCACCCGCGCAGGCTGAGGGCACCGAGGTTATTGTGGGCTCGCCCTACATGGGTAGGGTTTGGCAGGCGTGGAGTGAGGGCCGGGCGGTTGTTTGGATTGAGGAGGGTCTAGATGTTGACCGGATCCTCAGCCAGGAGCAGCTGGTTTAACCGCTTACCCTTGTTTGAACCAGGAGAGCGCGCCGACGCCTTGGTACATGGCTTTTCGTACGGGTGTAGGGATTACACGGTAGCCGGCTCGCACAACGATGTTGCGTGCGAATTCGCCTGGCGTGGTGAATCCGATGGCTCTCATGTTTTTCTGGAGTTCAAGCTCGGAGCGCAGCAGGTCGAGCCCGCCTCTGCGCGTGTATGCGCCTGCGCCTACGCGGTAGGCGACGAGCGGTTCGGCGAGGTTCGCGGTGCGCGCGCCGGTGGCGATCATGCGTGCGAAGAGCCAGTAGTCTTCCATGCGTTCGAGGTGCTGGTAGCCGCCGGCTCGCTCGAGGGCACTGCGTCTCATGACGACGCTCGGGTGGTTGAACGGGTCGCGGAATCTTGCGGTTCTTGCGATCTGCGCGTGACTCGTGGGGAGTACGCGGATGATGCCCCACTGCGTTTCGTCGTCTTCGAATTCGGCGATTGCGGAGCCGACGAGGTCGCGCCCGGTCATGAGCGGCAGTTGGCGTTCGAAGCGCTGCGGTAGCGAGACGTCGTCGGAGTCTGCGCGCGCGATTACGTCGTATTTAACGTGTTCCAAACCCGCCTGGAGCGCACGTGCGAGGCCCTGGTTTTCTTGGAGGCGCACGACGTCAACCGACTGCCCCGCGATTGTGGAGGCTTCGTCAACCGCTTCTTGTAGGGCGGGCGGTACGGGCCCGTCTTGTACGAGTACGATTTGGTTTGGTTTGAGGGTTTGTTCGCGCGTGATGGAGATGAGGGCTCGCTCGAACTGTGCCGGGTCGTCGCCTTTGTAGACGGAGGTGAGCACGGCGAACGGCTCGAGTTCGCCGGCGTGTACGCGCGGAGTGGAGGCGGCGAGCACGTCGCCCGCGACGGGCGTGTCGGCGAGCACTTCGGCGGTTGGCTTCGGGGCGAGTGAGGATTGTTTGATGCCCTCCCCCGCGTAGCCGATGAGTGCTTGCGGGTCGGCGGAGTTTTTGATGGTGAGCGCCCAGCGCAACACGGATTTGCCGCCGTAGAGTACTTTTTCGACGGGGTTCAGGGCGCTAGAGCGCGTGTACATCCACAGTTTGTTGCGTACTTCGTTGACGAATCGCGGGCCGGGGTCGGCTGAGGAGTCGCCAAATTTTTTGGTTTTGTGTACGACCACCGAAGCGGGCACGTACAGCCCGATGCGCCGGCGCAGGAGTCGCGCGGTGTATTCGAAGTCGTCGTTCCATAGGAAGTAGGCGGCTTGGGGTAGGCCGTCGGCGTCGATTGCGCGCCTGTCGATCATGATTGATACGAAGGAGGCGGTGCGGATCGGGATTGCGCCGATTTCTTCGGCGTGCTTTGCAAGTGTCGGGTCGAGGAGGGGGCGCCTGCGCGGCCGGTTCATGGGGTGTTCGCGCCCGTCGGTCCAGATGGCTTTGGAGGCGAGGATGGCGGGCTGGCCGGGGTATTGTTCGGCCGCGTCGAGGAGGGCCTCTAGGGCGGTTTCGGTGGGGACGGTGTCGTCGTCCATGATCCACACGTAGTCGGCGTTCCAGTGGTTGACGGCGCGCGCGATGCCTGCGGCGAAGCCTCCTGCGCCTCCGAGGTTTTGGGGCATGGTGAGTACTTCGCTCACGGCCTGGTGTGCGCGAGCGATGGCAGCGGAGTTGTCGGTGGAGGCGTTGTCGATGACCACTACGGCTTGTGGCGGGCGTGTTTGGGTGGCGAGGCCGTCTAGGGTTTGGACCATGAGGTCTTGGCGGTTCCATGCCACTACGACCGCTACGACGCGGGGGTTGGTGGTTTGCAAGGCGCTCCTTAACTAGGGTCTCGCTACTTCGCGGGGAAGTCGCAGGTGGTGATCTCGTATAGGGCGGCGCTTCCACCGCTTGCCACTAGCTTAAACGCATCGGTTTGCGTTCCGGCCTTTTCGAACCCTCCGTATTGTTTGCCTACGGGTGCTTCGGGCCAGAAAATGATTTCATCGGTGTAGAAGTAGCGGACGTTATTTCTTGCCAAGACTGCACACATGTCTTCGCTTGAGTCAACGACGGAATCGAACCGCTCGGCGATCTTTGTGTAATCGCCACCCCAGCTGCCGTTGATGTGGCGATGACTTACGTCAAGACCCGTCAGGGCGTAAATGAAAGTGGCACCCGTGCGCGGGTCCCCAACGATTACGTCTCCCTTTTCAACATATTGAGGGAGTGTCTCGATGAATTCGAGTTCTTCAGGGCTAACGAGCGCGTTGAATCCAGACTTGTCGCTGTACACGTAGTTAATTCGAAGCTGATCGACTGAGGCGTTGTAGCCGACGAACTTGGTACCGACGACGAGGACGACCACGAACAGACCGACCATTGAGGTGCGGAGGTTCTTCTTCGCTTTGTCTCCTCCGAATGCTCGCATGACGAGTTCGAATACGCCCCAGGCGCCGAGCCCTGCGATCACTGCACCAAACAGTGGAGTAACTGCGCCTAGGCGTGCGGGGTCGGCGTACCAGAGGCTGAGTACTTTGTATCCGGGTAGTGCCACGATCGCGGAGTTTACGAATAGGTAGCTGGCTGCCGCGTAGGTGAAGGCGAGCCACCTGGTTCGTGGGATCCAAAGGGCGAGCGCGATGCCGATCAGAGTGAGGATGCCGAGCAGCCAGTCAAGCTCGGGGTCACCATACCCAACTTGCGGTAATTGTGATTCAAAGATGACGCCGAACACTTCCCGGAAGAAGCTACCTACTGGTTCTCTAGCCCATCCTCTAACGTTGTTTATCGCTGGATGCCTTGCCGCTACGACTGCGAAGGCGAGTAGTGCTATGCCAGTTGCGATGAGGGAGGCAACCTGTCCCCTACTGAGTTTGAAAGTGCGGGCGATGAGGCGGATGACCATGTCGAGGAATAGCATGCCCGCGGCTAGGAGCGCGACGAGGAACCCGGTGGGGTGAGCGACGCCGATACCGAGTGCGCCGAGGCCTCCGATTACGAGTGTTTTGAACCCAATGGCGCGCTCGTTGGTGCGCCCGAACCAGTCCGCCAGAGCAATCACGATTAGCGGCACGAATGCGTATGAGTACACTGTTGGCCACAGCACTCCGTAGGAGGCTGGCCTTTCGGGGAATGAGGTGAAGGAGGCGGCGAGGATCGCGGTGAGGATAGGCATTGCCGTGCTCTTCGGCATGATGATTGAGCTGAGGAATGCCGCTGCGAGTGGCCATAGTAGCGCGGATACGACGATCACCACGGCGTTGGTTGCAACGATTACGTTGTCCGTAACCGTGAGTGCAACGAGGTCGTGGAATCCGGCCGGGTAGAAGCCTCCCTTTGTAGCGTCTGCTTCCGGTAGTGAGGTTGCAACCGCGCTCAGATTGAGTGTGGATCCGTTCCCTGTTTCTAGTATCCATCTGACCGCTGAGAGATGGAACATTGCGTCCCAAGTTTGGTTGGGAAACTCGGGTTTCCCTATGGCCTGCATGGATGCGGCGACCGCGAAGGGTGCAGTAACTAGCGTGCCGACCAGTGCGGGCCAGACTTTGGGATCTGCTCCAGCTCGTTCCTCACCATACGATGCTCTTGCATGCCAACGTCCTCTGATCTCCCTGTTGAGGAGGTTGATCGCGAGCATGCCGATAGTGGCAACAGCGGCCGCTGCAAGGTAGAGGCCCCAACCCCAGTTAACGCCGATGCGGGGTCCGGTGATTGCTGCGAGGCTGATTACTCCGATGGAGGCAAGTGGCGCGAATACTACGGTTCGCCATTTGCCGACGCCAAGTGCGGATGTAATGACGAGACCCGGCCCCCACAGTGCGATGATCGCGAGGAGGGCCGGGAGTAGAGCTGGAGTCCAGTCCGAGAAGTTCACGGTTTAGCCTTGGGCGTCACCGATTACGAAGCGCGGGGTGCCCTTCCACAGCTCGGGGTCGGTCACGCGGCGACCATCAAACAGGAGCTTCACGCCGGGGAAGTCCGCCGGCTTGACGGTCTTGTATTCGGGGTGGTCTGCCTGAACGATGATGGCGTCTACCTTCTCACCGTAGTGGTACGCGTCCCAACCGAATTTGGCGAGCTCTTCGTCGCTGTACATCGGGTCGTGAACGGTGACCTTCGCGCCGCGCTTCTTTAGTTCGTCGACGGTTGCGAATACGCCGGAGAACGCGGTTTCCTTCACCTTGCCTCGGTAGGAGGCGCCGAGCACGACGATCTTGAGATCCTTGAGGTCGCCGAGTACGCCTTCGACACGCTTGACCGAGTATTCGGGCATGGAGGCATTGAAGGTACGGGCAGTGCGGACGATGGAGGCGTCCGGGTCGGTGGATAGGTAGAGGCGCGGGTAGACGGGGATGCAGTGGCCGCCAACGGCGATGCCGGGGCGGTGGATATGCGAGTAGGGCTGCGAGTTGGAGGCGTCAATGACGCGCTGCACGTCGATGCCTCGCTGGTCTGCGAATACTGCGAACTGGTTGGCGAGGCCGATGTTGACGTCGCGGTACGTGGTTTCGGCGAGTTTCGCCATTTCTGCAGCTTCTGCGGAACCCATGTCCCAGACACCGTTTTCGCGCGGGAGGTCGGGACGCTCGTCGAACTGGAGAACTGCTTCGTAGAATTCGATGGCTGCTTTGGTGCCAGCTTCGGTGAGGCCACCGACGAGTTTGGGGTAGCGGCGGAGGTCTTCGAAGACGCGGCCGGTGAGTACGCGTTCGGGTGAGAACACGAGGTGGAAGTCTTCACCTTCTTTGAGGCCGGAGATTTCTTCGATCATGGGCTTCCAGCGGTCACGGGTGGTTCCGACGGGGAGCGTGGTCTCGTACGAGACGAGGGTTCCGGGCGTGAGGTTTTCTGCGAGCGACTTGGTTGCGGCGTCCATCCAACCGAAGTCGGGTTCCCAGGTTTCGTCGTTGACGAAGAGGGGTACGACGAGTACTACAGCGTCGGCGCCCGGGATTGCTTCGGAGTAGTCGGTGGTGGCTTTGAGGGCACCGGCCGGTACGAGCTTTGAGAGCTTTTCTTGCAAGTGTGCTTCGCCGGGGAAGGGTTCTTTGGCGTTGTTGATCATTTCAACGGTGTTTTCGTTTACGTCAACGCCGATTACTTCGTGGCCGGAATCGGCAAACTGTACCGCGAGCGGCAGGCCGATCTTTCCCATGGCGACTACTGCAATACGCATGCGCTTCTCCATTTCAACGATTTGTTGCTTAGAATCGCCCTTAGTTTAGCACCGGCGATAGTTTTCCTAGGCGGGCAACGCTATTAGCTGAAACTCATTCGATGAATCCCAGTACAGTACTAGCTACATCGTGTGCGGACCGCTTCACGGATCTATTTTGCTCGACCCAGGCGGTTAACCTTTCCGAGCCATGCGCACCCTCTTGCTCGGCTTGTTGGGCAACTCTCACCATCGCCTCAGCAATAACATCCACATCAAAAGTGGAGACTGCGCCGAGATCGTTTTCTCGAATATCCCTCGCAGCTTCACCGCCCCCTACGTAGACCACCGGAGTGCCCTGCGACAGGCAGGCAAGTATCTTCGTTGGATACGCGTAGTCGTAAATACCTTCACGTAGAGAGGCTAAACCGACAGTCGCGTAGCGATACCAATCTTTAGCTTCATCCGGGGAGACTGCAGGTACGAAAGTGGCCTGCTCACCCATATCACGCGCTAAATCCTGCAAGTCATCCCAAGCTGCGCCTTGCCCCAAAAAGACGAGGTGTGAGTTTGGGATAGTTTCGCGTACTTGAGGCATCGCCTTAATGAATCTGTCCGCTCCCAGCCAGGGAGCCACGTTACCCGCGTATAGAAAGATCACTTCCTTATCTGCATAATGCTCTGGCTTTTGCATTGCACCGGGGCTCGTGTCGATGCCATTTGGAACTGTATTTACACGTTTTGCACCCAATTCATGTGCTCGTTTGGCTACTCCATCGGTAACTGCTACCACTCCCGCAGCCCCGGAAATTGCAAAGCGTTCCATCGCACGAACAGTCCTAATGACTGGCTCCGGGGCACCCGTTCCCTCCGCTGCATCCGAGACGATATCCCCAGCAAAATACACGTAGGGAGTACGCTTTATGGTGCAGGCCAGACGAGTGACTACACCAGTTGTTGGAGGCGGCTCGCAAATGACCCCTTCACCTAGATCCGTGAATAACATGCGGAAAAACAACGGGATATCAAACGACATGTACTGGAGGTAGCCACGTACTGCTCCCGTGGAATCTCGCAAGACTGGGAAACGGCGTATATATACATTCTTAATTGTCGGGGGCTCTGCTTTAAACCGCGAGGTCAAGACCTTCGTTCGAATTCCTCGGTGTTCGCCGAATTCTCTTGCCAAAGCTCCTAGACGCAAGGCAGCGGCAGCGGGCTCAGGCAGGAAAAGCCTGGTCGCCAAAGTCAACATCATCGCAATGAACCCTAACCTTGCTCAATCTTCAGTAGCCGACGGAGGATATCGCGTCCAACTTCTGATTCCTTCTCAAAGTTCAGGTCTGTAGCCGCGCGCGCAGAGTTTTCCTTCATCCTGCGAATGTCTTCTGGAGTTAGATTTTTGAGTGATTCCACTATGTCGGAATGTTCAAAACTGTCTGAAATAATTCCATTTTCATACTGCTTTAGAACATTTACCATTTCGATGGTAGGCCCTACAGCAAGCGCCAAACGGGCCTGAATGAAGTCAAAAAGCTTGTTGGGCAGAGTTAGTCTTGCATTAGTGTTAAATGGAGGAATCCAGAAGACACCGAGATCGTACTGGTTAAGGGTCGCTGGCAATTGATCAGGAGTCACCGGATCGTGGAAAGTTACATTCGGTGCGCCTGCCGCTCGATCCTTTAACTCTGCAAGATATTTGCCCCCATCGTTCGCAGGAATCAAGTAGAGGTCAAGTGAGAAATTGTCTTGCAGACTTTTCGCTACATCGATTGTTGCTTCAAGGTTACGCCCGTAGACAGCACCCCCTGAATGAACCATCCTGATTTTGTCGCCAGCGGTTTCAGACGGCTCAAGCTCAGCGTAACGCGGTGTGTTCCTCATGAGCTTTGGCTTCACGCCAAAATGCTGTTCATAGAGCTCCGCGATCTGGTCTCCTACTGTTGTTGCCTCGGCGACCTGCGGCAGATACTTCTTACAAACATGCTTCATTAGAGGTGCTACTAGAAGCCGCCAAGAAAGAACATGGGTGCGTTCCTCAGGTGCCCATTCGTGAAGGTCAGCCCACACTGGTGCACCGTTGTTGACAGCGAATGCTAGAGGAAGAGCCCGCGCATCGTTTGAAATCACGATGTCAAAGTGCTGGCCTTTTAATTTCGCAAGCGCATACTTCGCTCCGGGAGCCCGAAGTTCTGCGAAATCCAGGGCTCTAACCCCTAAAGCTAACACGCCCAGAGGTGTCTGTGGCAGAGACGGCCTATCGGCAGGTATCGAGATGTGGTGAGTGGCGTCCGTAGGCTTCTCCCCGTAGCCAACCGTCGTCACGGCACCAAACTCTTTTACAACCGAGAGTTGGCGCAGGACCCTAGCGTCCTTGTGGATGTCCGAAAATGAAATGAGTAGGATTTCTGGTCTGTTCACCATAGTAAGAGCTTACGCTAACTCCGTATGGAGCTATTAATGTTTCATTTGTGTTGGGAAAGAGGCGGCTATTCGCCCAGATTCTCACAGACATCGATGCGATACACGGTTGCAGAACCGCCTTCAGCAATCTTAGTAAAGCCTACCGATGTATCGACGTCGTACAGCCCAGGAGCCGCAACTCGAGAATCCGCGCCATAATTAAAGTAGTCACTGTCTTCGTAGAAGTACTTAACGTTCAGTTCTTCTAGCAATGCACATACTTCAGTGTTAACCATGATCTCGTTGAAATGGTCCTTTAGAAACAGTTCTTCGGTGTTAGAGGCCCGAAAATATAGTTGAGGAAACAACACTTCACTAACTCCGTAGCTTTGTACCAGAGTCGAGCCATTAAACGGATCCCCAATGACTAGGCCATCATCAGTAATCTCGCTCTTCAAACTCTTGATCATCTCTAGTTCCTCAGCGCTCGCCACGTTGGTTTTGAAGTCCGATGACGGATCGTAAACCCGGTTGATAAAGTTAGCGCGCGCTGGCATCGAGAAGACGCTTCCAAATACCACTAAGACTAGTGCCATAAACGTCAATGTTCGCGATTCTAAGAAGAAACGACGATAAAAACTGTCACTTCCAGTTACGCCCTTGAACTTCGTGTAAGACCACTCGACGAAACCAAAGAGTACGCCCACGCCGTAAGCCATCACGATTATCTGCGGTACGGCTTGGATTGACATCGTCCTATGCGAGCTCATGTACCAAAGCCCAGCCAAGGAAACTAGTGGCCCCATTCTAATCATGGTGGTCAAGGTGAGCAGCATTGTGCTGAGAAGTGCCCAAAGCAGTAAACGCTGTTGGCGAGCATGAATGATGATCCCGATGATTCCCGCCGTGGTTAGAAGAACAATGGCCAACTGCACGACCGCCTGCGATCGCATTTCCCATGCTCCTGCATGATCTGTTGTAAAGATAGGCCAAAGTGTGTATGTCTTGATTAATGCCCAGGGTGATGGGTTCGGATAGGTGTTGTAAGAGGTAAGCATCAGGAAGACCTTCTGCCTAACAGCTCCATTTAGTAGTGATACGAGCGGGGATACAAAAACAATTACAGCCGTGCCTAGCTCGACAAAAAACTGTTTCCGCCTATGTTCCTTGGCAAGTGTTACGGCCCTACCAATCCATGCAGAGATAAGGGGTAGGAGGAGCAATACAGTCAAGTTGAGCCCCACCGACGGATGCGTAAGCATAAGCGCCGTGACCAATGCGCTTATTGCAAGGATCCAACCGACAACGGTTCGTTGACTGACTTGGCCAACCTCACGCCTAAACCTGCGGAACAGAGCAAGCAATGTCCAAGCTAGCAAGCCTGGAAGAACCGAGATAGTTGCCGCATTAGGAAGTGCAGGGTAGGCACTATGCATGTAGGTGGGATATTCAACTACAAGTGTTGAAGCTGCGATAGCCGCTAGTGGCATCCAATTCTTCTCCGGAAATGTTACCGAGGCGAGCGCCGCGATTCCTAAGGCCCAAACCGCGCTATCGAGAACGAACATGGAGTTTGTGGCTTGGATGATCGTTGACTCAGTAGCAAATAATGAAACCAATGCATGCCACCCTGCTGGCATAGTCGTCGCGCTCGTATTGACTCCCCACATGCGGGTAAAGTCCCCAAAGCTCGACGCCGCATGCGTTTGTTCAACCAAGTACACCGAATTCATATGAAATGCGGGGTCGATTTGTTGGATCGGTTGTCCAAGCCCAAATCTCACTAACATGGGTAGAACTGACACTATGATGGCAACAACTAAGGTTCCCCCAAATATCCACCTATCTGTTTTGCTAGATAGGCGTCGTCCAATAATAGGCAGCCGGAACAGACGAGCAAATCCCATAGTGGCTACTGTCATAACAACGAGCCCGAAGAAGAATGTGGCAGGGGTGAAGGGTATCCCACCCTTCGAATAGAAAACTGCTAATCCCCCAGCCGCCATAAACGTGACGGCAGGAGCAACACTCAGAGCTAATAATCCTCGTAGACGTAGCAGGTACGTCAGTATCAAGCCTGGCACGAAGAGGAGTGCTGCACCAGCAACAAACGTAAAGAGAGCAGAGTGTGTAAACATATCGAAAACGCAGTTTTTCAGGGGTTTGGTATATAAGCGCAGTTACGCATATGGGGGGTAGTTTATCCCAACGCGCTTAACCCATCCTATTTTGCAAAAGGTCGATAGCGTGTGCACATGTTTATCGCCGTGCCATGGCCGTAAGCTCCTGAAGTTCCCCGATCCCCTTCAAGATATGCATCTTCCCTATCGATTATTCGAGACTATGGTCCAAACGAGTATCAGATGTTCCGCAGGTCAAGGGCAATATATTATACGTATTGTCAGATTTCTTTATTGGGCTCAGAAGAAGTCTAGCCTGCGAGTCGGATCGTCACGAACTAGGACTGGCGCTAGTACTGGGTACGCATTCAAGACTGATTAGGGTATTGAGGATAGCAATGTGGAGGTACGCATGAGGGTCGCACTAACCAAAGGTACCTTGCGGATTCCACCTACCTATTTTGCAGTAGAACACGCCCTTGCCCTACCCGAAATAGACTGGCACTTCTTTACCCTCGCCGCACAAGTAAACATTGACTTCGCTCTAAAAATCGCCGAAGCAACCCCCGCGCGAGCAAGCTTCCCACTAAAAGAAAAACTCAAGTACCTTGCCCTCGCACGCATGAGACGCCAGATCGAGAGCGCAAACCCAGACATGATCCACCAGCACGCAACCACTTGGAGCCTGCCTGCTCAGAATGCCGCCAAGAATCTTGATATTCCGTTAGTAACAACCATCCATGGCACAGATCTGTTTACAGTCGATTATCAAGGTAAATCTCCCCTCCCACTGTGGAACAAGCACAACACGGCGACTGCGATCAAAAACTCAGCGAGAATCGTGGCCGTGTCAAACTACCTTGCAGAGCAGGCCAGAGCGCGAGGCGTTAGTGACTCGAAATTGGAAGTCATTTATCAAGGCGTTGACACGAACTTCTTCAGGCCGCTCGAGACTTCAAAGCCGGCCAAGGAGCTACGCGAGTTCATCTTTGTTGGCGCACTAAACGATCAAAAGGGAATCCTCGACCTAGTGAGCGCCTCCCTGGAGTTGTACTCGAACGCCCCTCACACGTTGAAGGTTATTGGCGCCGGCCCCTACGCTTCATTCCTTGTAGAACAGGCGAAGCACCACCCACACATCCGCCCACTCGGCTCAATGCCACGCGAGAACATTCGCACGCACCTACAGCATGCCGATGCCCTTGTGCTCCCCACAAAAACGTGGCAGGGACGACAAGAAGCAGCCGGGCTAGTGCTGTTGGAAGCCCAAGCGTGTGGTATTCCCGTAATCACAAATTCCGTTGGAGGCACCCCCGAGATGGTTGCTCCGGGCCTAGGCTGGTTTACGGACGAAAACGATTCTTCCTCAATACTGCGCGCTATGAGTGAAGTGATCTCTTTGCCAGACTCCGAACTACAGGAGATAAGTGAAAAGGCCCGTGCATGGGTCGTGCAGGAGCGCTCCGCGAATAATGGCGCGGACAAGCTCGCAAGGCTCTATAAGGGACTACTTGGGTAAGCGCCAAAAAGACAGCATCCGAAATGCTCAAAGTCCGCTCGTGCAGTGGGATGTTAAGAGCCGGTAACCCGCCCCTCCTGCACTACTCGCCAATCGCAGTTCGATAGGCGTGTTCTTGGACTTTTGCGTAGGCGTCCCCGGAGAACCTGCCTTTGGCCACTTGCCTAACAGTTTCCGGATCTTTCGAGATAGTCCCCCTCGAATATCCGACCATTGCCTCCACCAATGCATCGTGGTCGTCCACCGGAACCAGTACACCTGTTTCCTCTTGAACCATGTAAGCTCCGCCCAGGCTTGCCGACGCAATAACGGGCACGCCCAAAGCCTGGGACTCTGCAAAGACCATCCCTGCCGTCTCAATAGAAGAAACCATAACGAAAACGTCGTAGTTCGAGAGAATTTCCGGAAGATCCGAGCGGGCTATCCTTCCCAACACGTTTACTGAACCAGAAACCTCGTTATCCGACACAAACTGTTTGAGTTCCTCTATACGTTCATCTGTACCACCGATGACGTCCAAAGACACGTTCTCGCCCATCTCACGCACGGCTTTGAGCGCAAGAATGGTTTCTTCTACACGCTTCCTTCGTTCCAAACTCGAAATATGGACGAATCTAGTAGGCGTCCCCGACGGCTGATCGTTGACATGGATCGGGCGATTAAAGAACGAGTCCGGCACGGGCAGCGTACTAATATCGAAGGGCGCTCCGTACTTCTTTTCGAGTTCTTGCGCGAAGTTTGAAGAGACTCCAAACCTAAAATCTGCCTGTTGTACCGCTGATTGAACGAGCTTGAACCGAGGCGTGTCTTCAGGGTGATAAAGCGTAGATTCGCGGTGCTCAGTAATGCCATAAGGAACGCCCCAGTATTCGGCAAGTACCTGTGCAACAAGTATTCCCGGAAACACTGACTGCGCGTGGATCACGTCAGGTTTACCCCATCGACGCTCATACGCGCGCGCCGCCTTGAGTGCATGTTTCCGTACCAAAATGAGGTCGCCTCCGAACACGCCCCTCGGCACATTCGGAAACGAATCGTAAATCAACTTCTGAGTCTCATCGACTTGTACAGGAGTTCTTCGCCACTTCCAAGTGTTCTTGACTTCCAGCCAGTAAACACCAACGTCGTGACCCGCCTCGCGCAGGACCTCTATAGCTTCCTTGAAGAAGTGCCCATTCAAAGGTGCCTCTGGAGTCGGGTACCAAGAAGGTGTCCACAAAACATGCATTATTTGATCCTAAAAGTTAAGCGCCTTCACCACTGCAGGCAGTTTAGTTTGTTCCAGGCCGCAGTTCAGCCAGAATAGCCTGGAAAGAATAGAGAAGGGCCTTGCCCTACCTCTCGAAAGAGGCAGAACAAGGCCCAACAGAGTCTAGAGGCGAACGGCCTCGCCAGACTTAGCCGAATCGAGGATCGCCTGAATAACCTTCATGGTCTGCAATCCCTCACGCATAGTCACGTGCTCGGTTCCGGTGCCAAGAATCGCGTCACGGAAATGCTCATGCTCCACGCGAAGCGGCTCGCGCTTCACCAAAGCAAACCTCGTGACCTCGCCCTCCGAAACACCACGGAACGCAGCAATCTGATCCCACTCCACCGGAAAACGACCATTCTCGTAGAACGTCAAATCCGACATAGCCGTATCAGCCACGAGAGCACCACGCTCACCAGTCACGATCGTGATGCGATCCTTAAACGGCGTCAACCAGTTCACCAAATGGTTCACCAGCACACCATTCTTGAAACGCCCCGAAGCCGAAACCATGTCCTCAAACTCGCGACCAGAACGGTAAGCCGTCTGAGCGAAAATCGTCTCGTACTCCGAACCAGCCACCCACGCAGCCAAATCCACGTCGTGAGTCGCAAGATCCTTCACAACACCCACATCAGCAATACGAGCCGGGAACGGCGACTGACGACGCGTAGAAACCTGATAAACCTCGCCGAGGTAACCCTCCGACACGAGGCGACGCATCTCAAGCAAAGCCGGGTTGCAACGCTCAACATAACCAACCGCGCCCACAACACCAGCATCCTCGAATGCCTTCACCATTGCCTCGCCCTCTTCAAGAGTCGAAGCAAGCGGCTTCTCCACGAGCGTGTGAACACCAGCCTCAGCCAGCTTCAAAGCAGCCTCAACATGGTAAGCGGTAGGCACAGCCACAACAGCCGCGTCAATACCAACCTCAATCATCGCCTCAACGCTCGGCAAAACCTCCATGCCACGAGCAACCTCAAAACGGTCACCAGCCGGGTCAGCCAAAGCTACAAGCTCGAAACCCTCCGTCTCACGAGCATTACGCACGTGGTGACGGCCCATCGAACCAAGGCCAAGAACACCTACACGAATATCAGACATTAAGCACCAGCCTTCGCAAGAGCATTCACAGCCTCAACAATGCGATCAAGGTCTTCCTGCGTGAGCGACGGGTGAACCGGAAGCGAAACAACCGTCTTCGCGGCCTCCTCCGTAACCGGAAGATCAAGACCCGGCGCGTACGGAGCAAGAGACGGCAGACGGTGGTTCGGAATCGGGTAGTAAACGCCCGAACCAATCTGGTACTCGTCGCGCAGAGCCTCCATGAAACGATCACGATCAGTATCAATCACGCGGATCGTGTACTGGTGGTAAACGTGCTCAGCACCCGGAGCAACATAAGGAACAACAACGCCCTCAAGATTCTCCGACAGGAACTTAGCGTTCTCCTGACGCTGCTTAGTCCAAGCACCAACCTTCTTCAACTGCTCACGACCAATCGCAGCGTGAATATCAGTCATACGGTTGTTAAGACCAACCAGCTCATTGGCGTAGCGACGCTCCATACCCTGGTTACGAAGCAGACGAGCATTACGCGCAACATCCGCATCCGTCGTCGTGATCATGCCACCCTCACCGGCGGTCATGTTCTTGGTCGGGTAGAACGAGAAAGCAGCAAACGCGCCAAACGTGCCGACTTTCTGGCCATCAAGAGAAGCACCGTGAGCCTGAGCAGCATCCTCAAAAATCATGAGGTCGTGCTTCTTAGCAATCTCAACAAGCTCCTTCATGGGAGCCGGGTGACCGTAAAGGTGTACAGGCATGATCGCCTTCGTACGCTCAGTAATCGAAGCCTCAACAGACTTCGGATCCAAGCAGAAGTGCTCCAGATCAATGTCAGCAAACACCGGGGTGCCACCCGTGATTGCAACCGAGTTGCCAGTCGCAGCGAACGTGAACGACGGAACGATAACCTCATCGCCAGCACCAATACCAGCGGCAAGCAAGCCTAGGTGAAGTGCGGAAGTACCGGAGTTTACAGCCACAGACTCAGCACCCGGCGTCATCTGCGCGGTGAACTCCTCCTCAAACGCGGCAACCTGCGGGCCCTGCGCAACCATGCCGGAGCGAAGAACGGCGGTTACAGCCGCGACCTCCTCTTCGCCAATCAACGGTTTTGCTGCAGGAATCATTTCTCGGGTCATTATTCGGTAACCTCTCTTAGTTCGTTTTCGCTAAGCTGCTCGTAAACGCGCCCCGAATGAGGGCACTTGAAACGGTTTTCCGTTCCTTCTACTGGTTCAAGTTTCACACCTGCCTGGCCTACCCAGCCAATTCGCCGCGCGGGCACACCCGCCATAAGCGCGAAATCAGGTACGTCTTTAGTCACAACGGCACCCGCCGCAACGGTCGCCCACTCGCCAACCGTAACAGGGGCAACGCACACGGCCCTCGCGCCAATCGAAGACCCACGCTTGAGCGTCACACCCACGTGGTCCCAATCCGACGCGCTCTTCAAAGTGCCATCCGCGTTAATCGCGCGGGGATACAAGTCGTTCGTCAACACAGCAGCCGGGCCTACAAAAACACCATCAGCTAGCTGCGCGGGCTCGTAAACAAGAGCGTAATTCTGCACCTTGCAGTTATTACCCATTACCACGCCCTCGCCGATATAAGCGCCGCGGCCTACAATACAGTTCTCGCCAAGTTCAGCATTCTCGCGAACCTGGGCGAGGTGCCAAATAGACGTTCCCTCACCAATTTTTGCGTCCGGTGAAACGTCCGCGCTATCGACAATTCTTGGCATATGCCCTCCGTTCGGTCACAGTCAGAATCATTCTACGCTCTTTATCACAGCTACAAAGCGCGCGGATTCAGTGTTTTCTCACGTAAAGATTGTAAAGTGGTTACCGATTAGAACAAAGATCATCAAAGAATGCACAGCAGTTTCATGCAACTAACAGACCAAACATGGCTCGTGGTTCCGCTCTACAACGAGGGGAAAGTCGTGCGCGAAGTACTAACAAGTGTGCGCAAGACCTTCCCTAACATTGTTTGCGTTGATGACGGCTCGAGTGACAACTCCGTTGAAGAAGCCCGCGCCGCAGGCGTAGTAGTTGCCGTTCACCCCATCAATCTTGGCCAAGGCGCGGCCCTCCAAACTGGTTTCGACTACGTGCTCAAAAACACCGACGCCAAATACGTGGTCACTTACGACGCCGACGGTCAGCATCGCGTCGAAGACGCACTAGCCATGCTCGAAGCTGCCGAACAAGACGACCTTAGCTTTGTATTCGGATCCCGATTCCTCGAAGGCAAAGCCGAAACAGGCGCCTTCAAAAAGCTCGTGCTCAAAACCGCCGCATTCGTCACCCGCATGCGCACAGGCGAACGCCTCACCGACGCGCACAACGGCCTGCGCGTGATCCGCCGCGACGCACTAGAACAGGTGCATATCACGCAAAACCGCATGGCCCACGCCTCCGAAATCGTCTACCAGTTGTTCGACACGAAACTGAAATGGCGAGAGATGCCGGTTCATATCATCTACACCGACTACTCGCGCTCTAAAGGCCAGTCACTGCTAAACTCAATCAACATTCTGGTTGAGCTCATCATGAAGTAAGAGAAGAACATGACTGCAATACTCGGATCTCAGTGGTTCGCTAAAATTCTGATCGTGGTCGCGATGCTCATCGCGGCATACTTCATCATGAAACCCGTCAAGTCCGCGCAACACCTAGCTATGCGCAGACTCGCCATGATCATCTTTATCGGCTTCGCGGTAATCGCCGCACTATTTCCCTCACTCCTTTCATACTTCGCCAGGTTCTTTGGTATTGGGCGAGGCACCGACCTACTCCTCTACGGCCTAACCATCGCGTTCTTCAGCACGCTAGTAACCGCTTACCGCCGCGACTCCGCGACCGAGAAGAAACTCACCCAGCTCGCACGAACGATCGCGCTTGCAACCGTTCACAAAGGCGACCGCGACAAGGAGCAGGGCAAGTCCGCAAACGGTGGTGAATGACTTGTACAACGAACTCGACAATCAAGGTTTTAACGACGAATCGAGAAGACACCTAGTTCGCGAGCGCGCCGCACGAGCGCTACACCGCAGGGTGCACCCTGCGCGCAAGCGCCGCTCAGAGCTAGAAAACTCCACCGCGCACACGATTCACAACTACCCGCGCAAAGGTCTTCGCGGCGTACTAGCCGCCATTCTTGCCGTTCTACTGTTCGTTGGTGTTTCCGCAGGCCTGCTCCTCAACGACCTGCGAAACCGCGTAGCGGATGCCGGCGTTGACGTCGAACAGTTTATTCCCCAAGAAGAGGAACCACGCCCGCCAGTCGACAGCTACGACGGCCGCCCAGTAAACATTTTGATACTCGGCACCGACTCTCGCGTTGGGGCTGGTAACTCCCGATACGGAGCCGAAGAAGGCGACGAATCGATGCGCGCAGACGTCACGATCCTCGCCCACATCTCCGAAGACCGCACCCGCGTTCAACTCGTTTCGATACCTCGCGACACGATCGTTGAAATCCCCGAATGCGTGCTTAAAGACGGCTCCACCACCTACCCTCAGACCGGGCAGATCAACTGGGCAATGTCAATCGGTTCCGAATACACCGCTGAGAACCTCGACGCAGGCATTGGCTGCACTTGGCGCACCGTTGAAGAACTAACCGGCGTGACCATCGACGAGTTCGTGCTCTTCGACTTCGCCGGTTTTGAAGGCATCGTGAATGCACTCGGCGGCGTCGAAATGTGCTTTGAGGAAGACCTCTACGATGAGGCTGCTGAACTCGACGTTGCGGCAGGATGCCAGACGTTGAACGGCCACGACGCGCTCGCCTACGCCCGCGCGCGTAAAGAGGTAGGTAACGGCTCCGACATCTCACGTATCGGTCGCCAGCAGGAGCTCATGGGTCGCATCTTCCACACTGCGATGTCTCAAAACCTCCTAACCGACTTTCCGAAGATGTATTCGTTCGTGTCAGAGTCGCTGGCAACGATCAAGACCTCTTCGAACCTGGCGCGTGTAAACACGTCGATGGGCCTCGCCTACTCGCTCTCCGCACTACCAAGCGAAGGCCTACAGTTCATCACGATGCCCCTAGCCGAAGCACCCTGGGATCCGTACCGCGTTATCCCAACGTGGCAGGCCGACCTGCTTTGGGAGTCGCTACGCACCGATTCAGACCTTCCACCCGACATCTGGATCACCGACTCTGAAGGCAACTTGATCCTCGTTGAAGAGCCCACCGAACCGGTCGAGTACATGACAGACGAGGAGGGGAACGTGCTATACGACGAGTTTGGTGAGCCGATCCCCGTGGAGGAGCCTGTGCAATGAGCGAGCCTCCTAAACGTATACCGCCAAGTATTCCGCCCAGTTCTGCAAGGAAACGGCCAGGAGCCGAAGGGGCCAGGCGAGTCGCGCGCCCAAGCCGTGAAGAACCCGGCACCCCAGTAGCAAAGCGTTCTCCTAAGCCTGCCCACGAGAACGGCGGCCGCGCTCGCGAAGCAACACCGCGTTCGGAGAATCCGCGCGTAACTAGGCGTTCCTACCGTGAACAGACCCCATCAACTAGGCAAGATTCTGCAAGGCAGCAGCGCAGCACTAGCGGAGCTAATGACGCTCGCCGCTCATTTGAAGCACCCCCGAGCTTCGCTCCGCAAGGTCGTGGCCGCGGGGCTTCCGAGCGCCCGGCGAGGCAGCGCACCTCCGAGCGCTCCTCCGCTCAATCAACGCGTGATGCGCGCAATCGTACGAATAGGCCGGTGGAGGGTCAAAGTGCAGGTCACAGGCAAACTCCTGCTTCGTACCAGCCAATGCGTGAGCGCGTGTCACAGCAGCAAACGCGCCGCGGGCCTCAAACGAGGCCCCAAGGCCGACGCCAAGTACCTACACAAACTGCAACGTCTAGGCAGCAGGTAGCGCCTCCCCCAGGCCAGCCGGATAGAGGGGTAGCAAGGAAGCGCCGCAAACGCCGGGGCCTCCCGATAGCCATCGCGGCGTTCCTGGTTCTTGCGATCGCTTGGCCGTTCATCCTGCTTAGCTGGGCGAGCGGCAAAATCGAACACGTCGACGCCCTAAGTGGCAGGCCCGATACGCCCGGCACAACCTACCTTCTAGCCGGCTCCGACTCTCGCGCGGGCACAGACATCTACGATGACACCGAGGGGCACCGCTCCGACACCATCATGATGCTGCACCACGCGCCAAACGGATCCGCATACCTCATCTCGCTACCACGCGACTCCTGGGTGTACATTCCCGAATACGGTGAAGGCAAGATCAACGCCTCCTACGCCTACGGTGGCGCTCCCCTACTCACGCAAACCGTCGAGGAACTAAGCGGCCTCACGATCGACCACTACGTTGAGGTCGGCATGAGCGGTGTTGTTGACGTCGTGGACGCTGTAGGCGGCGTCGAGCTGTGCCTCGACTACGACGTGAACGATGAGCGATCCGAACTCGTCTGGGACGCCGGCTGTCACGTTGCGGACGGCACCACCGCGCTCGCGTTCGCACGCATGAGGTACGCAGACCCGAACGGCGACATTGGGCGCGCCGAGAGGCAACGTCAAGTAATCAGCGCGATCACGAAGACCGTGGCGAAGCCGGGTAACGCTCTTAATCCCGTTAAGCAGATGAAAATCTCTGCAGCGGGTGCCGAGTCAGTAACCGCAGACCACGATACTTCGGCAACCGATCTGGCCTGGCTCGCATGGTACTTCCGCAAGGCAACCTCCGCGGGCAACACGGGCACTCCCCCGATCGCGAGCCTGAACCTCGAAACCTACCAGGGTTCAGCGGTTCTACTCGATGAGGATTTGACGCCAGTTTTCTTCCAAAAACTCGCGAGCGGCACCCTCACTTCTGCAGATTTGAAGGCGAACGACCTGCCCTAACTGCAGTCGAACAACCGCTAAACAGCGTCTATAAAAGAACGTGGGCTACCCAGCGCGAAGCGCAACGGGTAGCCCACGAGCGTATTTAGGAGTTACTTAGCGAAGATCTCGTTGGCCTTCTCAACGTCGATCTTGCGCGGGCTGGCCTGCCATGCGCTCCACGCAGACTCAACGATCTCTTTAACACCGAACTCTGCGTTCCAGCCAAGATCCTCGGTGATGCGCGTTGCGTTGCCGATCAACTGCGGCGGATCACCCGCACGGCGATCCTGCTCTTCAGCCACAAAGTTGATGCCAGAAACCTCACGGCATGCATCCACGATTTCACGCACCGAAGTGCCCTTGCCGGTGCCAACGTTGTAAACGTTGTGCTTCAGTTCAGCATCGGAAGCGAGCGCGTCGAGAGCAGAGACGTGGGCTCGAGCAAGATCCTTCACGTGAATGTAGTCGCGAATGCACGTGCCGTCCGGCGTCGGGTAGTCCGTGCCGAAGATTGCCGGCGCCTTGCCGCGAGCGAGGCGGTCGAAGATCATCGGAATGAGGTTTAGGGTGGCGGGGTCGCCGAGTTCATCCCAGCCGGAGCCAGCAACGTTGAAGTAGCGTAGGCCCGTCCAGCGAAGGCCCCACGCGCGAGCACAGTCTGCCATCATCCATTCGCCGATGAGTTTGGTTTCGCCGTAGGGGTTGATCGGGTGCTTCTCGATGTCTTCCTCAACAACCTCGACGGGCGGCATGCCGTATACGGCTGCGGAGGAGGAGAAGATCATCTGCTTCACGCCCGCCTCGTGCATGGCGAGGAGAACGTTCGCCATGCCACCAACGTTTTGCTGGTAGTACCATGCGGGGCGCATAACCGACTCGCCCACCTGCTTGCGGGCTGCGAAGTGGATGACGGCCGTTACGTCCTCATCCACCATCGTGTTTACCAAGTCGGATACGAAAGCCGTGTTTGCAACATCTAGTTCAATAAGCTTGGCATCGCCAACACGGTCGGGCGTGCCGTAAGAAAGGTCGTCTACGACAACAACTTTGTCGCCGCGTTCTTGAAGGAGTCGTACAACGTGAGCGCCAATGTATCCGGCGCCGCCAATAACCATAATGCTCATAGTTATATTTTAGTTCCCTAACTGGTTAGTTTTGAACTTGCTGTAGGTTTACGTCTTTTTGTTCAGACTGGCGGCGCAGTTCGGCCTGGAACTCTTTCATCTTTTCAGACAGCTCTGGGTCGTGTGCCGCTAGCATGCGCACGGCGAGCAGGCCGGCGTTGCGCGCTCCCCCGATCGATACGGTAGCTACAGGTACGCCCGCCGGCATTTGCACGATGGAAAGTAGCGAATCCATGCCGTCAAGGTACTTAAGCGGAACGGGTACACCGATCACGGGTAGCGTGGTCATAGATGCGAGCATGCCGGGAAGGTGTGCGGCGCCTCCTGCTCCAGCAATGATCACCTTCAGGCCGCGCCCCGCCGCCTCACGGCCGTATGCGAGCATGGCTTCGGGCGTGCGGTGAGCCGAGACTACGTGAGCCTCATACTCGACGCCGAAGTCTTTCATTACTGCGGCGGCCTCACTCATGACCTTCCAGTCTGAGTCTGACCCCATTACGATTCCAACCTGCGCCATTGCCGCCTCACTTTCCAAACAAAACATCTACAGCTGCGTTTGCCTGTTCACGCGCGGACTCCTCCGAGGTGGAGTGCACGGTCACGTGGCCAAGCTTTCGTCCGGGTCGCACGCTCTTGCCGTAGAGGTGAACGTGCACGCCGGGGAACTTTTCAAGAACCTCAGGTAGAGCCTCTGCGGCGTCGCTATAGTTCGAGCCGAGGAGGTTCTTCATCACCCACACGCCGGGGATGGGCGTGGTTTCGCCAAGAGGTAGGTCTAGCACGGCGCGCAGGTGCTGCTCGAACTGGGAGGTGAGGGCGCCGTCGATCGTCCAGTGGCCCGTGTTGTGGGGACGCATCGCAAGCTCGTTTACCAGTAGCACCGGCTCGTCCCCGTCGATCACGAACATTTCAACGGCGAGAACACCCGTCACGCCAAGCTCGCTAGCAATCAGCTCACCGACATCTTGCGCTCTCTTCGCAGTTTCCTCCGATAGCCCCGGTGCAGGAGCGATTACTTCGGAGCAAACGCCGTTTTCTTGGATCGACTGGGAGACCGGCCACTGCTTAATCTCGCCGGAAGGCCGCCTTGCAAGTAGCACTGCCAGCTCGCGGGTGAACGGGACCTTCTCTTCCAGAAGAACGGTTCCGCGCTCTAGCCAGTCATCTAGTTCGGCCTCACCCTTCACCACACGAACGCCTTTGCCGTCGTAGCCGCCCGTAGGCGTTTTGGCGATGATCGGCCAACCAACCTCGTTGCCAAACTTCGCGACGTCCTCGCGTGACTCGGCGCCCGCCCACCTCGGCACCGGAGCACCGATCTCCTGGAGTTTTTGGCGCATAGAAAGCTTGTTTTGCGCATAAAGGAGGGCGCTTGCAGGAGGTTGGATAGAAACGCCGTCGCACTTGGCGAGGATCTCTTGGGGAATGTGTTCGTGCTCGAAAGTCAGCACGTCTGTCCCTTCGATAAGCGCCTGCATGTCGCTTAGGCTCTTCGGATCACCAACCGGAGCGTTCACGGTGACCTGCGCAGCGGAACCATCCGGCGCTTCGACCATTGTTTTGAGTGTAATTGCCAACTCTGTAGCTGGGGGTACCATCATCCTGGCAAGCTGACCGCCGCCAACAACCGCAACTGTTCGACTCACAAATCCACCCTACCTTTATCGATTCAGCGCTCGCCAACCGTCTCAAAGACCGCGGGTAGGAGATGCGCCTACCCACGGTCTTTCACACCTAGCCGCAAAGCGATTATGCTGCCGTCTCAGTGACTACTAGAACCTGCGCCTGCGCCTGCCAACGGATACGAGGATTCCCTCCGGCATCACGACGTCAGGATCCAAGCTTGCAGGCATTGCCGGCAGCGAGATTGTGAAGATGGGCGGCTTATTTTGCGTGAGTTCCAAGCGCCCTCCCGTGCCTTTGATGAGGTCACGGGCAAGTGGCAAACCAATACCCGTAGAGCCGCGAGCGGAAACACCTTTTTCGAAAATCAGCTCCGTCATGTCTTCAGGCACGCCATTACCTTCATCGGAGACGTCGATCATTACGCCGCGAGACGAGGTTCCCTTTCGGCAAACCACGCGGGTTGTTCCCTCCCCGTAGTGCAGCGAGTTCTCAATCAAGGTGGCAAGCACCTGTGACAGGACGGAAGAGGCCGCTAGCACGGGCTGCGCCGCCTCATCCGTGAAGGTAAGCTCCCGACCCTCCGATTCGAACGCTTCCTCCCACTCCTCGCGCTGCTGGTTAAAGATTTCGAGCACGTGGATGGCCTCAGCGTTACCGCCGCCGGTCTTGGTTGTCTTCAGCAGGTCGTTGATCACCTGCGTCAAGCGCTCCACCTGTTCAAGACTCACGCGTGCCTCGTTGCGAACCTCCTCATTGTCGGAGAGCAGTTCGATCTCCTCAATGCGCATTGATAGTGCGGTGAGCGGGGTGCGTAGCTGATGCGAGGCATTTGAGGCGAACTGGCGCTCGGCTGCGAGGCGGCCCGCCATGCGTTCGCCCGTGCGCACGAGCTCTTCTTGAACTAGGTCGATCTCTTCGATTCCTGAGGGCTTCACGCGCGCACGAACCTGGCCCGAACCGATTTGTTCTGCCTGGGCAGCAAGGTAGATGAGGGGTGCTGATATGCGCCTTGAGCCGCGGAGCGCAAGCCAATAGCCCGCGGTTAGTGAGGCGATAATGCCTGCAACTAGTGCGATTACGAGCCTGATCACCTTCCACAGGGTTGGCCATGCGGAGACTTCTGTGCGCAAGGTTGCGCCGGATGGGAGCACAACCGCTGCCGTCATGCGCGGCGGCTCCACGTGTTCGCCTCGTTCGATGAGGCCTTCCTTCTCAGGGATGTTCACGCGAATGTATCCCGTGCTCAAGGGATCGTTGCCGAGCACCCATGATCTGAGGTTGTCGGTGGTGACCTCCTCGTTTGCTTGGATGCGGCGCTCAACCATGTTGCCGAGCACTTGAGTGCGCGACTCGAGGCTGAGCTGATCCGCCTGCCAAACGAGGATTCCACCTAGGATCACGGAGGGGATGCCTAAAATAAGGACCGCCACGGTCACAGCCGTGGCGATCATCTTAATTACGCGTGCGCGCATGGGTTAGACCCGCTCTTTTTCGAACCTGAATCCCATACCGCGAACGGTGGTGATGTAGTGAGGAGCTGCCGCGTCGTCACCGAGCTTGCGGCGTAGCCAAGACACGTGCATGTCGAGCGTCTTGGTGGAGCCTGTCGGGTCGGAGCCCCAGACTTCACGCATGAGCATGTCGCGTTCAACTACGTTGCCGGCTTCGCGGACGAGGACGCGGAGGAGGTCGAACTCCTTGGCGGTTAGCTGCAGCTCGCGATCGCGTACGAATGCGCGGTGTGCGCCTACGTCTACGCGCACGTCTTGAGCGCTTAGTTCACCGTCGGACTCGTCGGTGCCGGTGCGGCGAAGTAGCGCGCGAACGCGGGCGAGGAGTTCTGCCAAGCGGAAGGGCTTGGTCACGTAATCGTCGGCGCCAGCGTCGAGACCGACGACCATGTCGACTTCGTCTGCACGCGCCGTGAGGATAAGAATCGGAGTGGATAGACCTAGCTTGCGAACCTGACGAGCTACATCAAGGCCGTCGATATCTGGAAGTCCAAGGTCTAGAACGATGAGGTCGGCAGTGTCGACCTCGTTTAGAGCGCCTCGGCCAGTGCCGTGGGCCCTGACCTCGTAGCCCTCGCGGCCTAGCGCTCGGGTTAGCGGCTCTGCAATCGCAGGATCATCTTCAACTAAAAGAACTGTAGTCACATTGCCATAGTAAGCCATATATCGGCATTGCACATTTCTTTTATAAGTAAAATGTATTGCGACATCGAGACACTTTTTACCTAAAAACGCTCGAGGTCGAGACATTTCCGCGTTAAGACGGGATTCTAAGAGAGGGTTTTGCCGTCTTTTGATGAAAAATCTAAATATCGTCGATCGGCGGGTGTTCACTTGGTGGACGTTCCACCACGCTCACCTGGAATGGGACTACGCGGCCCACGCCTCGCAGGTCGGCTTCCTTCGCTGCGGAGACGCGATACCAGGGGCCTGCTTCTCCGCGCACGATGTGCCCTGCGGTTTCACCGTCGGTGATGATCTGACCTACGGGGGCTACGTCGACGAGTCGGGATGCAAGATTTACGGGTGGGCCGAACACGTCGCCGGAGCGGGAGAATACGGAGCCCTGTACAACGGATGCGCGTACGGGGAGCATGCCGCGCATGTTGTTGAGTTTGTCCATGAGTTGTGTGACGACGCGTAGGCCGGTTGGGAGGTCGTCGGCGATGTAGAAGACGGCGTCGCCGATCATTTTGACTACGCGGCCTCCTGCGGAGGGGATGACGACGCGGCAGACGGTTTCGAACTGGTCGATGAGTGCGACGAGGTCTTGTTCGGGGAGGCTGACGGAGGAGGAGGTGTAAGACACCATGTCGACGAATCCGAGCGTGCGGATGAGGGGGAAGCTGTTGCTTTCGCGTTCAAGGCCGCGGTGGGATACTTCTTGGTCGACGCGCGAGATGATGGATTCGAGTTGGCGTTTCCAGGAGTAGATGAGTTCTTCTTCTAGGAATGGGAGGAACTCGCGGAATTTGTCGAGGGTGACGAGGCGCGCGGACGTGTCGTCGAGCGTGTACCTGCGTGCAACGTCGTCGACGAGGGCTTCCATCTGCCACAGGACGAGGCGGTCGGTGATGTGCGCTTGTGCGCGTACTAGGGAGAGGCCGGTTTGCAGGTCGATGCGGCCGGAGTCGATTAGGTCGGACCACCGCTGGTAGGCCTTTAGGTCTTGGGTTGTGAATACTACTTGACCTTCGACAGCGGGAGAGAACCCCATCGCCACCCAGTAGGAGTTTACGCGGGTTACGGGGGTTTCGGTTCTTGCTGCAACGTCTGCGGCGCTTAGTGTTGGTTCTCCGCCTAGTAGGATTTTCCGGTAGGAACCTGCCGTTGACGCTGGCTGCTTTGAGTCAAAGGTGTCCTGCATCACTCCCCCACTTAACCACTTGTAACGGTTTTGCGCCAACCTTTGAGGTTCGCGCACCATGTCTTCTTAACAAATGGTGAACAATTAGTCGAACCATTGATGTTTTTACCGTTGAAGTTATATACTTGAAGGTCCGCAGAACTCCGCGTTCTGACCTGCTTGTTTCGGGCGGGCGGGTTTGTTGGGTTTTGTGGGTTGAAAATTTGATAGGGGATGATCGGTTTCGACAGCGATCTTCGATCGATGTGAAGCGGGCCGAGGATGTCTACTGACCTCGTTAACCATGTATTCGAACTAATAGGTGCTGAACATAACCGCACCGACTTTGCCCTCGCTGCCTAATCTAGCGAGCAAGTCCGTCAGCCCAAGCAATGCTCTGAGTTTGGTTCCTGGCGTCGTTTTATGAGCCACTGGGTTGCCGTCATGTTGGGGGATGGTGACCGACACTTACTCAACTGAGCTATCTAGTTGCAGGTTTGCATGTTGCTAGTAGCTGAGAAATCTTAAGCAAACTGCGCCCGGAGAAGCCATTGGGGTCGATCGTTGGACCCGGGTTCAATTCCCGGCATCTCCACTACCAGCCCTCACGCGTGCCGCGTGAGGGCTTTTTCTCTGCCTAAAACCTGCCCTTGAGGGTTTTTGCCACCGTGTTGGCTCGTGCCTCCCACGTTTGGGTCGGAGCCACCTCAACCGTGTGCTCCGCCTTCGCCTGCACTTCCTCAGGATGTTCACTCAAATACACCAGAGTCTCCATAATCGACTCATACGTGTTCTCAACACTCCAGCCGACACCAAGATCCTCAACGATCCTTGCCGCTTCCGTCCCCTTAGTCACCAAAATTGGACGGCCCCTCGAAATGTACTCAAACAACTTCACAGGCACAGCAAAACGCCAGTACTCACTCGGATCCACAGCAAGAATCCCCACATGACAACGTTCATACAGAGGATCCAACTCATTCGAAGTCAAATGATGAACCGAAATCGAAGGGTCAGCCAACGACGGATCCTGCGAAACAACCTGCTCCCACTGCTGCTTTCGCGTCACGAGATCCATCTCGAGCCCATCCAAGTCACGAACCGCGTGAAGTAGCGTCTCAAACTTGTAGTGGCCGCCAAGCCCTCCAACATAAAACAACCTGAGCGGGCCCGCAGGCAGAGGAAGAGTCATACCCTTATCCCCCGCGGGAGGAAGAACCGAAGTTGAAACTCCCGCAGGCAACTCCAAATACTTACCCATCGGAGCCGACGGCAAGAAAAAGTGCGCCCCATTTCGCAAATACCCACGCAAATCCGCAGCCTGCAACCAAGGCAAAATCCGCTTCCTAAGGCTCGGAGCACCAAACGAGAACTTCCAGTACACATCACGATAGAAGATACCTACCGGAACGCCAGCCCGACGCGCCTCCTTCATAATCGCGTAATCAAGGAATGGAGCCACGCCATCCTTCACCGAAGTTGCCAGCAGATTCGGTTGCGTCGAATTCTCAGAGTAAAGAAACTCCGGGCGCTCCCCCCTCCGCAGCATCGCGCGCAACTCCTTCAGGGCCTTACGTCGCTGCGGGGTCGTGCCAGACACGTCGATCACCCGATATCCGATGCTTGCAAACGCCTCCCTCATGCGCAGTGGACGGAGCCGAGATGCGGCCGTCGGATTAGGCTCCATTGGGTACGGCGCATGGAAAACCATCGACGGCTGCTTCGCCGTAGCATCACCACTGTTCACAGTCGGCATATCAAACCTTCTCACTAAAAGCGATAGAAACTAAAGGTTCTAAACCACTAGGCTTCTTCAGAAACCGGCTCGGTACCGCGATCATATTTTCGCGCCACCCAAAACGACAAAACCAACATAATACTAAGCATTACAGCCATCAAAGCTGCCAAAACATAAATCGTGGGCAACAGTTCCAGTGGCGACCAAACGAGCCAGCTGAGCGGCACGATGGCATAGAAGATCGCGAAAATCAACATGGTCTTCTGATTCTCAGTAACAACGAAAATCGAAGAGAACGGCGACGTCAAAACCATCATGAACAGCCACGGCGTAAGCGCTTGCCCAAACTGGCCCGCGAGCACCCACTGCGGTCCGAACACGAACGGAATAAGCCACGGCGTGATGAAGAACAGAATCCCGAAAACAAGCGCCGAGACAAGCGCCGTTCGCTTAAGCGTGTACGCCAACAGCGGCATCATCTTCCCGCGTTCCACAGTTGAAAGCTTCTTTAGGAACACCTGAGAGATGGAGCCAACAACGAGCGCTACAGGAACCTGCATGATCGCCCACGCCACCTGAAACTGTCCCAAAGCCGCGATCGCATACGCGCCAATGAGCAGGTTAATGCCCATATTCCTGATGGCGTCCACGAGAACATTCGGCCCATTGAGGAGCGGCATATCCTTGTACCTGCGCGCAAGATCCCTCATTCTAGGAGCGTCTTCCGGCAAGGGCTCGCGTAGCTCAGGCGTGCGGAACTTCAACACAATGAGGGTGATAAGTTGACCCGACAGGGTGCCGATCATCAACGCGCTGAGGCCACCGTGCATGAGGAGGCCGAAGAGCAGCTGAAGCCCCGCCGTTGCTACAGATTGAAGCACGCGGTTAGATGCCAGCACGCCAAACTTGGCCTCGCGCGTAAGCCAGTACTGGATGTTCGTGATTTCCGCGATCGCAAAGACCGTGACACCGCTTATCATCAACCACCGAGACAGCTCAACCGAGTGGTGGTAGTACTCGATGAGAACGTTCGCTAAAACAATGCTCGCAAGCGAAGTGAGCATCGCAGAGACCACTATTGCTCTAGTAGCAAGTTTCTTAAGCACCCGCGCGGCCACATCGCTCTTAGGAAGAACGATCGTCAAATCGAACCGCAACGCGGCAACTGCAATCACGAAGGTCGTGACGGTTCCGTATACACCGAGCAGACCCTTATCTTGGTCTGTATACACACGGTTGATGAAAATCTGGAAGAAGAACACTACGACCTGGGAGATCATAGTTCCGGTCAGTAGCGTCAAAATGGAGGCCAGCACCGGACTGCGCTTAGACTTCTCCTGAATCCACATGCTCGTAGATGCACGCAACCGACTTAGAAAACTCATTCAATCCTCGTGTCGATATCCGACATTGTATTCAGTCTCTGACGCCCGTCCTACCGGCGTATACGTCAATAAATGTTTGGGGAACACTCTTCACGCAGTATAGACTCATTTGGCAAACCGGATGTGAAGAGGTAACCCATGGCTCCTAAGATTTTGCTCACCTCCCCCCTATGGCACGCGAACGAAGACACAAAAGAGTGGAATCATTTTCCCAGTAATCAACCGGTTGATTGGGACTCTCTGAGCACACGCCCGGGACAGTGGACTCTCATTCGCCAGCTTGGTGATGACATACAGATCGCGGCCGATCGTACGCGATCCCACCCGATTGCCTACGCATTCGCTGGTGGTAACTGGGTTGTAACCGACGATGTAAACAAGCTCCGTTCCTTTGTTCCCTGGGAGCTGGACGAGGAGCCGGCAAGAGTTTTCCGCGACTCCGCATTCACGCTTGAGAATCGCACCCTCATTCGCGGCGTCTACTCGACCGAAGCGGCAACAATCACGACTCTTCACGCAGACGGTCGCGTTTCGTCCGAGCCTTACATGCGTTACCGCCTCGTCGGCGATGGCACCGAGATAACAACTGACGCGGAATACGATGAGGCGTTTTCAAACGCAATGGACGCCGCCCTCACCCGACTACTCGACGCCGCCGGCAACCGCCAACTAGTCCTGCCCCTCTCGGGAGGTCTTGACTCGCGCCTCCTCGCCGCCTGGTTGAAGCGCCTTGACGCCCCGAACGTTGCCGCATTCACCTACGGCAAGGCTGGCTCCCGCGAAGTAGAAGTATCGCGCCAGGTAGCTGAAAACCTCGGTATCAAATGGCAAAGCGTCGAGACACCCGTGCAGCAGGTTCGCTCCGCATGGAGGTCGTCTGAAGCAGCCGACTTCGTGCAGGCAACATGGAAAGGCACCTCCCTTCCCCACGTCCAAGACTGGTACGCGCTACGCACTCTACGAGCAGGTGGCCTTCTCGAAGAGGACGCCATCATCCTGCCCGGACACACAATCGTCGGCAACATGCACCACGAGCATCTTGCAGACGGCCCCGTCGATCGGGCCAAAATAGTTCAGGCCATGATAAGTCACCACCTGACTCTGAACAGAAACCACCCCAAGTCGGCCTCCAGCTCCCACTTCGTACACGCCGTTCAAAGTGCATTTGCGCAGACAGATTTCCCGAACACGCCGAGAGCCACGCAGACCGCGATCGAATGGTTCAACCTGCGCGAACGCCAAGCCAAATACATAAACAACTCGATGGCAGGGTACGAGTTCTTCGGATATTCGTGGGCTCTGCCCATGCTCGACCCAGAGTTTTGGGAAGTTTGGCAACTCGGCTCACCAAGGCTCACGGTTACCCGCGACTGGTACGCCCGGTTCACCGAGCAGATCTTCTCTGAGCAGGCGGGCACCTCCCCCAAGTTATTCACGGCACGCTCACTCATGAAACCATCCGCCTTGAAGTCTTCACTCCTAACTGTCATGCGGGCAACGCGTGCTGATAAAGCTCTTTCGCGTTACCGATCGACCAAGACGATGCTGGACCACCCGATGTCGTTCGAGGCCTACACCCGAAAGCCTCGCAAGACGCAGGCTGTTAAGCACCTCCTGGGGACCACCCAAATGGGGTTGTGGACAGGCGAGTTCCTAGACAACTCTTGGACGACAGACCGCGAGATCGTACCTACTGGAAAGTAAGCGTAGGGGCCGCGCGGTTCAACCCTCGGGGCTGAACCGCGCCAACCGCGAATCTGCCGATTCTCCAAGCCAGATGCGAGT
This sequence comes from Actinomycetaceae bacterium, assembly GCA_030532245.1. Taxonomy (GTDB): domain Bacteria; phylum Actinomycetota; class Actinomycetes; order Actinomycetales; family Actinomycetaceae; genus Gleimia. The sequence goes on from JAUNLN010000008.1 coordinate 66,212, forward strand.
GCTTGCTACATATAGCTGGGCGCCCCGGTAAACTAACGGCAATAGTTTAAGTTTGGAGGAAGAATGTCCCGACCACTCGTCAGCATTATCACTCGCACGAAAGACCGCAACATCCTACTAGACCGCGCGATCCGCGATATTGCTGCCCAAAGCTACGATAATTTCGAGCTAGTCATCGTAAACGACGGTGGTGAGCCCGGCGGCGTAGACGCCCTCCTCAAAAAATACGAGGCCATCCTCAAAGGCCGCGCCAAAGCCATCCACAATCCCGCCTCAACGGGAATGGAACACGCCTCAAACCAAGGCATCGAAGCAACAACTGGCAAATACATTTGCATCCACGATGACGACGACACGTGGCACCGCGACTTCCTTCAAACCTGCGTGAACTATCTCGAAGACAACCCCACCCACGGCGGTGTTGCCGTGCGCACCGAAATTGTCCTCGAAAAACTCACCGAAAACTCAGTAGTCGAAACCGGGCGAGAACCCGCGTGGCCAGAAATCCACCAGTTTTCCCTCTCCAAACTCATGGTCTCCAACATTGCAGTACCCATCTCCTGCATGTACCCGCGCCAGGTCATCAACGACCTCGGAGGCTTCCGCGCCGACCTGCCCGTGGTTGGCGACTGGGAGTTCCACATCCGCCTCGCCGCCGGCTACGAGGTTGGCTTCATCGACGGCAAGCCCCTCGCGTTCTGGCACCAGCGTCGAAGCCAAGGAGGCGTACTAGGCAACTCCGTATTCGCAGGCGCCGACAAGCACGAATACTTCTCGCTCAAAGTGCGCGATGAATACCTACGTGATTACGTCGAAAAGAACGGCATGGGTGCCCTGCTTTGGCAGGCTGCTTACTTCCACGAACTATCCCAAAAGCAGGAGCGCACGCTCAGCTGGGCAATCGGCAAAGCCGTGAAACTGGTCCGCTCAAGGCGCGGCAAAAAACTGTAAACCAGCTCCGCGTCAATACTGAAAAGAGCTATCCTCCCGCTTCAAACGGTTGGATAGCTCTTTTGCTACATGTCGTTCCGGTCGTGTTTCAGTCGCCTCACGGGCTTCCTATTCATTGAAGTTGGGAACCTCACCGGAATGTTAGAAACCACGCCCTTAGCCACCTGCCAAGCTAGCTGCGCGCGCAACGAGTAAGGCACGTCCGATCCCTTCAAGAACGCGTACATTCCCGCGGTCAGATCAGTTAGAATCCTTGGCTTCTTAAGCGAAATCGATGCCGCGGCCTGGTTGTGCGCACCGCGGCCAAACTTCCACATGTTGTCCTTCGTAACCATGTCCCAAGTAATGGGCTCGTTAGAAGGCATCAAATGGTCAACAACCGATTCTGGCACGAAAATACCCGGACGCCACTTCGCTAAACGGTACGTGTACTCCGCGTCGTCAAACCAAATGAAGTACTCCGGCTTCGGCAAGCCACACTCCACCACAGCCTCACGGGTTACAAGACAAGACACGAAAGACGCGCAATCCAAGTCGAGCCAAGTCTTACCGTGCGCGAGAGGCTTCACACCATTCCACTTCAAGGTCGGAAGGTTCATGTTGCAGAAAGTGCCGTCCGTCCACTTCACGAGAGACGAAGCGTAGGAAGGCATCTTCCCGCCGCGGTACTCAGCCACTTCCTCCATGCGACGAACTAGTTCGCCAAGGGCCTCTGGTCGCGGCACGGTATCGTCATCCATGAGCCAAAATGCGTCTACATCCAGATCGAATGCAACATCCATTCCGTAGTAGAAGCCTCCAGCACCACCCGTGTTATTGCGGAGTCGGTGCACGCGGATACGCGCCTTGTTCTTGCGGGTACGGAGCACCTCCTCGGTGTCATCCGTGGAGGCGTTATCAATAACAATGATCTGGGTTACGGGATAATCCTGCTCCTCCAAAGCCGTCAAAGCCTTCTTAAGCAGTTCACTCCTGTTGTACGTAACAACAACCGCAGCTACCTTCATGATTTCCCCTAATCGTTAGCGTCGCATGTAAGCAACGCACTCCTCGACCGAGCCATCCATCGTTATTTCGCCCTGCTCAAGCACTATCCCGCGATTGCAAAGCTCCTGCACTAACTCAAGATCGTGGCTCACAATAACGAGGGTCTTACCCTCATCCTGCAGCTCCTTGATCTTAGCGATGCACTTCTTCTGGAACGGCTCGTCGCCGACGGCCAGAATCTCGTCAACCAAGAAGATATCCGGGTTCGTATGCACACAAACGGAGAATGCGAGTCGCAAGAACATACCGGACGAGTAGAACTTGACCTCCGTGTCGATAAACTTCTCGATCTCGCTGAACTCAACGATATCGTCGTAAGCCGCATCGATTTCTTCCTTGGTCATGCCCAAGATAGCGCCGTTTAAGTAAACGTTCTCGCGCCCCGTCAGGTCTGGGTGGAAGCCCGCACCGACCTCAATCAAGCCAGCGACGCGACCGCGGTATCCAACGAATCCACTCGTCTGCTTCATAACACCACTGATCAGCTTCAGCATCGTCGATTTTCCCGAACCGTTGAAGCCAAGAAGGGCAATCGATTCGCCCTTCTCAACATCGAAAGACACGCCCTTCAACGCTTGGAAGCGATCTACCATCTCCCCACGTCTGCCGGTGAGGAACCATACGAGCATGTCTTTCAAAGTGTGGGTACGCCGCAAGGTGAACTCTTGTACGACGTTATCTACGTGTATTGCAATCTGCTCCATTTACAACTCCTGGGCAAACCTACCATCGAGCTTCCGGAACGTCATTTCGCCAAGGGCAAGCAGAGCAAACGAGAACGCCGTCGTCACGAGGATCCAAATCCCGAATGACGGAGGAAGCTGCTGCTCCACGCCAGCAGTCGCACCCCAGAACCCGTAGTGGAATAACTCCACAGCGGTCGTAATAGGGTTCAACTGGTACACGTACCAAAGCCAGCGCAGATTGCTTTCGAACACGCCCTCAACCATCTGCCACTTGTACAAAACCGGGGAAGCCCAAGTGGCCATCATAAGGAAGAGTTCAACAAAGTTCTCGGCGTCACGATAGAAAACATTCAATGCGCCGCTAATCAGGCCAAGGCCGAGCGAGAACACGGTAATAATGGCGATCCCAAGCAAAATCGCGCCCAAGCCAAGAAGAGTGGGCCGCCAACTGTAGATCAAAGCGCCGATGATGAGGATCACGGCCTGCGGGATGAAGTGAACAAAAGCCACCCAAACGGATGAGAGCGGGAACAGCTCTCGAGGTAAGTAGATCTTCTTCACAAGCGGCGAGTTCACAACGATCGACCTAGTGCCGTTGTTAAAAATCTCGCTGAAGTAGTTCACGATCACGACACCCGCGAACATGTAAACCACGTAGTTCTCGATCGCTCTATTCATACCCATGAATTGACCGATCGCGACGTAGAACACGATGAACTGCGTGGCCGGCTTCGCATACGACCAAAGCATGCCAAGAATTGACCCGCGGTAACGGATCCGCAGTTCCTTGTGTACGAGTAGTTGAAGGAGGAAACGGTTCTTAAGCGCTCCCCAAATCCCTAGCGACTTGCCGGGAATCGAAAAATCAGTCGTCTCGTTCACCTGTTCCCCATTCGACTTCCTCGTTAGCAAAGAACGGTTTCAAAACGTTCTCAAAGCGAGAGAGCGCCGACGCAATAGCCATGTGCATATCCAAATACTTGTATGTGCCGAGGCGACCGCCGAAGAAGACCATCGGCTCCTTGGTTGCAAGCTCGCGGTATGCGAGGTACGTTGCGCGGTCGTCAGCCGTATTTACGGGATAGTAGGGTTCATCCTCACGATTTGCAAAACGGCTGTACTCCCTAGCGATTACCGTCTTGTCTTTCGGGTAGTTCTTCCGCTCAGGATGGAAGTGGCGGAACTCGTGGATTCGAGTGAACGGCACCTCCAGGTCTCCGTAGTTCATTACGGAGGTGCCCTGGAAATCACCCACGTTCAGCACCTCGACATCCAGGTCGATCGTGCGCCACGCGAGGTCTCCCTCACTGTAGTCGAAGTAGCGGTCGATGGGGCCGGTGTACACGACGGGCACGTTCCCCACGGAAGCCTTCTTGTTGTATGGCTGGCTCTCATCGAAAAAGTCGGTGTTTAGAAGAACCTCAATGTTCGGGTGCTCCACCATGCGGTTCAGCCACGCAGCGTAACCATCGGTTGGCAGCCCCTCCCACTTGTCTGAGAAATAGCGATTGTTGTAGTTAAACCGCACGGGGAGGCGAGAAATAATCGACGCCGGCAGTTCCTTCGGGTCGGTCTGCCACTGCTTTGCCGTGTACCCCTGGAAGAAAGCCTCAAACAGTGGGCGGCCCACCAGGGAAATGCCCTTCGATTGAAAGTCGGTTACATCCGAACCTGCAACCTCAGCCGACTGCTTCTTTATAAGCTCGCGCGCCTCGTCCGGAGTGTAGGCTGAGCGGAAAAACTGGTTGATCGTGCCGAGATTCACCGGCATAGAGAAGACTTCCCCACCCACGGTTGTAAACACGTGGTGCACGTAATCTGTGAACGAGGTGAACTGGTTCACGTACTCCCAAACCTTCTCGTTGGAAGTGTGGAAGAGATGAGCACCGTACTTGTGAACCTCGATTCCCGTCTCGGGATCGTTCTCCGAGTACGCGTTTCCGCCAAGATGATCACGTTTTTCTACAATGACGACCTTTAGCCCCAGCTGGCTGGCGCATCGCTCGGCGATGGTGAGACCAAAAAGGCCCGAGCCAACAACAACCAAATCCGCATTCATGAAGCTCTCCTACATATTTAGTCTCATTAATAATAGCGGGAGAAGGTGCGCATGTCCGTACCGCCCCGGACTTTACCGCCCTAATGCGGCTAGAAAGCCCATGTGAAGTCGGGAACCTCAGGATAGGGGCCGACGAGCGCGCTACCGTCTCCATCCGCCCCGAGGGGTATCCCTCTCTCACACGCACAAAATTGGTCAGACCTTTAAGATATTACCTGTCTCAAATAGTTGATTTTTAACACGTTCCTTCAAGACGTTTACGACAAACTAGATTTTGTTATTATTCGATTCAGACATCAAGTACCGAACAATTTCTCGACTAGTACTTTTGGGTGAATTTCAGGGATTTCCTGGCTCCCCTCCCCTCGCCTTCAGTACGCTGGTAGTAAATCGAGAATAATTATTACTCGATATCAATAGGACTTTTGGGAGGGCACAATCATGAGAAAGCTACTAGCTTTAGGAAGCGCAATTGCGCTTTCTTTGACACTCGCGGCGTGCGGTGGCAGCGACGCCGAACCAGAAACGCCAGACAGCGACGCAACAGTTGAGGCAACCGAAGCGGCAGACCAGGGTTCCGCCGAGGCTCAAGAGCCCGGTGCAGCACCAGCAGATTGGGAACCGGGGCTCGCAGCCCTCACCGAGGATGCTCCGCAGCCTGAAGTCGAATCTGTGGAAGTCCCCCACCCCGACCCCGAAGGCCTTGAAGCGATTTGGGAGCAAAAGGCCAAGGACTGGGCGGAAGCCAATGGAGTGAGCGCCACCTTCGCTGAACCCATGTTCCAGGTATTTGGCGACGAAACGATCGAAAGCTACACCCTCTTCTTCAACAAGAACGGAGACTGGTCCGCTGGAGACGTAATCAAGGTCAACTTCCACTGCCAGGCAGTTGAGCCCGTGACGTTCAACGTCTGGACGGTAGCCGACATGGAAGACGAGACCGGCCAGCTCGCCGAGATCAACTGCGGCATCGAAGAACCCGTCACAGCTTCCTGGGAGTACACGGTACCCGCCGACTCCGACAACCTGCTGTTCCAGCAGTTCCAGGTTCCTGTAGAAGGCTTCATCATCATCGAAACCGCACCGTAAACAAATCAACCCAGTTGGGCGTGGAGCATTCCTTTCGGATCTCCACGCCCAACTTT
>JAUNLN010000030.1 GCA_030532245.1 Actinomycetaceae bacterium
TGCAAAGTGGACGTCTTGCGCGCTGATGATTGCGTGCATGCAGCCTCCAATAGTTCTTCGTACAACTACAGCTCCACAATGTAGCAGTTGTACTACATTTCTTTCAATACTTTTTCTTTTCTTCTTTGCGAGATGCACTTTTCGCACACGGTTTCACACTCGCTTACACACCCCTCTCCCACCCCCACACCCCCATCTCGCCTTCTATGCTCACCTCGCCCCACACCCCTTTCACTCCACCTTCTCCCCTGCCCCCAGCTCATCTACTCCTTCTTCCCGCTCGCGCCTTCCTCCCCCGCGCCTCATGGATTTGCCTGCGTTTTGTCATACTTGGGGGTATGAGCGCTCGTAGGTCTGGGAATGTGTTTGTGAAGACGGATTCGGCGAATCCGACATCGGTTGAGTTGGAGGCTCTTGGCTTGCAGTGGCTGGCTGAGGGTATGGGCGCGGGAGGCGCTCACGTTGTGCCCGTGGAGGGTGTGAAGCGTGGGGAGCTTTCGACGAGGGCCGTGCAGGGCGTGCCGGTGAGTGAGGAGGCGGCGTTCCAGTTTGGCCGCGCGCTTGCGCTGACGCACGCGACGGGAGCCGAGTTCCACGGTCAGGCACCCGGCCCGTGGGAGGGTGACGGTTGGATGGGTGCGGCTCGCCTGATTTTCGCGAGGGAGGGCGAGCACGATTCGTGGGGCGAGTTTTTCGCGGAGGAGCGGATTTTGCCGCATTTGCCGGCGGCCGTGGATTCGGGGGCGATCCCGAGGGGTGGCGTGCGCGTGGTTGAGCGCGTGTGCGAGCGCTTGCGCGATGGGGATTTTGATGCGCCGCAGCCAGAGCTGGTGGAGGCGCCGGCGTCGAGGATTCATGGCGACTTGTGGAGCGGGAACGTGATTTGGGCGCGCGCCTCTGAGTTGGATTGGGCTCCCCCGCGAGCCGGGTTTGGCACGAGCGAGGAGGAGCTTCCCGAGGTTGTTGGCGTGCTGATTGATCCGGCGGCGAGTGGCGGCCACGCTGAGAAGGATCTCGCGGATCTAGGAGTGTTTGGGCAGCGTTACTTGGAGGAGATTTACGCGGGTTATGAGGCGGAGTCAAAGCTGGAGCCGGGCTGGCAGGAGCGCATCTCGCTACACCAGTTGCACATTCTGATGGTGCACGCGGAGCTTTTCGGCGGCCACTACGGCAACGAGGTAGTGCTGGCGAGCAAGAAGTACGTATAACAAACCGCCGAATTACGAAACATCAGATGTTTTAAAAAGATTGGCCCATGAGGCAAAAAGCGCGTAACCTACAGGCCTTTTGAGGGGCTCGCAACGCGATGAGCAAACGTCCAGCGGCCATTAAGCAATCGCCCAGTTATGCGCGGAAGTGTTTGCCGTCTCTTTTTTAAACACATTAAGTCGCTTTCGCGAGGAGATTTTGTGTTTTAAATCACGGTTTTCACTCAAATTGTCTCTTGTGTATTTACAGTTAGCTCGCGCACGAAACCGCATTTGAGCCTGAAATCTATTACTGATTGTTAATTTGCTGTTTACCTGTTGGTAATATCCAGCTCACCCCAATTAGTAACAACGAGGTTCACTGTGGATACCAGAATTTACGCACATAGAGGTGCGAGTGCTATTGCGCCTGAAAACACGATGGCTGCTTTTAAGAAAGCAGTTGAGTTTGGAGCAACTTGGATTGAGACGGATGTGGATATTATCGGCGACGGAACGCCGATTCTTATTCACGATTCGACCCTCGACCGCACGACGAATAAATCTGGTAGCTACTACGACCTCAAGGTAGAGGATCTAGACGACATTGACGCCGGCTCATGGTTCTCCCCCGAGTTCGCTGGCGAACGCATTCCAACCCTGCGGGAGTTGGTTGCGTTCATGAACGAGACGGGTTTGAACGCGAACATTGAGCTGAAGTCGAACGAAGCGGGCGCGAAGATGAGCCTCGAGCTTGTCGACGCCGTGCTACGCGAGCTTGAGGCGTTGGACGGACCCCAGGTGATTATCTCCTCGTTCAACCACGTGCTCCTCAAGATTTTGAAAGACAAGGCCCCGCAGTACCGTGTGGGCGCCCTGTTTGTAGCGGAAAACCTGTGGGACGACTGGCGTTCAATGCTGGAGCTTGTAGGCGCCGACTACATTCATCCAGACGACTCGACCCTCACTCGCGCGCAGGTGAAAGCCTTCCGCGAGGCGGGTTACGGGGTGAACGTGTGGACGGTGAACTCGCCGGCCCGCGCGAACGAACTATTCAACTGGGGTGTGACGGGAATTTTTACTGACAACGCACACCAAATGCTTAGGCATTAATCCCTTCAGCTGAAAGAAAGAAGAAATGACTGCAAATTCCACCTCCGCGAAAGATGGCAAGAAGCGCCTTCTACCCGCATTCTTGCGTCGCGGTAAGGCAGCACCGTTCCTCACTGTGGTGCTCGCCGGTCAATTAACTTATTCCGCGTTTGAGGCGTTCAAGGGTTCGCTGATGATCCCGCTTACGAACGTGCTCGGCATTTCGATTGGCCAGTTCGGTATTTTGATGGGTTGGCTCGGCATCGCCATGTTCCTGTACGTGCCGGGCGGTTGGGTGAACAACCGTTTTACGATTCGTCAGCTGCTGATCGCGTGGTCGGCGTGGCGTTGCGCTACCGGCCTCGTCCTGTTCCTCATTCCGGGTCTGAGCTTCAACGTGATGGTTGCGATCGCGATCTCGTGGGCTGTTTGGGATGCGATCGGCTGGCCTGCTGTTGTGAACGGTGTTGCGTTCATTTCTAAGGACGAGGATAAAGAGGGCCGCGGCCTTGCTATGGGTCTGCTTGAGTCGATCCGCCGCGCTGTCGAGTTCTGCATGAACATTGTGGTTATTGGCCTCCTCGCTGTGTTCGCGGACCAGGCGACCACGGTGATGCGCATTATGGCGATTGCTTACACCCTTATCCTCATTCCGCTGATTCTCGCGATTTTGCGTTACGTTCCGAAGAACGCTGTTGCGCAGGCGAAGGACGAGTCTGACTCGCAGAACAAGGCAGCGTTGCGCGGTTTGCTTCAGGTTTTGGCGCGTCCGCGCGTTTGGGCTGCTGGTGTTGCGGCGCTGTGTGTTTACTGGGCTTACGTGAACTTGATTTACTCGTCGGCTCCGTATTTGGCTCTCGTGTTTGGTGCGACGGATGCGCAGGCTGGCGCGTTCGGTATCTTCAACACGGGCCTGGTTGGTATTTTCGCTGGCTTGGTTGCGGGTCTTCTCGCGGACTACCTGTTTAAGTCGTCGACCCGCATGATGGCGGTTGCGCTGTCGATTTCGGCGCTTGGTTCGGTGCTGATTTTCATGCTTCCGCAGAACAACATGTGGATTGCGATGGGCTTGCTGATGATCATGGCGTTTGGCGTGTTCATGGGTAAGGCTGTGTTGCTCGCGCCGATTGCGGAGCTTAATCTTCCGGACGAGATTAACGGTTCCGCTATGGCTGTTGGCTCGTTCCTCGCGTACGCGTCGATTCTGTGGGGTAACCCGGTTACGGCTGGCCTCGTGGATGCTGCGACTGAGGCTGGTGACCCGTCGAAGGGTTACAGCCAGGTGTTCATGATTACGGTTGCCGTGTCGGTTGTTGGCGCGCTGGCCGCGTGGGCGCTTGATTACACGAACGTGCGTATCGCGCGTAAGGCTAAGGCCGCCTAATAGGTCTGCGATTTAAGGAGGAGGTGCCTGCGGGTGCCTCCTCCTTCTTGTGTGTGAGGAGGCTTCTTGGCGACGCGCAATCTTGGGTAACGCTGCTCATTTTTCGCTCATGGTGCCATGTATGAGGAGGCTTCTGCCCTTTTGGTAAGTGGTACTTGTTTTGGGAGGTACCACTTCGCACTTTGGTGGCAGTAGGCTTGGAGTGAACCTAGGGCTTCGAAGGGCTTGCGCCTGAGCGTAGAATTGGAAAATCGCCCAGCCGGTGGGTCTCACCAGGTGGGCGATTTGGCGCGCTCGAAGGGATTCGAACCCCCAACCTTCTGATCCGTAGTCAGATGCTCTATCCGTTGAGCTACGAGCGCTTCGGTCGTTGACCTGCATTCAAGTTTAGGGCGCGACTCCCTAAACCACCAAATTAATTCAGTGTCGCGCTCGCCACAGTGCGGGAAGCGAAGCGGAAACAATGCGGAAACACTTGGAAAACCGCGGGTTTCAAGGGTCTGCAGGCGACCGGGCGTTCAAGAAACGTCTTCACGCACGCCTGCTTGGTGTGCGTGAGTGGGGCGCTTACTTGACTACGCTGACGCCGAGTTCTTCCGATGCTTGCTCGACGCTACCGAGGTTGCGCACGTTGGTGAAGCCTTTTTGCTTCATGTATTCGATTGCTTGGCCGGCGCGGTTGCCGGAGCGGCAGTAGATGTCGTAGGAGCCTTCGGGGTCGAGTTCGTCGATGGCGGCTGCGAAGCCGGGGTCTTGGATGTCGATGTTCAACGCGCCTTCGAGGTGTCCTTCTTGGAACTCTTCGGGCGTGCGCACGTCGATGATGGTCGCCATTTCAACTCCCTGCTCTTGCGCTTGGTCTTGCGCCGGCATTTCTCGAGTTGAGGTGTCTGACGAGCAGCCGGCTAGCGAAACCATGCTAAGGGCGAACGCTCCGGCGACTGCAATTAGCTTCTTCATAAGTCCTCCAAATATAGGGGCGTATTATACATCTAATAGCCTGCACAATATGGGACTAAATGTCTATTTGGCGCATATTTTTTAGTTGTTAAATTCATCGTTTATATTCGGCTAATTTTGGGTGTCTTTCCGGTAATATTGTACGAACGCTTTTTTGTACCTGTTGATTTATTTTGGCCGGTATAAGTATTGTATGTAGGCGCTCACGGCGAGCCGTTTGCGTACAAAACTCAGGGAAAAGTTGCCTTTCTTAATACTTGGCAACAGTCTTCCTTCCAAGGCGTAAATGCCGCAATAACAAAGACAATCTTCTTTGTGCGACAGACAAGAGAATACTCTCTAGAGACTAGGAAACCTGTAGTGAAGATCACACAACTTGGAGGTGGGATAGCCGCTGCAACGATTGGCGCGCTACTCCTTACTCCGCTCACTCCTCTGCCTTCTGTGGCAGCTCCCAATGGCGACAATGTAGTAATCAACGAAGTTTACGTGCGTGGCGATAACGGTGACGGAATCTACCGTGACTTCGTTGAACTGTATAACCCGACCAGCTCCGACATCTCCCTTGAAGGCCTTTCGTTGCAGTATTACCCGCAGAAGGGCAAGGTAGTGAAGAGCCAGATTCTGTCTCTTGAAGGTGAAATTAAGGCAGGGGGTTTATACCTAGTTGCTGGGGCTTCCTCCTCCAAACCTGTTCCAAATTCAACCGAGACTCAGGACTCAAATTTCTCTGGGTATGAGCCTGACGAAACCGGCAAGTTCAGCATGGCGGGCGGAAACGGAACTATCGCGCTCGTTAAGGGAACCGACGCGGTCGAATTGAGCGGCAATGTTGCCGGCAATGAGCAGGTAGTAGATGCTTTCGGCTGGGGGTCGCCTGCAATTTATGAGGGAGAAGCCCAGAAGTCTGAAACCAGCTACGGCAAGTCTTACCAGCGCACGAACGGTCAAGACACTGACAACAACGGTGCGGACTTCACGATCGCTGAGGCAACCCCAGAGAACTCTAAGGGCACTAAGCCCGCGCCGAAACCTGCGCCTGAGCCGGGCACCGATCCGTCCACTCCCACGCCTGATCCGAATGATCCTCCGGCACCTGCAACCCAGGTAGTCACGATTGAGGAGATTCAGGGCACCGGCTCCGAGTCCCCGCTGGCCGGCAAGACCGTAACGACCCAGGGTGAGGTTACCGCAGTTTACCCAGAGGGTGGATTCAACGGCTTCTACATTCAGATGAACGGCCGCGATCCGAAGGCATCCGACGGCATCTTCATTTACTCCTCCAAACTTGCGAAGGCTGTAGCCAAGGGCGACTACGTAGAAGTCACTGGTAAGGTGGCCGAATACGTTCCCCTCAAGGATGGCGCTCCTACATGGCCCACCACGATGACTCAGATTGTGGGCAGCAATTTCAAGAAGATTGACCGCCCGGCAGGCGAAGCCAAGATCGAGCCCGTCGAACTCGACGCTGCGCCCACCACGGAAGAAGAACTTGAGGCCCTTGAAGGCATGCTCGTAATGCCCTCAGCGCCCCACGTCGTAGCAGACAACTACGCGACCAACCGCTACGGTCAGGTCGGTTTGACCGGTGGTAGCGAGCCGCTTCGTCAGCCCTCCGACGTTTACAATCCGACGGATAACCCTGCCGAGATCGAGGCGCTTGCCGCAGCCAACGCGAACGCAATCATCACCCTTGATGACGGTCGTTCGTACGAGTACACCAGGTTCGACAAGAACGGTCACAAGACTCCTGTCCCATACCTCAACGTGAAGGACCCGCTTCGCATTGGCTCCACCGTTACGATTAAGGAGCCGGTAATTCTTGAGTACCGCTACCAGTGGAACTACCAGCCCACCGAGCCTGTAAACGTCGAAGGCACCGTTGACAACTCGGACAAGTGGATTGATATCTCCAACAACGAGCGCCCCGACGCGCCTGGCGATTTCTCCAAAGCGGGCGCTAACCTTACGCTCACCTCGTTCAACGTGTTGAACTACTTCACCGACCTCGGCGAGGACGAGGAAAAGTGCAAGTCTTACAAGGATCAAGACGGAGCGGGTGTAACTACTAACTACTGCAAGGTGCGCGGCGCCTACTCGAAGGACGCTTTCGAGCGTCAGGAGAAGAAGATCGTTGCCGCCATCAACGAGCTGGACTCCTCGATTGTTGGCCTTGAGGAAATCGAGAACTCCGCAAGGTTCGGTCACGATCGCGACGAGTCGCTAAAGCGTCTCGTTGAAGCACTCAACAAGGAAGGCGGAGCTGGAAAGTGGGATTACGTACCTTCGCCGGAGACGGTCCCCGCAGGTGAAGACGTCATTCGTCTGGCATATATCTACCAGCCGGCCGAGGTTCGCCCTGTTGGGGAATCCTCCATTTTGATGAACGACACCTGGTTCACCGGCGTTGCACGCCAGCCGCTCGCTCAGGAATGGCAGGCATTTGACGGTAAGGAAACCGTGGGCGAGAAGTTCGTGACGGTCGTGAACCACTTCAAGTCGAAGGGTTCGCTCTCCGACAAGATTGATGACGATGAGGACGTGTACCAAGGCAACAACAACCAGCTGCGCACGAAGCAGGCTGAGGAGCTGAGTGCTTGGGTTGAGAAGAGCTTCGCTGACAAGCCCGTTATCCTTCTCGGCGACTTCAACTCGTACTCAAAGGAAGACCCGATCCGTCTACTCGAGAATGCCGGCTACACGATGGTTGCCGACAGGTTCAAGGTCACTACCCCCTCGTACCTGTTTGGTGCGCGCGTTGGCTCGCTCGACCACGGTCTCGCGAACGAACTAGCAAACAAGCTCGTTGTTGGTGCTGATGTTTGGGACGTGAACTCGTCTGAGCCTATTGCTTTCGAGTACTCGCGCTACAACTACAACGTGAAGTACGAGCAGCTCTTCGATGAGACCGCCTTCCGTTCGTCGGATCACAACCCGTTGAAGATCGGCCTCAAGACCGTCGAGAAGACCGACGACACCAAGCCGGACGATCCGAACGAAGAGAAGATCGTCATCTCTGACGAGAAGAAGATCCGCATCGACTCCCCCGAGCGTATTTGGGTTAAGCGCGTAGACGTATCCACTCCGGTTACCGTTGAGGACCTCCTCGAGAATGGCCTCAGGGTTGTTGTTGTGGTGCCCGAGGACACCCCGAACGGCACGATGACGGTCAACCTGTTCAAGGTTGTATCCCAGCTGACTGGCAAGGAAATCGAGCTGAAGTACGGCGTCGATTACACCGCTACGATCGATACCCCGTACCGGGAAGGCCGCACGATGCTACACATCCGAGGCATCGGCCGCTACACCGGCGAGGTTTCGGTTCCGCTAGAGATCATCGAAGGCGAGAAGCCGGCCGACCCGAACGATCCGTCCGACGACAACAAGCCGGGCGACCCGTCAGACGACAACAAGCCGTCCGACGACACCACGGCTCCGTCCGACAACACCAAGCCGTCTGACAACACGACCGTTAAGCCGACGGAAAAGCCCACCGCCTCACAGAACAAGCCTGCCGGCAAACTACCTACCACGGGTACTCCCGCGGCAGTCCTCGGTGGTATCGCAGCCCTGCTGCTGGCTGGCGGCTCAGCGCTGGTACTCTACCGACGCAACGGACGACTCAGCTAACACCCCAACCGGCGTTAGCCAACCGTCCTAACAACTGAATGGGCGTGCGGAACTCCACCGCACGCCCATTCTTATACCCAAAACCGCGACCTATCGCGTGGGACCTTGTGGGGTCGAATGGGATGAAATGGGAGAACCCGGGGATGAAGGGGTATGGGGTGGGGATGAGATGAGTGCCGTAGTGGTTCCGTGAGTGTGGGCGCTTCTATGTGCGCGGGCGACATAGGGGTGGGGGTATGTAAGGAGTCTGGGCGTCCACCTCATCCCATAACCCATGCCCCTTCCACCCCACACGAGAGCGCAAGCCTCACGCGATCTACAGCAGCAAGCCCTCAACCCCTCCTCTGCGATCGCACAGGAGCCGACGCCCTTCCCGCGTGAGTTAAGTTGATACCTCCTCACACGTCTGTGTAGCCCCGCGTGCTGGACGGACACCGCTACCAGCTGGGCAGCCCCTCACGCATCCAGGCAAACTCCCCGCTGGGCAGACGCCTCCTCACACGCCTGGGCAGACACCTGCTCCCATGCCTGGGCTAACACCCACGCCTGGGCAGACGCCTCCTCACGCAAAAAATCTCCCCCACGCCCAGAAGGCGCGGGGGAGACAGGAGCAGATGTCTTACAGGACTAGGCCAAAGACGGGAACTGCGAGAGCGTAGGTGACGATCGTGATAAGCACGATGCCAACGAGGTTCAGCCAGAGGCCACCCTTCACCATTTCGCTGATCTTCACGTAGCCGGAGCCGAATGCGATAGCGTTCGGAGGCGTTGCCACCGGAAGCATGAACGCACAGGTAGCAGCAAGAGCAACCGGGATCGTGAGGAACATGACGTTCTGCGGAGCACCATCCGTAATACCAATACCGATAGCCACGCCACCAATAATCGGGAGGAACGCAGCCGCGGTCGCAGTGTTCGACGTGAGCTCAGTGAGGAAGATGATCAGCGTTGCGATTGCAACAACGATAAGGACAGTCGGGAGAACCGAAAGGCCCTGAGCAACCTCACCAATCCAAGCGGAAAGACCGGAAGTGGTGAACATCTTCGAAAGAGCAAGGCCGCCACCGAAGAGGAGGAGAACATCCCACGGAAGCTTCTCCGCAGTCTTCCAGTCGATGATGCGCACGCCGCGCTTCGCGTCAACGGGGATGAGGAACATGAGGAGCGCTGCAGTCATACCAATGCCAGCGTCCGCGATGTTCAGGCTCGAACCCGTGATCTTAAGGAGCGTCGGAATGAACACCCAGGAGAGTGCTGCAAGAAGGAAGACGGTGCCCGTCATCTTCTCACCGCGCGACATCGGGCCCATCTTGTCAAGCTCCTGCTTAATGAGCTCGCGGCCACCCGGAATGTCCTTCATTTCCGGCTTGAAAATCGTGGTCAGGATGAACCATGCGATCGCCATGAACGTTACCGATAGGGGCACGCCAACAAGCATCCACTGGCCGAAACCAATGTGAATGTCGTGGTTCTCCGAAAGGTAAGCAACGAGGAGCGCGTTCGGCGGGGTACCAATAATCGTGCCAAGCGAACCAATGGACGCAGAGTAAGCAATCGCGAGCATCAGCGCGGTTGCGAAGTTCTTCTGGTTCTTGAAGCCACCAACGCGGTCGGCGGTTAGCGTAAGCACAGACAGGCCGATCGGAAGCATAACAACAGCCGTAGCAGTGTTCGACACCCACATGGAGAGGAAGCCGGTTGCGATCATGAAGCCTGCGACGAGGCGCTTCGGGCTCGTGCCAACAGCGAGCACTACGAGCAGTGCAAGCCTGCGGTGGAGGTTCCAACGCTGCATGCCGAGAGCCAAAATGAAGCCCGACATGAACAGGAAGATCGTGGAGGAGGCGTAAGGCGCAGCGATCTTGCCAAAGTCAATAACCTGGAATGCAGGGAATAGCACTAGAGGCACTAGGGCTGTTGCAGCTAGCGGAATCGCTTCGGTCATCCACCAAACGCCCATAAGTACAGCACCGGCTGCAGTGATCTGCAGGCCAGAAAGGCTGTAGGTGACTTCTTCGGTACCGATGGCCGCGTTTACCAGGTCTGCACCGTTAGACGGGAAGATGAAGTAGGTAATAACAGCCAGCACGATGCCGACGATGAGACCGATCCAGCGGCGCTTCCACTCCTGGGGAGACGGCGCGGAGTCGAGAATCTCCTGTGGCATCCACGAAGAGGTCTTCGTTTGCGGTTGAGAGCTCATGGATTTCTCCTTCGAGTGCACCCTTGCACTCATGTGTTAGGGACAGAAGGGGCTTACACTCAAGAACCAACGCCGTAGCGTCTCAGAATAAAAACGAAAGGGTCTCGCTTTTAGGACTCTCGATTGCAAGATGTGAACACGATACCCCGAGGGGTATATGTCCGCAACGATTTTGCAGAAACCTTCACTCTTTTTGGAAGCAATTTCCACAATGTGGGACTACTTCACCTTTGAAGTAACCTGGCTCACTACTAGTGATACCCCAAACATGTTGACATTTTGGGTATTTCGCACAATTTTGGACACATTTGGTTGTTGGAACCGTTGCCTTCCTCGCGCCAATACGCTAGGCGCCGAACTCCCCCAAGCTTCCCACTCAACATAACACTTACTTCCCACAGTGTTATGTTGAGTGTTATGCTGGGTGTTAAGTTCAGTTAGCGGGTGCTCTATGAATATTGAGAACATTGTTTTTAACCTCAGGGCCCTGGGCAA
Source organism: Actinomycetaceae bacterium (assembly GCA_030532245.1). Taxonomy (GTDB): domain Bacteria; phylum Actinomycetota; class Actinomycetes; order Actinomycetales; family Actinomycetaceae; genus Gleimia. Next base: position 10,952 of record JAUNLN010000030.1, read on the forward strand.
AGACGACCAGACTGTTGAGGCCAAAGAAGGCGTCGGGAAGTCGATCCTTGAAACCCTCAGCGCTTTTGCAAACAGCGGCGGAGGCATTATTGTTGTCGGCCTATCTGAGTCGGAGGGTTTCCAACCCGTCTCAGGCTTCAACGCGAAGAAGGCTGCGGAGCAACTTCGGAGCCGCGGCGAGCAGATCACGCCTCCCGTTCGTCCGAGCATTTCGATTGTGCCATTTGAGGGAAGCGACCTGGTCGTCGCAGAAGTTGACGGATTTACGTCGCAAGACAAGCCCGCATACGTCACCGAACGCGGCATGTACGGCGGAAGTTTCCAACGCGTTGGCGACGCCGACGTGCGCCTAACCCAGTACGAGGTCGACCGGATACGTGAGGAGCAGACTCAGCCTCGTTGGGACGAACAGCCCGTGCCCGGCTCGAGCCTCGCCGACTTAAATGAGGAAGCGCTCGAAATCTTCGTCTCTAAGCAGAGGTCAAACAGGCCGAAGACTTTCGCTGACGGCGACACAACCGCCCTCCAGAGGTTAAGAGTGTTGCGCGGCAACGAGTTAACACTCGCCGCACTCCTCGCTATGGGTGACTATCCGCAGGAGTTCTTCCCCCGCCTCACAGTCGCGTTCTCCATTTTTCCCGGAACCTCGAAGGGGGACATTACGACGGGCCTGCGCCTCCTCGATCGAAAAACGCTGAGCGGCTCGATCCCCGAGCTCGTCGAGAGCACCGTCGAGCTGGTTTCCAAGAACATGCGCTCGGGCGCCCTCATCGGAGACGTATATAGGAAGGACGTGCAGGACTACCCGCTCGTCGCCGTCAGGGAAGCGGTCGTGAATGCGCTCATGCACCGCGACTACTCCCCGCAGTCGCAGGGCAGCCAGGTTCAGGTGAACATGTTTGTGGATCGTTTGGAGGTTTTGAGTCCGGGCGGTCTTTACGGCGGGGTTACGCTTCAGACTCTTGGCGAGGTAGGGGCTAGTTCGACTAGGAATCAGCGGCTCGCAACTTTCCTTGAATCTGTTGAGTTTCCTGGAGGAGGCATCGTCGCGGAAGGTCGCGGCACAGGCCTTGCAGTAATTGGGAGGTCGCTGGCGGAAAACCTCCTCCCCGAGCCAAGTTTCAGGGCCGACTTGAACAGTTTTGCGATCACCTTCTCTAGGAGGCGCGTGGCTCCGCAGGAGAAGTACGCGACCGCGGAGGATCAGGTGCGGCAAGTTTTCGACCACGTGGAGTCGGCTTCAACAACCGAACTGGTCGCTAAAACAGGTTTGAGCCGGACGGCTGTACAAAAGGCCATCAACAAACTGATTGCTGAGCGCTTCCTCGAAGCAACGGAACCTCACCGCAGCCCCAGACAACGCTACCGAAGGGTCTAGGCACCGGATCGCAGCGCGCTTGCCCTCGATCAACTTCGCAGGGCCGCGTTGGTTCCGTTGCCCTTTCGCGTGCCCGGTTGAAACTGCTGTTATTTCGAGGCTTCACTCGCGGGTCGTGTCAAGCTTCCCACTCAACATAACACTTACTTCCCACAGTGTTATGTTGAGTGTTAAGTAAGTGTTAAGTAGGTTCCGCGCGGCGCCGCTCTCCGAAGCGGACAAATGACGCGAGACACCGCCCTCGCGGACAGATCACGCGAGACATAGGTTCCGCGAGCGGACAAATGTCGTGAGACATCCTCCCCGCGGACATATGTCTTGAGACATCCCGACCGGGAGTGTGAACGATGTCGCGAGACACCCTGACCGGGAGTGTGAACGATGTCGTGAGACACCGCCTCCTGGGGAATAAAAAATCTCGGGACACAGAGCGAACTATGTCCCGAGAGATCGGCGGAGCTGGCGGGATTTGAACCCGCGAGGGGCGAACGCCCCAACCTCCTTAGCAGGGAGGCGCACTAGGCCACTATGCGACAGCTCCAGACTCAACCCATCTTAAAGGGTATTCCGACTCGATTCCAAACGAGTTACCGTTTTCGTAGCCAAGAACATACGATCCCCACAAAATAGCGGCTACTCGGGGATGTCCCCGTCATAATCCAAGGTGGCAAGCAGCTTCCACTCGCCATCCACGAGCTCGAGCAGCGCCGAATAGTATTCAGGCTCCTCACCCGGCATCACGATCTGAACGACGACCATGGCCGAGCGGTCGTCAATATCCGTCCAGGTCTGCGGATACGGTTTCAGGGTCGTGCCGTCGGTGAACACGTCCTCGATTTTCACACCAAACTGGTCGGCCACCTCGGGTTCAATCAGTTTCTCAGGCTCCTGCGGGAGTTCACTCAGGCTGTCCAGCGCCTTATCGGTGTCGGGCAGCTTCGAATCAGCGACCGGAGCGTAACTCTCCGGCACGCCCTCGGCCTCGCGGCCAGTTTCAGAAGTTTCGGAGTTGGCGGATTTCTCAGTCTTACGCTCACTAGCAGAAGGATCCGTATTTTCGGTTACGGAGGGCTCCGCGCCTCCACTATCAGCAGGAGTAGCCGTCGGTGCGCTCCCTTTTATAAGGAGGCCAACAACCAATCCGGCAGCAACAATCAGCGCAACCAACGCGCCTACCAGCAAACCCTTTTTACGCTCCACAGAACTCCACACTCCCCGCACTCAGCTCACTACCTG
>JAUNLN010000031.1 GCA_030532245.1 Actinomycetaceae bacterium
AGCAGCTCGACAAGGCGCTCGACGTTGCTTCGATGACGCACCCGAAGATGGACTAATCTTCACCTAAAAACTCGCGCTCAAAACTGGGCGCGAGTTTTTTGTGTCCACATTTTTGTTTCCACTCTAAACATAGTAAGAATTGGCTGGGAGGAGTGAACATGACAACGCAAGCGGTTTCTTTGAAGGCGCGCCGCGCACGCGCAGGAGTAACGGCACTGTTCTTCACAAACGGTGCTCTTTTTGCGAACTTTGCACCAAGGTTTCCTGAACTGAAGGACGCGTTCGAGCTTTCCCCAGAGCAGTACGGCCTGGTGCTGGCAACGTTCCCGCTTGGCGCGATGATCGCCGGCCCGTTTGCCGCGAAGCTCGTAAACAAGCTGTCGTCGGCTCGCCTCGCCTCCTACGGCACCGCCGTGATCGCCATCATGATCACGCTCGCAGCCGGCCTAGTCGGCTTGGCGCAAGGTGGTGGAGCGATACTAGTGCTCCCGTTCGCCCTCCTATTCTTTCTTGGAGGAGGCGCCGACGCCGTCGTAGATGTCGGCCAAAACGCTCACGGACTTCGCGTACAAAGGTTGTACGGGCGCTCGATTATTAACGGCTTCCACGCTTTTTGGTCGCTTGGCGCTATGACGGGTGGCCTCATGGCCATGGTTGCAAAGGCTCTCGACGTGCCGATCATGTACCACATTGGCTTCGCGGGTGTTTTCTTCACCGTGATGGCGCTGGTTGCCAGAAGGTTCACGCTACCCGGGCCGGAGCGTTCGGCAGAGGAGGAGGCCTCCGAAAGCAAGGTTCGCGTGCGCGCCTGGTCGCCCACCTTGGTGATCACCATGCTTCTCGTTCTCGCTATTGCAGGCGCGATGGTTGAGGATATTGCGAGCGCCTGGTCCACCCTTTACATGCGTGACTATATCGGTGCAGCTCCGGCAGTTGCCCCCGTCGCATACGTTGCGATGCTCGCATTCCACTTCCTTGGCCGTCTAACCGGAGACCGTTTCGTGGAGCGCCTCGGCGCTAAGCTCACGATTCGTCTTGGTGGCCTGCTCATGATTCTTGGAATGGGCGCGGCAGTGTTCTTCCAAAACCCGGTGGTAACAGTAATCGCGTTTGCCCTCTCAGGCTTTGGCGCTGCAACCACGGTGCCGCTCGCTATGAATGCCGCGGACGACATTGAGGGGCTGGCACCCGGCGTGGGCCTCACGATCGTTTCGTGGCTTATGCGCCTCACGTTCCTACTCGTGCCGCCGCTAGTGGGCGCCCTCGTCAGCGCAACCTCACTGCTTGCCTCAATCGCGGTTTTGCCGATTGCAGGAGTGTTTATCATCGCCTCCACGATCGTGCTAACCGATCAGGCTAAGGCGAAGCAGAAGTAATCTCGCCCGGGTGCATCTGCACAGGGCGTGGTAGTCGAGACAACGAGCGGCAGTTAAAACAACGCGCGGCAGTTGACCCTCGCGGTCGTAAAGCCCCGCGTTAAAGCCCAAAGCCCGAAGTTCGAAGCCCGAAGCTAGGCCGCCATTTGGCTCCTGGTTTCGGGCTATTTCTTTACGTGAGGCTGGCGCGAGTAGGCGTAAACCGTGCCGGCAAGACCCGCGGTAGTAACCACGCCCGCAACGATGATGGCGAGAGCTAGAGCGGGTGCGAAGTCTGGACGCGAGGCAAGAATCAGTAGAACTACGCCGTGCGCTACCGCAATGAACGCAAGCGCGCCAAGCATGGGTAGGGACGCGCGATGCACGTGGCGGATTACTTCCGGGTCGCGAGAACGCACGGGCAGGCGCAGCGGGGAGCCCTGCCATGCGGCGCCGCGGAAGATGCTCGTCATCAAAGCGACGCTAGCCGTAGCAACGACCACGAACAGGATGCCGAAAATGATGGCTGCAGCGGTCACGGTTACCTCTTTTCAAGTTCGATACCAAGCTCACCGGCGAGCTGGTCGATGCGCGCAAGCCACGCTGTGGATGCGATGTCGGATCCGAGCATGAGGCCACCTCGCGGCGAAAGGTTTGCGCCTTCAAGCACGCGCGGGCCGTTCGGAAGAGTGGAGCGTTTGAACTGGTTCGCAAAGAATCGACGGAGGAATACGCGCTCCCACGTAAGGATCTCGGCAAGAGTGTAGGAGCGCCTCGCCGCGCCTTCGTAGCCTTCGGGCCACATGTCAACCTCCGCGTTGCCCCACGCGGTAAGCGCGCGGAATGCGGTGTCTTCAGGGGATAGCCCAAGATGGATGAGGTGGTACGCGTTGAAGTCTTGGAGTTCGTAGGGGCCGATGGAAACTTCGGTCGATTGGGCTTCTTCGCCCTCGCGCGTGGGGATGAGCTCGGGCGTGATTTCCGTGTTCAAAATGGAGTCGAGCGTACTGTTCACGGCCTCGCCGAAGCGGTCTGTGCGAATGATCCAGCGGATGAGGTGCTGCATGAGGGTCTTCGGAATGCCCGGGTTTACGCTGTAGTGCGACATGTGGTCGCCAACGCCGTACGTGCACCAGCCGAGCATCAGCTCGGAGTAGTCACCCGTGCCGATAACTACGCCGCGCCGCGCGTTCGCGATGCGGAAGAGGAAGTCGGTGCGAAGGCCGGCCTGCACGTTCTCAAACGTAACGTCGTAAACCTCCTCGCCGCGGCCAAACGGGTGCCCCATGTCTTTCAGCATTTGGCGAGCGGTGTCGCGAATGTCGATCTCCTCAAACGTGGTGCCGAGAGTCTCGCACAACCTGATCGCATTGTTTTTGGTGTGCGCGGTGGTTGCAAAACCGGGAAGCGTGAACGTGAGGATATCGGTGCGGGGCCTGCCGAGGCGATCCATCGCTTCGATGCAGACGAGGAGGGCCTGCGTGGAGTCGAGCCCGCCGGAAATACCGATTACGGGGTGTGGGTTTCCGGTTGCGCGCAGGCGTTGCATGAGGGCCTGCACCTGCAGGTTGAACGCGTCCTCAAGGTCTGTATCCCACGTGGAGGAGGAGTTGTCGATGTACGGGAAGCGGGGTAGAACGCGGGTGAGTTCCCAATCGAGCTTCGGCTGAACCAATACGGAAACTGGCGCGGAGGAGGCCTCACGGGCGCCTCGAGAGTCTCGCTGGCGTGCCTGAAGCACCCTGAGGTCAATGTCTGCATACGTGAGCTGAGCACCCATGGCGTAGCGCTCACTCTCGCCGAGTAGCTCGCCGTCTTCGAAGATGAACGCGTCGGAATCCCACGCGAAGTCGGTCGTGGATTCGCCGTCGCCCGCACCGCTGAACACGACCGCGACGTGAGCGGATCGAGACAGCACGCTCGCGGATTCGCGGCGCTCGCGGGCGCTTCCAACCACTGCGGGTGCGCCGGACATGTGCGCAATCACGGTCGCACCTGCGCGCGCCTGAGCCGCGTAACTGCCCGCCTGCTCGCCGATTTGCAGGCCGATCGTAAGACCGGGAACGTCTTCAACCGCGATGAGTGCCTGTGAGGAGGCTACAACCGGAACACCGAGGTAGGTGGCGTCGCCCGTTACCGGGCTGAACCAGCGCGCTTCACCGGAGGCTGCAAACGACTCCTCCGATTTGGCGAAAACTCCCACGATTTCCCCTCGAGCCACCGCAATTGCGGCGTTGAGGAGCCTGCCGCCGGCCCGCACGGGTGCGCCGAAAACCGCGACGAGCGGCCAGTTTTCAGAGGCGGCAACAACCGCCTCAACAGCGCGGTCGCATTCTTGGAGGAGCACGTCCTGGTAGAGCAGGTCGCCGGCCGTGTTGCCGCTCAGCGTAAGCTCGGGGAACACTACTAGGCTTGCGCCCGCTTCACCGGCCGCAGTCGCGGCTTCGATGATGGAGCGCGCGTTTTGGGAGGGGTCGGCAACCTTCACGGGGATGGTTGCGGCGGCGGCGCGCATGAACCCGCGGGCTAGCGGAGAGTAGAAGTCATGCATGGGATCCTCCGATTGAGACTGCTCTGGGCGAGAGCCAGCCGGTGTAGTAGTTCCGCTGAACATCAGCCGATGTTTAGTTCCAGTAAGAATGCTGTGGCGTAAGTGCCGGTTTTAAAAGTGGCGCCCGGAGGCGCCACTTTGTGTTGTTAGTCGAGAAGGCTCATCGCTTGCTGTGCGATGGCGAGTTCCTCGTTGGTGGGAACAACCATCACGCGCACCTTGGAGTCTTCCGAAGAGATCGTGCGCGGGTCTTTCGAACGCAGCACGTTGCCGACGGGGTCTAGTTTGATTCCGAAGATCTTGAGGCGGTCGCACAGCTCTTGGCGTAGTGCCGAGTCGTTTTCGCCGATGCCCGCGGTGAAGGTGAGCACGTCGAGGCCACCCATCTCGGCTGCGAACGCGCCCACGTATTTCACGAGGCGGTGCAGCATGATGTCGAGGGCGAGGCGCGCCTCCTTGTCGCCGGCGTTGGCACGCGCGCGAACGGTGCGCATGTCGTTGTCGCCGGTGAGGCCCTTCAGGCCGGAGCGCTTGTTAAACAGCGTGTCGATCTCGTCGAGTTTCATGCCGCCAACGCGCATGAGGTGGAACACGGCTGCCGGGTCGATGTCGCCGGTTCGCGTGCCCATCACGAGGCCTTCGAGCGGCGTGAGGCCCATCGTCGTGTCGATCGCGTCGCCGTTTACGACTGCGGAGGCGGATGCACCGTTGCCGAGGTGGAGCACGATCTGGCGGATGCGCTTGCGGCCGAGGAGGTCGTGTACGCGGTTCGATACGTACTGGTGCGAGGTGCCGTGTGCTCCGTAGCGGCGGATGGAGTACATGTCGGCGGTCTCTTTGTCGAGCGCGTAGGTTGCGGACTGTTCGGGTAGCGACTGGAAGAACGCCGTGTCGAACACTGCTACGTGGGGTACGTCCGGCAGCATCTTGCGGGCAACGTCGATGCCTTTGAGGTGCGCGGGGTTGTGTAGCGGCGCGAGGGGCGACAGCTGGTCGATGAGGTTGCGCGTCTGGTCGTCGATGAGGGCGGGCCCGTCGAAGTAGCGGCCGCCTTGCACGACGCGGTGGCCGACGGCAACGATGTTGGCGTCTTCTAGTTTCGGGCCGACCTGTTCGAAGAGGCGCAGGGCTTCGCGTAGTGCGGAGCTGTGGTCGAGGATCGGCTGATCCATGGCCACTTCTTTGTCGCCGAACTTGTGCTCGGTGTGCGATACGGGTTCGCCGATGCGTTCGACGATGCCGGACGCTACGGAGATGCCGTCTTCAGGCTCAATAAGTTGGTATTTGAGCGAGGAGGATCCGGAGTTGATGATTAGGACCCGGGGCGGAGTTTCACTCATGTTGCTGTATCTCCTTCTAGTTCTGCTCGATGCTTTGTGCCTGGACGGCGGTGATTGCGACGGTGTTTACGATGTCTTCAACGAGGGCACCGCGCGAGAGGTCGTTTACCGGCTTGTTGAGGCCCTGCAGGATCGGGCCGACTGCGACGGCGCCGGAGGAGCGCTGCACGGCCTTGTAGGTCGTGTTGCCGGTGTTGAGGTCGGGGAAGATGAATACGGTTGCTTTGCCTGCGACGGGCGAGCCCGGCATCTTCTTGGCCGCTACGACGGGGTCGATGGAGGCGTCGAACTGGAGGGGGCCGTCAACCGCAAGCTCGGGCGCCTTTTGGCGCACGATTTCGGTGGCTTCACGAACCTTGTCGACGTCCGGGCCGGAGCCGGAGGTGCCGGTGGAGTAGGAGATCATCGCAACGCGCGGCTCAACACCGAACTGTGCGGCGGTCTCAGCCGACGAGATCGCGATGTCGGCGAGCTGCTCGGCCGTCGGGTCGAGGTTTACTGCGCAGTCGCCGTACACGTGCACGCGATCCTTCATGAGCATGAGGAACGTGGACGACACGATGGAGGTGCCGGGCTTCGTCTTGATGGTTTGGAAGGAGGGCACGATGGTGTGCGCGGTGGTGTGCGCAGCGCCGGAGACCATGCCGTCGGCGTCGCCCATGTGAACCATCATGGTTGCGAAGTAGGAGACGTCCTGTACCTTCTCGCGAGCCTGCTCGAGGGTGACGCCCTTCTTGGCGCGAAGCCTTGCGAATTCGGTCGCGTACTTCTCAACGAGTTCAGGGTCGGAGGGGGAGACGATCTGCGTGTCGCCAAGGTTGATGCCGAGTTCGCCTGCACGCTCGCGTACGGTTTCTTCGTCGCCGACGAGGATGATGTCGGCAACTCCGCGGCGCACGATCTGGCCGGTTGCTTCGAGAATGCGGTCGTCTTCGGGTTCGGGTAGCACGATCCTCATGCGCTTGGAAGCTGCGCGTTCGATGAGGTCGGTTTGGAACACGAGCGGGGTGACGACGCCGGCTTCGGGCGCGGCGAGGATCGCTTCCATGGAGGCCGGGTTGATCGACTGGCGTACGATTTCGATGGCGCGCTGTAGTTTGCGCGGCGTCTGTAGTTGTACGGGGCCGCGCGTGCGCGAGACGCGGTCGGCGGTGGTGAACGTGTCGGTGTCGGTCGTCATGATCGGAAGATCCGGCACGAGCTTGGTTGCAAGTTCCAGCATTTGCTTAGGCGTCTCGAAACCGCCGTTGAGGATGAGGCCGGCGAGGTTCGGCGAGCCCTCAATGGCATGCGCGGCGGCGACAGTCATGAGCAGTTCGGGGCGGTCGGCCGCGGCGATCACAATCTGCCCGTCCTTTAGGCGCTCGAGCACGTGGGTTGCGTTCATGCCGCAAACGAGCACGTCTTCTGCCTCATTTAGGAGGTTGGAGCGCTCGCCCGAAATGAGGGTCGCGTTCGTGTTGTTCAAGACGTCGACGACGCGGGGAGCGGTGAGGAGGGAGACCTCGGGAATCACGTAGGTGGGGATCTTTTCGATCTTGCGACGGTAGTCGGCGACCTTGTCTTCGGGAGCGCGGGTTACGACTACGCCGGAGATGTTTGCGAACTGTTCGCGCGCGGTTGCGACGGCGAGGCGGCCGGCGTCGAGTACGTCTTCGGGCGTGCGGTCGACTGCGGAGAGTACGACGGCCATGTGTGCGCCGATGTTGGCGCTTACGCGGCAGTTGAATTCGAATTCGTCGAAGCCGACGACGCCTTCGAAGTCGGAGCCTGAAACGATAACAACGTCCACATTCTTCGCAAGTTTGCGATAGGTGTGGACGATGCTTTCGAGCGCGGAGTCGGGGTCTTCTACGTATTCGTCGTAGGTGAGGGCGCCGACTGCGGGCCCGGAGATGATGTCGCCGCTGTTGAAGATGTTGAGCATCGCATCTGTGGAGCGGTCTCGCACGATTGGCCGCAGGAGGCCTACCGACATGCCTTTCTCAATGAAAAATGAAGCGAGTCCGACCGTTACCATTGGTTTTCCGGTTCGTGGCTCTGGCGATGCGACGAAAAGCGTGCGTGCCAAAACGATCTCCTTTGAATTGATGTCTGAGCTTCCTTAACCATGTTAGTTAAAAATGTTGGTTCAAGTAGAGCCAAGTGAGTGTGAGACTGGGTAAACAATCTTCGATTTTATGGATGAGGCGTTTGCTCCCGCATTGCGGAATGGCGCGGTGTTTGTGGGGTTTTGTGGAGGGGCGTTAGACGCCGGTGGTGTGTGTGAGTAGACTTTCACGGGTGCGCACCTTCGATTTTAACGAGATGATTGCGCAGGCAAACAGCGAGCTTGCGAAGAGGAATTCCATCGGCTTACCTCCTATTGCGAAACTTCCTGCCTGGTTGCCGGGGTTTTTGCAGCCTCCTTTGGGGAAGGTGCTCGATTTGCCGCCCGATCCGAAGGGCATTTTCCTTGAGATTTTGAGGAAAACTAAGTGGGTGCTACTCCTTGGGGCGCTGGTTTCGACTTTGTCGCAGCTGGCGTCGGCGTTGCTTGCGTGGGCGCTGGGGCTTCTTTTGGATTCGGGGCTTGAGCAGGGTTTTGGCCCGCATTTGGTGCGGCCGGTATTGATTTTCTTGGGGCTCGTGCTGGTTGGTACCGCGACGAGTGGCTACTATCAGCTCGTTGAGATTGCTGCGTGGATGAACGGGCAGGTGCGTAGCGCGCGTTTGGCGGGGCAGCACGTTGGGAATCGGCGTGGCAAGACCGAGGCCGAGATGGCGACGGGCGACATTATTGCCACGATTACTACGGACGCGGTGCATATTGGTGGTCTGATGGCGTTCCTGCCAGACCTCGTGGCGTCGGTGATCACTACGATTGTGATCGCGTACTTGATGCTTTCTGTGTCGGTGCCGCTCGGCCTCGTCGTGGTGATTGGCATGCCCGTGGTTGTGCTGGCGCTCGCGCTTGTGATCCAGCCGCTTCAGGAGCGTCAGCAGGCGCAGCGCGATGCGCAGGGTGACCTTACAAATATTGGCACGGACGTCGTCACCGGCTTGCGCGTGCTTCGCGGCATTGGTGGCGAGGACGTTTTCAACGAGCGCTACAAGACGCTCTCCCAGGAGGCTCGCCGTCGCGGTATTCGCACGGCCCTTCCGCAGTCGGTGCTGAGCGCGGCGTCGCAGGGCCTCCCGCACGCGTTTGCGCTCGTGGTTGTTGCGATCGCGGCGTTCATGGTGTTTGACGGCAAGCTCACCGCCGGCGAGATGATCGCTTTCTACGGGTTCGCCGGTTACCTCATGCATCCCCTGTTTTCGATTGTGGGTTCGATGCAGTTTGGTACGCGCGCGTGGGTTGGTCTTCGCAAGTTGGCGAGGGTGCAGGAGCTCGAGTCGACCGTGTCCGACTCCTCCGTTTCTTCTAATGCCGATGAGGAGTCTGCCGCCGGCCTTTACGAAAGGCCTCTGCGCGACGGGCAAACTGGTGTGGAGCTAAAGGCGGGCAAGATGTCGGCGCTGGTTGCCGCTGATCCGGATAAGACCGCGCAGCTGGCTACCCGGCTTACTCGCGTTGATGACGGCGACGAGATTTTCGTGGGCGATGTCGATCTTCGCAGCCGGCCAATCGACGAGGTGCGCGATCACATTGTGCTCGCCTCGTCCGACGATCACCTGTTTAACGGCACGCTTCGCGAAAACCTGCTCGCGAGTCGAAGTGACCTGCGCGCCCCTCTGACTACTGAAAACGTAGTCTTTGAGACTTACCTCGATAATCGCGTGAGGGAGGAGCGCCCGCTACTCAAAGTGGACGACCACCCAGAAGATGAGCGCCTGCTTGAGGCGATGCGCGTGGCCGATGCCGCGGATGTGCTTGACTCGATCCCGGGCGGGCTCGATGGCATCATCGCGGAGAAGGGGCGCACGCTCTCTGGTGGGCAGCGCCAGCGCGTCGCTCTTGCACGAGCGCTTGCAACCGAGGCGGATGTGATGGTTGCGATTGAGCCGACGTCCGCGGTGGACTCCCACACGGAGTCGCGTATCGCGCAGCGCCTGCGCGAGAACCGCGAGGGCAAAACCACGATCCTGGTAACCGCCTCACCGCTCGTGCTCGATCAGTGCGATGAGGTCGTGCTCGTCGATGAGGAGGGTCGCGAAGTCGCTCGCGGCACACACGCCGGCCTGCTGGCGCGAGCCGAACGGGGCGATGAGGGTGGCCTTGAGTATCAGCGAATCGTGCAGCGAGTTGCGGGAGGTGTGAAGTGAAACTTCCAATCGCTGGCCGGGCGCAAATCATTACGAAGTTTTGGAAGGTTATTAGCCGCTTTCCGAAGCTTTTGACTGGAATCTTGGTGTTCCAGATTCTCGCCTCGGTAGCGACCGTGCTTACGCCGTGGCTCATTGGCAGGCTGATTGACCTCATCTCCACGGGAACAACCCGCGACGTGGTTACCCAGTACCTGATTGGCATCGGCGTGCTCGTGCTCGCCCAGTTCGTGCTTGCCTTCCTCGGCGAGTACTTCTCACGCGTGTTCGGCCAGACCGTGTTTGCACAGCTTCGCGAAGACCTCGTCCACTCTGTTACGCACATGCCTCTGTCTGTTGTCGAATCTGCGGGCACGGGCGACCTCATCGGGCGCACGACGCACGACATTGACCGCATTCAAGACCTCGTGCAGCGCGGCATTGCCAGAATCATCGTCATCACGTTCACCGCGGTTGTCACATACCTCGCGGCCTTCATGGTGGCTCCGGCGCTCGCGGTGTTGCTGATGGTGCCGCTGATCCCGATGTTTATCGTTTTGCGCTGGTACTTGCGCAGGGCGGTTCCGGCGTATCAGGCGCAGTCGGCGCAGTGGGCGAACCTGTCTGGTGTTGCGACCGAGACGGTTGAGCAGTATTCGACCATCGACGCCCTCAACATGCGCCTCGTGCGTAACCACATTCTTGATGTTGTGATTACGCAGATTTGGCAGGTTGAGCGCTACACCGCGTTCCTGCGAGTGTTCCTGCTTAGCGCGATCATTTTCTTCCTCCAAATCCCGGCGCTTCTAGTCGTGTTTGCGGGCGCCTGGGCGATTCCTGCGGGCTACGCAACGCTCGGCGCGGTCACAACCGTGGCGCTGTACGGCGTGCAGATTTCGCGCCCGCTTGGCGAACTGTCCTTCTGGATCGACATCGTGCAGTCTGCGGCTACCTCATTGGCGCGTATTTTTGGTGTCGATGAGGTGGAGCCCGACCGCGTTCCTTCAGGTAGCAAACCGGATTCGCGGGCGATCAGCGCGCGCGGCGTTACGTACGAGTATCGCGAGGGCCGCCCGGTGTTGCACGGCGTTGACCTTGATTTGCGGCCGGGGGAGACGCTTGCGATCGTCGGGCCTTCGGGCGCGGGCAAGTCGACTCTCGGGCGCATGATTGCGGGCATTCACCCGCCGACTTCCGGCTCCGTAACCGTTGGGGGAGTGCCTCTCGTGGAGCTCAGCGAAGACGATTTGCACCAGAACGTTTCGCTGGTCACTCAGGAGCACCACGTGTTTGTGGGTACGATTGCCGACAACCTCCGTCTTGCGAAATCTGATGCCACTGATGAGGAAATGTGGCAGGTTTTGGAAAGCCTGGGAGCCGAAAAGTGGGTTCGTGATCTGCGCGATGGCTTGGATGCGAAGGTCGGGTCGGGTGCTTTGACGCTCACTCCGGCGCAGGCGCAGCAGCTCGCTTTGGCTCGCATCGTGCTCATGAATCCGCACACGCTGATTTTGGATGAGGCTACTTCGCTCATGGATCCAACTGCGGCGCGCGAACTTGAGTTGTCGCTCGGTAGGGCGCTTCAGGGGCGCACGGTTGTGGCGATTGCGCACAGGCTCTACACGGCTCACGACGCGGATCGGGTTGCCGTGATGGCGGGCGGGCGCATCGTGGAGCTTGGTACTCACGACGAGCTGGTTGCCCTGGGCGGCGAGTACGCCTCCCTGTGGAACGCTTGGCAGCACGAGTGAGCGCGGAGGGCCGGGGGTAGGACCCGGCTCAACCTGAGTGGGCCTGCAACAACTCCGCTAGCTCTCGCGGGCAACACCGCCTGGCGAGCGCGGGACCTCATACGCGGGCTCACGACTCCTCATAGACAGAAAAGTGCCGGTAGGCGAGGTTTCCCGCCTACCGGCACTTACTTTATGCGGCTAGGTGTTTTAGTTGCGCGCGAGGTCTGCCGCGCCGATCAAGCCGGCTGGTACGCCGAGCTGCGCGAGCGTAATGTCGGCAACCTTGCGGTAGAGGCGCGCGGTCACGTTCTTTTCGAAGGCGCGCGCTACCGGCTCGCGGAGGATCTCTCCGGCGGAGGCGACGCCACCTCCTAGAACGATCATTTCGGGGTCGAGGATCGCGGTGAGGTCTGCGAGGCCGCGGCCTACCCAGGTGGCAACGGTTTCGATGACGTCCAGGGCTACCGGGTCGCCTTCCTGCGCTGCTTGGGTGACCATTTGGCCGGTGATCTTTTGCGGTTCACCGCAGGCGAGTTCGAGGAGCCTTACTGCGGAGGCCGGGGAGACGGTCGCGATTTCGCGGGCTTCGTGAACGAGTGCGGTGCCGGAACCGTAGCGCTCCCAGCAGCCTCGAAGTCCGCAGCCGCAGCGGCGTCCGCCGGCTTTGACCTGCATGTGGCCGACTTCGCCGGCGAAGCCTTGGAAGCCGCGTACTAGGTGGTTGTCCACGATGATGCCGCCGCCGATTCCCGTGCCGAGCGTGATGACGATTGCGTTCTTCACGTCTCGTGCGGCGCCGAAGCGGAACTCGCCCCAGGCGGCTGCGTTTGCGTCGTTTTCAACAACGGTTTTCAGCCCGGTTGCGCGTTCGATTTTCTCGGCGAGGGGTTCGTTCCTCCACGCGAGGTTCGGCGCGTATACGACGGAGGTGCGTTCGGCGTTGCAGAATCCGGCCGCGCCGATACCGACTGCGCTGACTTCTTCGCCTTCGCGTAGTTCGGTGACCATGCCTGCGATGGCATCTGCGGTTGCGTCGACTAGGTGTGCGGGGGTTTCCCTGCGTGCTGTGCGAAGTACGTTGCCTTCTTCGTCAACGAGGCCGGCTGCGATTTTAGTGCCGCCTACGTCTACACCGATCGTGAGACTCACTGGTTTTACTCCTTCATATCTTCCAGTTCGATGCCCTTGGTCTCCGAAACGAATCGGAGTACGAAGAACAGCGAGATGAGTGCGAAGCCTGCATACAAACCGTATGCTACTGCGAGGCTGAAATCTGCCAACATGGGGAATGTTTGCGTAACTGCGAAGTTTGCGAACCACTGTGCGAAGCCGGCGATGGCGAGCGCGGAGAAGCGGATCTGGTTGGGGAACATTTCGCCGAGCATGACCCACATGACCGGGCCCCAGGAAACTCCGAAGAAGACTACGAACAGGTTGGCTGCAACAAGTGCGATCGGGCCTGCGGCGCCTTCGAGTACGGGGCCGGTTTCGGTGACGGTTGCGGAGGCGAATACGACTGCCATGGTGCCAAGCGTTACTGCCATGCCGGCCGAGCCGACGAGGAGGAGCGGGCGGCGGCCTACCTTGTCTACGAGGAGGATTGCGGCGATCGTGACGGTGACGTTCACGGTTGCGGAGATGAGGGAGAACACGAAGGAGGCGTCTTCGGAGAAGCCGACCGACTGCCATAGCGTGTTGGAGTAGTAGAACACGACGTTGATGCCAACGAACTGCTGGAAGACGGCGAGTGCGATGCCTACCCAGACGATGGGCTTGAGGCCCATGGCGCTGCCCTTGAGGTCAGAGAATGAGGGGCGGTTGTCGCGGTTGAGGCTCTCGCGGATGCGGGCTACGGATTCTTCGAGTTCCTGTGCGCCGAGTACGCGGGTGAGCACTGCGCGGGCTTCGTCGATGCGGCCGGTGCCGATGAGGTGGCGCGGTGATTCGGGGATGAGGTAGGCGCCGATGAGGTAGAGGACGGCGGGGATTACTTCAGCGAGGAGCATCCAGCGCCATGCTGCTGCGCCGAACCAGAGGGGTTCTGCGGAGCCACCGGCGAGGTCGGCGAGGATCTTGTTTACAAGCTGTGAAAGGAAGATGCCGACGACGA
>JAUNLN010000032.1 GCA_030532245.1 Actinomycetaceae bacterium
AGGTTGACGCGTTCGTTGTCCGCAAGGAGGCGAAAGATCACGGCATGAAGCGCCAAATCGAGGGCCCCTCGGTTGAGGGTAGGCGCGTGATCGTTCTCGAAGATACTTCCACCACCGGAGGCTCGCCGCTCCAGGCTGCGGAGGCGTTGGAGGCAGCCGGCGCAAAGGTGCTCGCAGTCGCGGTGATCGTGGATCGTAGCACGGGCGCTCGCGAGGCTATTGAGGCGAAGGGCTACAAGTACCTGAACGCCCTCGGCCTCGAAGACCTCGGCCTAGCGTAGGCCGCTAAACGCCGGAATATAAGCAAAAAGTGTGGGTGCGAGAAAAAATCTCGCACCCACACTCGTATCAGAATCTATTTCTCTTCCTTCTTGGTCACTTCGAGGGTGCCTTCTTCTTTGGCGCGCTCGTAGTTTTCCTTCACGACTTCGATCATGTCGGCGATCGAGTCTTTCGTGCCGTACGGGCGGAACGGGAAGTTCTTAATGTCTTCCTTCTTCGTCGAGCCAGAAAGTACGAGGAACGTGCGAAGACCCGCTTCGATACCTGCTTGAACGTCCGTGTCGAGACGGTCACCAATGAGGGCGGTGACCTCGGAGTGTACGCCAAGCTTGTTAAGGCCCGCGCGAAGCATGATCGAGTTCGGCTTGCCAACAAAGTACGGCTTGCGGCCTGTCGCCTTCGTAATCATTGCGGCAACGGAGCCGGTAGCCGGCAGGATACCGTCGTCGGAGGGGCCGGTCGTGTCGGGGTTAGTTGCGATGAACTTCGCACCCGCCTCAATGAAGCGAACAGCGCGCGTGATCGCGTTGAAGTCGTAGCTGCGAGTCTCGCCGAGCACAACGTATTCGGGGTTGTTTTCCGTCATCACGTAGCCTGCCTCATGCAGGGCGGTGGTGAGGCCCGCCTCGCCAATCACGTACGCCGACGAGTTCGGCGACTGCTGCGTGAGGAACGCCGCGGTTGCAAGAGCGGACGTCCAGATCCTCTCCTCAGGCACGCGCAGGCCCGAATGCTCGAGGCGTGCGGAGAGGTCGCGCGGCGTGTAAATCGAGTTGTTGGTAAACACTAGGAACGGGAGTTCCAGTTCGTGGAGAGTGTCGAGGAACTCCTGCGCCCCGTCGATAGCGTGCTCCTCGCGAACGAGTACGCCATCCATATCGGAGAGCCAGGAAGTGATCGGCGGCATCTCGTCTAGTGAAAAAATTTGGGCATCAGTCACGTTTGCTCCTTAAACATAGTCCTGCTCTCGAGCCTATCGCCGCACGCGTTTAAGGGTCGAGGGATTGCGGTAAACTGCACGCTCGTTCACTGCTGTTTTGGCGGCATTGACGGTTTCGCGCCTAGTTTGTATGTTCGAGGGCGTGGCTGAAATGAATGTGAATGAGGCTGTTGCCCCAAGTAGTGGAGTAGGTGGTGGCGTGGGTCCGTGGCCGGGCGGTGAGGAGAATTGGCCGCAGGGAGACCAATACGACCCGGATCTACTGCGCGACGGCGATACGCGCAACGTGGAGGACCGTTTCCGCTACTGGTCAAACAACGCGATCAAAAGCTACCTCGACAGTGTGGGCAAGCCCGACTGGCTCGAGGTTGCGATCGAAAACCTTGGCCACGACTTCAACATTGGGTCGATCGTGCGCACGGCGAACTGTCTTGGCGTGCGCCGCGTACACATCGTTGGCCGCCGGCGTTGGAATCGTAGGGGAGCGATGGTCACGGACCGCTACCTGGAGGTCGTACATCACCCCGAGATTGAAGGCTTTTTGGATCACGTGAGGGATCGCGGCCTCCACGTGATCGGTATCGACAACATTGAGGGGTCGAAGCCGCTCGAGGGCCGCGAACTTCCGGATAAGTGCGTGCTCGTAATGGGGGAGGAGTCCTCGGGCCTCAGCGACGAGATGGCGCAGGCTTGTGAGGATGTCTTGCACATCACTCAGTACGGTTCGAGCCGCTCAATGAACGTGGGGCACGCGGCCGCAATCGCGATGTGGGCATGGGTGCTGCAGCACGGAAATAACGACCAATAAGGTCTTCGGCGCCACAGTTTTGGGCATCGAATCAGGGCGTCTAGGAGCTTTCTCAACATAGTTCTAAAAGCCATAATCGTCTTAAGCATTAGGCTTTTAAATGTGGGATAATGGATTCGTCAAGATGTCTAGTCAAGGAGGCAATTAAGTGCCTATCGCAACTCCTGAGGTCTACAACGAAATGCTTGATCGTGCGAAGGAGGGTCGTTTCGCTTACCCCGCGATTAACGTAACTTCCTCGCAGACTCTGACTGCAGCAATCCGCGGTTTCGCAGAGGCTGAGTCGGACGGTATTATTCAGGTTTCTGTTGGTGGCGCCGAGTACTGGTCGGGCTCCACGGTTAAAGACCGCGTTGCTGGATCTCTAGCTATGGCTGCTTACGCTCGTGAGATCGCTAAGAACTACGACGTAACTGTTGCTCTGCACACCGACCACTGTGCAAAGCAGAACCTCGACTCTTGGATTATTCCGATTATGGAACTCGAGGCTGAAGAGGTTAAGGCTGGCCGCCTTCCGTTCTACCAGTCGCACATGTGGGATGGCTCCGCAGTGCCGCTAGAAGAGAACCTTGAGATCGCGCAGAAGATGCTCGAGCTTGCTCAGGCTTCCCGCACCATCCTTGAGGTTGAGATTGGTGTTGTTGGTGGCGAGGAAGATGGCGTCGTTGGCGAGATCAACGAGAAGCTTTACACCACCACTGAGGATGGCATCAAGACGGTTGAGGCTCTTGGCCTTGGCGAGAAGGGCCGCTACCTCACTGCTCTTACGTTCGGTAACGTTCACGGCGTTTACAAGCCGGGTCACGTGAAGCTCCGCCCGGAGATTCTCGGCACGATTCAGGAAGAGGTTGGCGCGAAGTTCAACGCTGGCAACCGTCCGTTCGACCTGGTTATGCACGGCGGCTCCGGCTCCTCCGCTGAGGAGATTCGCACGGCTGTTGAGAACGGCGTTATCAAGATGAACGTTGACACCGACACCCAGTACGCCTTCACCCGCCCGGTCACCGACTGGATGCTGAAGAAGTACGACGAGGTTCTGAAGGTTGACGGCGAGGTTGGCGTTAAGAAGTCTTACGACCCGCGCGCATGGGGCAAGGCTGCTGAGGCTGGCATGGCTGCTCGCGTTGTTGAGGCTTGTGAGCGTCTCGGCTCCGTCGGCACGAAGATGAAGTAAATCTTCCTGTCCACATACTAAAAAAGGCATACCCGCCCGGGTATGCCTTTTTTGTATATCCGCGCTCCTTGGCTTTAACCTCAGTATGTCAATGAGCAGGTGCCAGGCGCGCGCCTGAAGTGGTGAGCGCCGGGCGTGGTTCGGTAGAGAGTGAGTTGGTAAGTGGAAACGATCTTTTTCGCGGTCGTGATTGGTATTGGCGTTGGCGTGGTAGTGGGCGCGCTGGGTGCGGGCGGAGGAATTCTCGCCGTTCCAGCTCTCACGTATTTGCTTGGCCAATCTCCTCACGCGGCCGCAATGGGGTCGTTGGTTATCGTGCTCGCAACCGCGCTTTCCGCACTGCCGCAAAGGGTTCGCACGAAGGCGATCCGGGTTCGCGACGGCCTCATTTTCGGCGCGATCGCGATGATTGGCTCGGTGATTGGCGGCCGCACGTCGGCACTCGTCGACGGTAACGTGCTCATGATCATGTTCTCCGTGATGCTTGCCGTCATGTCGGCCATCATGTTCAAGAAGGGCTTGAAGCAGCGCAAGTTGTTTAACGGCGAGGAGGAGCTCGGCGAGCGCCGCGGCCTCGTCGCGATCATTTTGTCGGGTCTTGCCACCGGCTTCCTCACCGGGTTCTTCGGTGTCGGAGGTGGCTTCGTGGTCGTCCCGGTGCTGACGATCGTGCTTGCATTTGGCATGAGGGAGGCGGCTGGCACCTCACTTATCATCATGGCGATGGCTGCGGTTGCGGGCCTCGTGTCGAGGATCGGGTTTGACTACGGCGTGGACTGGCTGGTCGTGTTTGCCTTCATGCTTGGTTCGATGGCTGGAGGTGTTGCTGGCGGCCCGCTGTCGAACCGCGCGAAGCCGTATCAGCTGACGCTCATCTTCGCGGCACTCCTTGCTGCTATCTGCGTGTCGAGCCTGGGCGCAACCCTGTGGCAGATGCTCGCTTAAACCGCAAAAAGTTGCGATCCATCCAACGAAACGGCCGGTTTCGTGATGAGATTGTGTCTAGGAGTATTAAGGAGGCCACTGTGGCGCAAACACTGTCCGATTGGACTCGAACTGAAGGCATCATTATTGCCGAGCACCTAGACCCGAAGGCAGTTGCCGATTTCATTGAAACGACGAAGGTGGTTGCAACGATCGACTGGTACGATCGTTCGCCGAACCTGATCGGCCTCACGCTGGCGATGCAGGATGAGAAGCTCGCGGGCGTTAACGATCTGGACGAGATCGTGCCGCTAGTTGAGGTGGAGGATTTTGCGCTGGAGGTGGCGCAGGAGTTTAACGCTGAGGTTATGGTCGGTGAGGTGAGTGCGGACGCGCTACCTGAAGACGCTGAGGTTGGTTCGGAGCCGATGGAGCCGTCTGGGGAGCCGATGAAGATCGTTGAGCTGACGCGCATTCCGGATTCGTCGATTCCGCTAGCGGCCGCTCTACTTGGCGTGGATGTGGCTGCGCTTGAGCTCAGCGACGGCTGGCAGGCTCTTGCCTACGACGCCGAGTATTCGCAGAACTTTGGCGAGTTTGGTGAGTACCCGATCGTTACCCTCATGGTTTCGGGCGATGAGTTCTTCGCGAGCCTCGCGGAAGAGGACGACTCGGAGGAAGTGACGATCTACAACTGGTCGATGTCGACGCGCACGATCGCTGCCGGCCATAAGGCAGACCGCGTTGCCGATGAGGCTGAAGCGCTCGTCGGTGCAAGCGCGGATCTACGCAGGATCGCGGAGGCTATTCCCGGTGCGGATATTGTGGCCGCGGAGGCGACCGCACAGCTGCAGGGCACGCACGCGGTTGCAAGCTTTGTGCGCGCAATCGGCGTCCCCTCGCAGATCGCGGACTACCTGGTTGGCGACGAGTCGGCTGAAGACATTCCGGGTGCCGAGATCAACTACGCTCGCGGCATTTCGAACGCGATTGGTCGTAGCGTGGATAAGATCCTGCTCGACCCGGAGTCTGCTGGCAACCCGATGTGGGAGACGTACCATAAGGTCGCGGTTGAGCGTCCGGCAATCGTTCGCGTGATTGCAAGCGTTGAGGCGGCTGTTGGCGCAACGCTCATCGCGAACGCGTTCCGCGCGCAAAAGCCTCGCTCCGGCTGGGTGAAGGCGGGCGCGGTTCTAGGCTCGCTCATGATGGTTGACTCGGTGGCTGAAGTCATGCTCTCCAAGTACCTGGGTGAGCGCGCCGACCGCTACCGCGACTAACGCCAACGCGATCGAGAAAACCTACGAAAACGCGGGCGCAAGCCTGAAGAGGCAGTGCGCCTAGCAAGCACAACGGTTGCCAAAGCGCGAGCTTAGAGGCTAGTGAACCTAGCAAACACAGCTATGGCCAAAGCGGAGGCAGATATTAGCTTCTAGATAGTTTGGAGGGCGAGCCGGCCGGCTCGCCCTCCTTACGTTTGTGCGGTATCTACTTGTGCGGCCGCTGCCTGAGGTTATCCGGCCTGCGGGAAGGTTCCCCAGCCAGACCCAGTAGCTACAAGCCGCGGCTGAGGCGTTCGTACCTGCTAGCCAGACACGAACTTCGTTTAGGCCTCCGAGATCGGGTGCGCTTCGCGCGCCTCGACCGGGAAGTCTTGCGCGATGTCGGTGAACACGGCGTGCACGCCCCAAGAGGCGAGCTCCTCGGCGCGCTCAAGATCGTTCACGGTCCACACGTTCACCTGGAAACCAGCCTCAACCATGGCCTCGACAGCCTCCTTGGTGAGTCCCTCATTGGAGGGGTGAATGGCCGTAGCCTCAAGCCTGGTCGCCTCCTCGATCCAATGCGCGACCTGGCTCATGATCGGCTGCTCGGGATCGTAGTCGAAGAGGGTTGCGCGACGGTACTGGGGTGCGCGCGCCTTGAGGGAGGTGAGCAGATCCATGTCGAAGCTCGAAATGAGGATCATGTTCGAGTCTTTGAGCGTTCCGAGGGAGACGATCACGCCGTCAATGAGGGCGTTGCGCAGTTCAGGGCCAGACTTCGAGGGCTTCACTTCGAGGTTCGCTTCGAGGCTGGTTGCGTTGATGAACTCGACAACGGATACGAGTTCGGGGATGCGTTCGAACGTGTAGGTGGTTGAGAACCACTTGCCCGCGTCGAGTTTGCGAATGTCGGAGAAGGTGAGGTCGTAGTATCCGCCCGAGCCGCTCGTGGTGCGGTCGAGGGTGTCGTCGTGGATTACGATTACGGAGCCGTCCGAGAGCACGTCGACGTCGAATTCGAATGCTGAGACGCCGTGGTCGATGCATTTGGCGAATGCGGCCATCGTGTTTTCGGGGGCGAGTGAACTCATGCCTCGGTGCGCGATTGCTGCCGGGTACTTAGCCATTGTTCTCCTTAGTCTTCTAAGGCGTGTTCTTCGTTTGGATCTAGGTCGAGGAGTAGTGCCTCGTCACGCCTATTCTTGAGGATGTTGTCGATATAAGACCGCGTGGCTTCTTGCAGGGGTACGTCCCCGTTTCGTTGTTCGGCGAGGAACCAGCGGTGTTCTTGAATCTCGTGGAAAATCTGTGCCGGTTCGAGTTTAGCGCCGAGTTGCGGAGGAATCGCGCGGACGGTCGGTTCGAAGACTTCGTTTAGCCACTGGTGTGCGACAAGTTCGATTGGCTGGTCGTTGCGGCCGGTCATCGCGCGGTAGGTGGCGAGGTCGTTCAGCATGCGGCGCGCCTGCTGTTCTTGCACGTCGAGGCCGGTGAGTCGCATGATTTGGCGGTGGTGGTGGCCCGCGTCCACAACTTTTGGTTGGAGTACGATTTTGCTGCCGTCCGGGGTTTGCGACATGGAGAGTTCGCCGACGTCGAATCCGAGGTCGTTGAGTTGGCGGATTTTGCTTGTGATCCGCCAGCGTTCGTTGCCGGAGTAGGTTTCTTCGGCGGTGAGTTGTTCCCAAAGCTCGTGGTAGCGCTCGTGGATGCGGTTGCCTACTTCGATGGCGTCCGCGTCTTCTTCGAGGAGGCCGCCTGCCTGTAGGTCCATGAGTTCGCCGATGATGTTGGTGCGCGCGAGGTCGACGTCGTAGTGGCGTTGCCCGCGCGTGAGGGCGGGGTGCAGTTCGCCGGTTTCGGCGTCGACGAGGTATGCGGAGAAGGAGTCGGCGTCCCTGCGAAAGAGCGTGTTGGAGAGGGAGACGTCGCCCCAGTAGAAGCCGAGGAGGTGGAGGCGCACGAGGAGCACTGCGAGGGAGTCGATGAGTCGCATCGCTGTTTCGGGGCGCATGGATTGGGAGAATACGGCTCGGTAGGGCAGGGAGAATTGGAGGTGCTCAGTGATGAGCGCGGAGTTTAGTTCTTCACCGTCGGGTGCTCGCCTGCCGGTGATGACTGCGGTGGGGAGCACGGAGGGTGCGCCGAGCCTGTTGAGGTCCCGCAGTAGCTGGTATTCGTGGTAGGCAACGGTTTCGCTGATTTCTTTGACGGCGATTACGCGTCCGTTGAGGTTCACGAAGCGCACGATGTGTCTGGAGATGCCTCGCGGCAGTGCTGCTAGTACGGATTCTGGCCACTCTTCGAGGGGTTGTTCCCAGGGTAGGTCGAGTAGTTCGGGATCTAGTTGGGCAGCGGTGATCTGCAGGGATGAACGCATGGCTCTATCTTTTCAAAAACTGTTGCAAGTTTAAAAGATGGGAATTGAGTTTGAGGGAGCCCCCAACAAGGAGGCTCCCTCATTCAGCTAGTTAAAGGCGTTGCCTTTACTCGGGGAGGCGGTCACCAGTGGACTTGGAGAAGTTGTGCTGGTGTCCGTCGCGGATGCGTACGTGTACGATCGAGCCCTTCGGCGGTGCGGTGCGCGGAGCGGTGCGGATGATGATCTGATCCGATGCTTCGTCGTCCGGGTTCGCGTCGGTGCCGGAGCCGAGGCCGCCGCCACCAACGAGCTTGCCGTACATGTAGGAGTCGGAGCCGAGCTCTTCGACGAGGTCGATCTCGACGGGGATGGTGTGCTCGCCTTCTTCAACGATTTCGAGTGCCTCGGGGCGGAAGCCAACGACGACCTGGTCGTTGTCTGCCGGGGTGAGGGCGTCGATCGTTGCCTGGGAGAGCTTGACGCGTGCGTTACCGAGCTCGCCGTAGCCGCCTTCGCGGTTCACCTTGAAGGTGCCGAGGTTCATGGCGGGGGAGCCGATGAAGCCTGCAACGAACTCGTTGGCCGGCTTCTCGTACATTTCCTGCGGGGTGCCGACCTGCTGGAGGACGCCGTCCTTCAGCACTGCGATGCGGTCGCCCATGGTGAGAGCCTCGGTCTGGTCGTGCGTAACGTAAACGGTGGTTACGCCGAGCGAACGCTGGAGCGAAGCAATCTGGGTGCGGGTCTGTACGCGGAGCTTGGCGTCGAGGTTCGACAGCGGCTCGTCCATGAGGAACACCTGCGGCTTACGAACGATTGCGCGGCCCATGGCAACACGCTGACGCTGGCCACCGGATAGTGCCTTCGGCTTGCGGTCTAGGTACGGGGTGAGATCGAGGATCTCAGCTGCTTCTTCTACGCGCTTCTTGATCTCTTCCTTCGGGGTGCCGGCGATCTTTAGGGCGAAGCCCATGTTGTCGCGCACCGACATGTGCGGGTAGAGAGCGTAGTTCTGGAACACCATTGCGATGTCGCGGTTCTTCGGCTGCATGTCGGTGACGTCGCGGTCACCAATGAAGATGCGGCCGGAGTTTACATCCTCGAGGCCTGCAAGCATGCGCAGCGTCGTGGACTTACCACAACCGGAAGGGCCAACGAGAACAAGGAATTCGCCATCTTCGATCTTGAGATCGAATGCGTCGACTGCGGGGCGCTCCATTCCGGGATATACGCGCGTTGCTTTGTCGAAGGTTACGGTTGCCATATGATTTTCCTCCATCGGCAGGTACGTGCCGAACGATCCGTAGTGAAGAGGTGTTAACGCCATCGCTAACACGGTTCCGCCTCGCCGTTTGAGGCTAGAACTGAATCGACAGTAGCATAATTGCGCGGAAAATAAGAGACCCTGAGAACACGTTTCGTTCTTTGAAAATACTTTCAAAGCCTTTGTGGGGTCGTTTCTGTGCCGCGTTCTGGAGTCGCTGGGAATGTGGGTAGAGTGTGATTAGTGATGAATGTGGCGATTCCTAATGCTGGCGATGAGCTCGGTGGATACCGACTTTTGCGCCCCCTTGGTAAGGGGGGCGCTGGAATTGTGTGGGAAGTCTCAGACGAGGAAGGCTCTCGTTTCGCCCTCAAATTGCTTCATCCGGCGCTCGCCGCAGACCCTGCGAGTCGCGTGAGGTTGGCGCGTGAGGCGGCTGTGCTGAATCGCATCCGTTCGGACGGAGTTGCCCACGTTGTGGACATTGAGACGGAGGCGGCGCAGCCTTTCGTCGTCACCGAACTGATCGATGGTCTTGATCTTCGTGAGGAGTTGAAGCGCACCGGAGCGATGGGGTTCGCGGAGTCGCTTCGGGTTGCGAGGTCGCTGAAGGATACGTTGTCGGCGGTTCACGTGGCTGGCGTGATTCACCGCGATTTGAAGCCATCGAACATCATTTTGGGCGTCGACCAGCCCGTGATCATTGATTTTGGTATTGCGCAGGCGGACGAGGATGAGCGCCTCACGACTACCGGGCTCGTTTCGGGCACGCCCGGTTGGGTTGCGCCGGAGGTGTTGCGCGGTAGTGCCCCCGATGAGGGGAGCGACTGGTGGGCGTGGGCGGCGATCTTGCTCAATATGCTTACGGGTCGCCCGCCTTACGGTCTCGGTGGCAATGAGGTGGTTGTTACGCGTCAGCTTGCTGGCCAGCTCGACTTTGAGGGGCTTTACCCGCCGGTTGCGAGGGTGTTGTACCGGGCGCTGGGGCCTCGCGAGATGCGTATTTCCGCCGATGAGGTGCTTGCCGCGCTTGAGGAGTTTGACCCGGAAACCGTTGATAACTGGGCCAGTAGCGGCTCTGAGGAGGCGACAACCTACCTCGGTACCGCGGGCGCTGCGGGCGGTCTGGGAGGCGCTGGAACCGCGGCTGCCGCTGGTTTCGGCGCGGCCGGAGCTGTAGCTGGTACGGCCGCGGGTGCCGCAGGCATGCAAGGCGCAGCCTTTGCGGATTCGGACTACACGGAGGCGCTCACCAGCTACCCGGATTCCGCGCTCAACGCGCCTGTAAACGATGGGGAAACCCGGCAGATGCCGATCGAGTCCGCAGATTTTGGTGGGCAAGGTTTTGCCGATGACGGCGCTTACACCGACTCTCTCGAGCCCTACGGCTATGACGAGGAGGAGTTTGCAGACTCCTCCTACGCGGGCGCGGAAGGTGAAACGGAGTTCCTGGAGCGTTTCGACGCGCCGGCTCCCGGCGAGGTTGAGCAGACTCGCGTCTACCCGGCGGCTCCGGCGCAGATGCCGCCCGTCCCTCAGCCTCAGGCCGGTTACGGTCAGCCGGGGCAGGAAGTGGGGTGGCCGGCGGCTCAGCCTCCCGCGCCACTACAGGGTCAGCCAGTCGGCGCGGGCGCGCCCGTCACTGACCTGGACGGCGGTTTCGCGCAGTGGAAGCTCCCGTACGCGTACAAGATTCCTCCAAAGTCGTACTGGTTCGCATTCGGGCTGGGCACGCTCCTCGCGGCGCTACCCGTCACGTTTGGGTATGTGGGCGCGCTGATTGCCGTGGTCGTGCTTATCGCCTTGGAAACTCTTGGTTATTCGCGGGCGTGGCGTGAGAGGCGTCGCGTTCGCGCGGGCGAGAAGCGCAAGCGGGACAACTGGCTCGCCTCGCTCGTCTCGGTTCCGTACCTACTGCGAGCCGCGATTGCGATCGCGTTCAACGTGTCGCTCGCGGTGCTGATCGCGGTTGCGGCGTGGACGCTGTACTCGCTTTCCGCCGGCGGCCTCGGCCTTGATACCGCATATTGGAGGATGCTGACGGACGCCCGCATTGCGCAAGACTACGAGCTAGTGGCCTTGGGGCTGCTGTGGGCGTCGAATGCGTTCGCGGTGATGCTCGCCCGTCTCGGCCCTGGAGGCCTGTACTTGCGGGAGGGTACCGACACGATCGCGGACTCCTTTGGTTCCACCGGCAAACGAGTCGCGGGGTTGGTCGCCCTCCTCGCCGGAGTTGCGATCCTCTTCTTCGTCTAGATCTTCTCGAAGGCTTAAGTCTTCACGCCGCCCCCGCACGCCCCGGTAGGCATGGCAGCCACCCGGTCTCTCCAACGCGGCGGCGCAGGCGCCTCCCTCCTCTACCTCGACGGAACGGGCGTGAAACCTCCTCCGGGATTGGGGTTTGGAGCGTGATTGCGGGTTTTATGTTGGTGGAAAGTGTGCGAAGCTTCATTGCGGTGTGGAATGCAGTTCGGGTTTGTTCTCGCTACTCTTTTAGCAAGTGTTGAAATGAGGAGAGTATGGGTAAGAAAGTCTCGGCTAAGGACGTCACTCGTTTGAAGGCTCAGCAGATGCGCGAGCAGCAGGCGAAGAAGGATAATCGCGCTCGTTCGACGATTTTTGGTTCGGTCGCAATCCTGGTGATCGCAGCGATTGTTGCGGTTATTTGGGTGATTGACGGGGCGAAGCAAGACGCGGAGCTGTCGTCTGTGGGTGGCGAAGCTAAGTCGATCACGGTGTCGGCGAAGGGTGTTGGCGTTGCTGATCCTGAGGTTCCGACTCTTACGAACTACTTCGACTACTCGTGCCACGCGTGCGCGAATATTGACGTGATGATCGGCCAGCAGCTGTGGGATGCCGTGGATGCTGGCGAGATTAACTTGGAGCTCGTGCCGGTGAACGTGGTGCAGATGCCGTGGCATTTCGCGATGGCGCAGGCGGGCTACCTCGTTTCGGAGAACGAGCCTGAGAAGTTCGAGGAGTTCCACCGTTCTTCGTTCGAGTTCTTCCAGAGCCAGTTCAACGCTGGTGATGGTTCGGTGATCCAGGATGAGGCTGCAACGGCAGCGAAGGTGAAGGAGCTGGCGCAGCAGGCTGGTGTGAGCGCGGACTTGATCGCGAAGTTTGACGCGGAGGGCGCGTTGGAGGTGCTTGCCGCGAATACGACCGCTTGGGCAGATGCTGAAGTTGAGGGCCGTGAGGGCCTGGGCACGCCTGAGTTCGTGGCGAATGGTAAGGCGTTGAAGTTTGATGGCAACACGCCTGAGGAGCTTGCCGCATCGATTATTAGTGGCGCTAAAGGCGAGTAATCGTATGTGACAAATGTGGCCTCTTCGTGGCAAACTAGGGGCCGCGCCACCTTAGCTCAGTTGGTAGAGCACCCGCCTTGTAAGCGGACGGTCATCGGTTCGAGTCCGATAGGTGGCTCCAGTGGGGCGGGCGAAGGCTCGCCCCATTTTCGT
>JAUNLN010000033.1 GCA_030532245.1 Actinomycetaceae bacterium
GCCACCACATGACCGAATCCCCCCTCCTCCGCGAAATCATCAAAGACGAATGGGCATCCGACGCGCTCATCATGTCCGACTGGGGCGCCACCCAAACCATCGCCCCCGCCATCAACAACGGCCTCGACCTCGCCATGCCCGGCCCCACCACCCCCTGGAGCGCCATGAAATTCGCCGTCCAATCCGGCGACGTCGACGAAGAAACCATCAACGAATCCATCTACCGCTACCTCATCCTCGCCATCCGCGTCGGCGCCCTAACCCTCCCCGACGACGAGGAGGCGCCCGCCCCCACCACAAGCGAAGCCAGCACAACCAGCGAGGCACCCGGAGCGGAACCCGGCCAGACACCCGGCGAGACAGCCGAGAAGGACTGGACCCTCGACCCCGAAACCCGCACATTCCTACGCGAACTCGCAACCGAAACCTTCGTACTCGCACGCAACGAAGGAATCCTCCCACTAGAAAACAGCCCCTCAACCATCGCGGTGCTCGGCCCCAACGCCCGCACCGGACGCAGCCAAGGCGGTGGCAGCGCAACCGTCTTCCCCGACCACGTCTCCGAACCCCTCGACGCCCTCCGCACCCGCTTCAACACCAGCACAATCACGTACGCGCCCGGCGTCCTATCAACCGACCGCATCCCCGTAGCCACCGGCCAATTCAACAACGTGGGCGGCAAACCCGGCATCGTCCTCGACATCATCGGCCACGACGGCCAAATCCTCGACACCCGCCACCTACGCCGCTCCCAATTCAACTGGATCAACGGCTTCGGCGGCGGCATCGAGTTCGACGACGTCGCCGAACTGCGCGGCCGCACCACCCTCGTCGCAGAAGAAGCCGGCGACTACCGCATCGGCATGTCCGCACACGGCAAAATCCGCCTCGACATCAACGGCGAAACAAAAATCCGGGAAGACTCCGAAATCCCAACCGACGTCGACTTCGTTGAAGTCATCATGACGCCCAAACAATTCGCCACCCAAATCCCCCTCCAAGCAGGGGAGACCGCCGAAATCGAGTTCACCTTCGAATCCATCGGCGCCGACGAGTTCGGCACCCCCTACTGGGCATTCGAACTCAACATCGGTGAGCCCTTCGGCAACCCCGACGAAGAAATCGAACGCGCCGTTGAAGCCGCCCGCAACTCCGAAGTCGCAATCGTCGTCGTCGGCACCAACGAGCGCGTCGAATCCGAAGGCCACGACCGCGAAAACCTCGACCTACCCGGCCGCCAAGACGAACTCGTCACCCGCGTAGCCGAAGTCAACAAAAACACGATCGTCATCGTAAACGCCGGCGCCCCCGTACTCATGCCCTGGTTCGACGAGGTAGCAGCCGTGCTCCTCGTGTGGTTCCCCGGCCAAGAAATGGGCAACGCAATCGCCGACGTACTCTCCGGCGACGCCGAACCCGGCGGCCGCATGCCAACCACCTGGCCCAAACCGGGCGCAATCATCGCACCCGAAAACGTGCCGACCGATGGCGATCTTCACTACAGCGAAGGCCTCTACATCGGCTACCGAGCATACGCCAAGGAGGGCATCGAACCGCAGATTCCGTTCGGGTTCGGCCTTGGTTACACCACGTGGGAGTTCGGCGAAGCAGAACCAACCGAACCGACCGTCGACGAACCCGAATACGACAACTACAACCCCTACGCGCCTGCAAACGCCGTCACCTTCACCGTCACGAATACGGGGGAGCGGGCCGGCAAGACGGTCGCGCAGGTGTACCTCGAAAACCTCGACACGCAGATCGACAGGCCACTTCGCTGGCTGGTCGGTTACGCGCCCGTTTACGCCGAGCCCGGCGAAACTAAGCAGGTGACTGTCGACATTCCGCGCCGCTACATGGAGTACTGGAACGGCATCGACTGGGAGGCAGAAGCTGGCGACTACGGCATTGTAATCGCCGAGTACTTCACCCCCGCAGAGTAGGGGAGGAGCGGGTGCGGGCTAGTGCACACGCGCAAGCCCGCGAGTACGCGAACCCGAACGCCCGCCCAACACCGGGCGGGCGCCTCCTAAGAAGTGAATAAAGCATGTGGCCCGCGGGAAACCGCGGGCCACAATCGCACTGTGTGATGCGTTTTTAGATGGAAGTTTTAGCGGATTGCTTCTTGCGTTACCGCGTCGAAGAAGTGAACCTCGTCGAGCTGGGGGCGAACGTGAATCACGTCGCCGGGAACCGGGCGAGCCTTCCTGTGCAGGAGCACGGCGATGCGCTCGGGCGTGGTCGTCACACCGTTTGCCGCAACCATCTCACCGTAGAGGAAAGACTGCGAGCCGAGAAGCTCCACGTGATTCGTGCGAATAGCGATGCCCGGCTCGGAGGGAGCGACAACGTCCCAAGACTCTGGGCGCACGCCAACAATCACCTTCGAACCAGCCTTCGCTGCAACCTCGCGCGGAAGCGTAATCACGTAGTCGCCGAGCAAAGCGTTACCCGCATCAACCGGCGTGTGGAACAGCGTGATCGAAGGCGAGCCAATGAAGCCTGCAACGAACGCGTTATTCGGCTTCGCGTAAAGCGTCTCTGGGGTATCGACCTGCTGGAGTTTGCCGTCACGCATAACCGCAACGCGGTCGCCCATCGTCATGGCCTCAACCTGGTCGTGGGTTACGTAAACCGTGGTCACACCAAGGTTGCGCTGCAGGTTAGCGATCTCGCCGCGCATGGTCACACGCAGTTTCGCGTCGAGGTTTGAAAGCGGCTCATCCATGCAGAACACGGTGGGCTTGCGCACGATCGCGCGACCCATAGCAACGCGCTGACGCTGGCCACCCGAGAGTGCGGAGGGCTTGCGCTCCAGCAGTTGGTCTAGCTCGAGCATTTTCGCCGCCCACTGCACGCGCTCTTGAATCTCGCTCTTAGAAACCTTCATGTTTTCAAGGGCGAAAGCCATGTTCTGCGCAACCGTCATGTTCGGGTAGAGCGCGTAAGACTGGAAAACCATCGCCACGTCGCGTGAACGCGGGCGCACACCCGTCATATCCTTGTCGCCAATCATGATGCGCCCAGACGTGGTTGGCTCCAAGCCTGCGACCATGCGCAAAGACGTCGACTTTCCGCACCCGGAAGGTCCAACCAGTACAACGCACTCACCGTCTTCAATGTGTAGGTTCAGCGAGTCCACAGCCGGCTTAGTAGCGCCGGAGAAGGTTCGCGTTGCGTTTTCAAAAGTCACACTAGCCACGGGTTTTCCTCTTAAAAATCTTTAAACCAATACTTGCGGCCAAAGGC
Organism: Actinomycetaceae bacterium; assembly: GCA_030532245.1. GTDB lineage: Bacteria > Actinomycetota > Actinomycetes > Actinomycetales > Actinomycetaceae > Gleimia. Next base: position 3,250 of record JAUNLN010000033.1, read on the forward strand.
CACGCCTCGGGTTTCAAAGCCCTCTTGGGCTGCTACAGAAACCGCGAGGCGCGGCCCCTAAACCTGTTGCGTTACTTGAGCTTCGGCTTGATGTCCGAGTCGATCATTGCCTGCTGCTCCTCATCGATCTGCTTGAACGTCGAAGCAACATCTGCGCCCTGCGAAATCTTGTCGAGAGCAGCGCCGATCCTCATGCCGCCACCGGAAACGTAGACGCGGCCCGCGTCCTGCTTCTGCGTGAACTCAAGCTGGTCAACAGCGGTCTTGAAGTTCGGGTTCTCCTCGAAGTAAGCCTGCGCCTCCGGCATCTCCTTCGCGGAGGTGCGAACCGGCATGTAGCCCGTAGCCTGCGAGAACGTGATGGTGTTCTCCGCGTTCGTTAGGAATGCGAGGAACTTAGCGGCTGCTTCCTTCTTCTCCGACTTAGCCGGGATGCCGATGCCAGCGCCGCCGGTCGGGCAGCCTGGAACACCGTCAGGCGAAGGGAGGAACGCGGTACCAACGTTTACCTTGCCGTCCTGCGACACGCCGTTTAGCGAACCGGTCGACTCAAGCATTGCAGCGCCCTGGCCGGAAACGAACGGAGCAGTCGCCTCCTTAACAGCCTTGAAGTAGCCCTGCTCGAACTGCGACTGGAGGAACTCGCCAGCCTTCACCGACTCGGGCGAAGACATGGTCATCGTGTAGTCCTTCGAGTAGGCGCCGCCCATCGACCAGATCATGCCCTGGAAGTACCAGTCCATGTAGAGCGAGCCGTCGGGGATAACGAGCGGGGTTACGTCCGGGTTAGCGGCTGCGAGCTTCGGTGCGAAGTCGGTGTTCCACTCTTCCCAGGTTGCCGGGCCGCGGTCGGGGAGGCCAGCTGCCTGCCACATGTCCTTGTTGTAGTAGAACAGTGGCGTGGAGCGAGCGTAGGGAACAGCGAAGTGGCTGCCGTCGAAAATGTACTCGTCGTACAGGTTCGGCACGTAGTCGGCCGGCTCTGCACCGACCTGCTCGAGCAGGTCGTCGAGGGGTGCGAGCTGGTCGTTGAGTGCGAAGTTGAACCAGGTTACGTCCGATGCGACTACGAGGTCGGGCACCTGACCGCCCGAGAGCGCTGCGTTGAACTTCTGCGCAACTTCCTCGTAGTTCTTGCCCGCGTCGGTGAGCTTCACCTTGATGTCGGGGTTCTCAGCCTCGAATGCGGCGATGAGTTCCAGCTCAAGATCCTTGGACGAGCCCGGGTGGTTCGACCAGAAATCAATGGTGGTTACGCCGTCGGCGTCGGTTGCGGGAGCGTCTGCGCCGGAGTCGGTGGTGCCACCCATGCCTGCGCAGCCGGTGAGGCCGATCGCCACGGCGGTGAGGCCGGCGAGGGCAATGCGTCGATTGATCATTTTTTACCTTTCACGTGTGTTGTCAGGCGTTTGCCTTGGTTGAAAGTCTTGATTGGTGAGGCGGGGCTTAGCCCTTGACTGCCCCGGAGGTAAGGCCCTTGATCATGTTCTTTTGCAAGATGAGGAACACGATGAGTACGGGGATTACCGCAAGTACGGTTCCGGCCATTACCGGGCCCCAGTTGGTGAGGCCCTCATTGTTTTGGAGGAACGTTAGGCCGATCTGGAGAGGCGCGGTCGATTCGTCGTCCGACATGAGGAATGGCCACAGGTACTCGTTCCAGTCGTTCACGATCGTGATGAGGGCGAACGCGGAAAGAGTAGGCCAAGACATCGGCAGGACGATTCGGAACAGCAGCTTCATGGGCCGCGCTCCGTCCATGCGGGCCGCCTCAATCACCTCTGTTGGTAGTGACATGAAGTGGTTGCGCATGAGGAACGTGCCAAACGCCGTGCCTGCAAGCGGCAGGATGATGCCGAGGAACGTGTTTCGAAGCCCCAAGGTTGCGATCAGGGAGTAGTTCGAGATCACCGTGATCTGGTTTGGAACCATGAGGGAGGCGATAACTAGCAGGAACACGATGTTGCGACCCGGGAAGCGAAGTAGCGCGAGGGCGTAGGCGGATGCGACGCCGAGCGCGATTTTCACTGCGGAGAGGAACACGGTGATGATGATCGAGTTGCGCAGGTACATGCCGAACGCAAGATCGTCGATCACTGTCTGGTAGTTATCCATCGTCCACGGATTCGGCCAGTAGTTCGCGGGGTGCGTGTAGATGTCGCCGGGCGTTTTGAACGCTGCGATCACGATCCAGTAGATGGGTACGAGGATGACGGCAAGTGAAATCGCCATCGCAATGTAGCCAAGAACTTTGAAACCCCAGTGCTGGCCGACATAGTTCAGCTCCTCGTGGGTGTCGCTCTTATCGCTATTGCGTTTTAGGAATGGGATGCTCACTTCTCACCTCGCTGCATGTAGCGCACCTGAATCATGGTTACGACCAAGAGGATTAGGAACAGGATGGTTGCAACCGTTGCACCGTAGCCGGCGCGCGCGTTCATGAACGTCTCTTGGTACACCTGGTAGACCAGGGTGGTTGTGCCCGTGCCCTGTGGGCCACCCCTCGTCATCACGTTGATGATGTCGAACACCTGCATGGAGTTCAGCAGCACCGTGATGGAAAGGAAGAACGTGGTTGGGCGAAGCTGGGGGAGAAGCACTTTCGTGAGGCGACGCCACGACGAAGTACCGTCGATTTCCGCGGCCTCATCGAGGTCTTTGCGGCGACCCTGCAATGCTGCAAGGTAGATGACGAACGTGTAGCCCAGGTTCTTCCAAATGTAGGTGAGGGTCACCATGAACAGTGCCCAACCGGGCCTTTGGTAGAAGTCCGGAGCAGTTAGACCGAGCCTCCCCATCGCATCTGAGATCAAACCGAATGAGGGATCGAACACGAACTGGAACGCAACGCCGATTGCCGCGCCAGAAATGATGTAGGGGGCGAATACTACGGATCGAACGAAGTTGCGCCCAACCAGCTTCTGGTCGAGAACGAGGGCTAGACCAAGGCCGAGGAGGAGGGAGCCGATCACCGTAGCTGCCGTGAAAATTACGGTATTAGATACAACCGTCCAAGTGTTTGGGTGCGTCCACCACTCGCGGTAGTTGGCGAAACCAATGTACTGCGCGGTGGGGGCGGAAATATTCCAGTTGGTGAAAGACAACCTGATGTTGTCGACCAATGGACGGTACGTGAAAATACCTAGGAGGATTAAGTTTGGAACAAGTAGAACCGCTGCTAGCCACCACTCATTCCTGTCTGGACGGTCTGAGCGTTTGCGTAGCGTGGCGCGTCGTTCCTTTGTTGACGACCACATGATCCCGACTATAAGGATCTTAAGTAAACAAAATATGGCCTGAAAAACAATGAAAAGTTTCCAGAAAGCAATTAATAGCTACCAATTGATCAGGACAAATCAACACATCGCCAACATGTGCTACATAGTGCTTAAATTTCCGTTTTAAATGGTCGCAAAAACGGGGGTTAGTTGCTCTTAAGAGCTTGCTTTGCTTCTTGCCAGCCTGGATAGAACTGTGCGACCAATCGGTGGAACCTTGGCGTGTGGTTCGTTTCGATGAGGTGTACGAGCTCGTGTGTTAGTACATAATCCAAACACTCAGGCGGTTTCTGGGCGAGTTGAAGGCTTAGCCAGATTCTCTTTTCGCGCACGTTGCAGCTGCCCCAGCGGGTCTTCATCTTCTTGATGCGGTACTCGTATGCGCGCTGGCCGGTGCGGGTTTCGCATCGCTCGATTGCTTTTGGTAGTGCTGCTTTTAGTTCGCGCCTGTAAAGCTTGTCGAGGAGGCGCCCGCGCTGCTCTTTTCCATATGAGGCAGGCGCTTGCATGACGATCTCGCCGCCCTTGAGCTGCACTCGTGGCCTACCGCTCGGCACTACCTTTAGTTGGTATTCGATGCCCCAGAGGCGGAACGTTTCGCCGGTTACGAAGTCGCGGGAGGCCTTCTGCTCTCGAGCTTGGATGCGCTCGCGGTTCCTACGGATGCTCTCCATCTCGGAGCGGACGAAAGCCTCAAGCCTGGCGTTAGGCAAGTGGGAGGGTGCGGTTAATACGACTTCACCGTGGGGAGGCTTCACTCGCAGGTACATGTTTTTGAGTCCGCGCTTCTTCAGCACCCGCACTCGGATGCCGTCGATCTCCCACGTTGTCTCACTTTGTAGACGTGGCTGTTTTCTGGCGTGTCGCAACCGGCTCCTCCCTCCTCAAATCTCGGCGCGGAAGCTGAGTTCTTTCTCCTAACATAGTCCCCTCGCGCAAATTGGCACTTCGGGAGAGTTGGGAATGTTTCTGACAAGGTGTCGTTTTGTTGGTTTAATCCAAGGATTTAGTCCTAATTTTCAGTGAAGAAACGGTAAATTATCGAACTTTTATAATCAACTTTTTTGTGAAACAGCAGACACGTGTAAACAAAGCGAGGATACTTGTAAGCCCCTGAAAAATCATGGTGTGGAACCGCCAAATCAGAAAGGCATAACTTGAAGAAGATCGCAGCTTTTGCGGTCGCGCCGCTCCTCCTTGGACTGCTGAGCGTGCCCGCCTACGCCGAAACCGGCGAGACGAAAGACATTGAAGATCTGACTCTTCTTGCAACCACCGACCTACACGGCACTTGGGTGGATTACGACTACTTCACGGGTAAATCGTTCGACATCGACAAGGATGCTGGCAAGCAGGAGATTCGCGGCATGGATCACCTGTCGACGGTGATCAAGGATGTTCGCGCTAAAAAGGGTGACGATGCGGTTATCCTGCTCGACAATGGTGACGCTGCGCAGGGCTCGTCGATTCAGACCGTGTACCAAAAGTACAAGGATGAGACGACGACGGATCCGGCTGCGAGCGTTTTCAATTATTTGAAGTATGACGCGATCGTGTCTGGTAACCACGAGTTCAACTACGGGCTCGAGTCACTCGATGCGTACCGGAACTCGCTTAAGATGCCGTTCCTTGCGGCGAACGTTTTCAAGCGTGCGGACGGAAAGCCGGCTTACCAGCAGTACGAGATTCTGCGCAAGGTCACGAAGGATGGCGAGGAAGTCCGCGTTGGCGTTATTGGCGTGGTAACCCCGGGTGTTCCGGGTTGGGATGGCGCTAAGGTGGCGTCGCTCGACTTCCGCGACCAGGTTGAGGTTTTGAAGACTTTGGTGCCGGATGTCCGTGAGAAGGGTGCGGACGTGATCATCGTGCTCGCTCATACGGGTATTGATCCGGATGGTTACGTCTGGGATCCGGCCGATTTGCAGGAGAATGCTGCACGTTCGATCGCTGAGAATGTTTCGGGCATTGACGTTTTGGTTGCTGGCCACTCTCATGTGAAGGACGCGGTTCAGAAGTACTACAAGAATCCGGATGGTCGCGAGGTGCTGTTGACGCAGCCTGGTTTCCACGCCCGTTTCCTCTCGAATGTGAACATTCCGCTGAGTCTCAAGGACGGGAAAGTTCAAGTTGATTGGACTGAGACCGTGAAGCCCACGGCTAAGGCGGAATTCGCGGCGAAGAGGGCGCAGGATCCGGCTATTCTCGAGCAGGTGCAGTCGTGGCATGAGAAGACTGTGGACTGGGTTGGCACGGTTGTTGCGCAGTCGACGGAGGAGATGAAGTCGGAGACCTCCGCGTGGGAAGACACGGCGATTCTGGACTTCATTAATAGGGTGCAGATTGATGAGGTGTCTCGCGCTCTGAAGGGTACGGAGTATGAGCGTCTGCCGATTGTGGCTGAGGTGTCGCCGTTCTCTCGAACTGCTGTGTTCCAGAAGGGCGATGTGACGATTGCGGACATGGCCGCGATATATATCTACGACAACACCTTGTTTGCTATCAAGCTGACGGGTGAGCAGTTGAAGGATTACCTCGAGTGGTCGGCTCGCTACTTTAAGCAGCAGGAGCCGGGTGCGGTGATTGAGGATTGGTCTGCGGTTACGAATGCCCAGTATGAGGGTATGACTCGTGGCCTGCCGGATTACACGTATGACGTGCTTTCGGGCGTTAACTATCACATCAACGTGTCGAAGCCCGTGGGTGAGCGCGTTGAGGGGCTTTCGATGCCGGATGGTACGCCGGTGAAGGCTTCGGATGAGTTTGTGTTGGCGCTGAATAACTACCGCCAGTCGGGTGGTTCGGAGTATCCGCATGTGAAGACTGCCCCGATTGTGTATGACGAGCAGAAGGCTATCCGTGATCTCATGATTGAGTGGGCGCAGGAGAAGGGCGTGATTGATCCGGCTGAGTTCTTTGAGGATAACTGGTCGGCTGCGAATGGGCCTGCTGGTGTGGTGCCTGGTGTGACGGATCCGAATGAGGGTTCGTCGGAGGGTGCTGGTGTGGATCCTTCGGGTAAGCCGTCTGAGGGTGGCTCGGATGTGAAGCCTTCTGTGAAGCCGTCGCCGGAGGTGTCGGTGACGGAGCCGGCTGGTGCTAAGGGTAAGTCGGGTTCGTTGGCGTCGACGGGTACGGAGGCGGCGACGCTGGCTGGTATTGCGGGCCTGTTGTTGGCGGCTGGCGCAGGGCTGGTGCTGTACCGCAGGGGCGAGCGCGTTGAGTAGTCGAAGGATGCTGGCTGGCGCAGAGTTGTTGGCTGGCTGAAGCGCGCGAGCATTTTGCTGGCAAAGGGTAGGGGTTGGACGCCAAGATGGTGTCCAACCCCTACCGCATGTTCAGATCACAGTATTTTGCAAACTGGTGGGTTAGTTATTCACTCCTGGAAAAACTCGGCCCTACCGTCGATCCTCTCCTACTTGTTGTGCCAAGGGCCGTGGAAGCCCTTACCCTCCATGTCGACACGCTCAAAACCATGCGCACCAAAATAGTCGCGCTGTGCCTGAATCAAAGCGGTGGGCAACCTGTCAGCACGAACCGACTCCAAATAATTCAATGCCGACCCTAGAGCCACCGACGGCTCACCAGCCAAACTAGCCGCCGCCACAACCCTCCTCAACGAAGGCAAATACCGCTCAACCAAGTCAGCGTTCGACAATAAAATACTCGCAGGATCGGCGCCCCCATCAAGAATATTCGCGAAATCATCCAACATCGCACCACGAATAATGCAGCCCGCACGCCAGCCGCGGCACACGCCCGCCAAATCAATACCCCACTCAAACGAATCCGACGCCGAACGAATCACACTCAGCCCCTGCGTGTAAGCCACCAACTTCGCAAGCAAAAGCGCCTCCCGAAGCGACTCATCTGACACGCCCAGCGCGTCAGCAGGGGAGGGCACACCCTCCAACTTCGGCCACGCATCGCGCGTCTTCGACGCCGACGCAAAACGAGCGAGCAACGAATTCACCAACATGCCCACATCAACACCAAGCTCAATACCAATCATGCTCGACCAAGCACCCGTACCCTTATGGCCCGCACGATCCGACACCTTCTCAATGAAGTCCTCACCATCAGCCGTATAACGCAAAATCGCCGAACTAATCTCCAGCAAGTACGAGCGCAACTCCGTGGCATTCCACGCCTCAAACAGGTCTGCAACCTCCGCATTCGACCGTCCGAACGCGCCATGCAGCAAGTGGTAAATCTCCGCAATCACCTCCATATCGGCATACTCAATACCGTTATGAAGCGTCTTCGTTAGATGCCCCGCGCCATCCGGGCCCACGTGTACCGCACACGTCGCCCCATCCTCAGCGCGCGCCGCAATCGCCTCAAAAATCGGGCGAAGCTGCTTGTACGCCGACTCAGCACCGCCAATCATTAGAGCCGGGCCCGTAAGCGCACCCTCCTCGCCGCCGGACGTACCCGTGCCCACGAAATAAAGGCCGCGCTGACGCATCGCCACCTCACGCCTACGCGTATCGCGGAAATTCGAATTCCCCATATCAGCCACGATGTCGCCAGACTCCAAATAAGGAGAAAGCTCGCCAAGCACCGAATCCACAGCCTTGCCCGCGGTCACCATCACCAAAATCTTGCGCGGACGCTCCAACGACGCCACAAACTCCGCCACACTCTTCGCCGGCACAAACACGCCCTGCGAACCGTGCGCCTCCATAAACCGATCCGTCTGCACCGGATCAATATTCAAAACCGCCGTCTTAAACCCGCGGCTCGCAACATTCCGCGCAAGCGCCGAGCCCATCACGCCAAGACCATAAAGACCAACGTTAGCCGTAGCCTGCGCAGTCTCAACCGTGTGAGTCTGCGCCGAATCGCGGGTCAACTGCTCAATCTTCACCTCGATCTGCGAGGCGATCTCCGCCGGCGTTCCAGCAATATCGACCACCGCGCCAAGCTCGTCAGCAGTCAAATCCTCCAGCGTCGCAAACTGTGAATCCAAAAGCGAAGGTGGCATGAAATGATCCGTACGCGCCGCAAGACGACTCGCCAGAAGCGAATGGTCGCCATCCAAATGCATGAAAACAACCGGAGCGCCACCCTCGCGAAGCACATCACGGTAACCCTTCTTCAGAGCCGAGCACGTCACGATCGTCGAGTTACCAGCCTTCTCCTGGCTAGTCATCCACTCACGAATCAGCTTCAGCCAAGGCGCGCGATCCTCATCCGTGAGGGGAATACCCGCATGCATCTTGTCGATGTTCGCCTGCGGGTGGAACTCGTCCGCCTCTGCAAACTCCCATCCCCAGCGGTCCTGCAAAATACCGGCAACCGTCGTCTTCCCAGAGCCGGATACTCCCATAACAACCACGTGGATTGGTTCACTCATTTTTCACACTTCCATTTGAAGGCATCTTCGCGTTCACATTGATAGTGCTCCCCAAGGCGATATACCCGCGATGGTAAACTTAGCACCGTACTTTCCTTAATGTACCGCAATGGTAATACTTTTGGCAACGTTTAAGAGTCTCTTTCTGGATGTTGCTGGATTGGCGACCCAAACACATGGCACCTTCTCGTTTTGAAGAAATCGTGAACATCCTCGGTCCGCGCATCGCGGATGGCGAGCTCAAGCCTGGCGACACAATCACCCTCGCTCAGATTGAGGAGGAGTTCGACTGCTCGA
>JAUNLN010000009.1:0-6361 GCA_030532245.1 Actinomycetaceae bacterium
CGGCCTCCTCGCGTTCCTCCTCCCCGCACTCATCATCTTCATCGGCTTCCAAACCGCAGGCGTGTGGCCCACCGGCGAACGCCACATCCTCACCATCGACCTCTTCCACCAATACGCGCCCTTCCTCGCCGAATACAGGCGCAAACTACTCAGCCTCGACACGCTCCTCTACTCATGGCGAGGAGGCCTCGGCACCGACTTCTGGTCCCTTCACGCATACTACCTAGCCAGCCCCCTCAACCTCCTCATCCTCCTCTTCCCACCCAGCCAACTCTCCAACTACATCCTCTTCACCGTCACCCTCAAAACCGGCCTCACCGGCTACACCGCCTACTACTACCTCCGCAAAGGCCGCGGCCACGAACCCTGGACAGCCGTCCTCTTCTCCATGGGATACGCACTCTCCTCATACACCCTCGCGTACTTCTGGAACATCATGTGGCTCGACGCCCAAATCCTCCTCCCCATCCTCGCCTACACCACACTCCTCCTAATCAAAAAAGAACGCGTACTCCCATACATCCTCACCCTCGCCCTCACCCTCTACACCAACTACTACGTCGCCTTCTTTGCCGCCCTCTTCACCGCCCTCTACTACCTCGTACTCCTCACCGAAAACATCCCCTTCAAACGCTGGAAAGACCAACTCGCCAAAACCATCCTCTTCGGCGGCTCCTCCGTATTCGCCGCCGCCCTCGCCGGCATCCTCATCATCCCCATCTACCTCAAACTCCAATACACCTCCGCCTCCGGCGACGCCTGGCCCGAAACCCCCGACCTCATGTACCCACCCATCGACCTCCTCAGCCGCATGATGGTCACCACCAGCCCCGCTGTACGCGAAGGCCTCCCCAACCTCTACGCCGGCGCCCTCATCCTTCTCCTCCTCCCCGCATACTTCACCGCCCGCCACATCCCCCTACGCGCCAAAATCGCGAACGGCCTCCTCCTCGCCGTGCTCACCCTCAGCCTCTCCATCAACACCCTCAACTTCTTCTGGCACGGCATGCACTACCCCAACCAACTACCGCACCGCTTCGCCTTCGTCGCCATCTTCCTCCTCACCACCATGGCCGCCGACGCCTACCGCGCCCACCAGCCAACCCCCAAAACACTCGCCACCATCGCCACAGGCATCGGCCTACTCGCCCTCATCCTCAACAAAATCGACGACAAACAAATGAGCGGCCTCGCAATAATCACAACCATGGCCGTACTAGCCATCTACGTCGCCGTAATCACCACAATCACCAAACGCGAACACGTCACCCTCCGCTGGCGCAAAAAACCACGCACCTACCCCGCCAAACTCGTCGCCACAACCACCCTCATCACCCTCGTCGCCCTCGAACTCACCGGCTCCGCAATCTACGGCATCCGCGAAGTGCGCGACGGCCAAGTATTCGGCAACATCGACGGCTACGCTGCCGGCGACTTCGCCAACGCCGTACGCGACGCCGCCTCCAAAATCGAAAAAGACAACCCCGGCGCCCACCCGCGCGCCGAATTCACGCGCCTCACAACCTACAACGACGATTTTCTCTACGGCTACGACGGCGTAACCCTCTTCGCCTCCTCCTTCGCCGAAGCCCAACTGCGCCTCATGGACGACATCGGCCTCTCCACCAACGGCATCAACTCCTACGCCTACAACCCCATCAAACCGCTCGACATCTTCCTCGGCATCAAATACGTGATGACCACCGACCTCGAGCAACTCCCCGACACCAAATACACCATGTACTACGACTCGAACGCGCTCACCGTACTCGAAAACAAAGACGCGCTCGCACAAGCCTTCGTCGTACTCCAATCCGCCGCCTCATTCTCCACACAAGAAGTCGGCTACCTACAAAACCAAGAAGCCATGTACGAAGCCGCATTCGGCGAGCCCGGCCTCTACGACTACATCGCCCCCACATTCGAGGCAAAACACGGCACCATCGAAGAGCGCCCCAGCGCAGCCTTCGGCGAAGAAGTACACCTCAGCGCCACGAGCGAAGGCAGCGAAACCTACGTCAAATTCACCGCGCCAAAAACCGCGCGCTACCTTCTCGCATACAAGTCCGGCGCCGCCCGCGTCGACGACTCCTACACCTACGCCCCCGGCGCAGCCGGCAACGAAGGCAAACACGCAAGCACCCAGAAAAACGCCGTAATCGACCTCGGTGTCCTAAACGCCGGCGAGGAGGGGCGAGCAAGCCTACGGATCGAAGCCGACAAGAGCGGAACCCTCAGCGTACAAGTCGCAGCGCTGAACGACGACGTGCTAGACCGAGCCGTAGCAAAAGCCAACGCAACCCCCGTCAACATCACGAGGGGAAGCCGCTCACTCGACATGACAGTAAACGCCGAGCGCGCCGGCTACGTGCTCGTCACCTCAATCTTCGACGTCGGCTGGTCCGCCACAGTAAATGGCGAAAGCACCGAAATCGAGCCATTCAACGACTCCTTCATGCTCATCCCCATCCAGCCAGGCGAAAACCAAATCTCCATGCGCTTCACGCCAATCGGCTTCACCGCAGGCCTGCTCACCACCCTCGTCGCACTCATCTTCCTCATCGGCCTCGCCTTATTCGAAAAACGCGTTCGCGACCGCAAAAAGCGCGCCGCACATGAGGCTGAGGCCCGCGCTAAAACACTCGAAGAAACCCTCGCGCGCATCGAACACAACGCCGCGACAACCCTGTCGGAAACCACCCCTGCGCAAGGTGTCCAAGCCGGAACCTCCCCCGAGCAAACCGCGCAAACGGAGCATACGCTAGCTAACGCAAGCCAGAGCCCCGCAGACTTCGCGGAAGACGATCAGGTGGAGGATAAGAGTTGAGGATTTGGGACGCAGCCGCACCCTTCTACGAAACATTCATGTCGGCAAACAGGCGCGGCAACGAACAACTCGTCACGTTCTACCGCACATTCCTCGCCCCCGACATGAAAGTGCTAGAAATCGGCTGCGGCCCAGGCACAGTTACGAAACACATCGCCGGATCGTGCCGCGAACTCGTAGCAACCGACTTCTCCAACAAAATGGTTGAACAAGCCCGCAAGCGAGTCGCGGCTGAAAACACCGAGTTCCTAACCGCCAGCGCGTACAGCCTCCCGTTCCCAGACGCGAGCTTCGACGCCGTCGTCGCCTCCAACATGCTCCACGTAGTTTCAGATCCCGAGGCAGTACTCGCAGAAGCAGCAAGAGTTCTGCGTCCCGGAGGCGCCCTCCTCCTGTCCACATTCGTGCTCGGCTCCAAGCGTGCAAAAGCCATCGAACCAGTCCTCAAAATTGTAGGCGGCGGCAAAGAACTGTGGAATCTTTCGCAGCTTGCGCAAATGTTTCGCGGGCTTGGCTGGCAGGTGCACTCCGCGCGCACCATCAGCTCAGCGTTCCCACTCGCGTGCGTTGCCGCCACCAAAGGTCGTAGGGTGGACGAGTGAGTAAAAAACGTCGCCCCTGGCCGCCGGCCCCCGAACCGCTCCTGCGCCCTGCAATGGACAACCACACCCACCTGCCAATCGGAGAGTGGGAGATACCCCGCGCCGAAGGCGTCAAGCTCTCGCTAGAAGAGCAGCTCCTGCGCGCGCAAGAAGTCGGCATTGATCGCATCATCACGGTCGGCTGCGAAATCCCGCACCTCGACCCGACCCTGCAAATCGCCCGCGACTATGCAGACCGCGAGGGCTTCCCACGCGTGCGCGCCGCACTCGCGCTCCACCCGAACGAAGCGCCCCTACACGCCGGCATGCTCGACGTTGGCCCCGACGGCTGGGACCACGAACAAAAAGAACACCACATCCCCCTCGACGAGGCGCTACACGAGGTTGAAAAACGCCTCGACGACCCCGTCGTTGCAGCCGTGGGGGAGACCGGCATCGACCTGTTCCGCACCGCGCAAACCGGCCTCAAAGCCGCGAAAGACTCCTTCGCCGCACACCTGCGCATGGGATTCGCCCGCGACCTACCCGTACAAATCCACGACCGAGACGCACACCAAGAGTGCCTCGACGTGCTGTACGACGTGGGGGCAGACCGCGCCGATTCTCCGATCGTGTTCCACTGTTTCTCCGGTGGCCCCGACCTCGCCGAGCACCTCGCAAAGAACGGCTGGTACGCCTCGTTTGGCGGCTCCCTCACGTTCGCTGCCAACGAGGAACTCCGCGAAGCGTTCCGAGCACTACCCAAAGAGCTGATTTTGGTTGAAACGGACGCACCCTACCTCACGCCCGTTCCGCACAGGGGCCAGCCAAACGCCTCCTACATGACCCCTCTAACCATCCGTTTCATGGCAGAACTTTGGGGCGTTGGCGAGGAGGAAGCCCTGGAGCAACTGGAGTCGAATTCTAACGCCGTCTACGGAACCTGGAAGTAGTTTTCGTATCAAATACTGGTGCACGCAAGTGCCGTGGGTCTCAAAACTTCTGTGAGCTTGCCCAAAGAGGTTTCCTTATTCGTAACGATATGGTTACGGTAGATCCAGCTAAATAATCTACTTAAGAGGTAACGTTTTGCAGCTAAAGAGTTCAAAGTGGGCCACTGAGGCTCCCCGTAAAGCAATTCAGACGGTCGCCGGTGCTTCCGCTCTGATGTTGGTGGCGGGCGCCGCGGTGTCCATTGCAACTGCTAAAACTGAAGTAATCGTGAATGCGAACGGTAACTCCCAGATCGTAACCGTGTGGGGTGGAACCGTTGCAGGCGCGCTCGACGCAGCTGGCGTTGAGGTTGGAGAGCACGACCTTGTAACCCCCGCTCTCTCCGCTTCGGTTGCAGAAGGCCAGACGATCACCTTCACCACCGCGAAGCCGTACATGATTCACGACGAGGGCGGTGTGGAACAGGTTTGGTCCACCGCAGATTCGCTACAGGGCGTAATGAGCGTCTTCGCAGATTCTGGCCGCGACATTTCCGTAGCCGCCAACCGTTCCGTTGAGCGTTCGCCGCTCCCGGCAGTTTTGAGCGGTGAGGGCACGGTAAGCGTCCTAGCTGACGGCAAGGCTCGCGAAGTTTCGGTTCCGCAGGATGCGACCGTAAACGAGATTCTTGCGGCGGCAAAGGTAACCGCTTCGCCGATCGACCAGGTTTTCGTCCGCGATGGCGAGAATGGCCTAACCGTTGAGTTGGTTCGCCAGACCCGCGGTGAGGTAACCGAGGAGAAGGAACTCGATTTCGAAACGATCGAGCGTAGTACCGACGACCTCTACGAGGGTGAAAGCCGCGTCGTCCAAGAGGGCGAGAAGGGCAAGGTCACGACCGTCAAGTACGAGCAGAAGCGCGGCGACAAGGTTCTGGTCTCCACGGTGATCTCTGAAACGCGCGTTGAGCCGGTTGCACGAATCGTTGAACACGGCACGATGGAACGTCCGAAGGTAACGCAGCCTGCCCCGCAGCCGGGTGCCGGCACGGGCACTGCTCCCGAGGGTGTTTGGGCGGCTCTCGCCCAGTGTGAGTCCGGTGGAAACCCGGCAACGAACACGGGTAACGGCTACTACGGCCTGTACCAGTTCTCGCTTCCGACCTGGCAGTCGGTAGGCGGCACCGGTCTTCCCTCCGATGCTTCCGCAGCTGAGCAGACCATGCGTGCACAGATTCTTCAAGAGCGCGCAGGCTGGGGTCAGTGGCCCGCATGCGCTGCGTCTCTTGGATTGCTCTAAGAGTTTCTAACAAAAGTGGCGGCCCAATCGGGTCGCCACTTTTTTGAATTTTGAGGTGGCGAGTGGCCGGTAAGATAGGGGACATGAGCGAAGTTAAGTTATTGACGCCAAGAAATGTGCGCGAGATATGTTCGGCCTTGCATATCCAACCTACGAAAACACTGGGGCAAAACTTCGTTCACGACGCGGGCACTGTGCGCAAGATTGTGACTGCCGCAAACGTAACCGAGGGTGAGCACGTGCTCGAAATCGGCCCCGGTCTCGGCTCGCTAACTCTTGGCCTGCTGGAGGCGGGAGCTCGCGTAACCGCAATCGAAATCGACCCCGTGCTTGCAACCGCGCTACCCGCAACCGTTAGCGGTCACGCGCCCGGGAAACCGTTACGAGTCCTACTTTCCGACGCGTTAAAGGTGCGCGACCTCGACCATCTGAACACGGCGAAGTTCGCGGACGGTAGTACAGAGGAGTGGGAAGCCCCCACGCGTCTTGTCGCGAACCTTCCCTACAACGTTGCAGTACCCCTCATTCTTGGAGTGCTCGAGCACTTCCCGTCGGTTCGAGAAATCCTCGTCATGGTTCAAACCGAGGTCGCGCAGCGCCTGAGTGCCGAGCCGGGCTCAAAGATTTACGGCGTGCCGTCCGTGAAAATCGCGTGGTACGCGAGCGCGCAAATGGCCGGCACGATCTCCAGGCGCGTGTTCTGGCCGATCCCGAACGTCGA
>JAUNLN010000009.1:6461-8800 GCA_030532245.1 Actinomycetaceae bacterium
CTTGGGGCAGACGTGCCCGCGTGCCTGGAAGGCGGCATCAGCCTCGGCCTCGGCTACGGAGACCACATGCAACGCCTCGACCGCGAAGACACGCCCCGACACCACTGGGTGATGTGCACGATGGAGCAGGGCCTATCAACCCCCGCAGTTTTCAAACACTTCGACAGCCGAGGTGAAGGCCGCGACCACCTCCCCAAAGCCCTGCGCCCCGCCGACGAAGCCGTGCTAGCCGAAGCCGAAGTGATGCGCGAAGTCCTCCAAAACGACCTGGAGGCATCCGCCAAAGAACTCCACCCAACCCTCGCGAGGGCGTGGAAAACCGTGGAGGAGGCCGGGCCGCTCGCGGTCATGCTTTCGGGTTCCGGGCCGACCATTGCGGCACTTGCAAGGGACGAGGAGCACGCCCGCGAAATCGCTCAAAACCTGGCGTCCGCACCCGAAATCGCGAGCACAATCGAAGTTTGGGGTCCATCCGACCCGGCGAAAGTGGAGTAAAACTTGGCGCATTTATTTGGTACGCAGGAGCTTGGCGCTATTGGAGGCTCCCGCAAAATCTTAGGGGACATCTCCGTATCCGTTGCAGACGGCGACCGTATTGGCGTGCTCGGCCCCAATGGGGCTGGTAAAACCACGCTGCTCGACATGCTCGCGGGCGTTCGCGAACCCGACTCTGGCCGCATGGTTGTGCGCGAAGGCGTAACGTTTGCCCACCTCTCCCAGCGCGATCTGGTAACGAGCGAAAGCGTCGTCTCCGTTGTTCACCCAGGCCTTGCCGCGCACGAGTGGGCATCCGAGCCTGCAATCCGCGACATTCACGAAGGTCTCCTGTCTGACATCGACCTCGAATCGCCGGTGAGCGAACTTTCGGGCGGACAACGCAGGCGCGTTAACCTCGCCCGCGTACTCTCCGCCGGCGTGGTCGAAGGCCACCCGGCCGACGTGCTCGTGCTCGACGAGCCAACCAACCACCTCGACGTCGAAGGCGTCGCGTGGCTCGCCCGCCACTTGAACGAACGCATGGGCCCGCGCGAAGGGGCAGGCAAAAACAGTGGCGCACTCATCGTGGTTACGCACGACCGCTGGTTCCTCGACGCCGTCTGCACGCACGTGTGGGAGGTTGTGCCCGGCATCGATCCGGGAGGTGACCGCCCCCAGATCGCCGGCCGCATCGAAACGTATGAGGGATCCTACGCCGCCTATATCCTCGCTCGCGCCGAGCGAGCACGCCAAAGTGCGCTCGCCGCGCAAAAGCGGCAAAACCTACTGCGCAAAGAGCTCGCTTGGCTTCGCAGGGGAGCGCCTGCCCGCACCTCCAAGCCGAGGTTCCGCATCGAGGCGGCCGAAGAGCTGATCGCGAACGAACCGCCCCCACGCGACGAGGTCGAACTCGTCCGCATGGCCACCGCGCGTCTAGGCAAGCAGGTGGTTGACCTCGAAAACGTCTCCCTAAGCTTTGGCGAAGGCGACTCCAGGCGCCAGATTTTCGAAGGCATCACCTACCGGCTCGCTCCGGCCGAGCGCGTTGGAATCGTGGGCGTGAATGGAGCTGGAAAAACTACGCTCCTTCGCCTCCTGAACGGCTCGGTCGCCCCCGACTCGGGTAGGGTGAAGCGCGGCAAAACCGTGAAGGTAGCGACCCTTTCGCAAGACACTCACGAACTCGACGAAGTCGCCCACCGCCGCGTTGTGGAGTCTGTCGCCGACATCGCCCAGTCGATGATCATTGGTGGCAAGGAGGTTTCCGCATCCCAACTGGTGGAGCGCATCGGTTTTACTCGCGAGAGGGCGTGGACGCCGATCAGCAAGATTTCAGGCGGCGAACGCCGTCGCCTCCAGCTGGTTCGCCTCCTCATGTCGGAGCCGAACGTGATTCTGCTCGACGAGCCTACGAACGACCTCGACACCGACACGCTCGCCGCAATGGAAGACCTACTCGACACGTTCCCCGGCACGCTCGTTGTGGTTTCGCACGACCGCTATCTGCTGGAGCGCACGACCACCCACCAGCTCGCGCTGTTTGGAGACGGCCAGTTGCGCGCGATTCCAGGAGGCGTCGAGCAGTATCTTGAAATGCGTGCACAGGGTATGGGCGGCGTTGCCGGTAGGGGAGTTTCGACCTGGTCGGAACCCGCGAAGGCGAAGACTGTTGCAAGCGAGACGAGCAGGGTTTCAGACGCGCAGGCGTTCCGCGAGGCTCAAAAGGAGGCTCGCCGTATCGAGCGCCAAATGTCGCGTTTGGCCAGCGAGATCGAATCTCTCGAGGCGCAGCTCGGTGATCTTGCCTCGAACATGACGCCGGAGGGTATCGCTAAGCTCGCCGAACTTTCCGAGAAGCTCAC
>JAUNLN010000009.1:8900-66464 GCA_030532245.1 Actinomycetaceae bacterium
CCGGGTTTAGTGTCCGGGCCAGCTCTTGATTTGCTGCAGGATTCGCGCCTGGTTACGTTCGAACCAGACCGAGGCGATCCGCAGGGTCAGATATGAGATGCCAAGCGTCCAAACGAACGCGAGCGCGGTCACGCCCACTTCGGTCACGATCGGCGTTAGGTAAATGTAGCCGAGCAACGCGGGCAGCAACAGTAGTGCGGTAACCGCGGTCACGAGCAGCATCGCACCCATCGTGGCGAATTGGTTCGAAGCGCCCTTCGTCGACAGGGAGGAGGTGCCCGGCGCCTGCACGCCGAGCGTGCGGTACGAGGTGAGTAGCGACATGAGCGCGGCGGAGAGAACGGCGATCATGTAGGAAACGAGTGCGAATGTAACGGGTGAGAACGGCAGGTCGAGGACGAACGATCCGAGCACACCGTTCACGATAGCCACGGGAATCAGCACGGGTTGGGAACCGATGAAACGCCCGAACCTGTCATCCCTGCCGGTAACCCCGGCGCTCACGTGCATCCAAAACGCCGTGGAGTCGTAGGAGACGAGCATGCCGGACGTCTGCCCAAGCGAGACGGGGGCGAAGAGGAACAGGAACCACACGAGACCCATCATGTCCGGTTGCACGTACATGAGGCCAAATCCGAATAGGGGCAGGAGTGTGCCTATTAGAAGGGAGGGGACGAGCCTTGCGTCGTGAACCCAGTCGTGGAGTGTGCGCGCAATGATGGCCGCCCTCGTCGGGTTGACTCCGAGCTTTAGCCACCGGTTGAGCGTCTTTAGCTGCGCCTCGAGGCCTTCCACTCCTTCGATAGTTTCGGGTGCATCCACAATCTGGTGTCTGCCGCTTGCAATCGCCGCCCGCACCTCATCGGTGATATCGGTTTTGGTTCCGATCATTTCTTTGACGGCGATCTTGTGCCAGCCGATCCCAAGGCCCGCGAGAATGAGCGCGCCGTAAATAGCCTGCATTGCGGCGGGTATTGTTTCGCCGAGTGCGAGGAGGTGGGGAATGGTGATGATTCCGGGTAGGGGAGTCCACTTCAACACATCGTTTATGGCGCCGATTTGGTTGAAGATGCCGCCGTCGTCAAGCGTGTTTGAAATCAGTGAGAGCGACCAGATGAGCGCTACGAATGCGATTGCACCAAAAATTTGCGATATGTCGCGCCTGCGTTTCGACTGCTCAACACGGGCGTAGAACCACGACGCCACGAACCGTGAAACGAGCGCGAGCGAGATCAGCGCGATCGGAATCAAAACGATTGCGAGTACCCCATGCAGGGGCTGCCCCATGGTGAACAGCGCAGTCGTAGCGATCACGTACAGGAAGAAAGTGGCGAAGCCGCCGAACCCAAAGAGGGAGGCATAGAGGATTGCGCGCGAAAGCTTCTTGGAGGGCGCGGTGTAGGGCGCAAACGATTTGGGTGACACGGTCGCGTCTAGTCCCATGCCAAATAGGGGGCCCGCAAACCAGAAGAGCGTGACCATCGCGCTCGTGAACAGTGTGAACAGCTCGTACATTTCGAGGTGTTCTGGCTCGATCCAAAGAAGGGATGCGAGGAGTAGAAACACGAGGTACGCGCCGAAGTAGAGCGTTAGAAAGATCGCGAGGATTAGCTTCCAAATCGGGTGCGTGAGGTTGTTCCAAAGCGAGCGGAGTTTAAGGCCTATTACTGACGCAACCAATCGAGCCCCTCCGTCTGTTCGACACCTCCGACGAGTTCGCGGAACCTCTCATCGAGGCTCTTACCCGCGGATACTTGCTCGGTTGTGCCTGCGGCGAGCACCTGCCCGTGGTTCAAGATGGCCACGTGGTCGCACAGTTTTTCAACGGTTTCCATAACGTGGGAGGAGAGCACAACGGTTCCGCCCGCTGCCACGAACTCCGTGAGGATGCTTTGGATTCCAGCGGCGGAGATCGGGTCGACGGATTCGAAGGGTTCGTCGAGCACGAGGATGCTCGGCGCGTGAACGAGCGCACAGGCGAGGGCGACCTTTTTGGTCATGCCCTGGGAGTAGTCGGCTACGAGCTTTTTGCCGGTGTCGGAAAGCCCGAGTGCGGCAAGTAGTTCGGTTGCCCGCTGCCTTGCGGTTGCCTTGTCGAGGCCGCGCAGCATGCCCATGTATTCGACGAGGGCCATGCCGGTCATGCGGTCAAACAGACGGTACCCGTCGGGGAGCACGCCGAGGAGTTTCTTCGCCTCCTCGGGCTTGTCCCAAATGTCGATGCCACCAACGTAGGCGACGCCGTCGTCGGGCACGAGCATGCCGGTGACCATTGATAGGAGAGTGGTTTTACCCGCCCCGTTCGGGCCGACGAGCCCGAAGAACGACCCCCTGGGAATCTGTAGAAATAGGTTTCCAACGGCGATTGTGTTACCGAAAACTTTGGTTAGGCCGCGAACATCGATCGCAATGGGCGGCCCATCGAATCGCGAGGGCAGGTGGTCGGGGTTCATGTACACCTCTTCTATAAGTAAAATCGATTTCATTTTACTTATGTAAAGGTGTCGTATCTAACTGATTTTTTTCTAAAAGCTCGCTGAATGAGGGGTTAATTTCAAGAGTCGAATGAAAGAAGTAGAGGCTTGAGGAGCAGGCTGAGGCGCTGTTCGTCTTCCTCGGAAATGCTTACGAGCAGCCTACGCTCGTCGTCGAGCAGTGACTTGAGGGCGGAGTCTACGCGCTTGCGACCTTCAACGGTGAGGGTGACGAGCACGGCGCGACGGTCGGAGGGCGAGGGGGAGCGCTCGACGAGGCCCTTGCCTTCGAGTCGGTCGATGCGGTTAGTCATCGTGCCGGAGGAAACGAGAAGCTCGTTCATGAGCACGCCCGGGGTAAGAGCGTAGGGGGAGCCTGCCCTGCGTAGCGACGAGAGCACATCGAACTCCCACGGCTCGAGCCCGTGCGACAAGAATGCGTTTCTGCGCGCGAGGTCGAGGTGGCGAGCCAGGCGCGTAATTCGAGAGAAAACTAGCATCGGAGTCGGGTCTAGATCCGGGCGCTCTTTTTGCCAGGCGCTGACGATGCGGTCGACCTCGTCGTCTGGAGTTGGGCTGAAATTTCCTCTAAATTCGTTCACAAGATAAAGATACTTGAAATCGAGAGGTTTGTCTCTAACGGTCTTACTTGTCTTTATCGCGCAGTAACTCCGGCTTTGGACGCAGGTTCCGAAGCCCAAGCCAGGTGAGGTTCACGACGTGAGCGGCCACGGTCGCCTTGTCGAGGCTGCGCTCCTCGAGCCACCACTGTCCAACTTGCGCGATGAGGCCCACGAGCATCTGCGCGTAAAGGGGTGCAGATTTCGCGTCGAGGTTAGCGGCCTTGAACCTGTCGGCAAGCAGGTGCTCGACTTTGCTTGCGACGTCTCCAATTACAGAGGAGTAGTAGCCCTCGGATTGGCCCCTCGGGGCGTCGCGAACGAGCACGCGGAAGCCGTCGGTGTGGTCTTCGATGTAGTCCAGGAGGGCGAGCGCCGTGTTTTCCACGATGCGGCGCGGATGCTCGGATGAGGTAAGCGAGTTGGAGATGGTTGTGACGAGGTGCTGAACTTCGCGGTCGACAACAACGGCGTACAGCCCCTCTTTGCCTCCGAAGTGTTCGTACACGACGGGTTTTGTGACGCCCGCTTTTTGGGCGATCTCCTCAACGGTAGTTGCGTCGTATCCGTTAGAGGCGAAAACCTTGCAGCCGATGGAGATGAGTTGTTCTCTTCTTTCGATAGCGGTGAGCCTTGTACGTTTAGCGGCCACGAACGCCTCCTCCACCTTTGGTATGAATATTTTTTGCGCGCGATTTTATGTGTTGTGTAACAGTTATTCGTTTAGGTGCTCAGCCTTAAAGTATGGCACAATGATTTGTGGCTTTCCGCCCTAGTGTAACGGCAGCACACAGGCTTTTGGTGCCTTGAGGTCTGGGTTCGAATCCTAGGGGCGGAACCATTTTTTTATGCCCACATGTTGAGAGGCCGTGAGACGCATTCTTGAAAACGGGCATTTTTCGCCCACATTTTACGACTTCTTTAAGAAAAATGTGCCCAATTCGCGGTATCTCGTGCGGGTTATACTTTGTTCGCGCTGATTTTTTCTCTCACGCGCATCCAACCGATTAAGATCAGAAGTGTTGGTGCTCCTGTTCGGGGTTTAAATCCAAGAAGGATGGGATAGTGAATAACCCATTGGCTGTAGTAGTCCTGGCCGCGGGTCAGGGTACTCGAATGAAGTCCAATACTCCTAAGGTTCTCCACCCGATGTGTGGCCGCCCGTTGCTTGGGCACGCAATTGTTGCAGCCGAGGAGTCAGAAGCTGCTCACCAAGTTGTTGTGATTCGTCACCAGCGTGATCGTGTTGCGAGCATGGTAGAAAGTTTTGCTCCAGACGTGATTCTTGCGGATCAAGACGAGATTCCTGGCACGGGCCGCGCTGTTCAATGCGGTTTGGAGGAGCTCGCCAAGCATGTTGAAAAGCTTGAGGGCACGGTGCTTGTAACGTCTGCCGACGTGCCTTTGTTGGAAGGCGCCACTCTTCGTGAACTAACGAGGATCCACGAGGAGTCGGGTAGTGCGGTAACTGTTGTGACCACGGTCGTTGAGGATCCGACGGGCTATGGTCGAATCATCCGCAAGGATGGGGCAGTGGTGAAGATCGTGGAGCACCGTGATGCGACGGAGGAGGAGCGCGCGGTTAAGGAGATCAACGCGGGTATCTACGCGTTTGACGCCGCATTCTTGTACGACGCTCTGCCGAATCTTAGTGCCGACAACGATCAGGGCGAGATTTACCTGACCGACACGATTGCTGCGGCTCTTGCGCAGGGCCGCACGAGCGGGGCGTTCATTTTGGAGGACGCATGGCAGGCGCAGGGTTGTAACGACCGCGCACAGCTTTCTGAACTTCGCGCTGAAATGAATCGCCGTATTTTGCTTGAGCACATGCGCGAAGGCGTAACAATTGTTGATCCTGGCTCCACTTGGATTGATGTAGACGTAGAGATTGCGCCGGATGTAACGATTGAACCCGGATGCGTTATTGAAGGCTCTACTTTTATTGACTCGTATTCTCACATTGGCCCCCACACGACACTTCGCAGTGTGAATGTCGGTGAGGGCGTTTTTGCACCCCATTGCTTCGGCTTCGATACCGACATCGAGCCGGGAACACTGCTTCCACCTTTCCAACAGCTGTCGGCCCGTAATTAGGAGAAACCAAAATGACTGGAATCATCACCACAGGTGAAAAGCGTCTGATCCTCGTGTCGGGCCGCGCATATCCGGAGTTGGCTCAAGAAGTAGGTCAGGAACTCGGTGCGGGTGTCCTTCCTACCACCGCCTACGATTTCGCAAATGGTGAGATCTACGTCCGCTTTAACGAGTCGGTGCGTGGTTGTGACGCGTTCGTAATTCAGTCGCACACCGATCCGATCAACCAGTGGATCATGGAACAGCTCATCATGATTGACGCTCTGAAGCGCGCGAGCGCGAAGCGCATCACGGTTGTTTCACCGTTCTACCCCTACGCTCGTCAGGATAAGAAGCACCTTGGCCGCGAACCTATTTCGGCTCGCCTCATGGCCGACCTGTACAAGGCTGCGGGTGCGGACCGCCTCATGTCGGTTGATTTGCACGCGGCTCAGGCGCAGGGCTTCTTCGACGGCCCGGTGGATCACCTGTGGGCGATGCCGGTGCTCGTTGACTACGTGCGCGGCCGCGTTGACCTTTCCAACGTTGCGGTTGTCTCCCCGGATGCTGGCCGTATTCGCGTGGCTGAGAAGTGGTCGCAGAAGCTTGGCGGCGCTCCGCTCGCGTTCATTCACAAGACTCGCGACACTACGCGCCCGAACGTTGCGGTTGCTAACCGTGTTGTTGGCGACGTTGAGGGCCGCGAGTGTGTGCTCGTCGACGACCTTATTGATACCGGCGGCACGATTGCGGAGGCCGTGAAGGTGCTCCTAGCGTCGGGTGCTAAGGACGTTATCGTTGTTGCAACGCACGGCGTGCTGTCTGATCCGGCTACCCAGCGCCTGTCCGAATGCGGTGCTCGCGAGGTAGTTGTAACGAACACGCTACCGATTTCGCAGGCGAAGCAGTTCGATAAGCTCACGGTTCTTTCCATCGCTCCGCTCCTTGCGCGCGCAATTCGTGAGGTATTTGACGATGGTTCTGTGACCTCGCTGTTCGACGGAGTCGCATAAAAGCGGTAATATGGCCTGGTTGCCTCGGCGAGGGCTGAAGTTTTTCAGCCGTTATCGACAGGGCGTTTTGAGCGTTTTGCTTCAAACCACCGTCCGGGGTCACGTCCGTTTTGATAGATCCTAGGAGGGTCAAATGGCTACTAACGTTACGCGCTTGGAAGCGACCGTTCGCTCCGAGTTTGGTAAGGGCGCTTCGCGTCGCGCTCGCCGCGCCGGTCTTGTTCCGGCTGTTGTTTACTCCGATGAGCTCGAGCCGGTTCACCTCGACCTGCCGGGTCACGAGACGTTCCTCATCGTCAAGGACAATGCGAATGCTCTAGTTACGCTCGCATTTGATGGTGAAGAGCAGCTCGCCCTGGTTAAGGACGTTCAGCGTCACCCGGTTCGCCGCGACATTCTTCACGTTGATCTTTTCGCGGTTCGCCGCGATGAGACCGTTGAGGTCACGGTTCCGCTCGTTCTTATGGGCGAGGCAGCTGAGGGCGTTGTCGCTAACCAGGAGCACTTCGAGATTCTCGTGAAGGCTCCCGTTGTTGCGATTCCGGAGAGCTTCGAGGTTTCCATTGAGGGCCTTGAAGAGGGCGCTTCGATCACCGTGTCTGCTCTTGAAATGCCGGAGGGTGTTTCCACCGACATGGATCCGGAAGAGGTTCTCGTTTCCGTTGTTGCTGCTGAGCAGGCTCCGGTTGAGGAGGAAGCTGCTGAGGAAGCAGAGGAAACTGAAGAGGCTGCTTCGGAGGAGTAAAAACTCCAGTTTTTTCAAAAGGGCGCCTTGGTGGGGCAGTAAATCTGTCTGGCCAAGGCGCCTTTTTGTTGCCTGTTTTGGCCGTGATACCGATACCAATAACTAATTAGAAGCTCGAATTGTAACCGTTAGCTTACGATCTGTTTACAGGGGTATAACGCCTCTTCTTTTTCGGCTATACTTATTCGTGCACACGAGCGGACCCCGATATTTGGGGGAGACTCGTCATACACTTTCCAAATATTTTTCCACAGGAGGAACTGTGAAGAATTCGATTAAGGTGTCCGCCGTGGCTGCAGCAGCAGCACTCATGCTGGCGGCTTGTGGTGCGGCTCCCGAGGCTGACACGCAGACGACTGCAACTGAGGGCGGCGCGGCACCGGAGGCTGGCGTTAAGGCTTGCATGGTCTCCGATGAGGGTGGCTTCGACGACAAGTCCTTTAACCAGTCCGGCTACGAGGGCCTCATGCGCGCTAAGGATGAGCTTGGCGTAGAGGTCAAGACCGCTGAGTCGAGTTCGGATGCGGACTTCGATCCGAACATTTCGAACATGATCACCGAGGGATGCGACATCATCATTGGCGTTGGTTTCAAGATGGCTGACCAGCTTGAGGCGAAGGCTAAGGAGAACCCGGATGTTAAGTTCGCTCTCGTAGACTCCACTTTCCAGGAGCAGACCGACAACGCTCGTGCGCTTGTATTCAACACTGCTGAGGCTTCCTACCTCGCTGGCTACCTTGCAGCTGGCATGACCGAGACCGGCAAGATCGGTACGTTCCTTGGCATGAAGATCCCGACGACCGCTATCTTCGCGGACGGCTTTGAGGGCGGCATGATGAAGTACAACGAGGTCCACTCGACCGACGTTAAGCTTCTCGGCTGGGACACGGCTACCCAGGAAGGCTCCTACACGGGCGACTTCTCTGACGTTGCTAAGGGCAAGAACACCACTGAGCAGCTCATCAACCAGGGCGCTGACGTGATCATGCCTGTTGCTGGCCCGGTTGGCGCTGGCGCTCTTACCGCTGCTTCCGAGCACGACGGTGTTTCCGTGATTTGGGTTGACGCAGACGGTTACAACACCCAGCCGGAGCACGGCCAGTACATCCTCACCTCCGTTGTGAAGGAGATTGGCGCAGCAGTATTCGACACCATCAAGTCGGTTGTTGACGACAACTGGTCGGCTGAGCAGTACGTCGGTAGCCTCGCGAACGACGGCGTTTCCATTGCGCCGCTGCACGACTTCGACTCCAAGGTTTCCCAGGAGCTGAAGGACGAGCTCGAGCAGCTGAAGCAGGACATCATTAGCGGCACCATCAAGGTTGAGACCCAGAACCAGCCGTAAGGTTTGGTGAGGCGCTAATAGCCAACACCTCCTAATAAGGCCCGGGTGCCATGCCGGTATCCGGGCCTTATATTGTGATGGGCAAAGGCGCCTGAGACGAAGGAAAATATAGTGAAACTCGAACTTCGAGGCATCACCAAAGTTTTCGGTCCGCTAGTTGCAAACGACAACATCAACATCACCATTGAGCCTGGCGAGATTCACGCTCTGCTTGGCGAAAACGGTGCGGGTAAGTCAACTTTGATGAATGTCCTTTACGGTCTCTACCAGCCTGACGGTGGCGAGATCTTGATTGACGACAAGCCTGTTCATTTCGACGGTCCTGGTGACGCGGTCGCTGCAGGTATTGGTATGGTTCACCAGCACTTCATGCTCGTCCCCGTGTTTACGGTGGCGGAGTCTGTTGCGCTTGGCTACGAACCCACTGGCCCACTGGGCGTAATTAATAGGGCGAAGGCCGGCAAGCTTGTTAAAGACTTGTCTGCTCGCTTTGGTTTCGATATTGATCCGCGTGCTCGCATTGAAGACCTTTCGGTTGGTGCACAGCAGCGCGTGGAGATCATTAAGGCGCTTTCGCGTGAAGCTAAGGTTTTGATTCTGGATGAGCCCACGGCAGTGCTCACCCCGCAAGAAACCGATGAGCTGATGGACATCATGTTGCAGCTGAAGGAGTCTGGAACGTCCATCGTATTTATCACGCACAAGCTTCGTGAGGTTCGCGCGGTTGCAGACCGTATTACGGTTATCCGCCGCGGCAAGGTTGTGGGTGAGGCTTCGCCGAAGTCTACGGAGAAGGAGCTCGCCTCCCAGATGGTGGGCCGTCCCGTTAACCTCGACGTTGATAAGGACGAGCCGAAGCTTGGCGAGGTTGGCCTTTCCATTAAGGATCTGTCGGTTGTTTCCGAAGAGGGAAACATTCTGCTTGATCACGTGAACCTGGATGTACACAAGGGCGAGATCGTCTGTGTTGCAGGCGTTCAGGGCAACGGCCAAACCGAGCTTGCTGAGGCAATCCTTGGCGACATTGAGCCGAACTCCGGTTCGGTAAAGATCAGTGGCAAAGATCTGTCTCAGTTCACGATCAAGGAGCGCCTACAGAAGGTCGGCCTTGGCTTCGTACCTGAAGACCGTTCCACGAACGGTATGGTCGCCTCCTTCTCGATCGCCGAGAACATGATTCTCGACGTTTACGACAGGGAGCCGTTTGCCAAGGGCATCAACATGCGCCCCTCGATTATTGAACAGAACGCGGAGAAGCTGCGCGACATGTTCGACGTTCGCGTCACCTCGGTTCACGACCCGATCTCCACGCTTTCTGGCGGTAACGCGCAAAAGGCGATCCTTGCTCGCGAGCTTTCTCGCGACCTGGAGGCCCTGGTTGCGTCGCAGCCTACTCGCGGTCTTGACGTCGGCTCGATCGAGTTCGTTTACGAACGAATCGTGCAAGAGCGCGACAACGACACTGCAGTGCTCGTCATCTCCACGGAACTCGACGAGGTTGACGCACTGGCAGACCGCATTGCCGTAATGTACCGAGGCAAGATCGTGGGCATCGTCCCCGCTGGCACGCCCCGCCCGGTACTTGGCTTGATGATGGCCGGTGTTCCGCTTGAAGAAGCGTGGGCGCAGGCTGGAGTTTCGACGACTGAGGAGGCTGGCGAATGAGTCAGGGAGTAGATCCCAAGCCGACTGACGAGAAGAAGGTAGCACCGGAGGCTGAAAAGCCTACGCAGGCTCCTCTTGCAAACCGTATTTTGCAGCGCATCTTCTCGATCAACACGGGTGTTATCCTCGGCGCGATTGCACTGGCACTAATCATTGGTGCCCTCATCGTCGTGATCTTCGATCAAGACGTACAGACCGCTGCTGGTTACCTGTTTGCTCAGCCGTCGGATTTCTTCCGCGAGGCGGGCAGCACGTTCCAGAGCTTCTTCTCCTCCCTATTTAGGGGAGCTGTCTACAACTACCAGGCAGACACTGTTGCACTCGGCATTAAGCCGCTCATCGAAACGCTAACGCGTTCGGTTCCGCTAATCATCGCGGGCCTCGCAATCGCCGTTTCGTTCCGCGCCGGCCTGTTCAACATTGGTGTTCAGGGCCAGCTGATCATGGGTGCGTTCCTCGGCACGCTCGCGGGTATTCACTTCAACCTGCCGATCGTCCTGCACCTCATCGTGACCATTATCTTCGCGATCTTGGGCGGTGCCATTTGGGGTGCAATCCCGGGTATTTTGAAGGCGAAGGTTGGCGCGAACGAGGTGATCGTAACGATCATGCTGAACTCGATCGCGCTGCTCTTCCTCGCGTGGAGCCTCAACCAGGAGTTCCTAAAGGGTGAAGGCACCGCCGGTAAGTCGCTCTACGTAGCCGACACCGCAGCCTACCCGAGCCTGCTAGGTAGCAACTACCGCCTCGACCTTTCGTTCATTATCGCGATTCTCGCCGCCTTCTTCGTTTGGTGGCTACTTGAGCGTTCGACGTTTGGTTTCGAGCTTCGCGCAGCAGGTGCGAACCCCAACGCGGCTCGCACCGCGGGCATTTCGGTGCCGCGCGTCATCTTCCTAACCCTCGTGATCTCCGGTGCTCTCGCTGGCCTCGCCGGCACCGCCCCGGTTCTTGGCACGGAACGCTTCCTCACGACCGCAACGGCCGGCTCCTACGGCTTCGACGCGATCACGGTCGCACTTCTTGGTAAGTCGACGCCGCTTGGCACCGTGCTTGCAGGTATCCTCTTCGGCGCTCTCGCCGCGGGTGGTTCCACCATGCAGGCAGCCGCGGGCATCCCGGTGGATATCGTTCAGGTCACCCAGGCAATCATCGTTTTGCTGATCGCCGCATCGGAAGCAGTTCAGTACTACCGCAACAAGCGCAAGGTTGCTGCTCGCGCTTCTGCCGGAGCCAAGGCTAAGAAGGAGGCAGCAAAGTGAGCACTGAATCTGTAGTTACACCAAACAAGGCGGGAAGCGACATCCGCCTGAAGATGCAGTTGCGCGACCCCATTGCGGCAACCGTAATGGCAGTCTTGACTGTATTGATCGCCTTCACAACCAAGGGTGACTCCACGATTTCGTGGGCAGGCGCAACCTCCTGGTTCGAAATTCCGAACACGACGTTGCCCTCCTCCCTCACCTCCTGGATCATGGCGATCATCGCCGTGGCAGCCACGGTTTACATTTGGATTCTCGCGAAGAACCGCAAGCACGTAAACGGCTGGCTCCTCGTAGTTGTTGGCGTTCCGTTCGTGATTGCGTTCCTGCTCTCCACGATTGCAGGCAAAGACGCGCACCTGCCCGCAGTTTCGCTGCTAACGGGTGCCCTCGCCTTCGCAACGCCCCTCGTGTTTGGCGCACTCTCCGGTGTCGTCAACGAGCGTTCGGGCATCATCAACATTGCGATCGAAGGTCAGCTCCTCTTCGGTGCATTCCTCGGCGCAGTTGTTGCATCCCTTGCAGGCAACGCCTACGCGGGCCTCATCGGCGCTCCGATTGCAGGTGCTCTCGTAGCGGTGCTCCTCGCACTGTTCACGATCAACTTCCGTACCGACCACATTATTGTGGGCGTTGTTCTCAACATGCTTGTTCTAGGTCTCACCTCGTTCCTCTTCTCCACCGTGCTCAAGTACAACGCGGAGACGATGAACTCGGTGAACCGTCTTCCAAACCTGAAGATTCCGGTACTCTCCGACATCCCCGTCATCGGCCCTGTTCTGTTCAACCAGTCGATCCTCGTCTACATCATGTTTGTAACGGTGATCTTCTTGCAGTACATGGTGTTCAACTCCCGCTGGGGTCTGCGCATGCGCGCCTGCGGTGAGCACCCGCGTGCTGCCGACACGGTTGGCGTGAAGGTGAACCGCACCCGCTGGATGAACGTACTCCTCGGCGGCGCACTCGCCGGCCTTGGCGGCGCGTTCTTCACCATCGGTCAGGGTCTCGCCTTCTCGAAAGACATGGCAGCGGGCAACGGCTTTATCGCTCTTGCAGCAATGATCCTTGGCCGTTGGAACCCGAAGGGTGCTTTCGGAGCCGCACTCCTGTTCGGCTTCGCAACCAACCTGGGTGCGATCATGCAGGCGGTTGGCTCGAACGTTCCGTCCGAGTTCCTCCTCATGATCCCGTACATCATCACCATCCTCGCAGTCGCTGGTTTCGTAGGCGCAGTTCGCGCGCCGGCCGCTGAAGGCAAACCGTATCCGTAAACCGAGGAATTAGAACAGGTAGCCCCCATGGCTGTTGGGGGCTACCTGGGATGTCGAAGGTGAACTATGACTGTTGAAATTAACGACGCAGTTTGGAAAGAACTGCACGAACTTGCAGTGGAAGCAACCAAGCGTTCGTACGCTCCCTACTCGAAATACCCCGTAGGTGCAGCAGCGCTTGTAGACGACGGCCGCGTGCTAACCGGATGCAACGTGGAGAACGCCGGCTACGGCGTAACCCTGTGCGCCGAGTGTGGCATTATCTCCGACCTGATCAACTCCGGTGGCGGACGCCTCGTCGCATTCACGTGCGTAAACAAGGACGGCGATCGCATCGTCCCGTGCGGACGCTGCCGCCAGATCCTGTTCGAGCACGGAGGCAACGAGCTTCTGATGCACATGCCAAGGGGTATTCAGACTATGGCTGAGGTGCTTCCCGACGCGTTCGGTCCAGCCGACCTAGATGAGGTTAAGGAGGCAGATGTTGACTGAAAAGTTTGACGCTGTTGATGTAATCCGCCACAAGCGCGACAAGCTCGAGCTAACTGGCGAAGAAATCGATTGGATGATCGACGCCTACACTCGCGGTGTTGTGGGTGAAGAGCAGATGGCCGCAATGGCTATGGCGATCTTCCTAAACGGAATGAACCGTAGCGAGATTGCGCGCTGGACGCAGGCAATGATCAACTCGGGCGAGCGCATGGACTTCAGCTCCCTCACCCGAAACACTGCTGATAAGCACTCCACGGGAGGCGTGGGCGACAAGATTACGCTTCCGCTTGCACCCCTCGTTGCAGCGTTCGACGTGGCTGTCCCGCAGCTTTCCGGCCGCGGCCTTGGCCACACGGGCGGCACGCTCGACAAGATGGAGTCGATCCCCGGCTGGAGGGCGAACCTTTCCAACCAGGAGATTCTCGATATCCTCGACGGCCCCGGCTGCGTGATTTGCGCGGCAGGCTCCGGCCTCGCTCCGGCAGATAAGAAGCTGTACGCGCTTCGCGATATCACCTCCACGGTGGATACGATTCCGCTGATCTCCTCCTCGATCATGTCGAAGAAGATTGCAGAGGGCACCGACTCGCTCGTGCTCGACGTGAAGGTCGGCTCCGGCGCGTTCATGAAGGACATTGACCAGGCTCGCAAGCTCGCGCAGACCATGGTTGCACTCGGCACGGATCACGGCGTGAAGACGACCGCGCTCCTCACCGACATGTCAACCCCGCTTGGCCTAACTGTTGGTAACGCACTCGAAGTGCGCGAATCTATCGAGGTTCTAGAAGGTGGCGGCCCGGCCGACATCGTCGAACTCACCGTCGCTTTGGCTCGCGAAATGCTGACCGCAGCTGGCAAGCCGGACGCAGACGTGGAGGAGGCCTTGAAGGACGGCCGCGCAATGGACCGCTGGCGTCAGATGATCATCGCCCAGGGCGGCGACCCCGACGCGGAGCTTCCCGTTGCGAAGGACCAGCACCAGGTGATCGCCGAGCGCGACGGCTACCTGACGCGCCTCGACGCGATCTCCGTTGGCGTTGCTTCCTGGCGTCTTGGCGCCGGCCGTGCTCGCGCAGGCGAAGACGTTCAGGCCGTGGCAGGCATCGAGCTTCACGCAAAGCCTGGCGACATGGTGAAGAAGGGCCAGCCCCTCATGACGCTACACACGGCAACGCCTGAGCGTTTCGAGCGCGCCCTGCAGTCCCTTGAAGGCGGCTACGACATTGAGGATGAAGCTCCGGCTCCTCGCGCATCGGTGGTGCTAGATAGGATCACGGCTGAGTAATGCATAAGCAGGCATCGGCTACCTCGTGCGGGATTGCAGCGGCCCTCCAGGTTGCTGCAAAACACCATCCCGCGGTCGCGAAATACGCGGAGTTGACCCCGCACGAGGCCGCTGCCGAGCAAGCTCGCGTGCACAGGCTCGCATCCAGGATCACACTTCCGTGGCCGAGGATGTTTGGCACGTCGCCGTGGGCACTCGCGAAACTTCTTGGAACCGCCACCGGCCTCAAATACCGCAGCCACGTGTGGTCTACGAGCGCGCAGGAAAAGACACTGCGCGCACTTGAAGCAGGCCACGACGTTGCGTTCTACACCGGCGGCGGCACCTTGAAGCAAGCGAGTTTGCAAAGCTTAGATTTGATTCCACGCCACGTAATCACCGCCTCAATGCGAGGTGGAAAACTACAGATTTTTGAGCCCTCGGTAGGGCGTATTTGGACGATGAGTTGGAGCGACTTCCTGAAGCGCTCCAACACCCTAGAAAAAGAACCCGCGTTTGGATATTGGAAGCGCGTACTCCTAGCGGTCGTCCCCGAATGATTGGATTTTAAAAATGAACCGTGCAGAACTAGCTCAGATGATTGACCACACCCTCCTAAAGCCCGAGTCGACGGCTGCCGACGTTAAGGCACTAATAGAGCAGGGCGCCGAGCTTGGCACCTTCTCCGTGTGTGTTTCCCCGAACCAGCTTCCGATTGAGACCCCGGAGGGCCTCAAGGTAGCCGTCGTTTGTGGCTTCCCGTCGGGCGCTCACATGCCTGAGGTCAAGGCTGCTGAGGCTCGCCAGTCCGTTGAGCTCGGTGCTGAGGAAGTCGACATGGTCGTCAATTTGAAGCTCGTGAAGGAAGGCAAGTTCGACGAGGTTGAGGCCGACATTCGCGCTGTGCGCGAGGCAACCGAGGGTGCTCTCCTCAAGGTCATCATTGAGTCTGCAGCTCTCACCGACGAAGAGATTGTGGCTTGCTGCAAGGCTTCTGAGGCTGCTGGCGCCGACTACGTGAAGACCTCGACCGGCTTCCACCCGGCAGGTGGCGCTTCCGTACACGCTGTGAAGCTCATGCGTGAGACGGTTGGCGATCGCCTCGGCGTTAAGGCCTCCGGCGGCATCCGCGACACCGAGACGGCTCTTGCGATGATTGAGGCAGGCGCATCCCGCCTGGGCCTTTCCTCCTCGGCCGCAATCCTTGGTGGTCTAGCTGAGTAATCTCAAATAACCCTTTAAAAGTTTTGGCCTGACAGACGCGCTGTCAGGCCAAAACTTTATGCTCTAAAGAGCGTTAGAGGGGTTAGATGCCGAGGGCTTCTTGCATGTTCTGCTTCATGAGAGCAAGACGGCGGTCAGCCTCGTCGCGAATCTCATTCATGTCGGCGCCTTCGGGCACCTCCACGATCGTCTCCAGGTAGCACTTCAGCTTCGGCTCCGTGCCAGAGGGGCGCGCTACAACGCGGTCGCCGCGCTCGGAGTTGAAGATGAGGCCGTTGGTCGGCGGAAGCTCGGGGGAGCCTTCGGAGAGGTCCACAACGGATGCGAGCGGCGAGCCGGCAAGCTCCTTCAAGCTACCCGAACGCAGGTTCTCCATGCCCTTCGGGATGAGGGAGAGGTCGGATACGCGGATCGACAGGGGAGCGGTCGCGTACAGGCCGTGGCGGCGTGCGAGGTCGTCCAGCTCATCGAGGAGAGAGGAGCCGGCGGCCTTGCGCTCAGCGGCCATGGTGGCGAGCTTCAGGCATGCGGAGATGCCGTCCTTGTCGCGCACGAAGCCGGGGTCCACGCAGTAGCCGAGCGCCTCTTCGTAGCCGAAGACCACGCCGGGCACGCGCGAAATCCACTTGAAGCCGGTGAGCGTCGCCTTGTACTCAACGCCGTGGTGCTTCGCAATCTGGGAGAGCAGACGCGACGACACGATGGAGTTCGCAACTACTGCGCCCTCCTCGCCGGCGTGCTCCGAAGCGGCCTGTTCGCCAAGGAGGGAACCCACTTCGTCACCGGCGAGCTGACGCCAGCCGTCAACGCCGCGCGGATCCTTGATGGCTGCCGACATGCGGTCGGCGTCCGGATCGTTCGCGAGGATGATGTCTGCATCCACCTTCTTCGCAAGAGCGAGCGCGAGGTCGAGTGCGCCCGGCTCCTCCGGGTTCGGGAACGTTACGGTCGGGAAGTTCGGATCCGGTTCTTGCTGCTCCTCAACCACGTGAATGTCGCTGAATCCGGCGCGCTTTAGCGCCTTCATGCTGGTTTCGCCTCCAACGCCGTGCATGGAGGTCAGCACAATGCGCAGATCCTTCGCGCCCTCGGGTACGAGGGAGACCGCACGATCGAGGTACGCTTCGACGATGTCGTCGCCAATCATTTCCCAACCGGACTCGGCCATGGGAACAGCCTTGATGGACTTGACGGCCTTGATCTGGTTGAAGATCTCGGAGTCGAACGGCGGAACAATCTGCGAACCCTGGCCGGAGTCGGTGACTGCACGGCCGCCGAGGTACACCTTGTAACCGTTGTCCTGCGGCGGGTTGTGGGAGGCGGTGACCATAACGGCCGCATCCGCGTTCAGGTGGCGCAGCGCGAACGCCGTGACGGGGGTCGGCAGGTTGTGGTCGAAGAGGGAGACGCGTCCGCCTGCGGCAACGGCAACGGCTGCCGTGTCTTTGGCGAACTGTGCGGAACCGTGGCGGGCGTCGAAGCCTACTACGAGGTGGAAGTCGTCGCCTACCTTCTCCTTCAAGAAGGCGACGAGTCCGGCCGCCGCACGAATCACGACAGCGCGGTTCATGCGGTTCGAGCCTGCACCGATCTTGCCGCGGAGTCCGGCGGTGCCGAACTCGAGGGTGCCGTCGAAGCGGTCAGAAAGTTCTGCCTCCGCTTCGGCCGCACCTTCTCCGCCTGCGCGGTAGGTGGCAAGGAGGGTTTCGATTTCGGCTCGGGAGCCGGCGTCTGGATCGTCGGCGATCCAGTTTTCAATTAGGCGTTCATCGAGTGTCGCCATTATTTTCCTTCCGGTAACAGCGCGGGTGCGCTGGGGCGTCCCTGAGCGGGGCGCTTTACAGTTTGCGAACGATGTCTGCTAGCAGGCGCGAGATGCGCGGGCCCGCTGCTCGTCCGGCTTCGATCACTTCTTCGTGGGAGAGCGCGGTTTCGGAGATTCCGGCGGCAAGGTTAGTAACTAGCGAAATGCCGAGTACTTCCATTCCCGCTTCGCGTGCAGCGATCGCTTCGAGTGTGGTTGACATGCCGACGAGGTCGGCGCCGAGGATCTTCGCCATCTGTACTTCTGCGGGGGTCTCGTAGTGAGGGCCGCGGAACTGGCAGTAGACGCCTTCGGGGAGGGTCGGGTCGATGTTTTTGGCTACGTCGCGCAGCCTCTTTGAGTAAAGGTCGGTGAGGTCTACGAAGGTTGCGCCTTCGAGTGGGGAGGCGGCGGTTAGGTTGATGTGGTCGGAGATGAGTACCGGTTGGCCGGGGCCCCATTCGGGGTTGAGGCCGCCACACCCGTTGGTGAGTACCGCGATCTTCGCGCCGGTGGCGGCTGCGGTGCGCATGCCGTGTGCAACTGCGCGCACGCCGCGCCCCTCGTAGAAGTGGGTGCGCGATCCGAGTACGAGGGCATGTTTGCCTCCCTCAATCTCGATCGAACGGGTGATGCCCACGTGGCCTTCGACGGCTGGCTTGGAGAAGCCGGGAACTTCGTGTGCGGGGATTTCGGCTACGGTTTTGCCAAGGAGGTCGGCGGCGCCGCCCCAACCGGATCCGAGCACTAGTGCGATGTCGTGTTTTTCGACTCCCGTGCGTTCGGCGATGAACTCGGCTGCTTTCTTCGCAGTCTCAAAAGGGTCGTTAAAATCTAGCTCATTATTGTGGCTGGTTTGATTCATAGCATTCTATTTTACTTGGAAATATGCGCCACGTCAGCTGTGTTTAGGTCACAATGTAAGAACTGAGTGTTTGCGAGTAAGAGAGCTTGAACCGATGAATAACGCTGAGCGTGTCACGAAGGAACAGATGGTTCGTCACAGGTCGGAGCCCGCGGCTTCTCCTGTGCGCGAGGGTTTTTGTGTGGTGATTATCGGCGGTGGGCCGGGCGGGTATGAGGCTGCGACTATCGCTACTCGTTTGGGTGCGAGGGTTACGCTGATTGAGGCTCAGGGGATCGGCGGCGCGGCGGTGCTGACGGACGTGGTGCCGTCGAAGACTTTGATTGCGACCGCGCAGTGGCTCACTCAAACGGAGCAGGCTGAAGAACTCGGCATCAGGGTGGGTTCGAGTCGCCCGGTGAGCGACCTAGGGAAGATTAACGAGCGCGTGCGTGAGCTTGCGAGCGACCAGTCTCGCGATATTCGAGCGGGGCTGGAGGAGTCGGGCGTGCGCGTGATCGACGGCGTCGGCAAGATTGCCCCCACGCTCGATCCCGATGGCACCCGCGAAGTGTACGTGTACCCCAGTTTTGAGGCGCAGGAGGCGAGTGAAACCCTCCGCGCCGACGTGGTGCTGGTTGCCACGGGTGCGCGCCCGCGCGCGCTTCCCGGCTCCGAGTTTGACGGTGAGCGCATCTTGAACTGGGCGCAGCTGTACCACATGAAGGAGCGGCCAGAGCACCTCATCGTCGTCGGCTCGGGCGTAACCGGTGCGGAGCTCGCCGGCGCATACCAGGTGCTCGGCACGAAGGTAACCCTCGTGTCTTCGCGCGACCGCGTGCTACCAAACGCGGATGAGGACGCCGCCTGGCTGATCGAGGACGTGTTCGAGCGCCGCGGCATGATCATTAAGAGCCGCTCGCGCGCGCAAGCCGCAAGGCGCGTGGAGGGCGGCGTAGAGGTTGAGCTAGCCTCCGGCGAGGTGTTGAAGGGCTCGCACGTGCTCATCGCGGTCGGCTCGATCCCCTCCACGAAGGGAATCGGCCTGGAGGAGGCCGGCGTGCGCCTCACGGAGCGCGGTCACATCGAGGTAGATCGGGTTTCGCGCACCTCCGCCTCACGCGTGTACGCGGCAGGCGACTGCACGGGCGTGCTCCCACTCGCCTCCGTCGCAGCGCAGCAGGGGCGCATCGCAATGTGGCACGCACTTGGCGACGCGGTGCAACCCCTCGACGTTTCGCTGGTTGGCTCCACAATCTTCACCCTGCCCGAGGTTGCGACCGTGGGCATGACGGAGGAGCAGGCGAAATCCGACCGAATGAACATTAAAATCGCCTCACTGCCGATTAAGCGCAACCCGCGCGCAAAAATGCAGGGCATTCGAGACGGTTTTGTGAAGCTGTTTGCAGAAGCAGAAACGGGCGTGATTACAGGCGCCGTCGTGGTTTGCGAGCGGGCGTCCGAGCAGATTTTCCCGCTCACGCTCGCGGTTACGCACCGCATGACGGTCGACGAACTGTCGTCTGCGTTCACCGTTTACCCGTCGATCTCGGGCACCCTGTCTGAGGTTGCGCGGATGCTTCACTGATAGGGAAGTAGAGAGTATGAGTTCAGTACAAAAACGGCCTGTATACAACCGCGGGCCAGTGGTTCTTCGCGGTAGCCAGGTTCCAGACGAAACCACCGACGCGAGGCTCTTGAAAGTTCAAGACGACGTCGATTGGCTCCACGCCGACCCGTGGCGGGTGCTCCGCATTCAAGCCGAATTCGTTGAAGGCTTCGGGGCGCTCGCGGAGCTTGGCCCTGCAATCTCGGTGTTCGGTTCGGCTCGTTCGAAGGAGGAGTCGGAGGAATACCAGATGGCGATGGAGGTGGGCGAAAGGCTCGCTCGCCTCGGTTTCGCGGTTGTGACGGGTGGCGGCCCCGGCATCATGGAGGCGGCTAACCGCGGCGCGGTTGAGGGTGGAGGAGTCTCGGTGGGGCTCGGCATTGAGCTTCCGTTCGAGCAGGGCCTCAACAAGTGGGTGGATCTTGGCATCAACTTCCGCTATTTCTTCGCCCGCAAGATGATGTTCGTGAAGTATTCGCAGGGCTTCATCGTGCTTCCGGGAGGTTTCGGCACGCTCGATGAGCTGTTTGAGGCGCTAACCCTCGTGCAGACGCACAAGATCAACCGTTTCCCGATCGTGCTCGTTGGCTCTGAGTACTGGGGAGGCCTCGTGCAGTGGCTTCGCGACGTGTTGGCGCGCGAAGGCAAGATCAATGAAGGCGATATCGACCTGATTCGCGTGGTGGAAACCCCGGGTGAGGCGATCGAGGTGATTGAGGAGTTTTGCGTCGAACGCAGAAACGGTAATGCGTGACCTGTGTCACGTAAGTTTCGGCTTGCCGTGCCGGACGTCACATCGCGCGCTAGACTGAAAGTTAGCGAAAGCGGGTTTTTGCGCTCACGCGCCTGCCCGCACGCGGGTGGAAGGATAAAAAATATGGCTGCAATGAAACCTCGTACGGGTGACGGCCCAATGGAGGCCGCGAAAGAGGGACGCGGGATCGTGATGCGTATTCCTTCTGAGGGAGGCGGACGTCTCGTTGTTGAACTAACTCCGGAAGAGGCGCAGATTCTCGCATCGGAACTTCAGGCGGCAATCTCTTAGCAACGCACCTAAAAAGTGCCAGCCACGTGGGCTGGCACTTTTTTGATGCTCAATTTTGACGCTCAAAATGCGCGGGCTTCGCGCTCCGCGCGGGTTTTGTATTTTCCACGCAAGTTTTGCGAAGAGCGCGGGCGTTACCTGCGGATTGCGACGAGTAGGCCGTCGCCGACGGGGAGGAGCTGGGCCATCCAGTCGGGAGACTCGGAGATTTCGCGGGTGAGCTGGCGCATGGCAACCGTGTCGGGCTCGCGCCTCGCGGGGTCGGCAACGTGGTCGTGCCACAGGGCGTGGGCGATGATCATGATGCCGCCGGGGCGTAGCATTCTCGCGGCGTGCTCCGCGTACTGCGGTGTTTCGGCGAGGTTGCCGTCGAGGAACATGAGGTCGTAGGTGCGCGAGGCCATGCGCGGCAGGATGTTGAGTGCGCGCGCGGTTATGAGGCGGGTGCGCGGCGTTCGGATGCCGGCGGCGGAGAACGCGGCTTTCGCGATCCGGTGGTATTCGGGGTCGAGGTCGATGGTGGTGAGCACGGCGTCTTCGCTCATGCCGGCGAGTAGCCACAGGCCCGATACGCCGGTGCCGGTGCCGATTTCGGCTACGGCTCTTGCTCCGCAGGAGGCGACGAGGGTGCGAAGGGTTGCGCCCATTCCGGGTGAGATGGGTGTGCACCCGAGGTCTTCGGCTTGTAGGCGTGTGGCTTGTAGAACTTCGCCTTCTGGTACAAACTCCTCGCAGTAAGACCAGCTGAGTGCCTTGTCGGTAGCGATGACGCGCCCCTTTCGAGATGTCTTAGGGATTTTTATCTAGTTTATCGCGCGGCGCTCGAACTTGTGCGGGGGCTTAGAATGGGTTTATGCCTTTTTCGATCAGTGGTGGGGAGTTTTTGGTGATCTTGGTGGTCGCCATGCTGGTTGTGGGCCCGTCAAGGTTGCCGGCGGTTGCGGCGAACGTCACGAAGCTGGTGAAGCGCACGCGTGTGGAGCTTACGAAGTGGCGTGCTGTGCTTGATTCGGAGATGGGTGAGGATTTTAAGCAGATGGATTTGTCGAAGCTTGATCCTCGCCAGTATGATCCTCGTCGTCTCATTCGTGAGGCGGTGCAAGAGGAGATGGATGAGTGGAAGAAGCTCATGAATCCGCTCTCGGATGTTTCCGCGCAGCCTTCTCGCACTCCGCGCACGGGCGGTAACGCGCCTGCGCTTACTTCTGCGCAGAAGAGGGCGTTGGAGGCGGCAGCGAAGCTTGAGTTTGAGCAAACGTTGAAGGAGCAGGCGGCGGCGCAGGCGGAGTTGAAGCGTAAGAGGATTCGTAGTTCTGCGCCTCCGACGATGCGCGTGGCTGGCCGGAACGTGAAGCACCGCAGGTGAGGCGATAGCAAAACAGGTGCTGCCAGCCGGAAGTCCAGAAGGGGGCGAGTCGCCGGCGAGGACCCCAGCCGGACGCCCAGAATAACTGCAGAATTGAGTGATGGAGGGAGCAGGCGCTCCCTCCATCATGGTTTTCGTAGGGTTACATCGGGGTTACGCCGAGCTGCCTGCCGGCGAGACCGCGAGCGTGGTGTCCGAGCTTCTGCGCAAGCTCGTTCAGCACTTCGGAGGCGGGGGAGTCGGTCAGCGAAACCGGCGTGCCCTGGTCGCCTCCCTCACGAAGATCGACGTCGAGCGGAATCTGCGCGAGTAGCGGCACCTCGTAGCCAAGCGCGGTGGAGAGGCGTGCGGCAACAGTGGAGCCGCCTCCCTCACCGAACAGGTTGAGGTGCGTGCCGTCGGCCTGCGGCAGGTACGACATGTTCTCGACAACACCAACCACGCGCTGGCGAGTCTGACCCGCGATGGAGCCTGCACGCTCGGCAACTTCGGCGGCGGCGAGCTGCGGGGTCGTGACGACGAGGATCTCAGCCGAAGGAATGAGCTGCGGGATCGAGATTGCGACGTCGCCGGTGCCCGGCGGAAGATCGAGGAGGAGCACGTCGAGGTCTCCCCAGAATACGTCGGCGAGGAACTGCTGGATCGCGCGGTGAAGCATGGGGCCGCGCCAAACGACTGCCTGGCCGTCGGGCACGAACATGCCGATCGACATGACCTTAACGTCGTGCGCGATGGGCGGAATGATCATGCCGTCGATCACCTGCGGCTCGTGCTCCACGCCCATCATGCGGGGGATGGAGAAACCGTAGATGTCGGCGTCAACTACGCCAACCTTGAGGCCCTGCTTCGCCATGGCGGCCGCGAGGTTTGCGGTGACGGAAGACTTGCCAACGCCTCCCTTGCCAGACGTAACCGCGATGACGCGCGTGAGGGAACCGGGCTGCGCGAACGGAATATCGCGTTCCTCAACACCGCCGTTGAGGTATTCGCGAAGAGCCTTGCGCTGCTCCTCATTCATGGATCCCATGATGACGTGCACCTTCTCAACGCCTTCGACCTCCATGAGCGCGGCTTCAACCTGCTCGGTGATCGTGGTTTTGAGGGGGCATCCTGCGGTGGTGAGGAGGATCGTGACGGTAACGGTGGTGCCGTCGATCGAAACCTCGTCTACCATTTTTAGTTCGGTGATTGGGCGCCGGATCTCGGGATCCATGACGGTGCCGAGCGCCTCGCGAACTTGTTCTTCGGTAACCGTATTCATACACGCCATATTAGTCGCTACCGGGTATCTGTGCTGAACGGCGCTAGGCTGGAAGTCCAGCGATACCGGCGAAATATGCGGGGAGAAAATTTGCAGGATCGACACGTGAAAATGCACGCGGTTTCAAGCCCGATTGGTGAGGTTTTGGCGCCGCGTGAGGAGGGGCTGACGCAGCCGAAGCGTCCGGAGGAGCGCGCTCCGGCGCGGTATCTTCGCGGCTTGAATGGGTTGCGCGCGCTGGCTGCGGCGGCGGTGCTTGGATACCACTTGGTGCCGAATACGGTGCGTGGAGGGTTCCTGGGCGTCGACGTGTTTTTCGTGCTTTCTGGCTTCCTGATTACGGCGTTGCTGATTCGCGAGCATAAGCGGTTTGGTCGCATTAACTTGAAGGCGTTTTGGTTGCGGCGCATTCGCCGCCTCCTGCCCGCGGTTGCCCTGATGGCGGTGGTGACGCTGATCGTCGCCGGCCTGCTTGATCGCGACTTGCTGGTGGGCATCCTGCCGCAGTTCCTCGGCGTGCTCACGTTCTCCTACAACTGGGTTGAGATTTCGCGCGGCGTTTCCTACTTCGATCAGGCGGATCCGCACCTGTGGACGAACGTGTGGTCGCTCGCGGTTGAGCAGCAGTTTTACCTGATTTGGCCCCTCATCGCGGTTGGCGTTTTGCTTTTGAATAGGAGGTGGCGTCCCCTCGTCCCGCTCGTGCTTGCCGCACTGTCGGCTGGTGAAATGGCGTGGCTTGTCACCTCGTCGGGGGAGTTTACCCGCGCTTACCAGGGCACGGATTCGCACGCGTTTGGCCTCATGCTGGGGGCGGCGTTCACGTTCCTGCTCGGCGACCCGCTCGGGCAGCGCAGGCCCGCAGGTCGGCGAATGCGCCTCCTGCGCGGGGTGGTCGCGTGGGTGTCGCTCGCCGCGATCGTGTGGGCGTGGTTCGTGGTGCCCGACAACCGCGCGTTTACCTACCCGTGGGCGACCCTCATCGTCGTGGTGGCCACGATCGGCCTCATTCAGGGGCTTGAGATGGATGAGGGAGACTCGCTCCTTGCGAAAATCCTCGACCTGCGCCTCCTCAACTGGCTGGGCGAACGCTCGTACGGCATTTACCTGTGGCACTGGCCGGTGTGGGTGATGACGGTGAAGATGCTGCCTCACGCGCCCCTGTGGGTGATCGCGCTGATCGTGGTCGGGGTGTCGGTTGCCGCGGCCGCGCTGTCGTACACGTACGTGGAGGTGCCGATGCGCCAGACGGGTATCGGCGAGACGATTAAACGCTGGCTCGGCCCCACGTGGGATCTGCTCGACCCGGAAAAACCGATGCCAAAGGAGCCGCAGTGGCAGAACTACCATCGCATCCTCGCGCCGGGTTTGGTGGGCGTGCTGATCGTCGGCACGATGCTGGGATTCCTACTTTCGGCGCCGGATAAGACGTCCGCGCAAATCGCTGTGGAGCGCGGTCAGCAGGCTCTTGCCGCCGAGGAGGAGTCCGCTGCCGGCGCAGAAAAGCCTACGGATCCGCCGGCTGAGGCGGGGCCGGCGACGGGCGCGAACACGGTGGTTTACGGCGATTCGGTAACGGTGGCGGCTGCGGAGCACCTGCAAGACGGTCTCCCGGGAGTACAAATCGATGCGGAGGTTTCCCGCTGGGTTTACCAGGGCATCGAGCTCATGAGTGCGGCTTCCGAGGACGGCTCGCTACGCCCCTACGTGGTGGTGGCCCTAGCAACGAACGGTCCGATCGAGCCGGAGCAGCTCGACGAAATGTTGGAGGCGCTCGGCCCGAACCGCAGGCTCGTGCTGGTCACGGGATTTGGGCCGGCGCGCACCTCCTGGATCGAGCCAACCGCTCAGCTGATCCGCGAGTTCGCGGCGGAGCACCCGGATAATGTTCGGGTTGCCGACTGGAATGCGGCCATCCGCGACCACACCGACCTCCTCGCCTCCGACTACGTACATCCCACCGAGGAGGGCGCGGAGATCTTCGCAAAGGTCGTGCTAGAGGCCCTAGCGAGTTTCGAAACCGAGTAGCCCGCGGGGCCCCTTCTCTTCGAGAGCCGCCCAGCCAGCCCGCACTGCCGGGGCTCCCCTTAATCACACTCCTCCCAAATCAAGCTCCTCCAAAGTCGAATCGCCCCTGAGGCCGCAAAAAGGGGCTTACTCAGGGGCGATTCAGACCGTAAATCAGTTGTTGTCGGCGTCCGAGCGTTCGCTCTTATCAGCGGACTCCTTCTCAGACTCCTTTTCGGATTCCTTCTCGGCATCCTTTTGGGCTTCCTTGGTTTCGCGCGTCTTGTCGCGCTCGCGGTCGTGTTCGACGATCTCTTCGAGTAGATCGCGAATCTCGGAGCGCAGGAAGTCGCGGGTGGCAACTTCGCCGAGCGCCTGGCGTAGGCCGGCGATTTCACGGGTGAGGTACTCGGTGTCGGCGAGGTTCCGTTCAGCGCGCCGGCGGTCTTGCTCGGCGGTTACGCGGTCGCGGTCGTCTTGGCGGTTTTGCGCGAGAAGAATGAGGGGAGCGGCGTAGGACGCCTGCAGCGACAGCATTAGCGTGAGCGCGGTGAAGCCTAGCTCGGCCTTGTCGAACTGCAGGTGCGCGGGCGCGAAAGTGTTCCACCCCAGCCACGCGAACACGAAGATCGACAGGTAGATGAGGAATTGGGGTGTGCCGGAGAACCTTGCGATTCCTTCGGCTACGCGTCCGACGCCCTCGGATTCGAGGTTAATCCGCGGAAGTCTGCGCCTTCTGATGAGCGGAGTGTCTAGTCTGTCGGCCATTTTTACCCCCTTTTAGAATTCGTCGTCTTGGTCGCGCCAGTCTTCTGGCAGTAGGTTGTCGAGCACGTCGTCAACGGAAACCGCGCCGAGCACGTGGTGGTTTTCGTCGACCACGGGCAGGGCGGTGAGGTTGTACATTGCGAGCACGCGCGTGAGCGAGTTGATGGGCCGCTCGGGGTCGAGCGTCTCAATGTCCGTGTCCACGATGGTGCCTAGTAGCGTTTGAGGAGGTTCCCTCAGCGCCCTTTGAATGTGTACAACGCCGATGAACTTACCCGTGGGCGTTTCCAGTGGCGGCCGGGCAACGATAGCCATCGCGGCGAGCGCGGGCGGAATGTCTTGGTTGCGCACGTTCGCAAGCATTTGAGCAACGGTTGCGTCGGGTGGGAGGATTACCGGCTCGGTGGTCATGAGACCACCCGCGGTGTGGTCTTCGTAAACCATGAGGCGGCGAACATCGGCAGCTTCCTCAGGCTCCATGAGGTTCAGCAGGTTCTGCGCGGTTTTTGGCGCCATCTCAGAGATGAGGTCGGCCGCGTCGTCGGGCTGCATCACGTCGAGAACGTCAGCAGCCTGCTTCGCTTGAAGCTTCTCGAGGATCGCCACCGAGTAGTCTTCCGGCAACTCCTCCAGCACGTCGGCGAGGCGTTCGTCGGCGAGCTGCGAGGCCACCTCATACATGCGTTCTTCGGGCAGGTCGCGCAGAATATCGGCGAGGTCGGCTGCCTTCATGTCGTGCGTGGAGGCGATAAGGCTGGTCGCATCCTGGATTCCGATTTGCGTGGAGAGTGTTGAAACCTCAGAAACGGGTACGACCATGGTTTCGCCGGCGCGTTTGAAACCGAACGTCGACTTTTTCACGCGCTCAACGAACAGTTCCGTGATCTTCCATTCGCGAGGCATCTTCTGCTCCATGAGCACGTCGCGGATACGCACGGGGCCGGAGCCGTCACGCATTCTGGTGACGCGGTCGAAGAGCTGGGAAATGATGAGTGTTTCCGCGTCGCGCTGGTTGAATCTGCGCATGTTGAGCAGGCCCGTCGTGATTACGGCGCCGGGTTTGATGGCGGTTACTCGCGAGATGGGCACGAAA
This sequence comes from Actinomycetaceae bacterium, assembly GCA_030532245.1. GTDB lineage: Bacteria > Actinomycetota > Actinomycetes > Actinomycetales > Actinomycetaceae > Gleimia. Next base: position 36,149 of record JAUNLN010000009.1, read on the forward strand.
ACGCGCCTGCGGTTCGACACCTCCACCACGAAGCCAACAACCTGGGGTGCGCCCGTCACGCGAATGATCGAGACGACATCATAAATGCGCCCCACCTGATCGCCGATGGGGTCGAATACGCCGGTTCCAGCGAGCCGGGCAACGTATACGCGCGTTCCGCGCGGGCCTAGTTCATCTGTTTCAACACTCACACTGTAATAGTAGCCGAGGTCACGCAGTGATAGCTGTGTCGCACGGTGTAAATCGACCCACAAAAGTTCCGCCACTCGAAGTTTTAGCCTGCGCGGCGCAGCTGGTTTTCTCCTCCTTCCACTAAAATCGGCGAAATTCGGTGTAATTCGTGGAGATATAAGGCAGGAGGCGCCCTGATCTGAAAGAGTAAAGGTATGGAATCACTAAGCGATCTGTCGATGCAGGGAATGCCAACGCCGGCAAAGGGTGTGGAGGTTGCCTCGTACCGCACCTACGTGGAGGCGCAGGCGGCGGTCGACCATCTGTCGGATGAGCAGTTTGACGTGCGGGGCCTGTGCATTGTGGGCACGGACTTGCAGCTGGTGGAGCGCATTACCGGGCGCCTCACGTGGGGCAAGGTGTTGTGGAACGGCATGCTGTCTGGCCTTTGGCTCGGCCTGTTTGTTGCGATCCTGTTTGCTCTTTGGACGCCGAACGAGCTGCTTCCGATCATGCTCGTGGGCCTTGGCATGGGCGCGGTTTTCGGCATGACGCTTTCCGCGGTTCCGTACGCGCTTCGCCGCGGTGCTCGCGATTTCACGTCGGCCACGCAGGTTGTGGCGGCGCGTTACGCGGTGCTCGCCCAAGATGGCGTGGAGGAGTTCCGCCGCGCCCTTCAAAACACTCCGGGTAACCTCACCCGGGTGGAGCGTCCGAAGCCCGTTGAGGACTTGTCGAAGCCGACCGCGTTTGGCTCTCGCCCCGATGAGAAGCCGAAGTACGGTGTGCGTCTCTCGCAGCAAAGCCCTCAAGGCTCGGCGGTAGACCAAGCGGGCCGGCCCGTTCCCGGCCAGCAGGGGATGCCTCAGGGCGATCCGACCGCCCAGGGTAGGCCGGCTCCCCGTCACAGTGCGCCCGCGGCACCCGGCGCGATGAATCAGCCTCCGGTGAGGCAGGGTGGTGGCCCGCTCCCGATGGGCAGGCACACGGCTCCTCGCGCGCCCGAGCCTGTAGAGAAGAATGAAGTCGGTGAGGCTGCGGCCGAGACTCAAGCGCAGGAGGCTCAGCAACCCCAGAGCCAGCCGGAGCCGAAGGACGAACAGAACTAAACTCCTGCGAGCACACCTCAATCGGGTGGGTGAAAAGACTGAGGGCGACCCCGCGGGGCCGCCCTCAACCTTTAGCAGTGTTAGGTGTTTAGGAGTTCTGAATCCGTGCCATCCACTCCTCAACGTCTTCCACGGTGCGCGGAATGTCTTCGGAAATGCGGGTGACGGAGCCGTCCTCATTTACAAGCACGTCGTCCTCAATACGAACGCCGATGCCGCGGTATTCCTCGGGAACGGCGAGGTCGTCGGCGCGGAAGTAGAGGCCGGGTTCGATCGTGAACACCATGCCGGGCTCGAGTAGTGCGTCGAGGTACATTTCGCGCCTAGCCTGCGCGCAGTCGTGTACGTCGAGGCCGAGGTGGTGGCTCGTGCCGTGCGGCATCCAGCGGCGGTGAAGCTGCGAGGAGGGCTTTAGTGACTCCTCCGCGGAGACGGGCAGGATGCCCCACTCTTCGAGCTTGTGGGCGATGACGTCCATCGCGGCTTCGTGAACGTTGCGGAAGCGTGCGCCCGGCTTGTTAGCCTCGGCGAGAGCCGCCTCGCAAGCCTCCAAAACAGCGTTGTAAACCTTCGCCTGAACGGGCGTGAACTTGCCGTTCACCGGCAGAGTCCTCGTGATGTCGGCGGTGTAGAGCGAGTCGAGCTCGACGCCCGCATCGACGAGAATCAGGTCGCCGTTCTTCACCTCACCGTCGTTGTCGATCCAGTGCAGGGTGTTCGCGTGGTTGCCAGAAGCCGCGATCGTGTCGTAGCCAAGGCCGTTGCCCTTTTCGCGCGCCCTCGCACCAAAAGCGCCCTCCACAACGCGTTCGCCGCGCGGGTGGTCGATTGCGCGAGGAAGCTGCTTGATGATCTCCTCAAAGCCTTCCTTCGTCACCTCAATGGCGAGGCGCATTTGCTTTTGCTCCCACGGGTCTTTGCGCAGGCGGATTTCGGAGAGCTGCTGGGTGAGCGCGCTGTCCATTTCCTCGGCGTCGTGGCCGTGGGGGAGGCCGGCCTGCTGGCGGATTTCGTCAACGAGCGCGGTCATGTTCGCATCCGCTTCGCGCACGACGCGCAGGTTCACCTGGCCGGCATCTTTCGAAAGGGCGTCGCGCAGCGTGTCGATGTGGCGAACTTTCAGGCCGGTGAGGGATTCCATTTCCTCAAGTGAGGGGCGTGCACCCACCCAGAATTCGCCGTAACGTGGGTCGGCGTAGAACTCTTCGGAGGAGCGGGAGGCGCGCGGCTTGAAGTAGAGCACAGCCTCGTGGCTGTGGGAGGCGTCGGATGTCGGCTCGAGTACGAGCACCGAATCTGGCTCAAGCTCGCCGGTGAGGCCGGTCATGTGGGCAAAAGCGGAGTGTGCGCGGAACCTGTAGTCGGTGTCGTTGCTTCGCGTCTTGTAGCCGCCGGCCGGAATTACGAGGCGTTCGCCCTTGAATACGTCACCGGCGTTGTCGTGGCGTGCCTGGAGGTAGTCTGCAACCTCGGCGCGAGCGGGTAGCTCGGAGGGGCGCGGCCCCCAGTTGGTGCCGATGAAGTCTTTAAAGGCTTGCGAGTTTGGGCGGCGAGACCTGTTGTTTCCGCGGTCTGCCATGGACTGTTCTACTGCTTCTTCGTTTTCGGTCATGGTTCTATTGTCTAACTTTGTACTTGAATAGTCACCCCGCCGCCGCAAGCTAATAAGCTGGGGCCATGACTTTGATCGACCCGCACACTCATTCTGCCTACTCAGATGGCACGGATACGCCTTCGCAGCTGATGGAAAAAGCTGGTGCTGCGGGCATTAGTGTGCTTGGTTTGACCGATCACGACGTAACGGTCGGCTGGGATGAAGCCTCAAAAATGGTGTCGAAGACGGGCGTGAGTCTTTTGCGGGGCATGGAAATGTCTTGCTCGTGGAAGGGCATAACCGTTCACCTGCTCAGCTACCTGCACAATCCGGACGATCCGGCGTTGCTCGAGTCGAGTAGAAAAGTGCTTCAGTCGCGCGAGAATCGGGCGCAGATAATGGTCGAGCGAATCAGCGCCGACTATCCGATCACGTGGGAAGACGTTCTTGAGGTTGCGAACGCCGACGCCAAAGTGATTGGCCGCCCCCACATTGCAGACGCGCTGATCCGCGCGGGCTCTTTCAAAACTCGCGCGGAAGCGTTTGAGTTCGTGCTGCATCCGCGCGGCCCGTACTACCACTTTTTGTGGTCGGAAGATCCCGTGGAGGCGGTGCAAAAGGTACGAAATGCGGGCGGTGTGCCGATTATTGCCCACCCGCGGGCGCGTAAGCGTCAAAAACTCCTCCCCGATGGTGCGCTGTTCGACATGATTGACGCGGGTCTTGCCGGAATTGAGGTCAATCATCGGGACAATGCGCCGGAGGATCAGGAGTATCTGCGCCAGATCGCGCGCGAGGCGGGCCTGCTGATCACGGGTTCTTCGGACTACCACGGTCTTGGCAAACCAAACCAGCTGGCGGAGTACACAACAGCGCCGGAGGTTTTGGAGGAGATCGAGTGGCAGGGCACCCTGCCGATCATCACCCCGTAACCGCCTAAAAGTAACCGCCTAAAGCGAGGTTGCAGCCGGCGAGGCCCGCGTAGTCAGCGCGGGCGAAGGTGTCGAGACCGAGGCAACTCGGGGTTAGCACACGAGGGCACTAACACCTGTAGCAAGGTTACCTATAGAAAAACTGTGGCGAGGTTGCCGATAGAAAAAGGTGCACTCCCGGCCGGGGCCAGAAGTGCACCTAATGCCTACCTTTTAGTCTTCGGTGCGGTTCCTGCGGGTGCGCTTGCGCCTGCGCGGCGCGCGGCCACCTTCTTCGGAGCTACGTGAGCTTGCCCTGCTAGAACTGGGCTTGCCGGAGGATCCTTCAGAAACCGACTCGCCGCCACCGCGCCTGGTGCGCTTGCGGTTTCGCTGCGAGCGGCCACGCGCTCCTCTTTCTCCTCGGCTACCGCGGCGACCACGGCTCCTGCGACCGCGCTCGCCCTTGCCCGAAACGTCGACGAACTCTTCAGAATCGAGGCCTTCGCGCGTGCGTTCGCTGCGCGGGAGGCGTCCGGTTACGTCGCTTGGAATGTCGAGGTCGGTGTAGAGGTGCGGTGAGGTGTGGTAGGTCTCGAGCGGTTCAGACAGGTTCAGGCCAAGAGCGTTCGAGATGAGGCCCCAGCGGGGCACGTCGTCCCAGTCCACGAACGTAACAGCGGTGCCAGAAGCCCCCGCGCGGCCGGTGCGGCCGATGCGGTGCAGGTACACCTTCTCATCCTCGGGGCACTGGTAGTTGATCACGTGGGTTACGTCGTCAACGTCGATGCCGCGCGCCGCCACGTCGGTAGCAACAAGCACGTCGACTTTGCCCTTGCGGAACGCGCGCATAGCCTGCTCGCGCGCGCCCTGCCCGAGGTCACCGTGAAGTTCGGCGGTCGCAAAACCGCGCGAAGAAAGGTCTCGCGCAACGGATGCGGCGGTGCGCTTGGTGCGCGTGAAGATGATGGTGAGGCCGCGTTCGCGCGCCTGCAAAATGCGTGAAACCACTTCGATCTTGTTGAGGGCGTGGCATCGGTAGATAACCTGCTTGACGCTCGCAACGGTCGGCGAGGAATCCGCCGGGTCTTGTGCGCGAATGTGGGTCGGTTGCTTCATGTAGCGCCTTGCGAGCGCAACAACTTCGCCGGGCATGGTCGCGGAGAAGAGCATTACGTGTCGGTCTGCCGGCACGCGCGACATGAGGATTTCAACGTCGGGGAGGAAGCCAAGGTCGAGCATTTCGTCGGCTTCGTCGAGCACGAGCGTGTGCACGGAGGTGAGTTTCAAAGTCTTGCGTTTCAGCAGGTCGATGAGGCGCCCGGGTGTGCCTACAACAATGTCGGTTCCACGCTTTAGCGACTCGATCTGCGGTTCGAACGCGGCGCCGCCGTAGATTTCGGTTACGCGAATGGAGGTTTTAGAAGCGGCTTCTCGAAGGTCGCCGGCCACCTGCTTGCAGAGCTCGCGGGTGGGGAGTACGACTAGGGCTTGCGGAAGGCCGGGGAAGTGCACTTTTTGCGCGTAGTCCGGGTCGTCCGGGCGTACGACGTGCGTGAGGAGGGGCAGGCCAAAGCCTAGGGTTTTACCGGTTCCGGTTTTGGCTTGGCCGATGATGTCGCGCCTGCCGAGGGCCACGGGAAGTGTGAGCGCCTGGATGGGGAACGGGTAGGTGATGCCCTTGTCGGATAGGGCTTCGGCGAATTCGGGGGCGACCCCGAAGTCTGCGAATGATTTTTGGGCTAGGTCGTCTTTGGAGAGCTGCTCTTCGATGTCGGCTTTTGCTTCGTCGGAGTTGGTGGGCAGGGCTACGCCCTCCAGATTTACAACGCCAGCAGAGTAGGTTACGGGTTGTTCAGTCAAAATTGCGTCGGTCTTTTCCTCGCTTTTGGCGGTTCTCCGGCACGCAAGGGGTGGTGCGAAAGCGAAATAGTTTCGGTACCGATCGCGCATTGTCATGAGATCGAGCGGGTGCTCTAGCGTGCAAATTTCGTTCCGGTGCGACCGGTGTGTGCTTTTAGGTTAGCAGGGTTTGAACGCTAGGAAAGATTCGTGCCGTGCGTCACGTGGCGTAAAAGGTGGGGAGAAACGCGGTTCAAACGGGTAGCGAAGAGGGGGCGCGTCATTAGGATGGAGGGGAATACTTGCAAAGATGCTAGGAGCGTTTTGGAGGCTACTTTGGCTAGTAATTCGTATAAGGAGCTGCTTGGACTTGGGGCGTATGCAGCGATTTCGGCGCAGACTCGTCTAGCGAAGGATGGCGATCAGGCTCCGATGCCGTGGGAGCACGTAGACATGGCGAACATGTCTGGCAGGGCTTGGGAGGGTTTCAAGCTGGTCGTTTCCGTGGCTGAATCTGAGGGCGTGGATATTGCGGAGGCGATGGCTCCGTATGAGGGCATGCTTGATGAGATTGATGCTCGCCTGCGTCCAACCACTTGGTGGGAGCGCTTAACTAAGACGTATGTGGCGATGGGTATTTTCACGGATGCTCTGCGCGAGACTGCGCTTGCTCACGGTGCTAACGACTACGCGAAAGACGTGCACGATTTTGGCCACGGCGATTGGGTTCGTAAGCGTTTGGAGCCTGAGGTTGCGGGCGATAAGCAGCTTGAGGCGCGGCTTTCGCTTTGGACGAGGCGTGTTGGCGGTGAGGCGTTGTCGCTCGTGCGCGCGTTCTATTTCACGCACCCGGAGGTACTCCAGGATGCTGATTCTGACGCGGTGATGGAACGCATCAGCGCGGCGCATAAGGAGCGTTTGGCGGCAGTTCACCTGCACGCCTAGGTTAAGGCACGAGAAAAGGGCGGCTGCGGCCGCCCTTTTCTTACGTCTTTGCGCTGTTTGAGCGCGCTGTTTGAGCACATTGTTGGCGCGTGTTGCCGGTCTGTAGCACTCGGATTGCGAGTGTGCTGCCTGGTATGCGCCTATCGCCGGTGTTGGTTGTTTAACCTACGGTGAATCCGACGGGGATGCGCTTGGATTCTGCGACGAGCACGTAGCCGAGCTTGTCGCTGGGAATCATGACGCGGCGGTTGTTGGAGTCGGTAAGCGACAGGCTCTTGCCGTTGTTCAGCGCTTCTTCGACTTTGGCGAAGAGCTCTTCTTCACTCATCTCAACTTCGAAGGCCAGTTCGCGCGAGACGCCTGAAATACCAATCTGAATGATCATGTTTTTCCTTCCTTCTTTTGCCTCTATGGTAGGCAAAATGCGGCATTCGCGCGACGCCGATTTAGCTTTTCAAAAACTTTGTCCGTGCCCTGTGATGGAATAAACGCATGATGGATTCTGTGAAGTTGCAAAGTGAGTCCCTGCGTCTGGCTGTGCGTTCGAAGTCGTTCGGTGAGTTGGATGAGGCGAACACGCGGGTTGTGAGCCAGATAGTGGAGGGTGATGGCGCGGTTGTTGTGCGCGGTGCCCCGGGTTCTGGGCGCACGTCCGTTGCGATTGCGGTAGCAAGGGGGCTGCGCGAGAAACTTGGCGGCGACGTGTTTGTGATTACGCCGGATCGTTTGCGCGCCGACCTGTTGCAGCGCGCGGGTGAGCTAGCACTTCCTGGCGTGGTGCGTCCGGTGCGCACGCCGATTGCACTCGCGTACGCGTACGCGTCTAAGTGGTATGTGGAGCGGGAGAATCCGCTTCCAGCCCCGCAACTTTTGACGGGTGCGATGGAAGATAGCGAGGTCGCCCAAGCCATTGAAGAAGGCGTTGTGCAGTGGCCGGAATCCGTCTCGAAGGCGCTTCAAATGCCCGAGTTTAGGATGGAAATCCGTAACTTGATGGCTAGAACTCGAGAGGCCGGCTTTGATGGCGCGCAGCTTGAGGAGCTTGGCCGCAGGTTTGGCCGCGAAATCTGGGTTTCCACGGGTCAGTTAATGCAGGTGAGGAGCCGGGCAAACGAGGCTAGGCAGGCAAACGCCGAAAACGTTTCGGCGTCCGCAGGTGAGAACGAATCCGACGCTCAAGCGACTGCTGAGTTGGAGCCCCCGCTCTTTGAGTCCGCCGCATTCCAGGAGCACGCGGCTCGCATCATCCGCGATTGGAATGAGAAGCAGGGCGAGGAGGGCGTCTTTGACGCCCTAGAGGTGCCTTCTGCGGTAGTGGTTGATGATCTTCAAGACTGCACGAGGGCAACGCTGTCGCTACTGGAGGCGCTTGCGAGCGCGGGCACGCGAGTTGTTGTGACCGCAGATTCAGATGTAGCCGTGTCGGTGTATCGAGGCGGTGAACCACACCTCGATGGCCAGCTGATCGAACGGCTCGGCGCAAACGTCGTGAACCTAGGCCCAACTCATCGGGGAAACCAGTCGATGCGCTACATCGTTCAGCGCGTTACTGAGCGAACCACCGTGCAACACGATGCCCAGCACCGCCTGCAAGGCTCGGTCGATCCGAGAGAAGATTCCTCCGGCCTGTCCGTGAAAACTTACGGCTCGTTTGCGCAAGAATCCAACGCTATCGCCCGCACGATAATGCGCTATCAGCTGGGCGTGGGCCCCGGAATCGAACGGCCCGTACCACTTAGCGAGCAAGCAGTTATCGTGCGCAACAGCGCGGACGTGCAAAGAATCCGCTTTGGCCTGCTTAGAAACGGTATTGAAACAACGGTTAGGCGCCGCGCAATCGTCTACGCCTCCGACCCAACCGCGTCGATGCTACTACTCCTCCTAGTCCCAATAACTGAGGGGCTTAGCGAAGGCGAGTTGTTCGACCGCCTGTTGCGCAGCCCGCTCGTAAACGCGCACACCACCAAGCTTCGCAAGGTGAGCGACATCTTCAAGGTGCGCATCGGCGGGGCCGAGTCGATGCTTCATATGGCTGAGGTTCTCGCCTCCGATGAGGAGGGAGTTGCCGACTTGAAACAGCACATCGCGAAGGTCGGGCTAGCCGATGTTCTCGGTGACCTAACGCGCGCATTTGAGCTCCTCAAACTTGGGCGCAAGGTTCGCGAAAGCGCGCCGCAACAGGCCCTATGGGAACTTTGGAAAACCGCTGATGTTGAAGAATCTTGGACGAAGCGCGCGCTCCAGCCCGGTGCCGACTCCGCGATTTACGATGAGCGTCTCGACGCCGTTGTGTCGCTGTTCCGCACGGCCGACGTTTGGAGTCAGCGCCGCGAGAGCGACACCGCAGAAGATTTCGCCCTAGAGATTCTCGCCCAGCGCATTCCATCCGACACGCTCGCTCCCACGGGTAAACGCCCGCTCGGAGTTCAGGTTCTCACGGTTGCCGACGCGATCGGGCAGGAGTGGGACGTCGTCTACATCGCTTCGATGCAGGATGGAAAGTGGCCAAACCTGGCGCTTCGCGACCGTATTAGTTACGCGGGAGACGTAACCGAGCTGAGCAATATTCCAAAGGCGGAGTGGAACAACATTTCGTCTTGGAACACGGGCCAGGCCAGGCGAAAGTCTGCGCTAACCACCGAATACCGCCAGCTTGCCGCCGCAGTGTCGAGGGCGAAGCACGCACTGCACATCTCGGCAGTACAAAATGAGGAAGACGCCCCCTCACAGTTCGTGTACAAACTTGCTCTTTGGACGGGCACGGGCCTAATCGAAGGTGTCCACCTACCCGTAACCCCCGTCGATCCGGGTGTAGACACGCGCTCACTGGTTGCAAGCCTGCGCCAAAAAGTCGCAATGATTCCAGACGAAACGCAGCGCCAAAACCTGGCTGTGCTCCTTGCCCTGCTCGCTGAATCAGGCGTTGAAATCGCAAACCCGAACCATTGGAATGGCGTTGGCGGTCTAACCACCTCCGAGCCGATAGTTGAGGGCATGCCTACACTTTCACCCTCACAGCTCGAGACGCTGGTGAAGTGTCCCGCACGCTGGTTCCTAACCCGCCACGGCGGTTCGGTGCCGGCAAACGTCAGCATTATGACGGGTAACTTGATCCACAAGATTGCAGAGGAAACGCCCGAAGCTACTTTCGATGAGCAACTCGAAAAGTTGAGCGAGCTTTGGGACGACGAAGAGTTTGATCGGGAAACCACGCTTGGGAAAGCCCACTACGAAGACACCGTTACAAAGCTCGAACGCCTGTCCAACTACTTGCAGCAGTGGAAGGGAAAACACGTCGATCTTGAGATGCCAATCTTCCAAGAGGTAGACATCGACGGGGTAAAGTTCCGCATCGCGGGGCGTATCGACCGTCTCGAACACACTGAAGATGGCGTGGTTGTCACCGACATCAAGACGGGATTCGTAGGCACGCAAAAAGACACGAAGAAGCACCTCCAGCTCGCGGCATACCAGTTTGCGCTTCAAGCCATGGGCTTCGACGTTCACATGGCGCGTCTGCTAGCACTGAAGGAAAAAGACCCAACAAAGTACGTGCAACCCGGTCTTTTCAAAACGCCGCCCAGTGAGGCTCCAGTTACCGCTTCAGGTGAGGAAGGGGCGCCGCCCCCAAGCCTTCGAGACGAGCTTGCCCGAACGATCACGAGCGCGGTTCAGGCATTAGAGAGGGATTCGTTCCCCGCGAGGCCAGACGAAAACTACTGCGCACACTGCCCGGTTAAAAACTCGTGTCCGGCGAAGAATGAGGGAGAGAGGACTCTTAAATGAAACTGACGGTCAGGCAGTTCGTGCAGGCTCTAAACGAGCAGTTGAAGCCAGGCGAAAAGAAGATTCTCCTCTCCAACGATCAGGCGGAAGTTGTTGCCGCCCCGAGCGTCCCGACCCTCGTGGTTGCAGGCGCAGGTTCTGGCAAGACGGAGGTCATGTCGCTGCGCGCCCTCTACCTTCTTTACCGTGACGACCTCGAGCCCGATTCGATTCTTGGCCTCACGTTCACGAGGAAGGCAACAGCTAACTTCCGTGAGCGCCTCTCGCGCCAGTTGGAGCTCATGCGCCGCGCGGGGCTGCTAAGTGATGAGGAGTTGGCCGGCCTGGAGCCAACGGTGTCCACGTATAACGCGTTCGCTAAAAACATGGTGACGGAGTACGGGCTGCAGATTGGTGTGAGCCCGTCGGTTGCTCAGATGAGTGAGGCGCGGGCGTGGCAGGTGGTGGATAACCTGCTGGAGCGCTACACGGGTGAACTGCCGAACGCGAGCGTGAAGACCATGCGTGAGGCTATCTTGGCGCTTTCGCAAAGCCTCACCGAACACCAGATTGATCCGATGGATGCGGCTAAGCAGTTTGAACGCACAGCGCAAGCCATTGAAAACGCAGCACCATCGCTGGGTAAGAACGGGCGCAAGCGGACGAAGGTCAGCTCGTCGATCAAATCGTTCGGCCAGCGCATGCACGACAAAGCTCTGCTCATGCCACTCGTGCAACAGTACTGGGATTACAAGCGCGAGTGGGATCTCATCGACTTCACCGACCAGTTGGCGCTCGCACGCAAGATCATCGAGGCGAGCCCCGAGGTAGTGGAGGAGATCAGGAGCCAGTACAAGGCGATCCTGCTCGACGAATTCCAAGACACCTCCGTCGGCCAGTTGGAGCTGTTCTCCGGCCTCTTCCACGACACTGCCGCAACCGCGGTTGGAGACCCGAACCAGGCGATCTACGGCTGGAGGGGTGCTTCCGCCGCCTCCCTTTCAATGTTCCAACCGAGTTTTGACCGCGAGAGGCGAGGCGAAGTTCTCCAACTGCGCGATGCTTGGCGTAACTGGCCCAACATTTTGGAGGCCGCAAACCGTGTGATCCAGCCAGATGAGGTCGAAGTAAAAACTAGGCAGGAGGCGTTCCGGGGCGTCAACCTCGCAGTACCGATCTCAATGGACGGTTTGCGTGCCAACCCGAACCATCCGGGCAAGGGGCTGATCACCTTCCTATACCCTGCGACCCAGGATGAAGAGTTCGAGTTCGTTGCCCGCCAGATTAAACAGTGGCAGGTCAGCGTGAAACCCGGTGAAAAACTGCCGTCGATCGCGGTCCTTTCTCGCACACGCAAGGCATTGCCCCTCCTTTACAAGCACCTGCAAGACTTCAACGTAAACGCGCGGATTATAGGCGTCGGCGGATTGCTCACCGAGCCGGCAGTCACCGACGTTCTTGCAACTATGCGCGCGCTCGTCGAACCAGACAATGGCGCCGCCGTGATGCGCCTAGTGTCAAACCTCGACCTGTCGGCAAAGGACATCTCAATCCTGTGGGACTGGGCAAGGCAACTAGGCCGAAAACGAGTAAGCGACGCTGCGGCCTCCGACCCGTCAGAAGCCGGCAACGGCGACGGCGGAAATACCGACTTGCGCACCGAGTTCCTCCTCGACGCCGTGCTGTATCCTCCCAAGGTCGGCTGGAAGAAGAGTGGAACCGTTGGCTTTAGTGAGGAGGCGCGGGCACGGGTACTCCTTTTGGGTAAGCGCTTGGAGCGAGTGCGCGAGCACATGGACCTCGGCGTTGCCGCGCTGATTGCAAAAATCGTGCGCATACTCGACCTCGACCTAGACATTGCGGCCGACCCGTTCGACAACCAGGGCGAAGTCGCGATCGACGCGTTCATCGAGTTTGCCGCAAACTATGAGGCGGAAACCCCGTTCGCATCCGTTCGAAACTTCCTCGATTGGGTCGACATCACGCTCGACGCGGAAGAGCGCCTCGAAGCGCCCGTCAGCGAACCAGACGAAGACGTGGTTCAACTACTCACGATCCACCAGTCGAAGGGCTTGGAATGGGACAAGGTCGTGGTCGTAGGCCTCACCGAGTCGAACTTCCCAGGCGTCGGCAGGGCGTCTAGCAAGGTGGGAGAAAAATACGGTTCTCTAGACTCGCCGTATCCGGAGATTCAGCCGATAGGCGGTTGGATGTCCGAGCTTAAAGAACTGCCCTACGACATGCGCCTCGATCGCGAACACTTGGGGGCTACCGTCTTGCCCGTCCTAGGTGACCTGCAAGACCTAGAAGTAGTCGAGATTGAGCAGCGCTACAACGAGTATCGCCTCCAGCTTGCACTACACGAGCACGAGGAGGCTCGCCGCCTTGCCTACGTTGCCTGGACGCGCGCCTCAAACGAGCTCGTACTCGCGGGGTCTTGGTACCCCGGAAGAACTCCACGATTCCCCTCACGCTACCTGCTTCAAATGCTGAAGGCCCGCATAGGTGACGAGGAGGAAAGCCTGGTGCGGCGCAAGTACAACAACGAATACTTCGGTCTGAAACTCAAAGATTTGAGGCGCCTCGTTGTCGAATACCTGGCGGACGCCGAGCCTCCGGCACCGGCCGACGAGGGTGCCGGTTCGTTCCCCCGCCAGCCTTCCCGCTCCCGTGAACTTATGACGCAGGCCGGCGGGGTGGTCGAGGCGCAAATCGAGGCAACCCGGCAAAAGCTTGATGCCGGCGGAAGCATTGACGAACTACTCGAGGGTGCTTTGAACCAACTAGTTGAAGGTAAGAGCGTCCAAGAAACTGCAGAACTGCACAGGCTAGTTCGTGCGGTTCGAGACGCCATCTACCGCGAAAAGCAAGAGGCCTACTCCGAGACCGTGATCGAAGTCGACCGTTTGAACGCCACGCAGGCGCAGCGATTCTTGGAAGACCCGAACGCATTTGCCCTGTCGCTGCGCAGACCCGTTCCACCCGAGCCGAGTGTAGGTGCGCAGATTGGTACCCTGTTCCACCGTTGGGCAGAACAGTGGCTCGGTAAAGCCGCGCAGTTCGACCAAAACACGGAGCCGGTAACGAACGTCGCGATCCTTGACACCGCTGAAGAGCCAGAGCAGGGGGCAGACGGTTCTCTAAGCTTCGAGCTACGCCAAATCGAACACCTCATTGCACGGGCGAAGCAGATCCTCGGTGAAAACCCCGCGGGCGTTCAGGCGGTAGAGGAGGACTTCTCATACAGTCGAGACGGAATCACGATCAGAGGTCGCTACGACGCCGTTTTGAAGATCGACGGCAAGTGGGTCGTTTTGGATTGGAAGTCCGGTGCGCCGCCTCGCGCGGGAGCAAAGAACCGATACATCAAAAACTACGCGACACAGCTTGAAATCTATCGCCGCGCACTAGCCGAGCGAGAGGGCCTCGAACCAGAAGACGTAGACGCAGTCCTCGTGTTCCTCGGAGGCAAGGATTGCCCGCTAGAGGAGCGCAAGGTTCGCCTCGAAGACCTGCAAGCAATCCTCAAAGATTACGACTTCGAACGAGATTGGAAGAGCGCTACAGCGACCCTCTCCTTTGAAGATTAACGAGGGTTTACTCGGAGTTCCTGCGGAAATCTAGGTTCAACACCTGGCCTAGATTTACCGTGGGAGCGTTCGGGTCAACGTCCAACTCAACCGGCAACACCCTGTTCACCTCGTCAAGGTCCGCCTCCTCAAACACCTCGTTTGAAGAAGTATGACCGGGAATCAGGGGATCGTCGCCCACTTCGCTAGCAAGATCGGCGAGCATCGCCTTCGCGTCCTCGATCACCTCATTGTCCTCGATGCGTTTGCCGTGCAGGAGCCAGCGCAGCAGTGCAAGCTCCGCCCAAAGCTGCGCGCGAATCGCGAGATGCAGGTCGGGATCCTTCCTAGAGTCTTGATAGACCCTAAGGAAGTGATCGCGAGTCTCCTTCGACCCCGAAAGAATCCAGCCGAGGTCTTCCGCCGGATCGCCAAGGTGAGCCGAAGCGAAAGCGGATACCGAAGAAACGGTATCGGCAGAGCACAAGAACGAGTCCGGCCCGAGATCTCCATGCACGGGAGTCGGTTCAAACCTAAACAGGCTCTCATCTCGAAGAGCGTCGTCCCACCTGTCGTAGAGGTTCGGTGGGATCAGGGCAACATTAACCGCCTCGTCGAGTAGGAACAGGAGCCGCTCGCGCACCTCCTCAGCCGTGTAAACGGGAAGTCCGGTGAACTCGATAGCTTCCGCGGGTAGGTCATGGAGTGCGGCGATCGCTTTCGCCATGGATCCCGTGAGCATTGAGGACGCGTCCATTTGCTCCCAAGACCCCGGCGTGCCCCGCATTTCAGGGTGTACGAGCACGCGAATGTCGCCGCCTCCGCGCTTGTTCGCAACTGGTACGGGAGCGTCGAACGGTAGGAACCCCTTTTCGAACGAGCGGTGCAAGATACGAAGCAGCGTTACCTGCGCCTGCATGTCTGCCCCCGCCTGGTCGGTTAGAGGCGTGCAAACCACCCAGTGTTTGCCCTGCGCGTCGACAATGCCTTGGCGTGCCATGGAGCCGTCGTTGTCGTAGGGCTCGGTAAGGCCAACAATTTCAAGGCCGGGCAGGGCGGCGGTGGCGTGCGCGGCTAAGACTAGGGGAGAGAATTCGTTGCTCACGCTTACTACCGTAAGCGCGCTAGCCGAAAGTTATCCACATTTTGGTCTCGTGTCCCTAAAAGCACCCGGCAGTGGGATACCTTTTTCGTAGCTGATACCTTTTGGAGGGTCGATGGTTGCGATGTCGCCGAGCGCGCGGAATGAGTGGGTTCGCCGCGCGGTTGCTGATGCCGGATTCGATCCTGTAACAAACTCGCTGCAGCTGCGCCAAGTTGTGGACCGCTCGTTCGAACTGTTTTCCGTGGAGAACGAGGAAGAGCGCAGGGCAATCACCACCGCGATCATGGCGGATATTGGTGGGTACGGGCCGCTACAAAAGTATTTGGATGATCCAGCGGTTGAAGAAATCTACGTGAATTCGCCGTCCAAAGTGTTCGTGGCGAGGCACGGCCAGTCGGAACTCACCTCCGTGATCTTAACTTCTGAAGATGTTAAGGATCTGGTTGAGCGCATGCTTCACCATTCCGGTAGGCGCCTTGATCTTTCAGCGCCGTTCGTGGACGCCATGCTCCCTGGAGGCGAACGACTGCACGTGGTGATTCCTCCGGTTGCGGGCCGCGAATGGTCGCTCAACATTCGAAAACACCTGCATCTTGGCCGCTCACTGTGGGATCTAGTTGAGGGCGGAACCCTTTCCCACGAGGCCGCAACATTCCTCTCCTATGCCGTGAAAGAAGGCAAAACGGTACTCGTTGCCGGCGCCACGCAGGCCGGAAAAACTACTCTCGCACGCGCGCTCGCGGGCGAAATCCCGCCAAGGGAACGTGTAATCACCTGTGAGGAAGTATTTGAGCTGAATCTTCCTAACCGCGACTGCGTAGCAATGCAGACTCGCTCGGCCAACATTGAGGGTCTTGGCGAAGTGAAGCTACGCGACCTGGTTCGCGAGTCGCTGCGTATGCGTCCGGACCGCATTATCGTGGGTGAGGTTCGCGGCGCTGAAGCCCTCGACATGCTCCTGTCACTCAACGCAGGAATCCCCGGAATCTCAACGATTCACGCAAACAATGCGCGCGAAGCCCTGCGTAAACTCTGCCTGCTTCCCCTCCTCGCGGGCGAGAACGTGACTTCGGCGTTCGTAATCCCAACGGTTGCCCTCTCGATAGATCTGGTGGTGCACGTGCTTCGCGACCCGTCCGGCGCCCGCCACGTGCAGGAGATCATTGAAATCGGTGAGGTTGATGGTGACCAGATCCAATCGACGTCCGTCTTTGAGTGGGACGGCGAACGGTTGCAACGCATCAGCGCCCCGCAGCCTAGTTTCAGGGCTGAGGTGATCGCATGAGCGTCATCTTGGGAGCAATGTTCGCTCTTGGAATCCTGCTCGTCTACTGGGCGTTCACAACGCCCATACCAAAGAGGCAGAAGAAACGCTCGAAACTGGATGATTACGGCTCAAAAGCGGGCCTTACCCACTCTGAAACAAGACTGTTTGCCGCTGTTTTAGTTGCGGTTCCGCTCGTCGTGTTCCTGCTCGCTATGGGGCTGACGAAAGCCTGGACGGTCGCGCTCGCGGTCGCTCTCGCCGCCTCGTCGCTGCCGCCGGCGTGGCTGTATTCGCGCATGGAGAAGCATTCGGATGAGCTACGCAAAACGTGGCCAGACGTGGTCGATTCGGTTTTGGCGGCGATCCGCGCGGGTGTTCCGCTGCCGGAAGCCGTCGTCCAACTTGCGCACACGGGCCCGGAGCCTACGAGGCCCTATTTTGAGAGGTTTGCGAGGGAGTATCGCGCGAGTGGCCGTTTCACCGAGGCGTTGGAGGATATTCAGGAGGAGCTCGCGGACCCGCAGGCGAATCGACTGTTTGAGGTTTTGAAGCTGGCTCGCGAGGTGGGCGGCTCAGAGCTTGGGCATTTGCTTCGCGACCTGTCGGCGGTGTTGCGCGACGACGTGCGGGTGAGGGGTGAGCTGCTGGCTCGCCAGTCTTGGACGATTAACGCCGCGCGCCTCGCGGTTGCGGCCCCGTGGCTTGTGCTCGTGCTGATTTCGACGCGCATTGATGCAGCTTCTGCGTATTCGACGCCTGCTGGAATGATCGTTTTGCTGGTTGGTGGGCTCGCGTGCGTGGGCGCGTATCTCTTGATGCGTTTGATCGGCCGTCTAGATGGGCTGAAATGATGTTGTCGTGGGCGATTTTGGCGGGCCTAACTTTTGGCCTTGGCGTGGTTTTAGCCGCAAATGCGGTGGCGGCGTCACGTCAGAGGCTGGTTGTGCGGGTTTTATCGGTGAGTAGTGCGCAAAGGAGCCGCCCCACTTTGAGATGGATGAGCCCGCTTTGGGAGCGTCTTGGCTCGACGGCGGTTTCGGTTGAGGATCGCTTGGACGCTATCCAGTCTTCGTCTACGCTCGAGAGGTTCCGCTTGCAGCAGTTCCTGGCGGGGATTGCCGGGATGGCGGCTGCGACTGTGCTTGCTTTCGCACTGTCTGCGGCGAGGCCGATGTCGGTGTTGCAGTGGGTGCTCCTGATCGTGATTGGTTTCGTGGCGGGTGCGCTCGTGTTCGACCGCGCCCTGTCTTGGCGCGTGGCAGCGGTGTCGCGCAGAATCTCATCTCAGGTGGCAAACGCGGCTGAGCTTCTCGCCCTTTCGGTGTCTGCGGGGGAGTCTGTTCCCGCGGCTCTTCGCCGAGTGCAGGGAGTTGTTGGCGCGGAGCTTGGCGCCCAGCTTGCAGGCGCACTGGAGGAGATCGACAACGGCTCATCTGTCACTCGCGCGCTCACGCGTCTTCGCAAATCTACGCGTTCACCCCAGCTTGGCAGGCTCCTAGATACGCTCGTTGCCTCGATGGAGCGAGGCGCCCCACTAGCTGCAACTCTGCGCGAGCAGGCGCGCGACTTGCGTGATGAGGCGCGCCGCGCACTGATGGAGTCTGGAGGGCGCCGCGAGGTCGCGATGCTCTTCCCTGTGGTTTTCATTATTTTGCCCGTAACTGTAGTTTTCGCCCTGTATCCCGGCCTGATTGCGCTTCGCTTTTAGGCTTTAAATGAGAGGAAATCCCATGAATACTTGGCTCACGATGATTTACCTGTGGCTCACTGATGAGGAGTCTGAGCGCGGTGACGTGCCCGGTTGGGTGCTTGTCACGCTGATGACTGCCGGACTTGTAACGGCGATTTGGGCGGTGGCTTCGCCTACGCTTTCGAACTTGTTCCAGACGGCTATTGCGGGTGTGACGGGCCCGTAAATGAGGCGTTGGCGGGAGGAAGACGGCTCGCAGGTCGTTGGGCACGTGCTGGTGCAGGTGCTCGTCGTGTTTGTGGTGCTCGGATTGCTCCAGCTGGCGTTCGCGCTACACACCCGAAATGTTGCGATTGACGCGGCTTCGGAGGGCGCTCGCAGGGCCGCGCTTCTTGGCGCAACGAAGGATGATGGTTACGCGCGAACTCAGGCGCTGCTAGATAGCGCGCTTGGGGGCGACATTTCGCGGCAGATCACGGTGAGTGATGTGGTGCAAGGTGGCGAGCCAATGATTCGGGTGGATGTTTCGGCAACGTTGCCGCTCCTTGGCCCGTTTGGGTTCGCAAACACGCTGTCGGTGTCGGCTTCCGCGTGGAAGGAGCCGGATCGTGCACCTTAAAACAGGCTCAAACTCAGATTCCGCGCAGGTGCCGAGCTGCGGATCAGGCTCCAATCCACCCTCAACCGAGCACTCCAATCGGCGCGCGAGCGTAAATCCGCGCAGGAGCGCGAGGTCGAGGTGGTTTCCCGCGGCTCTTGGTCGTTTCGGCCGCGCCGAGGAGGGGGAGGCAACCGTCGAGTTCGTCGCGATGGCGGTGATCCTGCTGATCCCGGTGGCTTACTTCATCATGACGGTTGCGGCGGTGCAGGCAGCGGTGTTTGCGTCGGAGGCGGCGGCCCGCGAGGGAGGCCGCCTGCTGGCTAGTGACCCGACCGCGAGCGCGCATGTGACGCGCCAGGTGGATCAGATTTTTTCTGATTATGGGGTGCAGGGGTCGCATTCGCTGCAGGTGGTGTGTGATCCAGAGCCGTGCGGGCGGGCGGATTTTGTGCGCGTGGATGTGGAGACAAAGGTGGCTCTACCGCTTATTCCAGACGCTTTTTCGGCGATGTTGAATCCGGTGATCCCGGTGTCTTCGAGTTTCGAGATGCCGGTTACTCGAATCCAGTTGATCGAGTAGGGAGGTGCCGTGAAGGATAAGGAGGATGGCCGCATTGCTTTGCTCACGCTCGGCCTAACCCTCATCGTGGTGGCGCTCGTGCTTGCGAGTATTGCGGTGACGTCGATCCACGTGCAGCGCCGCGAACTCCTCACTTGCGCGGATTCGATTGCCCTGTCGGTCGCGGGTGCGGCTTCGGCGAAAGACTACTACGAGGGTGCCGACGCGCCGCTTGCAAGTGAAGGCGCTGATCAGCGTGCGCAGGCGATGTTCGCTCGGTTGTCCACTTCTACGTGCGATGTTGGCACGAGTAGTTGGCTGTCGTCCGTGCGGGCTGATGGGGCGGAAGTGGTTGTGGAACTGGGGATGAATCCGAAGGTGCCGGGTTTTACTGGCGTGCTCGATTTCATTAATCAACCTTTGACGATCCGCGTTGTCGCTTCGGCGAAAATGCATTGATGTCATAAAGTGGAGAGCGTGAGCATAGAATTTCCTGAGGAAATAGGCGGTTTGCGCCAGACCCTCGCCAATATTACGGCTGTTACGCGTCCGGAGCAGTTGCGTGAGCAGATTGCGCAGTTGTCGCAGCAGGCGGCGGCGCCGAACCTGTGGGACGATCCGGAGGCGGCGCAGCAGGTGACGTCGCAGCTGTCGCACGTCCAGTCTGAACTTGAGCGCGTCGAGAAGATGTCCGAAAGGATTGAAGACCTCGAGGCGATTGTTGAGCTTGCCGCGGAAGAAGAGGGTGAGGATCAAGATCTCCTGTTTGAGGAGGCGGAGTCGCAGCTGGAGAAGTTGAAGCGCGACTTGTCTGACTTGGAGGTGAAGACGCTCCTGTCGGGCGATTATGATGAGCGCGCGGCTGTGGTGACGATCCGCTCTGGTGCTGGTGGTATTGATGCTGCTGATTTTGCGGAGATGCTTCTGCGTATGTATTTGCGTTGGGCGGAGCGTAGTGGCTACCCGACGAAGGTTATGGATACGTCGTATGCGGAAGAGGCTGGTATTAAGTCGGCGACGTTTGAGGTGAGCGCACCGTACGCTTATGGAACGTTGTCGGTGGAGGCGGGTACTCACCGTCTCGTGAGGATTAGCCCGTTTGATAATCAGGGTAGGCGTCAGACTTCGTTTGCTGCGGTTGAGGTTATTCCTTTGATTGAGACTACGGATCATATTGATATTCCGGAGTCGGATTTGAAGATCGACGTGTTCCGCTCGTCTGGTCCGGGTGGCCAGTCGGTGAATACGACGGATTCGGCTGTGCGCATGACTCACATTCCGACGGGAATTGTGGTGTCGATGCAGAATGAGAAGTCGCAGATTCAAAACCGTGCTGCGGCGCTGAGGGTTTTGCAGTCTCGCTTGTTGCAGCTTCGCCATGAGCAGGAGCAGGCGGCTCGTAAGGAGCTGGCTGGTGATGTGAAGGCGTCGTGGGGCGATCAGATGCGTAGCTACGTGTTGCAGCCGTATCAGATGGTGAAGGATCTTCGTACTGGGTTTGAAAATGGCAACACGGCGGCCGTGTTCGATGGTGAGATCGACGATTTCATTAATGCTGGTATCCGTTGGCGTAAGGATTCCGAGTCGGGCGCTGATCAGTAGGTGGAAGCATGATTCGTTTTGATGATGTAACGAAGGTTTATACGAGGGGCGCACTGCCGGCGATTGACCATATCAGTCTTGAGATTGAGCGCGGCGAGTTTGTGTTTTTGGTTGGTAAGTCGGGTTCGGGTAAGTCGACGTTCTTGCAGTTGGTGATGCGTGAGGAGCGTCCAACGTCGGGTGACGTGTGGGTGCTGGGCCAGAATGTCGGCAAGCTGTCGCGCTGGAAGGTGCCGCATATGCGCCGCCAGATTGGCATGGTTTTCCAGGATTTCAAGCTTTTGGAGAATAAGAACGTGTATGAGAACGTTGCGTTCGCGATGCAGGTTCTTGGCCGTCCGCGTCATCAGATTGAGACGCAGGTGCCGGAGATTTTGAAGCTTGTGGGCCTTGACGGCAAGGAGCGTCGTATGAGGTGGGAGCTGTCTGGTGGTGAGGAGCAGCGCGTTGCGATTGCGCGCGCTATGGTGAATCGCCCGCAGCTTCTGCTGGCGGATGAGCCGACGGGTAACTTGGATCCGGAGACTTCGCTTGGCATTATGCGTCTTTTGACGCGTATTAATTCGACGGGCACGACGGTTGTGATGGCGACGCATGATGCGGATATTGTCGACCAGATGCGCAAGCGCGTGATTGAGCTGGGTGACGGCAAGGTTATTCGTGATCAAAAGGGCGGCGTTTACGGAACGCAGGGGTAGTTGATGAGGGCACGTTACGTTTTTTCTGAGGTCGGTAAGGGCCTGTCGCGTAATAAGGCGATGGCGATTTCCGTCGTGTTGGTGACTTTTGTGTCGCTGCTGTTCGTGGGTATTGCGGCGCTTGCGCAGATGCAGGTGTCGTCGATGAAGTCTCAGTGGTACGACAAGATCGAGGTTTCGATCTACATGTGTGCCCAGGATGATCTGGTTGCGTCTTGTAATCAGGAGGAGGCGACACAGGAGCAGATTGAGGCGGTGCAGGCGAAGCTGGAGTCGGCTGAGCTGGCGAGTTTTGTTTCCGAGTCGTACATGGAGACGAAGGAGGAGACTTACCAGAACTTCCTGAGTTTGTATGAGGGCACGCCTTTTGTGAATTGGTTGACGGAAGACATGATGTGGGTGTCGTTCCGCGTGAAGCTGGTGGATCCGCAGCAGTATCGTTTGATCGAGGAGGAGTTCGCTGGAGCTCCGGGTGTGGCTGAGGTGCACGATCAGCGTGAAATCGTGGAGCCACTGTTTGACGTAATTGACAATGCGAAGTACATTTCGCTGGGTCTCGCGGCGATTATGACGGTTGCTGCGGTGTTGCTGATTACGACGACGATCCGCCTGTCGGCAATGTCGCGGGAGAAGGAAACGACGATTATGCGCTACGTTGGCGCGTCGAGCCTCACGATCCAGTTGCCGTTCATGATTGAGGGCGCGCTCGCGGCGCTCCTTGGCGCGATTGGTGCGGTGCTGGCGCTGTGGGCGGGCGTGAATTTGTTTGTGGATTCGTGGCTTGCAAGCACGTTTACTTGGACGCGTTTTGTGGGCGAGCGTGAGCTGCTCATTGTGGCGCCGGGGTTGATTTTGACGGCGATCTTGCTTGCCACAATCGCTTCGGCGGTCTCGCTCGCTAAGTACACTAAGGTGTAGGAGATTAGGGAGGCGTGATGCGACACCGTTTGCTCGCAGGAGCGGCTGTTTTGTCTTTGTTTGCCCTCACGTTTTCGGGCGTGAGCGCGTTTGGTGATGAGCGCGATGATTGGGTGGATAAGCAGCAGCAGGCTGAGAACGAGCGCGCCGAGCTTGAGGAACATATTGCCGGCTTGGATGATGAGCTGAAGGAGTTGTACCGCAAGCTTGATGAGGTTCGTCGTGATATTCCGCTTGCCCAGTCGGAGCTAGCTGCCGCGGAGGCGAAGTACCAGTCGGCTCAGCGTGAGCTTGAGCAGGTTACTGACCGGTTGAATGTGGCGATTGAGGATAAGGCTCGTATTGATGAGGAGATTGCGAAGGCGAATGAGGAGTCGACGCAGTCTCGTCAGGGTATTTCGCTGATGGTGCGCGAGGTTTATCGTTCGGGCGATTATTCTGCTTCGCCGCTGGTTATTGCGATGACTTCGAAGTCTACGGCTGATATTTCGGAGCGTACGGCGAGTGCGCAGACGATGGCTGTGGCGCAGTCGCGAGCACTGTTTACCGCGCAGGAGAGTCTGGCGGTTGAGAAGAACAGGGCGGCGCGTCAGGAGGCTTTGACCGAGCGTATTTCGAAGTTGCAGGAGAAGGCGCAGGCGGCCGAGCAGGCGGCGGCGAGTGCGCGGATGCTTTCGGAGCAGAAGCTGGGCGAGCTTCAGACTCTTGAGGCGAGTGAGACTAAGCGTGCGGGGGACGTGGAGAAGGTGAAGGACAAGGCGAAGCAGCAGCTTGCTGAGTCTGAACGGGCCTTCGAGGTTGCCCGCGCGAATATTGCGCGCATTGATGAGGAGAACCGCAAGAACGAGATTGCGTGGCAGCAGAATCAGGCGCAGAATCCGGGTGCGGTTTACCCCGGTGGCACGGTGCCGACGAGCGGATTGTTTGGTTATCCGCTTCCGCAGGTGTATCCGGTGACGTCTCCGTTTGGCTATCGTTTCCACCCGATTTATGAGCAGTGGCGTCTGCATTCGGGTATTGATTACGGTGTGCCGTGTGGTGTGCCGACGCTTGCGACGGCGAATGGTGTTGTTACTGCGGTGTCGTACAACCAGATTTCGGGTAACTACGTGACTCTCAACTACGGCATTGTGGGCGGTAATTCGTATCAGACGATGTACCTGCATCTGCAGGGCACTGCGGTTAGTGTGGGTCAGACTGTTTCGCGCGGCCAGGTTGTCGGCTATGTGGGTACGACGGGTAGTTCGACTGGTTGTCACCTGCATTTTGAGCTGATTCGTAATGGCGTGGAGGTTGACGCTCGCAACTACATGTAGCCTGCGCGGTGTGCTTGGTGCGGGCGTGTGGTGGTATTCTGGGCTGTTCGAAAGGAGGCACTGATGGCTAAGTCTGATCAAAAGAAGTTGACGCCGGCGCAAAAGGCGAAGGCGGAGGCTGATGAGCTTAAGGTTGTGGCGCGCAATAGGCGTGCGACTCACGATTATTTTATTGAGGACAAGCTTGAGGTTGGCCTCGTCTTGACGGGCACGGAGGTGAAGGCTCTGCGTATGGGCAGGGCGTCGCTTTCTGAGGCTTGGGTTGAGATTTATGAGGGTGAGGCGTGGCTGCGCCAGGCTAATATTCCGGAGTATTTCCTGGGAACCTGGACGAATCACGCGCCTACTCGCAAGCGCAAGCTGCTCATGCATCGTGATGAGATTTTGAAGTGGGGTATGAAGTCTCAGGCGAAGGGCTACACGATTGTGCCGCTGGAGCTGTATTTCATTAAGGGCCGCGCGAAGCTGATGATTGGCCTTGGCCGCGGTAAGCAGCAGTGGGATAAGCGCCAGGCTCTGCGTGAGGCTCAGGATAAGCGCGAGGCTCAGCGCGAGATGCAGCGCTACGCGAAGGGCATCCGCTAGTCTTCCGACAGCCTAGCCAGCCTCCAAAAGCACCAGGTAGGCCGCCTACGCCCGTAGCCGCTAGTCCTTTAAACAATAAGAATGTCCGACCGCGCTCGCGGCCGGACATTCTTTTATCGGTGAGATTACTTCTTATGCCTGTCTGCGCGCACCGCGTGGCGTAGGGCGGCGTTGCGGCGTTTGACGGCTTCGCGTTCGCGCGCGTGCCTGCGTTCAACGGCGAGTTGGCGTTGGAAGGCTTCTTGCGAGCGCTGGTCGAGGTAGACCACGTCGCTTCTTAGGTCTTTGACGATCGCGAACATGAGGGCGACTACGACGAAGAGGAACGGCGTCGCAGCCACGATGGTCACCGATTGAATGTTTGAGAGGGCTTCGTTTCCTCCAGAGACGAGGAGGGTGAGGCCGATCGCGGCGGTGAGCAGGCCCCACAGGCCGGCGAGCCAGGGTGAGGCGTTGGAGCGGCCGCCTTGGGAGATGGATGCCATGACGGTGGAGGCGGAGTCGGCGGAGGTGATGAAGAACGTGGAGAGTAGAACCACGGCTACGATGCCGAAGAAGAAGCCGCCGGGCAGGGTGTGGAGGAGGTTGAACAGCTGGCTTTCGGCGGTGCCGTCTCCGTAGATGGAGTTGCCGTTCGACTCGAGGAAGATGGCGGTGCCGCCGAAGATGGCGAACCAGACGGTTGAGAGGCCGGCGGGTACGAGCATTACGCCGAGGCTGAATTCGCGGATGGTGCGTCCGCGCGAGATGCGGGCGATGAACATGCCGACGAAGGGGGACCAGGAGATCCACCACGCCCAGTAGAAGATGGTCCATCCGGAGAGCCAGGGGCCGGCGGTGCCGTCTGCGGAGGCGGCGGTGCGTCCTGCCATTTCGAAGAATTGTGAGAGGTAGGCGCCTACTGAGCCGGGGAGGAGGTTGAGCTGTGCGATGGTCGGGCCGAGGATGAACACGGCGATGGCGAGCACGGCTGCGAGGATCATGTTGGCGTTGGAGAGGTAGCGGATGCCTCGTCCGACTCCCGACATTGCGGAGATGAGGAACGCGAGCGTTAGTACGGCGACGATGCTGATGATGAGGCCGGTGCCGGGGTTTTGCACGAGGCCGGCGGTTGTGAGGCCGGCGCGGATTTGGAGGGCGCCTAGGCCAAGGGAGGTTGCGGTGCCGAATACGGTTGCGAAGATGGAGAGCGCGTCGATGGTTTTGCCGACGGCTCCGTTTGCGTGGCGTTCGCCGATGAGGGGGATGAACGCGGACGAGATGAGTTGGCGTCTACCCACTCGGTAGGTGGAGTAGGCGATGGCGAGGCCGACGATGGCGTACATGGCCCACGGGTGTAGTGTCCAGTGGAACATGGCGGTGGCCATTGCGGTGCCGACTTCTCGGGGTTGGTGGAGGGGCACGCCGTCGCGGTAGAAGGCGAGGGGCTCGGATGCGCCGTAGAACATGAGGCCGATGCCCATGCCGGCGGCGAACATCATGGCGATCCAGGATTTGTTTGAAAATTCGGGTTGCTCGTTTGCGGCTCCGAGGCGGATTGTGCCGAATTTGGATGCGGCAATAACGATTACGAAAACTACGAAGATGGTTGAGAAGAGTACGAATGCCCAGCCGAGGTTGTCGAGTACCCAGGTGAGCATGGCTCCAGCTGTTGCTTCGAAGCTGCTGGGCCGGCTGAGGCCCCAGATGACGATTGCGACTATGAGCGTCATCGCCGGTGCGACTACCTGCCAGCTGATGGAGGCGTCGTCGGTTTCGGAGGCTAGTTCAACGGGATCTTCTTCGAGATCGGCGGCGTTGATTTCTTGTTCTACGGAGAGGAGCGCTGCTAGTTCAGAGGTTGCAGAAGAGTCGGCGTCTAATGGTTTACTTGGTTGTCTATCTGTATTGTCGTTATTCTCCATGCTTCCATTTGTTCAAATTTGGGCAAAACGCGCTACTTTTCGGCGTGTTTTATGCGGTATCTCTCGCTTTTGGTGAATTTTGCGCGAATTAGTTCAGGATGCGTTAACCCAGGATGTCTATACTCTTGGAAACTCCTTTACAATAGAGGCACGTTTTTTGCGTGGAGAGTGATGGGGGAGAGTGACGTGAGTTCTGGCCCGCGACCTACGAGTGAGTTGACGGATGCGTCGAAGTTGGTGACGCCGCAGCAGGCGCGTGTGCTTGAGTTGCTTGTTACGAAGCCGTCTGGTTTTACTGCTGCGGAGATTGGCAAGGAACTGTCTGTCCACGTGAATACTGTTCGCGAGCATTTGGATGAGTTGATTGGGCGCGGTTTGGTGCGTTCGAAGCGCGCTCCTGGCTATTCGGGTATGGGGCGTCCGCGTCTTGTTTATGTGCCGCTTGTGCCGCGCGCGGATGCGGTGACGACTCATTTTGTCTCGCTTTTGCAGGCTGCGATTGAGATGAACGACTCGGAGGAGTCGGATTGGCAGTTTGCCCGCAAGTGGGGTCGTGAGTGGGCGAGGGTGCTACTTGCGCAGGGTGAGGTTCCGCAGACGGAGGAGCCGCTTGATCTGATTGTTGAGCAGATGACGGTGCTTGGTTTCGCGCCGACGGTTGATGGTGATGTGGTGAGTTTGCACCGCTGTCCGCTACTGCCGGCGAGCGGTACGATGCCTGAGTCGATTTGTCAGATTCACGGCGGCATGATTGAGGAGGTGCTCCGCGCGCGCGATGAGGATGCGCAGGTGGAGATTGTGCCGTTTACGGGTTGCGGTACTTGCACGGTGAGGCTTCTCACGAAGGAGGAGTCGGCTGGCTCCTCCTCTTCGGCTGACTGATTGCGCGGCAGCTGGAGGTTACGCGCGGGAGCGCGCGAATAAGAACCCGCCCATGCTGTCTGCATAAGCGTGTTTGTGGCGCCTTTGTTTGAGCCCGGTTTGTTGGCTTCCTGTTGTGGTCGCCGGCGCTTGCCGTTAGGTTGGAAGCTCGAACGTTCGTTAAATCACGGCCCGATCCGTAGAGGAGATGAAAATGAAGATTCGTATGATTGGTGCTTTTTCCGCGTTGGCTCTCACCACCGCACTAGGACTTTCCGCGTGTGCTGATGATCCGTCGGACGATGAAGTGGTTGATGAAACTACCGTCGTAACTCAGCAGGACGATCAGGGTGACGACCAAGGTGATGACGATCAGGACGACCGTGGCGACGACCAGGACGATGATGGCAACGATGACGGTGACGACGATGGAGACGACGGGGATGACGACAAGTAGTCGTTAGCTCCCACCTCCTGTGAGAACCCGCCCCTGGCTAGCTGATAGCCAGGGGCGGGTCTGTCTTTGCGAGTGCTTGAACTGCATTCGCGCGTGGTGAGCTAGGCTTAGAGGCGCAGTTGCCGACTATCGGCGCTGTGTAGCCGGTATTTGCGCGGAAAGCCTCGGAAAACACCCCGCAAATTCGGGTAATGAAAAATGTTTACTCTTGGTTTGCACCTCTTTTTATAAAATCAAAAAGATTTGAAATATAAACGTAAATATATTTTGAAAAATATTAAAAACGTTAGTTTGTTAATTTGCGCATTTAATTTGGTGATCCAGCTACGTGCAGATCCGTGCCGAAAACCTACCGCTTGAACCAACGTGCGAGGCGTGTGGTGAGAAGTTCGAGCTGGTAGCCTTCTTGTGGCCTGTGCGTTGGAGCGGGGCTCGCGGTCTTTGTTTCGTGCCTGTTTGAGGCCTTGTGGAGCGTTGGAGGAGCAGTGGTGTCGGTGGTTCCAGAAGCGGTGGTGATTCTTGCCGGAGGAACGGCCGTGCGGCTGGGCGGAGTGTCAAAGCCGGACTATAAGGTTGGCGCGAGGCGCCTCATCGACATCGTGTTCGACGAGCTGGATACCGCTGGTTTTAGCGGAATCCCAGTGGTCGTAGCGCCTTCAAAGTTGGATGTGCGCGGAGGAGTGCGCCTGACTTTGGAGGACCCGCCCCACGGTGGTCCGCTCGCTGGCGTTGCCGCGGGAGTGGCCGCGCTGTCGGATTTGCCTGACGACGCGATCGTTGGGTTGATGACGTGTGACGCCCCTCTATCGCCGCGTCTTTGGGGCAGGCTTTGCGCGCAGTTGCGCGAGTTTGAGGCGGCTGTGCCCGTGTCTGCAGATGAGGAGGCGTGGCCGCAGTTTCTGCATGGCTGCTACCGCCTGGGTGTGCTGCGCTCTCGGCCGAGCGCGCGCAACACTTCGATCAAGCGCGGGTTTGCAGACGTGCTCGCTGCGAAGGTTCCGGACGTGGAGCGCTTTTGCATCGATGTGGATACGCCCGAGGATGCGCGAGAACTCGCGAAAAGGTTAGGGGAGGGTACTGCCTAATCTTCTCGTAGTCGCACCTGACGCAGTCTCAGGTCGGTGCTGCGAGTTCCCAAGACTCGCGGGTGGGTAGATTTGCGCGTCGAATGGTGCTTGTATCCAAAAGTCCGCGAGACTGCAGCCTCGCGGACTTTTTGCGCCGAATTGCGAAGGAGCACCTCGCGCGCGAAGTGCCCCTGCCAGTTACGCCTCGGTTTGGTCCATCTGTTCGTAGATGTAGTGAAGTAGTGGAAGAAGCACTCGGAGCGCGTCTTTAACGCCGCCGCTAGAGCTGGGGCAGTTCACGATCACCGCGCCCTTCGACGTGCGTGAGGTGACGCCAACTACCGCGCGTGAAAGCACTGCTTGAGGCGTGTTCTTGAGGCCTTCAGCGCGGATTTGCTCCGCGATGCCGGGTAGTTCGGCGTCGCAAATAGCGAGAGTGGTTTCTGGAACAATGTTGCGCGCTGAAATGCCGGTGGAGCCAACCGTAACGATTAGGCGGGCTCCGGCGTCGCGCGCCCTGTCGAATTCTCGGCGCAGAGGGGCGGCGAGGTCGTCAATGACTACGTCGCTGATAGCCGGGATGCCAGCTTTTTCGAGCATCTCGGTTGCTTTTTGTGCGCCCGAAGGCGGCTTCACTCCCGAAACAACGCGAGAGTCGACGGTGATGATCGCCGCTTTGATGTCTGGAAGCTGGGGTTCGTTCATTATGAGCACTCCTTTAAACCGGATAATTCCATTTTAATACCGCGGATGTTAACTAATTGCCTTAATTCGCCTGTGATCGGCGCCACTAGTTGATACTCTATTTATACAGAAAATCCCCGTGTTTACGCGGTTTTCGTGTCGGTGTTGACAATTTTTTAATCGTCTACACAAAAACAATACGAAAGTTGCTATTTTCAAAACATATTTGATCGGCGCCAAAGAAAGTCGGCGAGGAGAGAAATGTCAGATGTAGTTAAACAGTTAGATGCTTCCGGAAAGGTCTTAAAAAACTGGAACCCGGAAGACCCGAACCAGTGGAGTTCGAAGATCGCGTGGACGACCCTCGTAATCTCAACCTACTCCATGATTCTCGCATTCTGCGTGTGGTTCTTGGTTTCGGCACTGGCGCCGAAGCTGAACGAGATCGGTTTTGAACTAACCGCAGCCCAGTTGTACTGGCTGGCTGCGATGCCGGGCTTGTCCGGTGGTTTGATCCGCCTCATCTACACGTTCTTGCCGCCGGTGATCGGTACCCGCAAGCTTGTGGGTATTTCGTCGATCCTGTTCACCATCCCGATGTTCGGCTGGTTCTTCGCGGTGCAGGATGTATCCACTCCCTACTGGTGGCTACTCGTCCTGTCGTTCATGTGTGGCATCGGTGGTGGTTCCTTCTCCGGCTACATGCCGTCGACGGGCTACTTCTTCCCGAAGCGTCTCGCTGGCACTGCGCTTAACGTTCAGGCCGGTATCGGTAACCTCGGCATGTCGATCATTCAGATGGTCGGCCCGCTCCTCATGGGCTTCTCCCTGTTTGGCATGACGTGGCTTGCCCCGCAGGCGGACATGTCGGGTAGTGACATTTGGGTTTACAACCCGGCGATTTTCTTCGTTCCGTGGGCGTTCCTCGCGGCTGTGCTTGCGTTTGCGCTGCTGAAGGATGTTCCGGTGAAGGCGAATATTCGCGAGCAGCTGGATATTTTCTCGAACAAGAACACTTGGTACATGACGCTCCTGTACGTGATGACGTTCGGCGTATTCTCTGGTGTTTCCGCACAGTTCGGCCTGTTGATTAACA
>JAUNLN010000034.1 GCA_030532245.1 Actinomycetaceae bacterium
TGAGTACGGTGCTACCGACCTCACTCCGCTAGCCGAGCTTTACGAGCGCGCATCGAAGTAGGCAAAACACTGATTGAGCTACATCGGTAGCTAACGTTAGGCGGGGAGCATCCTCATGGGTGTTCCCCGCCGCTTCGTGTTTAGGCCTCCTCGCCTCCGAGGTTTTGCCAGAGGAACTCCCAGGCGAGAGCGCCCATCTTGGCGCGCTGTTCGTTGTCGGCAGCGCCGCCGTGGCCGCCCTCGATGTTCTCGTAGAAGAGAGGCGCGGCTCCCGCCTCATCCATCTTCGCGACCATGGTGCGCGCGTGCGCGGGGTGAACGCGGTCGTCACGCGTGGAGGTCGTGAACAGTACGGGCGGGTACTCGCGCTGCGGGTCGAACAGGTGGTACGGGCTGAACGTCTTGATGTACTCCCACTGCTCGGGGTCGCTCGGATCGCCGTATTCAGCCATCCATGAGGCGCCCGCAAGAAGCGTGTGGTAGCGGCTCATGTCGAGTAGTGGCACCTGGCAGACGATCGCGCCGAAATGCTCGGGGTACTTCGTGAGCATCATGCCCATGAGGAGGCCGCCGTTGGAGCCGCCCTGCGCTCCGAGCTGCTCGCGCGTGGTTACGCCGCGGGCAACCAGGTCATCAGCGACGGCAACGAAGTCTTCGTAGGCGCGGTGACGGTTCTGCTTCAGCGCCGCCTGATGCCACTTCGGGCCGTATTCGCCTCCTCCGCGAATGTTTGCAACCACGTACGTGCCGCCGCGCTCCAGCCACGCGCGCCCCGCGCCCGCGAGGTAGCTTGGCGTGAGCGAAACTTCGAAGCCGCCATAGCCGTACAGGAGGGTCGGGGCAGGGCCGGTTCCCTCCTTCGAAATCTGGAAGTACGGCACGCGAGTGCCGTCTTCGGAGGTGGCGAAGTGCTGGCTCACCTCAAGACCCGCGGCGTCAAACATAGTGGGCGCTGAGCGCACGACCTGCGCGCTGAGGGTCTCGCCGGAGCGCGCGAGTTCGACGAGTGAAAGCGTCATCGGCGTGGTGAACCCGGTCGTGTACAGCCACAGGCGATCCGAATCCCTGCCGCTAACCGCGCTCACCGCAATCGTCGCGTGGTTCGGCACCTCGAAGCCGACGCCGAGTTTCAGGTCGCGCCTGTCCCAACCATCATTTTCGGAAGTTGGAGGCGTGAGGATTCCCAGACGGTTCGACACGTGGTGCATCACGTTTACCACCACGTGGTGCCTCGTCGTGGTCACGTCTGCGAGTGCGGAGGAGTCGGTCGGGCTGAACAGTTCAAAGCCCTCGAAGTCCTCGTGGAAGGCGTCGGCGTAGTGTGCCGCAACGAGGGAGCCGGCCTTGAACGTCTTACCGCCGGTCGTCCACTCCTCCTTGGGGCGCATCAGCATCCAGTCGCGCCAGGGCATGACCTCGACGTGGCCGGGAACAGCGACTTTGCGCAGCTCTTCGCCCACGAGCGGGTCGAGAATGTAGGTTTCGTTGCTGTAGAAGTCCGTCATGCGCGTTACGATGAGGCGCTCCCAGCCGGGCGTTGCGTCGAACTCGCCGAACGAGCCGACGTCGCTCTTCTCGCCCTCGAAAATCACGCGTGCCTCTTCCATCGGCCCTCCGCGCTTCCAGCGGCGCACCTGCAGCGGGTAGCCCGAGTCCGTCATGGTTCCGGGGCCGAAGTCGCGGCATAGCACCAGCTCGTCTTTGTTGATCCAGCTGTGTGCGCCCTTGGATTCGGGCATCTTGAAGCCGTCTTCGACGAACGTGCGCGTGTCGATGTCGAACTCGCGCACCTCGTGGGCATCGGAGCCGCCGTCGGAGAGGGCGATGAGCGCCCGCGTGTAGTCGGGGTAGAGCACGGTCGCGCCCTCGTAAACCCAAGACTTGCCCTCTTTTTCAGACAGCTCGTCGATGTCGAGGAGGGTGTGCCACTCGTCCTTGTTTTGCAGGTAGTTCGAGGCAAGCTGCGAGCGCCAAATGCCGCGCGGATGCTCCTCATCCACCCAGAAGTTGTAGGCGAAGTCGCCGCGGATTGCGGCGTGTGGGATGCGAGCGGGGTCGTCGAGCGCCTCCTTGATCGACTTCCTGATCTCGCCAAATCGCGGTGTTTCGAGGCGGGCGAGCGTGCGTGCGTTGTGTTCCTCCACCCACGCGAGCGCCTCCGCGCCTTGAATTTCGTCAAGTTGTTCAGTCGTTATCTTTTGCGTCATGCCTCAAGTATCGGCTAAAAGTCACGCTACTGCAGGCTAAAACTGGCGCGAAACCGGAAATTCCGGTGACCCAGTTCTCAAAAAATCTTAAGTTGAGTGGAATAGACTCAACTTTAGAAACGTTGTACTTCATAGATGGAAACTTTTGCCCAAGCGGGAGAAGGAAGGTACTGAAGTGGACAACAAGTTTACAACGAAGGCCCAGGAGGCGATAAGCGCCGCAGTTCAGACGGCGAGCGCCGCGGGCAACCCTTCAGTTGAACCGATGCACTTGCTACATGCTCTGCTCGATCAACCTGAGGGAATAGCGATTTCCGTGTTGGAGGCGACGGGCGCCTCGCGTAAGGCGGTCGGTCAGAAGACGCGCGCCGCGCTCACGCGTATGCCGTCGAGCCAGGGCGCGTCGGTGGCGCAGCCGGGCGCGTCGCAGGCGCTTGGCAACATTCTGGTTGCGGCGGAGACGGATGCGCGTTCGATGGGGGACGAATATACCTCCACGGAGCATTTGCTGATTGCGCTCGCGAAGTCGAACACGGATGCCGGCAAGATTTTGAATGAGGAGGGGGCAACTGCGGCTGCTCTCCAGCAGACTCTTTCGGCGTTGCGTAAGGAGCCGGTAACGAGCGCGGATCCGGAGGGTTCGTTTGAGGCGCTCAAGAAGTACGGGCGTGACCTCACGGAGGTTGCGCGCGAAGGCAAGCTTGACCCGGTGATTGGCCGTGATGAGGAGATTCGCCGCGTTGTGCAGGTGCTTTCTCGTCGCACGAAGAACAACCCGGTGCTGATTGGCGAGCCGGGTGTTGGTAAGACCGCGGTCGTGGAGGGCTTGGCCCAGCGCATCGTGGCTGGTGACGTGCCGGAGTCGCTGCGCGGCAAGCGCCTCATCGCGCTTGATCTTTCGGCGATGGTTGCCGGCGCGAAGTACCGCGGCGAGTTTGAGGAGCGCCTGAAGGCGGTGCTGAATGAAATCACCTCCTCGAACGGTGAAATCATCACGTTTATCGACGAGCTGCACACGGTGGTTGGTGCCGGCGGCGGTTCGGAGGGCGCGATGGACGCGGGCAACATGTTGAAGCCGATGCTTGCGCGCGGCGAGCTGCGCATGGTTGGCGCGACGACGCTCGACGAGTATCGCGAGCGGATCGAGAAGGATCCGGCGCTTGAGCGTCGTTTCCAGCAGGTGTTTGTGGGCGAGCCGTCGGTGGATGATACGGTCGCGATTTTGCGCGGTATTGCGCCGAAGTACGAGGCTCACCACAAGGTGACGATTTCGGATGGCGCGCTGCTTGCGGCCGCGGAGTTGTCGAACCGCTACATTACGGGTCGCCAGTTGCCGGATAAGGCGATTGACCTTGTCGACGAGGCGGCGTCGCGCCTGCGCATGGAGCTTGATTCGTCGCCGACTGAGATCGACCAGCTTCGTCGCCAGGTGGATCGTCTGCGCATGGAGGAGTCGTATCTGACGGAGTCTGATCCGGAGGGTGAGGACGAGCAGACGGTGCGCCAGCTTGAGAAGGTGCGCGAGGAGCTTGCGGATCGTAATGAGGAGTTGGAGGCTCTGACGGCGAAGTGGGAGGCGGAGAAGGCCGGCCGAAATAAGGTGGGTGATCTTCGCGTGAAGCTCGACGAGTTGCGCACTGAGTTGGAGCTTGCGATGCGCGAGGGCCGCTGGGAGGAGGCAGGTCGCCTCCAGAACGGTGATATCCCAAGCGTTGAGGCGCAGATCGCGAAGGCGGAGGCCACTGAGGATACCGACGATTCGGGCGAGCCGATGATTGCGGAGAAGGTGGGCCCCCACGAGATCGCGGCCGTAGTTGAGGCGTGGACGGGCATTCCGACCGGACGCCTCCTCCAGGGCGAAATGGAGAAGCTACTTTCCATGGAGTCGGTGATTGGCGAGCGCTTGATTGGCCAGGTGGAGGCTGTGCGCGCGGTGTCGGATGCGGTGCGTCGTTCGCGTGCGGGCGTGTCGGATCCGAATCGTCCGACGGGTTCGTTCATGTTCCTCGGCCCGACTGGTGTTGGTAAGACGGAGCTGGCGAAGGCGCTCGCGGATTTCCTCTTTGATGATGAGCGGGCGATGGTTCGCATTGACATGTCGGAGTATTCGGAGAAGCATTCGGTGTCGCGCCTGGTTGGTGCGCCTCCGGGTTATGTGGGTTATGACGAGGGTGGTCAGTTGACTGAGGCTGTTCGTCGTCGCCCTTACTCGGTGGTGTTGCTGGATGAGGTGGAGAAGGCTCACCCGGAGATCTTCAACATTTTGTTGCAGGTGCTTGATGATGGGCGCCTCACGGATGGTCAGGGTCGTACGGTTGATTTCCGGAACACGATTTTGGTGCTCACGTCGAATCTTGGGTCGCATTTCCTTGTTGATTCGTCGATGGGGGAGGAGGCGCAGCGTGAGGCTGTGCTTGGCACGGTGCGGGCTGCGTTTAAGCCGGAGTTTTTGAACCGTTTGGATGAGATTCTCGTGTTTAAGGCTTTGACTGAGGAGGAGCTGGCGAGGATTGTGGATATCCAGGTCGATGAGATGGCGAAGCGCCTTGCTGGCCATCGGATTTCGCTGGTTGTGGGTGATGAGGCGAGGGCGTGGCTTTCGGCTCAGGGCTATGATCCGGCGTTTGGTGCTCGCCCGCTGCGCAGGTTGGTGCAGAGGGAGATTGGTGACCGTTTGGCTCGAATGATTTTGGGCGGGGAGGCGCCGGATGGTTCGACGGTGACGGTGTCGGTAAACGGAGACGAACTCGCGCTGGAGGCGAGTGAGTAACTGTTCGCCGCGGCTTCACAGTTCGGTGTACGTGGGGGAGTAGGTGTGTGCCTGCTCCCCCGTAGTCGTTTAGCAGAACCTATTGCCTGCAAAAGCGAGGGGCCGAGTGGCCCCTTTTCGCGATTGCTTTTTGATGGCACGAATGCCCGTTGTTGGCGCGAACCCTTTGTTGCCCGGCCGCTGGATTCTGTTGATGTTGAGCCAGTAGGTTCGTTAACCTCGTGCCCTTTAAATGCTTGAAAGCCTTCTTTTTGCCCTGTATTCGTTGAGGTTCAGAACTGTGGCTTCCTGGGATTTCTTTTCGTCGTAGTTGAGCCAAAGGTCTGCAAGGTCGCGAGGGATTCCAAGGTCGTTCGACATGTTGTCTGTCGTGTTCGCTGGCCACACGCGGGTTGCGGCCTGTGCGAATAGCATTGGTTTTTCAGTGGCTACCGCGACGGGCTCTTCTTTGTTCCACCCGAGTGCTGACATTTGAATGTAGAGGCTGCGTTCGCGAGCGGGGCTAATGAGTCCTGTCTTTTTGGCGTGTGTTACGAGGGCGCGCACGCTCACTCCGAATCTGGCCTTGAGGGGGAGGAATTCTTTAAGGGGAGTGTTTTCGTTGATTTTGCGGGCCAAATAGTCGTTGGGTACGAGGAGTCGCATGCCGAAGTCGAATGCGCGTTGTTCTTCGATCGATCGTGTGCCGTCGATCTGGTGTGTTCGATCTTGGTCGTAGATGAGGTGGCCTAGTTCGTGTGCGAGGGTTAGGCGTGCGACTGCTCCGGGTAGTGGGTTGATGAGCGCTACTAGTGGGCGCACGTTTTGCGACGCTGGAATAGATGCGCCAGCGTGTGTTTTGCTAACGGTTGAACTTCTCTCTTGCGTTTGGTCTAGCTGGGTGATTACACCGACTCCGAGTCGTTCGAGTAGGCGGACGGTGTTTTTGATTGGCGCGTGAGGTGCGAGTCCGTCTGTTTCTCTCACCCATTCGGCGGCCTCTTGGGTGCTGAGCGTGGGGTCGGGGAGGGTTGCTTCTCGGTAGTTTGATGCTTTTGAGGTTTCGGCCCATGCGCGGGTTGCTTCGCGCAGTAGTGCTTTGACTCTTTCGTTTTGTCGAACTGTGGTCTTACTGCCCCTCCGGAATGTGACTACACCGGAGACCTCTAGGGGAGTTTCGACCGCGAAAAAAGAGAATGGAAGGTTGAACTGTTGGCATGCTCGCGCTGCTATTTCGGGGGTTAACGCGCGTTCTCTTTTCGCAATTTTTGAAAGGAGGGACTGTGAAATGTTTAAGGTCTTGCTGAGTTCGGTTTGTGACAGTTCCCAGAGGTCTTGGATGACAGTCAAGCGTTCTCCTCTTAGAGGAGTGTCGCTATCCTGCATCTGTTTCATCTTGTTCTTCCTTTGCAATCTCTGCCGCGAAAAAGTCGAGTGCGTCTTCGTCTGTTTCAAATCTTAGGTCAGTGTAGAACGAAGCGTCGCTAACTACCGGAATGGACAGGTCTACGGGCACCGACTTGCCGTGGAAGTTTCCTGGAGCGAGAGGATGAACGAGACGGAGGTCAACACCCTCTTGCCGTGCCAAGATGTTCTTCCAATCCCAAAGCAGGATCAAATTTATTGGAGGTTGCAAAAGAGGATTTTGGATTTCGAGCAGATTGTCGAAGGAGGTCTGACGGTAGAAGGCGCGCCTAGCGAGATTTCGTCCTGCTACAGGAATGCCGTTTTCAAAAAGCTGTCGGTTCTCCTTCAAGACCCGAAAGACGAAGTCGTTGTGCGCAATTAGGAGCTGACAATTCTGCTGTGGTCTGCCGGCAAGGCGTGTCCCCTCCGGTAGCTCGCGGATCTCTAGTGTTTCCCTTAAAGCAGCGCGCATCAGCATTGGACGAAGCGCAGGATATTTATCATGAGGATAACGTCGCGAATCTTGCTCCACTTGATCGATTGCTGTCGAAAACGCATCGACGAGCGGGTCTGCAATCAGGGCAGCGAATTCAACGATTTGTTCATCAAGACGGTCAGCACCCATATCTGACGCTCCTAACATTACCTGTCATAATATGACGCTATTTGTAATGGTTTTATAGTAGCACTGAGGTGGCGGGTGTTGTCTAGGGCATTTTGCGATGTGTCGTATTTGAAAATGAGGAGGCGGCAACCCGTGCGGGGTGCCGCCTCCTCTCGCGTTAGAGAGTCTCCAGGAAGTAGTCGCCTATTCTTTGCCAGTGGTTTTTGTGCCACGGGCCAAACGGTTCAGCGCCGAGGAACGCCAAGGCTCGCTCTCGCACGGGATCAACCCAAAGTAGCGAGCCAGACTGGCCGAAATGCCCAAAAGTGCGCGCCGACGCGCTACGCGGGAACCACGTGCGAACCTTCGCGCCCTTAACCTCAAAGCCAAGACCCCACGTGTTATCCGAATAAGCGCCAAACCCGGGAGTAACACCCTTCAACCCCGCAAATACGGGCGAAAACGCCTCCCGCGCCAGCTCCTGAGAGATCAGTGTTGGAGCCTCCAACTCGCGCGCAAGAGCCACAAGGTCGCGGATCGAGCCGACACCCGCATACGCGGCAGACCCATCAATCTGCGTTTCGATCAAGCCAAGAGGCTCCAGCACGGTCGCCTCAACCCAATCCGAAAACCGGAAGCCCGTCGCAGACTCAACAGCCCAAGAAGCCTCCTCAAAACCACGATTCGAGTAGATGCGCTTCTCCTCAACCCCGGCCTCAAGCACGGGCCCGTTAAACGCGAGTCCAGACGTGTGCGACAGCAAATGCCGCAACCGCACGGTACGCGCGCCCTCCGCAATTAGAATCTCGTCGTCAAGGTCGATCATCGCGCGATCAACCGCAACGAGAATCGCCAACGCAGAAAACAGTTTCGTCACCGACTTATACGGGTAAATCAGCGTCGAATCGCCGAACTCGAGCGTGTGGCCCGGCTCCATGAACGCGAGCGAGTACTCGAACGGAGGCTCGAGAGTGTCGGGGAGGCCGTCAGGCATGTCGGCTCCTAAAAGTCGATGATCACGGGCACGTGATCCGACGCGCCCTTGCCCTTGCGCTCATCGCGGTCAATCTCAGCGCCAGTCACCGCGGAGGCAAGCTCGGGCGACGCGTAAACGAAGTCAATGCGCATACCCTCATTCTTCGGGAAACGCAGCTTCTGGTAATCCCAGTACGTGTAGTTCGTGACGCGCTCGCGCGTCACCTCCTCCATGCCGAGGTCCGCAAAATACTTGAACGCCTCACGCTCGCGATCCGACACGTGCGTGGAGCCTTCAAACTCGGCGATGTCCCACACATCCTCATCAAGCGGCGCAATGTTGAAGTCGCCGACGACGGCTAGCTGCCTGCCCTCCATTTGTGAGGCGGCATGATCTGCTAGTCCGTGCAGGAACTCGAGCTTGTACTCAAAATGCGGGTCGGTGAGGCCGCGTCCGTGCGGCACGTAGGCGCTCCAAACTCTCACGGGGCCGCAGGTTGCGCCGATTGCGCGCGCCTCAAGCTTGTCTTTGAAGGTCGGTTGGCCGGGGAAGCTCGTCTCGACGTCTTCAATGCCGATTCGGGAGGCGATTGCTACGCCGTTCCACTGGTTGTACCCGACCATTTCGACCTGGTAGCCCGCCTCCTCGAACGCGGTGAAGGGGAACTGTTCGGGTTTGCATTTGAGTTCTTGCATGGCGAGCACGTCGGTGTCGCTTCGCTTGAGGAAGTCGATGACCCGCTGTTCGCGGGCGCGGATAGAGTTCACATTCCAGGTGGCTAGTCGCATGTTTTAACCCTACCTTCCCGCTCGAAATGTGGCATGGGCGGAGCGTTGGTGCATACGCTATTCACATGGGTACTGCATTGGTTACCGGGGCTTCATCCGGTTTTGGCGAAGAGTTTTGTTGGCAGCTTGCGGAGGCGAATCACGATCTCGTGTTGGTTGCGCGCAGTGAGGATAAGTTGCGTGAGATCGCGCGCAAGGTGAGTGCTTCGACGGGCGTTCATACTGAGGTTTTGGTCGCGGATTTGGCGACGCAGGAGGGGCGCGACAAGGTTGCGGAGCGCATTTGGGCGAAGGAACGCC
Source organism: Actinomycetaceae bacterium (assembly GCA_030532245.1). GTDB lineage: Bacteria > Actinomycetota > Actinomycetes > Actinomycetales > Actinomycetaceae > Gleimia. The sequence continues at coordinate 9,032 of JAUNLN010000034.1, forward strand.
CGATCGGCCTGCTCGTGAACAACGCTGGTTTTGGCCTCGGCGTGCGGTTCCGCGAGAACAGCCTCGAGAATGAGCTCAACGCGCTCGACGTGATGGTTCGCGCGGTCATGGAGCTTACGCACGCGGCTGTGCGCGCAATGTTTGAGCGCGGCCACGGAGCGGTTTTGAACGTCTCCTCCGTCGCCGCCGACACGGGTATGGGCACCTACTCTGCACATAAGGCGTGGGTGAAGGCGTTCTCGGAGGGCATTGCCGAGGAGATGCGCGGCACCGGCGTTTCGGTGACGGCCGTGATGCCGGGCATGGTGAACACCCCGTTCCACGAGCGCGTGGAAACTGTTCCCGAGGAGGTTCCGAAGATCTCCTGGATTTCGAGCGAACAGGTTGTGGAGGAGGCGCTGGCCGCTGTGCGTAGGCGCCAAGTGTTGGTCACGCCGTCGGTGCGTTACAAGGCGACGATGTTCGTGGTGAAGCACTCGCCGAGGTGGATGGTCAGGGCGGTCACGTCGCGCCTGCCCCACATGTAGTCGCGCGCTCCGCACGCATGTAGGTGCGCGCCTCTTACGTGTAAAAAGTTTTTACACGTGAGGAGGACCTGTAAAGAATCTAGCGAATTTTTTACAGGTCCTCATTTTTTTGAGCTTATTTCGCGTGTTTGAGGAGCCCGCGGCGCGTACAACAAAGCCGAACCTCGCCGCGGCTGAACGAGACCTAGCAAGCCTTACCGCGGCTGATCCTTCCTTGAGGCGCCCGCGATGAGCTTACTTTGCCGGCTCTTCGGGCGCCTGGGCGTCCGGGTCGTCGCAGCAGCCTTCGAGCGCGGAGTCTTCAAGCTCGACGTTCGTGATTTCCTCAAAGTCGAATGAGGAGGGGTGGTCGTAGGCAATACCTTCGGCTTCCAGTTCCTCCACGACGGCAATCACGCTGCCGGCCTGCAAGTCCTCATTCTCGATGTGCGACTCTTCGATTGCTTCGGCGAGTTTGTCGGCGTGCGTGTCGGTGAACTTCTTGTCGCGACGTAGCAGGTGCCTCAGCATCGTTCGAATAGTTTGGCGTCGCTGTGACTCCTCGTGAATCTCGTGGCGGCTTCGAAACCAGTTGACGACGAGTAGCAGGATGAGGAGCATGCCCATGTACCCGATTACGGGGTACAGGTAGTTTACGAACGTGGTGAACCCGACGAACGAAATCGCGAACCCTACGAGCGCCATCGAGATGAGAAGTATCTTGAACCGCTTCGGGTTACCTCCGGAGAAGCGGGAGGCGAGCGCGTAGTACATGCCGATCGCGGTGTTGAAGATCATGCCGAACACCACGAACGCCATGACGACGCCGAGCGCGGGGTGAATCTGGTTAAGGAGCATGAGGTTCGGCATATCGGACGTGCCGACCTTGTCGATTTGTACGAAAAGGGCGGCGGCGGAGACGAGGATTAGTAGCCCGAAAATGAGGCCGCCGTACATGCCGCCCTTACCCGCAATCTTGGGGTCGCGGATCTGGCCACCCATGACGATCGACATCGATACGGCCATGGCAAGGGCTAGCGCTACATAGTTTGTGGAAGAAATCCACCAGTTCGGTAGCGTGGAGCCGATGTCGAGCGCCATCGTGTTTAGCTCGGCGAGGGGGTAGTCGATGTGGGTGAAGGCCCAGATTGCGGCGCCTCCGATTAGCACGATAACGAAGGGCGTGATCGCGCCGATGATGGCGGTTACACGGTCGACGTCGAGCATTCCGACGAGTATGACGAGGAGGGTGATTACCGCGCTACCGATCCACACGGGGAGGCCGAATTGTTGGTTGAGGGTGGTGCCTCCTCCGGCGATCATCACGAATCCCATGGAGAACAGGGTGAGTGTGATTAGGACGTCGAATGTTCGGGAGGTGATTGGTGAGGAGATTTCGCTCAGCACACTGTTGTGGTCGTTTGCGAGGAAGAATGAAGCTAACTGGAGGATTGCGTAGCCGGCGATGGCGAGGATTGCGAGGGTTAGGAGTACTGCCCACATTCCGTGGATTCCGAATCCGACGAAGTATTGGATGATTTCTTTTCCTGATGCGAATCCCGCGCCTACCACGAGTCCGACGAATGCTAGCGCTACGGTTATGACTTTCCGATTCATGCTTTCTTCCGGTTGGTTTCAGGGTTTTTGGGCGCGGGGCCCACTTTTTACCCTATCGGGGTTTCGCGTTTGACGCGTTTTGGCGGCAAATCTCACGTTTTTGCGGGCGCCCCCGCCCTGCGTGCCTCTCCCGCCCTGCGCCCGCCTCCCGCCTTGCGCGCGCCTCCCGCTCAGTGCTCATCGGTTCTCACCTGAGCTGTTGGCACTTCAAACGATCCCGCGGCCACCTCCTCCGCGACGTGTAAAAGATTTTTACAAGTGGGCAGAACCTGTAAAAAAATTGCCGAATTTTTTACAG
>JAUNLN010000010.1:0-6913 GCA_030532245.1 Actinomycetaceae bacterium
AAGCCTGGCGACACAATCACCCTCGCTCAGATTGAGGAGGAGTTCGACTGCTCGAGAACGGTCGCGCGCGAAGTACAGCGCAGCCTCGAAGAGTGCGGGTTTGTGATCCCGCAACGCAGACGCGGTCTCGTAATCCAAGGCATGGAAAACTGGGACGTCTTCAATCCGCGCGTCATTAGCTGGCGCCTCGACTCAAGCCAGGAGAAGAGGCAAATGCGCTCGCTCATAGACTTGCGCGAAGCGATCGAGCCCATGGCAGCTCAACTCGCGGCAAACTTTGCCAGTCGAGACCAGCGTGACGAGATCTTGCGCCTAAGCGCCGAACTGACCAGGCTGGGCTCGGTCTCCTCCGGGGGAGAATTCATGGACGTCGACATTCGCTTCCACAAGCTCATCCTCGAGGCGAGCGGCAACGAAATGTTCGTTTCGCTAGGAACCGCGATTGAGGCAGTGCTCCGCTGGCGTACCGACCACCAGCTCATGCCTCCGCGGCCAGAGCCTCGCGCGCTTCGCGGACACGAGGCGATCGCGCGGGCAATTTACGCTGGTGACGCGGTAACTGCTCGCGAAGCCATGCACGACATTGTTGCCGAAGTTCGCACCGCTTTCGACACTAACGCACCCAACGTTTTGCGCTTCGACTGAGGGGATGTCGCCAAGTTTTCCAAGAAAAAATCATGCTTTCAGCGCGATAGATCCTCACATCGTTATCTAAAAGTTGCACGATAGTGCGGCATTAGTATTACCATATGGGTGAATGGTGAACGCGAGCGGTGTCGCTTGCGCTCTCGAAATTCACAATGATGTGTATTGCAAAGGAAATGAAGTTGGAAAACTGGGAACAGACGCTTAGCGCAGGCCCTCTTCTTGGCATAGCCGCCGTGGGTGTCCTGCTAATCCTCGTCCTTATTATTAAATTCAGACTCCACGCCTTCGTAACCCTCGTACTCGTTTCAGTACTCACCGCTATCGTTGCAGGCATTCCGACGGGCAGCCTCTACGACGTGGTCATGGGAGGCTTCCGAAGCACGCTGGGAGACGTTGGCATACTCGTCGGCTTAGGCGCCATGCTCGGCAAACTCGTGGAACACTCTGGCGGTGCGCAGGCGCTAGCCGACACGATGATCAGCAAATTCGGCGAAAAACGCGCCCCACTTGCCCTCGGCGTAGCATCCCTCTTGCTCGGCTTCCCGATGTTCTTCGACGCAGGCCTCGTAGTCATGCTCCCCATCGTGTTCGCCGTCGCCGCACGCATCGGTGGCCCGATCCTCCTCTACGCGATCCCGACCGCCGCGGCGTTCTCCGTCATGCACGTATTCGTGCCGCCGCACCCCGGCCCCGTCGCCGCATCCACGTTCTTCAACACGAACCTCGGCCTACTCCTCATCGTCGGTCTAATCATCGCAATCCCGACCTTCTACATCTCCGGTTACCTCTGGGGTAAGTACGTGGGCAAGAAGTACAACTTCACCGAAGTTGTAGGTGCAGTGTTCGGCCGCGACGGCAAAGACGTCAAGAACCCGCCGAAGACCAGCACGGTAATCGCGATCCTCGTGCTCCCGATGATCCTCATCTTCCTCAACACCGGCGTCGACTTCGCCACGAAGGCAGGCGTAATTGCAGGCGGCGAAATCTGGGCGCAAGCCTTTACCTTCGTCGGCAAGAGCGGCATCGCGCTACTCATCTCCGTGCTCGTTGCCCTACCCGTTCTCGGTACCGCACGAGGCGTTGAGAAGAACGCGCTCGAAAAGCTCATCGACTCCTCGCTCGGCCCGATCGCGTCCGTCGTATTCATCACCGGCGCCGGCGGCATGTACGGAGGCGTACTGCGCTCCTCGGGCATTGGCAACGCCATCGCCACCCAAATGGAAGGCCTCGGCATTCCCGTGATCCTCGCGGTTTACCTCGTGGCCGTCGTGCTCCGCCTCGCGCAGGGCTCCGCAACCGTCGCACTCACCACCGCAGCCGGCCTCATGGCCCCCGCGGTGCTCGCAGGCGACTTCTCCTCCATGGAAATCGTTGCAATCACGCTTGCCGCAGCCGCCGGCTCGGTAATCGGCTCGCACGTAAACGACTCCGGATTCTGGCTCGTTGGTCGACTCCTAGGCATGGACGTGAAGACCACTCTCAAGACCTGGACCATGCAGCAAACCATCGAATCCGTCGTTGGCTTCGTGTTTGCATCCATCATCTTCGTGATCTTCTAACCAAGGTTAAACACGGATCGAGCCCCTCACTTTCGAGGGGCTCGATTCTAATTAAGCTACTTTTTACTGCGCTACTTCCCGGCCGTCAGATCCCAGTTCACCGGAGTTGTTCCTAGCTCCAGTAGTGCGGCGTTTGCTCGCGAGAACGGGCGCGACCCAAAGAACCCTCGACTCGCCGACAGGGGAGAAGGGTGCGCCGACTCAATCACCGGCGTGCTCCCAAGCAGCGGGCGAACACTACGAGCATCCCGACCCCACAAAATCGACACCAACGGCAGATTCCGCGCAACCAAAGCACGAATCGCCACCTCAGTCACCTGCTCCCAACCACGACCGCGGTGCGAACCAGGCGTACCCGGCATAACCGTAAGCACCCTGTTCATCAAACACACGCCCTCACGCGCCCACGGCGTCAAATCCCCCGAATCCGGCACCGGCAACCCCAAATCCGCATTCAACTCCTGATAAATGTTCTGCAACGAACGAGGCGGCTTCACACCTGGCATCACCGAAAACGACAACCCCATCGCATGCCCCGGAGTCGGATACGGGTCCTGCCCAATAATCAACACCTTCACGTCATCAAACGGGTACGTAAACGCGCGCAACACATCCGTACCAGCAGGCAAATAACCCCGGCCAGCGCGATTCTCCTCCCGAAGCATCTCGCCCAGCTCATGAATCAAAGGCTCCACAGGAGCAAGCGCACGCGCCCACCCCTCATCAATCAAGTCCGTAAGTGGTTTCGCAGTCACACCACAATCCTACGTTCTAAGCGACTTTTCACCGCAATATCGGCGTGGATTAGCCGAAGAAAAGCGAATAAAGGTACCCTAAAAGCGTGAGTCCGCAACAATATCCCGAAGACGAATTCGACCAGGCAGGCCAAACCGGGCCCGCCGGTCTACACCGCCAAGCGCCGTCGCGCTGGAAAACCGTGCTGCCCTTCCTCCTCGTGCTCATCATCGTGCCCGTCCTAGCATGGGGCGCCGTGTCATTCATCACGAACCGAGGAGGCGGCCTACAAGAACCCGCGCCAACCGCCGCGCCCGAACAAACAACCGTCACAACCGAAGCAACCACCGAACCCACAACAGAAGAGGTAACGGAAGCTCCGACGGAAGAAGTCACCGAGGCGACCGAAGAACCAACCGAACGCGACGAAGGCGTATCCAAACAAGTCGTCATCCAAGTTCTAAACGGCACCAACATTAACGGCCTCGCCGCAGAAGCAGTCGCCACCCTCCAAAACGACGGATACCAATACGTAACCGCCGCGAACGCCTCCGGCTGGCTCACAGAAGCCACCACAATCTACTACGCGCCCGGCACGCGCGACGGAGCCGAAGCAATCGGCGCGCTACTCGGCATCTACAACTACTCCGAAAACACGACCGACCTCGGCGAAGCCGACTACATCATCATCCTCAAGGGCGACTACTAAACCCCAAACAAGCACAACTTGCGAAAAGACTCACAGAGGCAACCAGACTTGAGCCTGGTTGCCTCAACTTTTTGTGCTTTGAGCTTACTCACCTTGCACTCGAGCGTCGAGAGTGCCAATATATTTGTTAGCACTCGCGAGCGTCGAGTGATAAGACCAGGGATACCAGGTGAGACCGCCGGTAAGCGAGACAGAAACGCGAAACGGTAGGTCGTCCGTCGCGGGCACCTCGTAGCCAACAACCGCCACAGCGGAGGAAAAAATTTCATGTCCAAGATGATTGCGTTTGACGAGGAAGCACGCCGCGCCATGGAGCGCGGCCTGGATATCCTCGCCGACACTGTAAAGGTAACGCTAGGCCCCAAGGGCCGTAACGTCGTCCTCGACAAGAAGTGGGGCGCCCCCACCATCACGAAGGACGGTGTCTCGGTTGCTAAGGAAGTTGAGCTCGAAGACCCGTACGAGAAGATCGGCGCAGAGCTCGTCAAGGAAGTTGCTAAGAAGACCGACGACGTAGCAGGTGACGGCACCACGACCGCAACCGTTCTCGCACAGGCTCTCGTTCGCGAAGGCCTACGCAACGTTGCAGCCGGTGCAAACCCGATCGCCCTCAAGCGCGGCATCGACACCGCAGTAGCCAAGGTCGTTGAGGCCCTCCACGCAGACGCGAAGGAGATCGAGACCACCGACCAGATCGCAGCAACCGCATCCATTTCCGCAAACGACGCAGCCATCGGCCGCCTCATCGCAGAAGCAATGGAGAAGGTCGGCCGCGAAGGCGTCATCACCGTTGAAGAGACGAACTCCTTCGAAACCACCCTCGAAACCACTGAGGGCATGCGCTTCGAAAAGGGCTTCCTCTCCCCCTACTTCGTAACCGACGCTGAGCGTCAGGAAGCAGTATTCGAGGACGCATACGTGCTCCTCGTCGAGGGCAAGATCTCCAACGTCAAGGATCTGCTCCCGCTGCTCGAGAAGGTAATGCAGGCTGGCAAGCCGCTCCTCATCATTGCAGACGACGTTGAGGGCGAAGCACTCGCAACCCTCGTTGTTAACAAGATCCGCGGCCTCTTCAAGTCCGTTGCCGTTAAGGCTCCGGGCTTCGGCGACCGTCGCAAGGCCATGCTCCAGGATATGGCTATCCTCACCGGCGGCCAGGTCATCTCCGAAACCGTTGGCCTCTCGCTCGAGACCGCCGACCTCGATGTTCTCGGCCAGGCACGCAAGGTCGTTGTCACCAAGGACGAGACCACCATCGTTGAAGGTGCAGGCACCAAGGAAGCCATTGAGGGCCGCGTCGCTCAGATCCGCGGCGAAATCAAGAACTCCGACTCCGAGTACGACAAGGAGAAGCTCAACGAGCGCCTCGCCAAGCTCGCTGGCGGCGTAGCCGTCATCAAGTCCGGTGCCGCAACCGAGGTTGAGCTGAAGGAGCGCAAGCACCGCATTGAGGATGCTGTTCGCAACGCGAAGGCAGCTGCTGAAGAGGGCATCGTCCCCGGCGGCGGTGTAGCACTCATCCAGGCAGCCCAGACCCTGCTCGACATCGACCTTGAGGGCGACGAGCTCACCGGCGCAAACATTGTTCGCGTTGCAGTTGAGGCTCCGCTCAAGCAGATCGCAGTCAACGCAGGCCTCGAAGGCGGCGTAGTTGTAGACAAGGTCAAGCACCTCCCCAGCGGTGAAGGCCTCAACGCTGCAACCGGCGTTTACGAAAACATGCTCGACGCCGGCATCGCCGACCCGGTAAAGGTAACCCGCTCTGCACTCCAGAACGCGGCCTCCATCGCCGGCATGTTCCTCACCACCGAGGCGATCGTCGCCGACAAGCCCGAGCCGCCGGCACCGGCAGCCCCGGGTGCTGACGACATGGGTGGCATGTACTAAAAACCTCAACCTTGTGGGGCGTAGCCGATGCGAAACGCATTCGGCTACGCCCCACAAGCGTATTCAGGGCCTCGAAAACAAGCGGCTGTTAGGACGCGAACAGGGCCGTGGTCTGCGACTCAGCATCCGAGTAAGCGCTCGCGGCAGTCGCCAGTTGCAGGCCGATCTCATCCAAAGACTGCTCAACCAACACCTGCGTAGAACGCCAATTCGCCGCAACCTCAGCAAACTGCGCAGAAGCAGTTCCCGACCACGAAGCCTGCAACGCATCCAAATGAGCCATCATCGCAGCCACCTCACTTCGAAGCGCGTCCGCACTAGCTCGAACCATCGCTGAAGCCCTCGCAACCTCAGCCGGATCAACATAGAAAACCGTCATAGCATCCCTTTCTCTAAACGGGTGATGCCAGTCTTCCGCGAGCGCTCAAAAACCTCCCCGAGCGGGGAAGAATCTGTGGGTAAGTAGGGGAGTGTAGAGCCTGTGGAGAAAAGGAGGAGGGTGGTGTGAGCGCGCGATTGTGCGGCCAAGACTGCCGCGGTTGATTGCTCTTAAGGCCCACAACTACGCGAGATCATGTGATGGCTCGGGCGCTGAAGGAGTAAGTAGGTGAGGGGTTTAGTCCTCGTCTAACTGCTTGCGCAGTTCCTTCGCGTCTGCGCCCGTAAACGAATCCTCAACGCCCGCGCTAGCAGCCGGCGAAGTCTCTTGCTCAGCCGCCGCAGCCTCCTTAGACTTGCGGGCCAAACGAGCAAGCTCCTTAGCCGACAGACGCCGAACCGGGGCCGCAAACGAGCGAGTCAAATCCTCCGGCTCCGCCTCAAGCGAAGACGTGTCGTCAGACTCAGCCTCCTCCACAGCCGCAACAGGCGTCGAAACATTAACAGCCGTCGCATGAGGAGCAGGCTCCGCATCCTCATCCTTCTTAATCGGCACCACGGGAGCCGCAGCCGCCTCAATCCGGCGAATCATCGTAGTAGAAGTAAGATCCACGCCAGGAGAATCCGCAGGATCCTCCTCAAGAGGAGCACCCGGATCCGACTTCGCAATCCGCGCCTCAAGATTCGCAAGCTCCGCCTCAAGATTCTGCCGAGCCGTAGCCTCCCAAGCCGCACCCGCAGGCGACAAGAAAATCTGCGGGCGCTGCAACAACATCTTCACAAACCGACGCCTCGCCCGGAAATACTCCAAATCAGAAAGCGACGAAAACTCCTCACGAAGCGAAGCCCGATAGCGCTTATACTCCTGCGGAGTCGCCGCCAAATCATACTGCGTAGCATCAATCAAAGCCGTCGCGTCCACGTCATCAATCGACGTGTCATGCCCAATCACCGCATGCAACAACTCGCACACGCGCGTCGCAACCGCCTGCGAAAA
>JAUNLN010000010.1:7013-64265 GCA_030532245.1 Actinomycetaceae bacterium
GCCCAATCACCGCATGCAACAACTCGCACACGCGCGTCGCAACCGCCTGCGAAAACCCAAGCCGCCCGATCGACTCCGAAATCATCGTCGGACAAGACGCCTCAAACTCCGCCACCGCCGCCCTATGCTGCTTAATCGCCTCCGGCGGAATCAAACCCGCATACCACACGGCAAGACGCAACAACTCCGGCGAATGCGCCGACGTATCCAACTGGTCAAAAGCCGCAATCACGCGCGCCAAATAACCCGCATTATGATACTTGCGGTCGGGGGCGCACCAGTGTGAAAGCAGTGCGCTGGCCTCCTGCTCAATAACCTCATCAGAGGGGCTACCACCGCAACCGTCCACAGCATCAGCGAACGTGCCGGCAAGCCAAGCAGGAATAGTTCCTAGGGAAGAACTTCCCTCATCAGATCCAGACACATCCCCAATGCTAGGGGCATACCCACCCTTAAGCAAAGATCCTAAACGTCAGAAATCATTTTCGGCTTCGCTAGCGAGTTCCCACACTGCCTCACCGGCAAGAACAAACGCACCGTCAAACCACCACCCGGCGTGCGCCCGAGCGACGCCTCACCCGAATGCAACGCCATAATCGACGACACGATCGACAAGCCAAGACCCGACCCGCCCGACGCGCGCGAACGCGACTTATCCGTGCGGTAAAAACGCGTAAACACCTTCTCGCGCTCCGCCTTCGAAATACCCGGGCCGTGATCGCGGAACTCAACAATCGCCCGCTCACCATCCACACCGAGCGCAATCTCGACGGGCGAACCCTTCGGCGTATACCGAACAATATTGCCAATGAGGTTCGTAAACACCTGCGTAATCTGGTCTTTATCCGCCTCAATCATCAGATTCGTAGGCGCATCCTCACTAGGCGTGAGACCCACGACCGACACGATCCTCGACGCGTCAAGCGCCTTCAAATCGAACATCGAATCGTAAGCAATCTTCAGCAGATCCACCGGCTCAATACTGATCGCGGGCGCCTCATCCAAACGCGCAAGAGTAAGCAAATCCTCAACCAGATTCGCCATGCGCGTCGACTCGTTCTCAATACGCTCCATCACGTCCGGCACACGCTCAGCCGGCACACCGCCCATGCGGTAGAGCTCACCGTAACCGCGCAACGCCGACAGGGGAGTGCGAAGCTCATGCGACGCGTCCGACACGAAACTCCTCATACGGTTCTCCGAGCGCTCGCGCTCCGCAAACGAGTACTCAATCTGCGCGAGCATCACGTTCAAACTGTTCGCAAGAGATCCAACCTCAGTCGTAATCGGACTCGGATCCACGCGCTGCGTGAGGTCGCCAGCCGCAATCTTGCCGGCCACATACTCGATACGCCGAAGCGGGTACATAGACCTGCGAATCAAGTAGTACGACGCCATCGCGCCCACAACCACAATCGACACACTAAGCAGGAGGAAATAGCGAGCCGTATTGCGAATCGCCTCGGTAATACCGGCCAGCGGGAGAGCGACCGTCACGATGCCGAACGGCTCATTTTCAAGCGAAATCGGCACGGCCACGGCACGCCAGTAAGAACCCATCTTCGTGGAGGGCACGTTCACCGGCCGCGTGATCGCATCCTTCGGCGTCGGACCATTCACCGTGAGGAGCACGCCGGGGCGAGGAGTGCCGAACCTTTCGGCAGTCTCATTCGTGATAGCGGTTTGGTACACGCCCTCAGCAGACGTGAAACGAATGTAATAGTTCGAAGGCGCATCCGCCGGCACACTCGCAATAATCGAACGCACCGTCTTAACCGCCAGCTGCTTAGCCGTACTTTCAAGCTCGCGATCCACCTGACTCACCAAGTGAGCCTGCACGATACCAACCATCGCGGCGCCAGCGATCGTAAAAGAGATCGTCAATATCGCTGTGAACAACACGACGAGCCTGCGCGTAAGACTCGTCTTCTGCCACAGCTTGCGCCACATGCTGAAGGACGGCTGAGGGGAACTCATGGCACTAAGCCTGTTCAGCCCTCAACATGTATCCCACGCCCCTGCGTGTATGAATCAAATCGCCCGAACTACCCTCAACCGCGAGCTTACGACGCAAATACGAGATGTAAGACTCCACAATCGCAGCCTCACCATCCCAGTCGTACTCCCACACGTGGTCGAGGATCTGCATCTTAGATACCACTCGCCCCTCATTAATCATGAGGTAGCGAAGCAACTTAAACTCGGTGGGCGACAGGTCGATCTCCACGCCCGCGCGGCGAACCTCATGCGCATCCTCATCCAACTCAAGATCAGCAATCCGGATAACACCATCATCCGTGTCGCCAGTCATCGTTCGACGCAGAATCGCGCGGATACGCGCAACAACCTCCTCCAGGCCAAACGGCTTCGTCACGTAATCGTCGCCGCCAACCGTCAAACCCTGAATCTTGTCACGCATCTGATCGCGTGCAGTGAGGAACAAAACCGGCGTGCGCACGCCCGCATCACGCAGGCGACGCGTAACCGTAAAACCATCCATGTCGGGCATCATCACGTCAAGCACAATCAAATCCGGGTGCTCCGTAGTTGCCAAATGGAACGCCGACGCGCCGTCTTCTGCAGTCGAGACCTCAAAACCTGCAAACCGCAAAGAAGATGCAAGTAGATCGCGAATATTTGGCTCATCATCAACGACGAGCAGGTGTGCCTCAGTCTTGGCCTCTTCTGACATGTTCGAACTCATACCCCCATTGGACACGTGCTTCCTTAAAGGTAGCTGAACGGTTACGCACAGGTTTATTTATGCCAAGTTTATCGGTATATGCAACTGTCCCAGTGCTCCTGTAGCGTATTACTGAGGTAAAGATTTGTGTTTACAAATCCAATAGATTGGAAGGACACTCGTGAACTACGAAACCCAGGCCGAAACCGAAGTGCGCGAAGGCGTATTTCCCTTCAACCCACCCACCTCACTCATGGGGCGCGGCAAACAAAATGAAGGCATCGACCCGTTCCTGCCCGAAGGCGTGGAGTTCCACGGCGTATCACCCGCACTCTTGAAAGTTCGCGTAATCACGACACTCATCTTCGCCGCCATCTTCACGATTCCTTTCATCGTGCTCGCCATCATCTTCTCCTACTGGTTCCTCATCGAAGTTGGCGTGGCCGTCGCATTCTTCGGCTGGCTCCTGTGGCTCATCCCACGCCAAGTACGCGCAATCGGCTACGCCGAAGCCGAGTCCGACCTCCTCATCCGCCGCGGAATCATGTGGAAGTCCCTCACCGTCGTACCCTACGGGCGCCTCCAGTACGTCGACGTCTCCGAAGGCCCCATCGCGCGCGCCTTCGGCATCGCAACCGTGCAACTACACACCGCTTCAGCATCGACCGACGCCTCCATCCACGGGCTCTCCGGCGCCGAAGCAGCACGACTACGCTCCAGCCTCGCAGAGCGCGGCGAGTCGGAAATGGCAGGCCTCTAACCCATGGCACGCAACGAAACACTAACCGCAGTGGGTTCGGGCGTAGAAGAATCCGAATGGCGGTCTCTACACCCGATCACCCCGCTTGCCAGAACCTGGACGATCTTCGCCGCAATCATCGCGTTCATCTTCTTCCAAAACGCCCAATTCCTGTACGACATTGCCGAGCTTGGGCTCGTTGAGACCTACGGCATCGCGATCGTGTTGTTCGCGATCGCCGCGGGCATTCTGCTGTTCATTCTGGTCACCGGCATTTACTCGTGGTTCGCGTGGAAGCGCATGGGTTTTGCAATCACCAGCGAGGCCGTGTTCTTCCGCGAAGGCATCTTCTTTCGCAGACAAAAACACGCGCGCCTCGACCGCATTCAAGCCGTAAACATCACGCACCCGCTCATCGGCCGCATCTTCAAACTTGGAAACATCGACGTTGAGGTCGCAGGAGGCGCCGGCTCGAACTTCAAGCTCGGCCTTCTCAAAACCGCGCAACTCGAAGAAGTTCGCCGTGAAGTGATGCTCCGCGCACGCCAAGCCAAAGGGCAGATCGCTGCGCCCGCCGCTCAGGCTGGAGGCACCCTCGCCGGGGCCGGTGTTGCGGGAGTCTCCGGGCAGGGGAGCGCTCTTCCAGGCAGCGGGCTTGCAGGTAGCGGCCTTCCGGGTGGTGCAGAGGCGGGTCTTGGAGGCCCTCAGATGGGGCAAATGCAGGGAGCCGTAGCTCCTGCGCCAGGCACCGACATTTCGATGATGGAGTTCGACGAACTAGAGAACATCGTGTTCAAGGTTCCAACCGGACGCCTCCTCGCCTCCGTCGTAGTCAACGGAGGCTCGTTGCTGCTTGGCATCACGGGCGCCGCCATGATCCTCGGCACCGTCATCCCCGCAGTAATGTTCCCGACGGTCGGGGCGGCCGTACTACCCGCCGTCATCGGTGGCATCGCCATGTTCACCTACCCGTTCAACCAGTTCTCAATGAACTACGGGTTCACCGCCTCCGTAACGAGCGACGGTATTCGCGTGCGCTCGGGCCTGCTCTCCACGCGCGCCCAAACCATCCCCATCCAACGCATCCACGGCATCAAAGTTCGCCAACCCTTCTTCTGGCGCTACTTCGGCTGGTACAAGGTCGAAATCGTGCAGGCCGGCTTCGCCCCCACGGGTAAGGAAGACAAGGTCAACCACTCCGTGCTCCTGCCCGTCGGCGAAAAGCACGACATGCTTCGCGCCCTATGGATGGTCTACCCCAACCTCGGCGTACCCAACCCCGTAGAGGTCATCAACGCGGGCCTCACCTCCGAAGGCGAAATGCTTGGCTTCTCCCAAAACCCGCCGTCTTCCAAGATTTTCGACCCGCTCGTATGGAAAAGGCGCGCCGTTCGCCTCACCGACGAAATGATCCTCCTGCGCGACGGGCGAATCACCCGCAAATTCACGATGCTGCCCTACGACCACCTGCAGTCCACGCGCATCTCGCAAGGGCCGTGGGAGCGCAGGCGCGGGCTTGCAACCGTCAGCCTGCACCTAGTTCAAGTAGAACTCGCCGCTGGCATCCGTCACCTTGGCGCCGCTCAGGCCGAGCAGGTTCACACCGAAATCACCCGCCGAGCGCGCCTCACGCGCACCCACGAAACGCAGGAAGAATGGGTTCGCAGGGCCGCCCCCGCAGCCTCCGAGCAGGGAACCGCCTACACGCAGCAAGGTGCCGACGCCCAGGGGCAAGCAGTCGGCGTGCCGACCCCTAACCAGGCCATGTCGATGGAGGCAACGCCTCCTGCACAATCGCCGCTAGATGAGCCGGCCTCGCAGCGCGAGCCTCAAAACGAAGAAAAGTAGGTCTATGAAACCCGGACGCTTCAAAGTCGGCATCATCGGTGCCGGCAGGGTCGGGCCCGTGATCGGGCGTGCCCTGCAAATCGTCGGCCACGAAGTCATTGGCATCACGCGCTCATCCAAACCCGAGCGCAACGACGCGGCTGAAGCTATCCTCGGCGCTCCATTCGTGGAAGCCGAGGAGGCGTGCGAAGCCGACCTCGTACTCATCGCCATACCCGACGACCAGATCCAGCCCCTCGTCGACGGGCTCGCGAAACTCGGGTGCTTCAGGCCCGGCCAAATCGTCATGCACACCTCCGGCGCCCACGGCATCCGCGTGCTCGACTCCGCGCAAGCCGCCGGCGCCCTCCCCATCGCCCTCCACCCCGCGATGACCTTCACCGGCACCAGCATCGACGTCGACCGCCTCCAAATGTGCCCCGCGGCAATCACCTCCACGGCCGTCGCGCTACCCATCGCCTCCGCGATCGCACTCGAAATCGGCCTCGAACCGCGCGTCGTTGAGGAGGAAGACCGCACCCTCTACCACGGTGCACTCGCACACGGGGCAAACCACCTCGTCACCCTCGTAACCCAAGCCGTCGAAATGCTCGACCGTGCGGGAGTTGAGAACCCGGCGCTCTACATTCGGCCCCTCCTAAACGCGGCGCTCGACCGCGCGCTCAGCGAAGGAGCGTCTGGCCTCACCGGCCCGGTTCGACGCGGCGACACCGGCACCCTCCAAGCACACAGGCGAGCACTCTTCGAAGCCGACATGCCAGTCGCGCTCGAAACCTACACCGACCTTGCCCGAGCAACCGCGAAAATGGCCGGCGAACACCTCCTCCTAACCGAAAACCAGGTGAGCGAAATCCTGGCATCCCTACGCCCCAAACAGGGCTGACAGCTGGAAGTTTGCCCACAAAACCGCGCCTGAAGTCGAAATCCGAGGCTCGAGGAGAGCACAATGTCTCTTAAGGAGGCATTTCGTGAAACCTACACTTGTTAAGACTCGCGACGAACTGCGCGGCGCGCTCGATGCCCTGCCCGGCAGGCTCGGACTCGTCATGACCATGGGCGCCCTGCATGAGGGGCACCTCAGCCTGGTCAAGGAGGCGAAAAAGCACGCCGACCACGTGATGGTCACCGTATTCGTGAACCCCACGCAGTTCGCGCCCGGAGAGGACTTCGACAAGTACCCGCGCAACCTTGAAGCCGACCTTGCCGCGGTTGCCTCCGTTGGAGCCGACCTCGTTTTCGCGCCCGCCACCGAGGAGATCTACCCGAACGGGAACGCGAACGTGACGCTCAACCCCGGCCCCTCCGCAACCGTGCTCGAAGGCAAGACGCGCCCCACCCACTTTGCGGGCGTACTCCAAGTCGTACACAAAATGTTCAACATCACCGGCGCAGACGTTGCCGTCTTCGGTCAAAAAGACGCCCAGCAGCTCGCCATCGTTCGACAAATGGTTCGCGACCTCGACATGCCAATCGAAATCGTTGGGGCGCCGATCGTGCGCGCAGAAGATGGCCTCGCCCTCTCTTCGCGCAACTCCTACCTATCTGAAGCTGAACGCGAGCAGGCGCTCTCACTCAGCGCCTCCCTCAAAGCCGGAAAAGCGGCGGCCGAGGCGGGCAACAGCGCCGATGAAATAAAAACCGCCACCCGAAGCGTTCTTGAAGACGCGGGCGTGCGCGTCGACTATGTGGAACTCGTAGACCCCACGACGTTCGAATCCGTAGAATCCGGCGAAGGCGTTCTGGCGATCGCCGCGTACGTTGGGCAAACCCGCCTCATCGACAACACCATCTTGAACATCGGGAGCATCATCAAATGAGCAGCGAAATCTACCGCACCCTCATGAGCGGGAAAATCCACCGCGCAACCGTGACCGGCGCCGACCTCAACTACGTAGGCTCCATCACCGTTGACAGTGACCTCCTCGAAGCCGCGGGCATCCTCGAGGGCGAGCGCGTAGACATCGTTAACGTAACCAACGGCAACCGCCTATCCACCTACACCATTGCGGGCACGCCCGGCTCCGGCGTCATCCAGCTGAACGGCGCTGCAGCGCACCTAACCGACCCGGGCGACATCGTCATCATCATCGCCTACCAGTCGGTACCCGAATCGCTCACCGCGAACTTCAAGGGCCGCGTCGTACTCGTCGACGAAAACAACCGCATCCTCAGCCAAGACACCGATCCTGGCTCCGTACCCGAAGGCCTCGAAAACGCGACCGGCGGGCCAAAACCCCTCAAGTCGCCCAACAGGGCTTAAACAAACGTGATTTTCGACGCCCTATTTACGTAGGCCCCAACAGCTCGGCTAGCATATAGGCGTGGAACAGAACGTAGAATCGCCAGAATTTCAAGACGCACCCGAGCAGATTCGCGTGCGCGCTGAAAAGCGTGCCCGCATGCTCGCCGAAGGTATCGACCCCTACCCCGTAGAACTTCCGATCACCTCAACTATCAAAAAGGTTCGCGAAGACTACGAACACCTCGAAATCGACGAAGAATCCGACGAAAACGTTGGCATTGCCGGCCGCGTAATGTTCATCCGCGGATCGGGCAAACTCCAGTTCGTCGTAATCCAAGACGGTGAAGGCAACCGCATTCAGGTAATGCTTTCCGCCAAGGAGGTAGGCGCCGACTCCCTCAAGGAGTTCAAGACCAACGTCGACCTTGGCGACCACCTGTTCGTGCACGGCCCCGCGATCCGCTCGCGCCGCGGCGAACTCTCCGTCTTCGCAAGGCCCACAGGTGAGGTGCCCGCGTGGAAGATCGCGGCGAAGGCCCTGCGCCCGCTGCCCAAGACGTTCACCACCGAATCCGGTGAAGAGATGAGCCTGTCGGAGGAGGCGCGCATTCGTCAGCGTCACCTCGACATGATCCTGCGCCCCGCGGCCCGCGAAATGGTTCGCACCCGCTCCGCAGTTGTCTGGTCGCTGCGCGACTACTTCCACCGCGAAGGCTTCCTGGAGATCGAAACGCCGATGCTCCAAAACATTCACGGTGGCGCTGCGGCTCGTCCGTTCCAGACCCACATGAACGCCTACGACACCGAGCTTTTCCTGCGTATCGCGCCCGAGCTCTTCCTCAAGCGCGCAGTCGTTGGCGGCGTTGAGAAGGTCTTCGAAATCAACCGCAACTTCCGCAACGAGGGTGCAGACTCCTCCCACTCGCCCGAGTTCACCATGCTCGAAGCGTACGAGGCGTACGGCACCTACAACACGATGGCGAAGCGCACGCGCGACTTCATCCAAAAGGCCGCGCGCGACGTTTTCGGCTCCGAAGTCGTGACGCTCGCGGACGGCACCGAATACGACCTTTCCGGCCAGTGGGACGAAGTCTCCCTCTACGAGGTTGTTTCCGAAGCCGTGAAGGAAACCATCACGCCCGAGACCGAGAAGGGCCACCTGATTGAGCTTGCAAACGCTCGCGGTATCGAGGTTCCCGACCACGCGCTCGCCGGCAAGATCGTGGAGGAGATTTTCGAGCACGAGGTTGGCGACCACCTTTGGGCACCCACGTTCGTGCGCGACTATCCGGTAGACAACTCGCCGCTAGTTCGCCAGCACCGCAGCCTTCCCGGCCGCGTAGAAAAGTGGGACCTCTACGTTCGCGGCTTCGAGCTAGCAACCGCCTACTCCGAGCTAGTAGACCCGGTCGTGCAGCGCGAACGCTTCGAAGCCCAAGCCCTCGCCGCGGCAAACGGCGACCCGGAAGCTATGGTTCTCGACGAAGAATTCCTCCAGGCCATGGAACAGGGCATGCCCCCAACAGGCGGCATGGGCATGGGTCTCGACCGACTCCTCATGGCCCTAACCGGCTACGGAATCCGCGAGACAATCACGTTCCCGCTAGTTAAGCGACTGTAACGCGATGCCGTAATAGCAACCTAGAACTTGCCTGACACGCCAAACACTACCCCTTGTAGTCGGCGCGTTAGGCAAGTTTTTTCTTGCTGAAAATAAGAGCAAAAGAGGTTCGCTAAAAGATGAGGTCACCCGGCTTCCGCCCAGCCCGAGTCGCAGTACTCGGGCTTGGAATCACCATAGTTATCGGCACGCTACTCCTCATGCTTCCAGTAGCGCGAACCGGCGCACCCATGTGGGCAGAAGGCACGCTAACCGCGCCCGCAGTTGCGGCCGGCCCCTCCCTGCCCGGAGGCGCCCCGCTCTCCGTCGCATTCTTCACCGCTACGTCAGCCACCAGCGTCACCGGCCTCATCGTCGCCGACACCGCCACGTACTGGAGCACCTTCGGGCAAGTCGTGATCGCCCTCCTCATCGAAATCGGAGGCGTTGGCACCATGACGTTCGCCGCCCTCATGGCGGTCTACGTTGCACACCGGCTGAGGCTGCGACAGCGCCTCGTCGTCGCCCAAGTTACGGGCGCCCTCACGATGGAAGACATCCGCGGGTTCATCAGGCGCATCGTGCGCACGGCGATCGTTGTGCAACTGATCTTCGCGGTGCCGCTCGTGATCGACTTCTACATGCGGGAGGGTGCGATCGGGAAGGCGCTCGGCTGGGGGATGTTCTTCTCGATCTCCGCATTCAACAACGCGGGGTTCGCGCTCACGACCAACAGCCTCATCCCGTTCGCCACCGACCCGCTGATCATCCTGCCGATCTCCGTGCTCATCGTGATCGGAGGCCTCGGCTTTCCCGTACTTGCCGAAGTGTTCCACGTCGTGCGGCTGCGCGGTAAAAAGCACTGGCACTGGTCGCTCGGCACGCGCCTAGTATTCGTTGGAACCGCGGGCCTGATCATCCTTGGCTGGATCCTCATCGCCCTGCTCGAGTGGAACAACCTCTCGGCCAGCGGAGAGTATTCGAGCGGCGACAAGCTCCTCATCACCCTGTTCTCGGCCATCTCACCGCGCACGGCCGGCTTCAACTCGATGGACATCGCCTCCCAAAGCGACGTCACGTGGCTCCTAACAGACGCGCTCATGTTCATCGGCGCAGGTCCCGCGGGCACGGCCGGCGGCGTGAAGATCACGACCATGCTCGTGCTCGTCTTCCTCGTACACACCGAACTTCGCGCGGGCAAAGCCGTGCAACTGTTTGGCTCGCGCGTGGGCCGCTCAACGCAGCGAACCGCGATCACGGTGTTGATGATCGCGTTCACTATCACCGCAGTCTCGACCGCGGCACTCATGCTCCTCACGCCGTGGGGGATGGAACCCCTCCTACTCGAGGTCATCTCTGCAGTGAGCACCGTCGGCCTCTCCACGGGAATCACGCCGCACCTGCCGATCGCCGCTCAGCTCATCGTCTGCGTGCTCATGTTCTTCGGGCGCCTCGGCCCCGCAACGGTTGCAACCGTGCTCGCCATCCGCCCCGACTCCAAACTCTACGAGCTACCAAAAGAAAGGCTCATCATTGGGTAAGTTCACATTAATTCCGCGCATCCCCTCCTCCTCATCAAACGAGGTCGTAATCATCGGGCTAGGCCGCTTCGGCACAGCAATGGGCGAAGAACTCGTAGCCGCTGGCGTCGACGTGCTCGGCATCGACATCGACGCCGATGTCGTGCAAAAGATGAACTCACGCCTCACCCAAGTTGTTCGAGCAGACGCCTCCAACATTGAGGTTCTAAGGCAACTCGGGGTGGATGAGTTCCAAAACGCCGTGGTTGCGATCGGCGAAAATCTTGCCGCATCGATCCTCGTGGCGTCCGCGCTCATCAAGCTTGATGGCCCGGAGATTTGGGCGAAAGCCGCGTCTGAGCAACAGGCGGAAATCTTCACGCAGCTTGGTATCAAGCACGTGTTTGAGCCGGAGAAGCACATGGGGCAGCGCGCCGCGCACGTCGTCACCCGCACCCTTTCGGACTACTTCGACCTTGGCAACGGGTTCGCCCTCGCGATCGCAACCATGCCGGAGAAGGTTGCCGGCAAGCTCGTGCAAGACACGCATTTTCGCCCCAGCTTTGGCGTTACCCTCATCGGCATCAAAATGTCGGACGGCACGTGGGCGCAGGTAACGCCAGACACCAGGCTGTACGCGGGGCAAACCGTGCTCGCGGCTGGCCCCTCCAACAACTTGGAAAAGGCGTTCGCCAAACACGCGTTTTAGCGGCCTTTAAAGTCTCCCTATTGATAGGGGAGGCGCCCGCGGTGGCCTTTGAGACCTGCAGGCGGTCGCGGCCTGCAGGGGGCGCGTTACTTGCTCTTTGAAACTTCGGGGAGGCGGCTCGCGGCGAATACGCCTATGAAGCCGATGACTGAGAGGAAGAGCAGGGCGGCGGAGGCGCCCCACATGGCGAGCACGCCGGAGACGAAGCCGACGATGAGGAGGATGATGCCCATCATCGTGTTGGCCGCGCCAACGTAGCGTGTGCGCACGTCTGATTCGGCCATGTCGACGATGTACGTCTTTCGAGCCACGCGCACGGTGATGTGCGCGAGGTTGAGGGCGAAGAAGGAGGCGGGCAGAATCCACTGGAGGGCTGTGCCCCCAATCCAGTGCGTTGCCGCGAGCGTAAGCAGAATGATGGTTGAGGCTACTGCGGCGCCGATTGACATGGCGTTTTTCGAGGACTTGTCGGCGAAGCGTCCGGCGATGCGGCCGCCGAGGAGGGCGGAAAGGCCGGAGGCAACGAGGAAGAGGCCGAGGCCGGTGATGTCGTTGCCAACTTCTTGCGACAGGGTGACGATGAACGCCGTGGAGAGTGCGGACACGAGCAGGAGTGAACGCACGATCACGAAGTTGCGGAAGTTTTTGTGGTCGCGGAAGAGTTCCCACGTGTCTTTCCACCAGGCTTTGTTGAGGCCGCCGCCGTCGGCATCGGGGTCGAGTGGTTCGTCGATGCTGCGGAACACGAGTGCGGCGATGAACCATGCGAGGCCGGACGTGAGGATCAGGATTTCGAGGATTTGCGGCTGTTGGAGGAATGCGAAGCTGGAGATGGATACGCCGATTACGAGGGAGATGAGGCCGCCGAGGGCTGCTGAGCGGCCCGTGATGATTCCGCGTGCGCCTTTGGGAACTGTGCGGCCTTGAACATCTTTGGAGGCGATTGACGACAGCGACCGGAAGGTTGCGAATATGGCTAGGAGGGTGATGATGGCGATGCCGAGGGGCAGGCCGGTCATGGTTAGTGCGGCGATGCCCATTAGTACGGCGGTTACGCCTTGCCCGATTGCGCCGGTGACCCAAATGCCTTTGCGGTATTTTTGCGCGGTTACCCAGGGTGTGAATGCTGCTTGGGGGAGCATGGAGAGGGATTCGCGTACGGGTACGAGCATCGCGATGATGAATCCGGGGGCGCCTGCGGCTTGGAGTACCCAGGGGAGTACGGTTTTTGCAGCGATGATTTGGTCGCCAATGTTTTGGAGTCCGTGCGATGCAATGAATTTGCGCGCGTTTGACTTCACGTTTGGCATTGTTTCTTCCATGTCGCTGCCTTTCGAACCTTTCGCACTTTTAAACGCTTGTGGCCGGCAAAGTTTTGGTTGAACTTTGGCTAAGCATGGCGTGATATGTCCAACCTAGTTAGGGTGGTTACGTTAATCAAAATTGGGGGTAACTGTGGATCTTGGGATTTCAAATAAGGTTGCTTTTGTTGCTGCTTCGACGTCTGGGCTTGGCCGCGCTTCTGCGATTGCTCTTGCTGGTGAGGGCGTGAAAGTGTGTGTTTCTGGCCGTAATGTTGATCGGGGTAATGAGGTTGTGGAGCAGATTCGCACTGCTGGTGGCACTGCGATGTTTACTCCGCTTGATGTTGAAGACCCCGCTTCGGTTGATGCCGCAATTTCGGCGTGTGAGGCCGAATTTGGCAACATTGACATTCTCGTATTGAACGGTCCGGGTCCGAAGCCTGGTTTCCCGTCGAAGATTTCGAGTGAGGATGTGGCTGCTGCGGCTGCGAGGTTGATTGAGCCGCATGTGCGGATGGTAAACCGTGTGCTTCCCGGTATGCGTGAGCAGGGTTGGGGCAGGATTGTGGCGGTTGGTTCGACCGCGGTGATTACGCCTTCGCAGCAGTTGGTGCTTTCGACGATTGGCCGTCAGGGTTTGACGGGCTATTTGAAGGCTCTGTCTTTGGAGGTCGGCGCGGATGGTGTGACTGTGAATATGGTGCATCCGGGTCGTATTTTGACTCCGCGTATTGATCAACTTGACGCGGATTCGGCCTCGCGTGAGGGTGTGGAGGCGTCTGATATTCGTAGGCGTTTTGAGTCGACGATTCCGGTGAGGCGTCTTGGTGACCCGTCTGAGCTGGGCGCAACGGTTGCGTTCCTGGCTTCCATGCAGGCGGGCTACATTACGGGCTCGTCGGTGCGCCTAGATGGAGGAGCAGTGCCGATCGCGTAGCGATCCACTAGACGACGCGGACGTCATCACAATATTTTCGCAAGTTCTCGATATCTTTTGAGGTTGCCGTTCTCGTCGTGATGATCGTCGAAAAAGCACTGAGGGAACTCGTCTTCTGCCAGGCAGCCCGGGAGAACTTAGTGTGATCAATCATCAGAATCTTCCGTTCTGATGACTTTAGGATGGTCTGCTTCATGCTGATCACGTAGTCATTTGGGTTGTATGTCGAATCGCCCCAAACTGCGGCGTCAGACATGAAGCAGAAGTCCGCACGAAAGTTCGCAAGCATTTCGTTAGCGACGGTTCCGTAGAACGAACCTGCCCAGCTTTGGTAGTGCCCACCAATAAGGATCAGGTTATGAGATCTTGAGTTTCTAAACCTGAAGGCCACATCTAACGAGTTCGTAATGATCGTTAGTGAACTAATCCTTTGAAGGAGAGGGAGTAAAGGCGCGTTCGTAGAAGAATCGTCGAGGATGATTACGTCTCCAGGAGCGACGAAACCTATCGCCTCTTTCGCTAGTGCGCTCTTTTCTTCAAGTTGCCTTTTGGCTCTAACACTCGCTGGTAATTCTGCGGTAGAAGGTGCAATGGCTCTTAGGAAGCCTTTTGACCGTGCAAGTATGCCTTCTCTTTCAAGTTTCTGCGCATCTCGATACGCGGTGGCAGTCGAAATGTGTAGCTCTCGAGCAATCTCTTCGATATGGATCTCTCCACGTTCGAACAGGGTATCCGTGATCCATGCGCGTCGACCAGCTGGGGTGGAGTAATCGACACTGTCAGCGTGGTTGGGCGAGTAAGTCATCTTCTCTCCTTGAGAAAAACCCCGATTTTTGGCCGGCTTAAAGGGGTTTAGTTAAGAGTTTCGCATAAACTTCGCAACTTGTTGAGAATTACCGCATTATCAATGAGGGAAACGCTCTTCTCTCTTAGCCTGAAGTCAAGGCGACAACGCTGTCGCTTGATGAGGGGGAGATGATGGAGCAAGTTGTAATTGGTGTTGACGGAGGCACAACCGCAGTAAAGGCAGTTGCCTTTGACCTTGACGGAAAAATTCGGGCATCGCATCACGAAGCTGTGCCAGTGAACTACGGCGATAACGGTGAAGCTGAACAAGATATGAATCATATCTGGGAAGCCGTAGCAACATGTTTGCGTGAAGTCGCCAAAAAGATCGAGGGTTACGAGATCGTCGGAATTGGTCTCACTGGCCAAGGAGACGGTGCCTGGCTAATCGATGAACAAGGGGTCCCAGTACGACCGGCCGCAACCTGGCTCGACGGACGCTCTGCAAGTCGTGTAACGCAGTGGGACAACGATGGGCGAGCGGCAAAGATTCTAGAAGTGACGGGAACTACGACTTTCGGAGGGCTCTTTCCGATCTTGATTGAAGAGCTCGCCGAAACTGAGCCTGAAGTGGTTGCACGTGCCGCGACGCATCTCAATTGCAAAGACTGGTTGCGCTTCAAGCTCACCGGTGAGCGCATTACAGACTACACAGAGGCGTCTCGCTCGTTCTTGGATGTGAGAACCACAGAAGGTTTCAGTGAGGAGCTTGCACGAGATCTGGGATCCGAGCAATTCTTCCGTTTGTTGCCGAGTCTCAGACGTGCAGATGGGGAAGCAGTTCCACTGAGCGAAGAAGCCTCGCGGGAGACGGGGATTCCAGCGGGTACACCGGTTGGCATCGGAATGATTGACGTGGCCGTGACCGGTATGGGGCTCGGCGCCCTCAACAATGGAGACTCTTGGTTGATCCTTGGGACAACGGCGTTTGTCGGTACCCTTCTCCCATCCGTCGAAGAGAGACGTTCGGATCTATCGATGGTCCTGGCGACCGGTAATGAGAAACAGGTTTTGGAGTTCATGGCCCCTATGACTGGCACTCCGAACCTGGATTGGATTCGTCGGGTTCTGGGTCTCGACGGCGTTGATTGGAATGCCATTGAAGAACGAGCGCGGAAATCTGCGCCGGGTTCGGGAGGTGTTGTCTACCTCCCGTACGCGTCGCCAGGAGGAGAGCGAGCGCCCTTCTTGGATACGAACGCATCGGCATCTTGGGCTGGTATGTCGTTGACTTCAGACACCAATGACATTCTGCGTTCGGTTTATGAGGGCGTCGCATTCTCATTAGTTGAGTGCATCAAGACCCTGGAGATTAAGTCTGATCTCGTAGTATCGGGAGGAGGATTCCGCTCAGATTTGATTTGCGAAATCCTCGCGGATGCAACTGGACAGACCGTTGTACGACAAGATGCACCCGAGGCGGGAGCGCGTGGAGCGACTACCCTTGCCCTAGTCTCGGCAGGGCGTTTTGCCACGGTTGAAGAGGCGTCGAAGGCGTTGCAAACCTCCATGGAGACATTTACGCCTGACCCCGCGAAGTATGAGCTCTATGAAAAGGCGCATGAGGTTTTCCAACGTACGAGGAAAGCACTGCAACCCGTCTGGCCTGCAATGCGTGAAGTTCGTGCAATGAGTAAAGAGGGTGGCCAAGAATGAAAGTGCTACTAGCCGCAGACCAGTTTCTGACTGAAGAAATTCTAAAAGAGGCGCTCTTGGCTCGGTTGCCTGAAATCAGCACCGCTTCTATTTCCTCAACTTGGCCAGTTCCGCCCTTTCACGATGTCGCTGAAGTGCGCGAGGCACATGGTGATGAAGACGAGCTCATTGCCGCTTTGAAAGGTGTAGATGTTGCGTTCTCGCACACTTTCCCGTTCACCGAAAAAGTCATTGCCTCAAGCCCTGATCTGAAGATGATCACCATCTGCCGAGGCGGGCCGGTGAACGTGAATATCGACGCAGCTACCGAGCATGGAGTTCTTGTGTCTTACACGCCTGGGCGAAATGCCGTAGCAACGGCTGAACACACGGTTGCTCTGATACTGGCTTCAGCTAGGCAGGTGGCGCAGCGCCATCAAGAGGTCGTGGGCGGTCAATGGCGTTCAGACTATTACATCTATGACAACGTAGGACCGGAAATCGGGTCCTCCACTATCGGAGTTATCGGATATGGCAACGTGGGCCGACGGGTAGCGAATATTCTCGCTGCCTTCGGTGGGAAGGTTCTTGTCTACGATCCTTGGGCAAAGGATCGTAGTGGAGCGCAAAATATCGAATTTGTCGATCAGCTCGAAGACCTGCTCACGCGCTCAGACATAGTGACCTTGCACGTCCGGGAGTCCGCCGAAAATCATCACATGATGAATAGTGAAGCCTTTGCCCTAATGCCCGAGTCTTCCATTTTCATAAATGCCGCTCGCGGCTCGCTCGTTGACTATGACGCACTCGCCGACGCATTGGACTCAGGGCATCTCTTTGCGGCGGGACTTGACTGCCTGCCCGAAGAGCCACTTCCAGTTGACCACCGATTGATGCGCACAAGGGGCCTCACCTTCACACCTCATCTAGCGGGGGCGTCCAAGGAGGCCTCGAAGCTGGCGGCTCGAATTGGCGCTGACGACATCGCAACGTTCGTACAAGGCGGGATTCCTAAGCATCTCGCGAACCCAGAAGTTCTTAGAAAGTAGGAAAAATGCTTCTTGAGCAGACTCGGCAAGAGATTGTAAGTATTTGCCTGTTTATGCAAGCCGAAAAACTAGTTGTAGGAACCGCAGGAAACGTGTCTGTACGCGTAGGCGACATGGTTGCGATTTCTCCGTCGGGTGTTCCTTATGAGGAGATGACAGCAGAAGATGTCGTTGTCTGCGATATGGAGGGAAACATTCTCGATGGTCGTTTGAAGCCGTCGTCGGAGCTTCCTTTGCACCTCAGCGTCTACAAATCTACGGATGCCCTCGCAATCACCCACAACCATGCATCTGCCTCAACGGCGTTGGGTTTGGTTGTGGATGAGATTCCTACATCTCACTACTACAGTGCGATGTTTGGAGGCCCGATCCGCGTAGCTCCATATGCCGGATTTGGTTCTGACCAGCTTGCGCTAAATGTTACACGCGCACTTGAAGGCAGGTCAGGAGCTCTCATGAAGAACCATGGAGCCATCACGACTGGACCAACTCTAAAGAAGGCAGTGGATAAACTCCCGATTCTCGAGTACATCTGCGATATTCACCTGCGTGCACTGGCGACGGGACTACCAATCTCGTTGCTGTCGGAAGAAGAGATGGAAGATGCCAGCAAGGGAATCGCTAACTACGGTAAACAGCCGAACCGTGAGGGATAACTGAATATTAAATCTCAATATGGAAAAGCGGCTAGCGCGTTGTAGACGCTAGCCGCTTTTCCTTTGATTAAATGACGACTACTTCGCCGCCGCCGGGTCGATTGCGCCCTCTAGTAGGTCGTCGGAAAGACCGTACGCCCAGTGCAGGAGCGAAACCGGGTGAATCATCTTCGCACCCGAACCCTTAGCAAGCTGCCAGCGGCACGTCTCCGTGTCACAAGCTGCAAGCTCCGGGTTAGTGCGGCGAATGAAGTCGAATACCGGCTTGCCAACCGCCTCAGCGATCTCACGCTTCTCCGTCTTCATACCGTACGTGCCAGCGATACCACAGCAAGGCTGGTTCGACTCCTCAACCTTCACGCCCGGAACGAGCTCCATCAGCTCAACCGCGGGCATGCCCATAGCCTGGCTCTTCACCTGGCAAGGCTGGTGGTAGGGGATCGTAATGTCGAGACGACGCAGATCCTCAACCGGAAGCTCACCCTTGTAGTAAAGGTCAAGGAGGAACTCGGAAGTCTCAACCGTCTTCACCGAAACAGCGTCGAGACGCGGGTCGTCAACACCCATGATCTCCTTCGCCTCATGCTTCAACATGCCAGCACAAGAACCGGAAGAAGAAACAATCGTGAGGTCCTTACCCTCAGACAGGAGCGCGTCGCAAAGGCGCAGAACCTTCTTCGTGGCACCACCAAACAGGCCGTTCGACTGCTCAGCAAGACCACAGCAACCCTGCACGGGAACGAGAACCTCGTAACCCAAGTGCTCGAGAATCTCGATCGTGTGCTTCGACGTCTGAACCTCGAAGTAGCCGCCAGCACAACCGTGGAAGAACACGATCGGGCCGCGAGTAGCGGGCTTCGTCGGCTGCGGACGGTGCTTCAACCAACCGCGCAACGACTGGTTGTGAGCCGTCGGCATCGGCGCATCCTCAGAAACACCAACAACAGCCGACACGATCTTACGAAGCGGCTTAATGCCAAGAGCAGCGTTCGCAACCGGGGCAAACGGTGTCATGACCTTACCCATGAGATCCGTCTGCGTGATCAGGCGGTCACGGATCGGCATGCCGTTCTGAGCCTTCATAACAGCGCGAGCCTGCGCGTTAATCTCAGCGATCTTCACGCCCTGCGGGCAAACCAGCGTACAAATACCACAGCCCGAGCAGTAGTCGAGCGAGTGGTCAACCGACTCGCCATTACGGAAACGCTCAGCCTGCGGGCCCACAAACTTCGGGCCGGGGAACAGGGGAGTCACCCTAGCAACCGGGCACTGCGTCTCACAGATCGTGCACTTCACACAACTGTCAAGAGTCGCACGCGCAAAGTTTTGCTGAGCGAACTTGATTGCGTCACTCATTATTTACCTCCGAGAATCGAATCGGTCGCTCGAATCATCGAACCGAGTGCAATGCCCTCGCCCGACTTCTCCTGCCAGCGCATTGCGCCAGCGATTGTTCCGCCAATAACACGTACGTTCTCAAACACCACATTGCCTTCACGGTCAAGAGGCCTCATTTCCTCATCAACCGCAACACCAACCCTGAACAGTGCCTGCTGGTCGCCCCAGTAGTCGCCGTGAATCAGGTCGGGAAGCTCCCCGCCCGTCACCGGCAAACCGAGCGCGCGTTCAAACACGGTGCCGTAAGAATCCATCGTCAGTGCGCCAGACTCGAAACCGCCACCCGCGAGCACGACATTGTCGCATTCGAGTTCGCGGCCGCCTCCAGCACTATCAACAATCACGTGCGTTACGCGCTTGCCGTCCGTCTTAACCGAAGTTGCTTCAGCGCCGAGGAGGAGGCGAATGCGCAAGTCCTTCACACGTTGCGTGAGCTTTTGGTTGAGCCTCATGCCAGGAACCGACGGAGGCTGCAACGCAATCTCGAACACCGGATGGCCGAGCATTTCACGGAACTCTTCCCACACGCCGTCGCCGTTCACACCAAGAACTGCGGGGAGGCCCACGACCTCGCCGTCTTCAACGATCTCGCGGATCTCTTCGGAGAGCTTGCGCAGGAGGATCGGATCCTCAAGGGAGCGAGCGAACGCGAGAGCCGAGGAGTCAACCTCACCCTTGCGAACCTCGAAGTCGAGCATCGCGGTGCGGGCCTTGATCGGCTGGCCGCCAATCTCCTGACGCTCCAGGTTGCCTGCCACGAAGTCGGGGTAGAAGTCCTTCAACTGCTTGAAACCGACGATGAGGTAGCGCTTGCCCGGCTCGATTACGCCTTCCGCCATGGAGGGCTGCACGAGGCACGTGGGGCGCATCGCGCCAATCGCGGTGGGGAGCAGAACGTTCTTCTCGGGATCGCCAACGAGGAGCTTCTCACCAACCTGCTTTGCCATGAACTCAACGCCCTCACGGACGGCGTCAACGCCGATAACCGTGTACGGGTGGTCACCCTCTGGGGTGCCGGCCTCGAACGGGTTCGCCTTGATAGCCTCGAGCGGCTTCTCCACGCGTTCGGGAGCGTAGCCGAGGACGTCGATCGTGCCCTGCGACAGTTGCAGGCCGCCGATACCCTTCGTGGCTAGGAGCACTCGCTCACCGGCTTCACGTAGTCTGATCGCTGCGGTTAGTCCAGCGATACCCGCGCCAATTACTACTGTCGTCATCGCACTGCCTTACTTTTAATCTTCGAATCGTCTACAGCGGGGAGGTGCTCAATGTCGTACAAGCCCTGGAAAATCCAGTCGTCGAGAGCCGTCTGACGCACCTGGCGGCCGTAGAGAATCGGCCACAAACCAATCCACCTGTTCTTCAGGAATAGGCGCATGAGTTCGGTTACGTCTACAACGTCGCCGCGTCCGATCTGCTGGGTAATACCTGCTGCGCGCATCGAGCAGAAGCCGCCCTGGCAGGGGCCCATGCCGAGTCGGAGCTGGCGGCGCAGGTCGTCAAACGTTGCGGTCGGCTGCGATTCGAGGAGTTCGACGAACATCTTGCGGTTCATGAGCTCACACTCACAAACAATCTGCGTGTCGAAGCGGTCTTCTTCGCGTTCGCCGAGGCGGTGCGTCACCTTGTAGTTGTGGCCGCGCTCGGTCTCCGGCATGATCGCCTCAGCCGTGCGGCAGGGGCGCCAGTCGTCCATCTGGCGGCACATCATGTCTACGACGTTCTTCGCCATGAGGCGGTAGGTCGTGAGCTTGCCGCCCGCGATCGTGAGGAGGCCCGTGATGCCGTCACGTTGGGAGTGGTCGATGATCTGCATCGTGCGCGACATGTGGCGCGTGTCGGAGGCGTCAACGCGGTCATCCTTGATGAGGGGGCGAGCGCCTGCCCAAGCGTGAACAGCGCGAGCCTCACGGAATCCGGGAATGAGGGCCTCGCCAGCGTCAAGCATCTGCTGGACCTCGTTGCGCGGGATCTCCAAGTGGTCCGGGTCGTCAACCTTCACGTCGGTGGTGCCGATGATCGAAACGGTGTGAACCGGAACGATGATGTCACCATCCGAAGGCGGGATGCAGCGGTTAACCACCTGGTTTACGAGGCGGTGGTTCATAGCGATCATGATGCCGCGGCCAGGAACAACGCCAACGCCGTGTGCGCCAGCCATTTCAGCGATCTGACCAGACCAGGGGCCGCCCGCGTTAATCACGAAGCGGCAGTCAATCTGAATATCTTCACCGGACTTCGTGCCGTGAGCGACTACGGCCGCAACCTGGCCGTTTACAACCTCAATGCGATCCACGCGGTGGTAGGTGAGAACCTCGCCGCCGTACTGCTTAGCGGAGCGGATCGCGCCCCACAGCATCGCCCAGCCGTCAACCGTCTTGTCTTGCACCTTGAACGCGCGCAAAATGCCGGGGTTCAAGCGAGGCTCCTGCCTCAGTGCCTCCGAAGTTTCAATCTCTTCGGCCCAAACACCCGTGTCCTTCGCGCCTTGCAAGAACTTGTCGCCGAACGCGGGATCGTCTTCGGGGGTCACTACAAACAGGCCGCCCGTGTCTTCCACGGCGTCGGAATGAATGTTTGCAATGATTTCATTCTCTTGGGCGCATTCGGTTGCGGAGATGGGATCCGAAACCACGTATCGGCCACCAGAGTGCAGCAGGCCGTGGTAGCGGCCCGTAGTGCCCTGACCGATATCGGCACGCTCCACGAGAACGGCGTTGAAACCACGCATCACGAGGTCTCTTAAAACGCCAACACCGGTGGCTCCACCACCGATAACAACGACATCAGTGTCGAGTTTCTTCATTGATCGCTCCTGGTCATTGGGGAGCAGGCACGAGTCTCGTGTCTGCCCGTCTCGCTTTTAAGGCTAAGACGAAAAAATGCCCTACA
This sequence comes from Actinomycetaceae bacterium, assembly GCA_030532245.1. Classification (GTDB taxonomy): domain Bacteria; phylum Actinomycetota; class Actinomycetes; order Actinomycetales; family Actinomycetaceae; genus Gleimia. Next base: position 29,072 of record JAUNLN010000010.1, read on the forward strand.
TGTCACTTTTTCGGATTCCCATTTACGCCCTCCAAGTGTGAAAATATGTGCACTCCCAGCAGGCGGTTTTTCGCATGTTTGTGCGGTTCCACAAAGTTGACTTTTTCGTCAGCCAGGATTTTTCGGCATTTTCGCGCGGGCTCTAGGGTGAACTAGGTGTTACGAAAAATGGCATTTATGTGACAGTCCAGTTATTAAAATGCAAACCGCTCATGCCTGAGCAGGGCTTGGACCGCCTAGTTAAAGACTTTCCTATAAAAAACTTGTGGCCCCGATTTCTCGGGGCCACAAGGTGAGTTAGGGGTTACGCGTTCTTAACGTCTTCGTCAACCCAGTCGAAGGTGCGAGTTACTGCCTTCTTCCACAGGCGGTAAGTGCGCTCGCGCTCTTCTTCTTCCATCTTCGGGGTCCAACGCTTGCCCTCAGACCAGTTGTCGACGACGTCCTGCTCGCCCTCCCAGAAGCCAACAGCAATACCAGCTGCGTAGGCTGCACCAAGAGCGGTGGTCTCCGTAACCTTCGGAGCAACAACGTCTACACCGAGAACGTCTGCCTGGAACTGCATGAGGAGCTCGTTAGCAACCATGCCGCCGTCCACGCGAAGCTCGGTTAGATCAACACCGGAGTCTGCGTTCATAGCGTCGAGAACCTCGCGCGTCTGGAACGCGGTTGCTTCGAGAACGGCGCGGGCGATGTGGCCAGCGGTGTTGAAGCGGGTGAGGCCAACGATCGCGCCGCGAGCGTCGTCCTTCCAGTACGGTGCGAAGAGGCCCGAGAATGCCGGAACGAAGTAGACGCCACCGTTGTCCTTGACCGACCTTGCGAGAGGCTCGATCTCCGGAGCGGTGTGGATCATCTTCAGGTTGTCGCGGATCCACTGTACGAGCGAGCCGGTAACAGCGATCGAACCTTCGAGTGCGTACCTGGTCGGCTGGTCGCCGATCTTGTAGCAAACGGTGGTGAGTAGGCCGTTGTCGGAGAGGACGGGCTCCTCACCGGTGTTCATGAGCATGAAGCAGCCGGTGCCGTACGTGTTCTTAGCCATGCCGACCTCGAAGCAAGCCTGGCCGAACGTTGCTGCCTGCTGGTCGCCGAGGATACCTGCGATCGGGGTGTTGATGATCAGGGAGTCCTTCGAGCCGTGGCCGTAGACCTCGGCGGAGGAGCGGATCTCCGGAAGCATGGTCATCGGAATGCCCATGTCTGCGCAGATGTCTTCACGCCACTTCAGGGTCTTGATGTCCATGAGCATCGTGCGGGAGGCGTTGGTTACGTCGGTGACGTGTACGCCGCCGTCCGGGCCGCCCGTGAGGTTCCACAGCGTCCAGGTGTCGGTGTTGCCGAAGAGGAGGTCGCCTGCCAGTGCGCGCTCACGTGCGCCTTCTACGTTGTCGAGGATCCACTTGATCTTCGGGCCGGAGAAGTAGGTCGAAAGCGGAAGACCACAGAGCTCACGGTACTTGTCCGGGCCCTCTTCGCCGCTGAGCTCGCGAACGATGTCTGCGGTACGGGTGTCCTGCCAAACAATCGCGTTGTAGACGGGCTCGCCGGTGTTCTTGTCCCAAACGATCGTGGTTTCGCGCTGGTTGGTGATACCAACAGCTGCGAGGCTGTGGCGGTTGATGTTTGCGCGGGATAGTGCACTACCAATGGCCTGGTGGATGTTGTCGCGAATCTCTAGCGGATTGTGCTCAACCCAGCCTGCCTTCGGGAAGATCTGCTCGTGCTCGAGCTGTCCAACCGAGACGATCTCGCCGTCGTGATCGAAGACGATTGCACGCGATGACGTCGTACCCTGGTCAATGGCAAGTACGTACTTATTCTCGCTCATGTTTACCTTCACTTCCTTGTGTAAACAGTTGAATGAATGGGCGATTCAACAGACGTTGACATCGGCTTCAGCTGCTTTGCGTGTTGCCGGCGTCACAATCCTACGCTCCTTTGCTGGTGCTTGCCTCTCGTAAACCTCAATGTCTTTTTCCGAGAGGAGGAATCGTGAGGTGCCGGCTGCGAAACGTGCCGAAGCGATCTCAATAGCTATTTGTACCCCACGAACGTGACGCATATTGCACCCATGAACTTCTAAGTGCATGAATTGAACAGCCGTGCATGAGACACTAATAAGCGTGACCATACGTGATAACGATGCCCACGAAGCGGCTTCAATGTACTACCTACAGGGCGAGACCATGGAAATGATCGCCCGCCACCTTGGTGTCTCACGGTCTTCGGTGTCTCGCCTTCTTGCTTACGCGCGCGAATCAGGTCTTGTGCGCATTAGCGTGGCTCCGGCCCCGGGAGAGAGGGGCACCCTCGCTGGTGAACTAAACCAGATTTTCGGTATTCGTTCCACGGTTGTGCGCGTGCGCGACCACGACACGGGCGTGAACCGCCTCGACTCCGTCGCTAAAGTTGCGGCCGAGCGCCTCCTGGATTTCATTCATCCGGGCACGAAGGTCGGAATCGCGTGGGGTAACACCACGGCGGAGGTTGCTCGAAACCTGTCGCCGGTGAATATTGAAAACACAACAGTTGTGCAAATGAACGGTGCTGGAAGTGCCGCGGGCGCGGGTGTTCAATACATAGACACCACGATTTCGCGTGCTGCGGACGCTCTAGGAGCGCGCATGGTGCACTTCCCGGTACCCGCATTTTTCGACTATGAGGAAACGAAGAACGCCATGTGGCGGGAGCGTTCCGTGAAGTCGGTTGTCGACCTAATTTCGAAGGTTGATGTCGCCATGTTCGGCGTTGGTGCTTTCGGTGGCGACTTGCCGTCGCACGTGTACTCCGCCGGCTACCTGGACCCCTCAGATATCGCGGCAGCACGCGCCGAAGGCGTTGTTGGCGACATCTGCACGATCCTCATTCGTGAAGACGGATCCTACAAAGACATGAGCGTAAACAGGCGCGCTTCCGGCCCTACCCCGGAGCTTCTAAAAACCATTCCGACGCGCCTTTGCGTTGTGGCTGGCGAAGCGAAGGCAGTGCCCCTCATCGGCGCGCTTCGAGCAGGTGTCGTGACCGACCTAGTAGTCGACGATCGCACTGCTCGCAGGGTGCTTGAGCGCGCCCGCACCACCGGCCTGCGCTAAGGTCGCCTGGTGCCACTTGAAGAACCGAAAATAACCCGCGCGGAGGGTCGGGGCGTGCAACTACGCTACGCGCGCCCCGCTGACGCCCGCGAAATCGCGCGCATCACGAAGCCGTACATCGAACGCAAAATCCTCGTCGACAAGCAGCTCATCACCTACTTCGAAGACATCCAGGAGTTCATCGTCGCCGAAAAAGACGGTGAGGTGGTTGCCTGCGGCGCCCTCCACGTGCTCTGGGACGACATTGCGGAGGTCCGCACGCTCGCGGTTTCAGACGCCGTGCGCGGGCAGGGCATCGGTTCCCTCATCCTCGAAGCGCTGATCGAGCGCGCCCGCTACCTGGAGCTTGAGCGAATCTTCTGCCTCACGTTCGAAGTTGACTTCTTTGCCCGCCACGGGTTTGAAGCCTTCGAAGGAATGGCGGTTGGCGTCGACGTCTACGAGAAGATGCTGAACACGCACGACGACGGTGTGCGCGAGTTCCTCGAGCTCGCCTCGGTAAAGCCGAACACGCTCGGCAACACCCGAATGCTCCTCCAACTTTGAGGTGGGTACGGCCGAAGGCTTTAGGCAAAAAGATGGAGGGAACAGCTGGGCTGCTCCCTCCACTTCGTTTTACGCGCAAATAAAGGACTACAGGAAGTCGAGCGGGTTGAACTCGTCCAGGTCGATAATGCGCAGGCGCGGCAGGCGAACCTGGAACGCGTCGATGTCGTGCTCCATGTCGATGATCTCAAGGCCCTCATCGATCAGGTCGTGCAGGTCACCCGAAATGAACTCGGGGAAGCCCAGAATGCCAACCCTGTGGCCGGCCTCGAGTAGGCGCTTGATCTCCGGCTCGTAGTCGCCATCGTGGCTTGCCAGAATCACGTCGCCGTATCCGCGATCCGCGATCGCATCCAGCGTGCGCTTAATACCCTGATCCACAATCTGCGTATCCGGAGTGCCGGCGAGTGGAATCGGCGTGTAGCTCATCGCAAGGAGTGCCTGCACGAAGTTCATCGGCATGTAGCCCGACGAAGCGTTTAAGAAAAATAGGCCCTTCGCGTGCTGATCCCAAAGGTGCGCAACCGACGATAGAACGCGATCCCAGCGCGGACGCTCCTCCGACAGGGGCTTTCGATCCAGCACGGAAACGCCAAGAGTCGTATCAATATTTTCGCCGTCAATAATCAAGTAAGTAATGGGTTCCATTTTTAACTCTAAAACAATTAAATCTTTAAATACTTTGCAAAAGTTCTAGCGCTCTTCGCAGTCGGCTCTGTCCGTTAGGCTCCTGCGTTCAGTACTTTGAAACTGGGTGGGGCCAGGCCGGCCCCACCCAAAGTTGTAGGTCTAGGATTAGTCCTTCTTCTTCAAGGCCGCGAGGCGAGCCTCAATCTCGGTCTGCTCGCCAAGGCTCTCCAGCTCGTCGAACTGAGACGCAAACGAATCAGCTGCAAGCTCAGCGCGGCCAGCGGCCATCGCCTCCTCACGACGAATCTGATCCTCAAAGCGGGAAAGCTCCGAAGTCGGGTCGAGCACGTTAATCGACGAAACCGTGTCTTGAAGCTTCGCCTGAGCAGCCGCAGTCTTCTGACGAGCCACGAGCTCATCGCGGCGCCTCTTTAGATCCTCCAGCTTCTCCTTCGACTGGTTAAGACCAGCCTTCAGCTTCTCTACCACCTCACGCTGGCTCTCCAGCATCGGCTCAGCAGTCTTCGCAGAACGCTCGTAGCTCATCTGCTTGCCAAGCGCGACCTTCGCAAGGTTGTTCCACTTCTCAACCTCAGCCGGATCAGTGCTCGCATCCGCACGGTTCGACGCGGCAAGAGCCTTTTCGCCCCACTCGAGAGCCGCATCCACGTCCGCCTTGTAATCCGCCTCAGCCAAACGCAGATTACCGATGGTCTGAGCGACGGCCTCCTCGGCCTCCGCAATCGAGTTCGTGTAATCGCGAACAAGCTGGTCTAGCATCTTCTTCGGATCCTCAGCCCGATCGAGAAGAGCGTTGATATTTGCCTTAGCAAGCTGGGTAATGCGACCTAGGATGGACTGCTTTTCTGCCATGGGTTCCCCTTTCATAAAGGACGCCGTGCCGCGTGCCGCGGCAGACACGTAGTGTGCAAAATCAGTATATCTGTGATGTAGGACTCAAGCAGGATTTGTTAGAACTTACCCGAACCGCCGGAGGAGAAGCCCCCTCCAAACCCTCCGGAGCCGCCGCTAAAGCCGCCACCGAATCCGCCGGATCCGCCCGAGGTGAAGCCTCCGCCGAAGCCTCCCGAGCTACCCCAACCACTCGAGCCACCCCAATTATTGGAGCCGCCCCAGCCTCCTCGACCCGAGTTATTGCCAAACAGCAGGCCGCCGAGCACGAGCATCGTCGACAGCGACATGGGCTCGCTCTTCTCCACCTGGATCGGCGCGAGCGCCCCCTCCGCACGATTCACGTAGGCAAGCGCGTCGGCAAGCAGGCGTAGCGCCTTCTCCGGATCGATAGATGAGGCATCGGCCGCGCTCTGACGCTTCGACTTCGCGATCGCCAGGTAGCGGCGAGGCTCGCTCGAGAAGAGACCTGGATGCGCGGAAATGCGGGCATCCGCGCGCATAATCGCCGAATCTACCTCGCCAAACCTGCGGTCGAGACGCTCGTACTGGACGCGGTTCTTCTCGCTCTCACCGCGTAGCGGGTCAAGCGCGTTATCGAGCGCATCCTCAGCCTCATGAAGCTGCTCCAACGCCTCCAGCGGGTCCGACTGGCCGCGCCGAGCGAGGTTACCGTTTTGGATCGCGGCGTGCGCATCCTCAACGAGCGGGCCAAACAGCGTCTGGTTAGGAGCAAGACGCTTCACGTCCTCAAGGTCGGAGGAGATAGAGGCGATAGCCTGCACCAGCTTGTTCTTCACATCTGAAAGATTCTCTTCGGCCTCCAGCACCTCATTAATCTGCGAAAGAGCCTGCGTGAGCGCGCGAAGAGCCAGATTCACGTAGAAAACCGCGTCCTGCTTCTTCGTGTTCTTCTCCGCCTCCGCATTATCGAGCGCCTCGGCGGCTGCATCGAGCAGGCGGTTGGCCTCCCCGGGATTATCCAGAATCGAATGCAACACCTGCTCCGAATACGTGAGGCGAAGCGACTGAATCTCCAGCTCCGCGCGGTGAACACGCTCGCGGGCCTCCTCAATCCTCCTGCGCAGGCTCGAAATATTGCCCGCAACATTCGCCTCCACGTTACGAAGGTCGGAGAAACGCTTCGCCTGGGCGTTCAAAATCTTCGAAACCGAACCCAAAGCGCTCTTGATGCGAGCCAGGAGGCGTTCCTTCTCGCGCTCATCCGAAGTTGAGTCGAACTTCGCCTGATCCTCAAACGCGTTCACCATGAGGTTCTTCGCCTCCTCAAGCGACTTCGTGAACGCTGCCGTCTCAAGCTCGCCGAACTGGGCCTTCGCGAACGCCAAATCCTCATCCGCCGCGCGAACCGCGTCATCCATACGCATCAAATCCACGCCAACCTCGCGGATCTGCGCCTCCAACTTCTGCGCGCGACCCAAATCGCTTGCCTGCATTGCCTTCTTGCGCTTCCCCGCGCGCACGAGCGAAGTGATCACCACAACGCCGATGATCAGGAGAACTACGAAAACCATGAAAGAAACGACAATCCGGTCGATTGCGTCTTGATTCGTAGGCTCCAGATTGTCCGTGGAGGGCAGGAGCGGGGTGAGATCTAGGTCAGTAGATTCTTGAGGGGTTTCAAGCTCATTGATCATGACTTTTACCGCTGAGCGGACGTTCTCCTCGGTCACGCCCGCGCGCAGCTCCGCGGAACCAATCTGCGCCGCAGAGTTCGTGCGCTCCGCATCAAACGGGGCGGCGGGGCCGAGACACACGTTGTACTCGCCAAGCTCGGTCGCAATCGCGTATACGATCGCCGACGACTGCAAGCCCGCGTTCTGCTCACCCAAATCGGAACACCAGGCATCGGGCGAAGTGCCGTCCCAATCCCTCGTGATCACCACGTAATAGTGGTATCCAACGGTATCGAGCAGGTAATCCTCAAGGTCTGAGGCCGAAGACTCACTCATCACGCCGACCTCATCGATCACCATGGCATCGCCGTCAATGGTCGGCACAGCCATCGCCGAAACCGGCAGGAGGAGCAGTAGGGGAGTAAGCAGGGCAAGCAGTAAGGAGCGTCTCTTCATACTCCTAGTTTTCCTCATAGATGAGGGCTGTGCCACATCCTGCCTATTTTTCGCTCACATTGAGCGCGATTTGCTCACACGTGGAAGTAATTTCACGAGCCACAGTTACTGGCAAATCCTCGCGCATTTTGTTCGGACCAGGATCGAGAAGCACGAGACATCCGGCGAGCTTGATGATGTCCTTTTTATCCACGCTCTCGTGCAGGTCGATCAGCACCTGCGTGAGGCGGGTGGAGAGCACCGCGAGGCGCGTCCACTCGGCCGAATCCTGCGAGGTTTGCGCCCACTCGCGCGCCTGCAAGTACTTGCCGGTGAGGTCGATCGCGCGGCGCCACCAAACTCCGCGCAGCAGCTTCGATTCGATCCGCAGGAGGCGTTCGGTGGTCGGCTCCTCCAGCCTGTCGAGGTCGGCGAGCGCGCTCGTCAACTGACTGTTGGCATCTGCTAGGCCCGCGCGCAGGCGCGCCGAAACCGTGGAACCGGCCGTCGGGGAAACCTTCGCCACCTCCAGGCGGGCATTGCCAAGACCCGCGTCAAGCTCAGCGGCGAGGCGCGCAAGCCCAAACGTGGGGTCGGGGCTCACGTAGCGGCCCGCCTTGATGGCCGCGCGATGCGGGTTGATATCCGCAGGCGCCTCCATACGCATCGCGTCGACCGCGTGCGCGTACCGCTTCGCACGCAACATGCGCAGCGGGTAGGCAAGCTCCTCCAAAGTCGAAATAGCGGCGTTCATCCGCGTGAAACCAGCGGGGAATGAGGGGTTGCCATCCTCGTCAAGGGTCGTGTTCGTAAGGCTCGTGGAGGCCAGGCCCCGCGCGTGGCCAAGGCCAAACCGCAAGTCGGCGCACGCATCTTCGCCAAGCATCCAGCGCGACGCCCAGTACTCGCGGCGCATATCGCGAATCGCCGCATCCAAATCGAACGCGTCCAGCGGAGTCGACGCCTCCACCAGCACCTGCGACTCATCAACCTCCGCTAGCTCTTCGCCGTCGGAGTCTGCGGCCTCCTCATCGTCCTCGTCGTCGTCATCATCTTCAACGAGACTCTCAGCAGCAGCCTCCTGCTCGGTCGCGGCACCTGCCGAAGCGGGGGAGGACTCCTCACTAATAAAGGAATCAGCAGGCTCCGTCGCGCGCTGGTGGGCCTTCTTGCGCGCAACCACCGCAAAAACCGCAACAACCGCCGCGCCCAAACCCAAAACAACAACCAAAGTTTCCACGCGGCCTCCCCAACCACATTCGCGATACAACAAGCCAACCAGCCGGGGCGCAAACGCGCCCCCTTGGCGGTGACATTGTCTCTCGCACTATCATAGAGGCAAAGCTTGGCCGCAGAGGCTACAAAAAAGGACTTAGGAGGCAAAAGTGCCCACCGGCAAGGTGAAATTCTTCCATGCGGATCGCGGATTCGGATTCATCGAAGGAGACGACGGTGAATCAGTATTCCTACACGCATCCGCACTGCCAGAGGGCGCACGCGCCCCGAAGAGTGGCACCCGCGTCGAATACTCCGTAGTAGACGGGCGAAAAGGCGCGCAAGCCATGCGCGTACAAATCCTGCCAACCGCGCCCTCCTTCACCAAACTAAACCGGCGCAAACCCGAACACATGGTCGGACTCGTCGAAGACCTAATCAAACTCCTCGACGCCTCCTCCGGCTCCCTACGCGCCGGCAAATACCCCAAAAACTCCGACAAAATCGCACAACTACTTCGAGCCGTAGCAGATGATTTCGATGCCTGAAAACGAAACAAAAAACCAAGAAGAACGCGCGCTCGAACCCGACCGCGTACTAAAAGAAGCCGTCAAAGAAACCCTCGACATCGTCCTCGAAGTCGTCGACGAGAGCGAAATCGGTGAACACATCGGCTACCGCGCCGAAGGCCCGCGCCTCCTCACGCACTTCTTCAAAGCCACAAAAGCCGGCTACGACGGGTGGCACTGGGCAGTAACCGTGTCACGCGTGCCGAGAGCCCGCAAAATCACCGTGTCCGAAATCGACATTCTGCCCGGCCAAGGCGCCCTCCTCGCCCCCGAATGGGTGCCGTGGGAAGAACGCCTCAAACCATCCGACGTTTCACCCGGCGACGTCCTCCCATACAGGCAAGAAGACTCGCGCCTCACCATGATCCGCGACTCCAAATACGGCTCCGACGAACCACCCCTATCGCGCGTTCGCGTTCTCTCCGAAGAAGGCGTCGAAGAGGCCACCTCCAGGTGGAACCGCAAAACCAAAACCCGCGCACGCTCAGGAGGCCCGAAAGCCACCTGCGCCTCCTGCGGCTTCCTCATCGCACTACGCAGCGAACTCGGCGAATCCTTCGGTGTATGCTCCAACGAATGGTCCGGCGACGACGGCCGCGTAGTCTCCCTCAACCACTCCTGCGGCGCACACTCCGAAACCGACGTGCAAGACCAAGGCAGCCAGTGGAACGTCGTACCACCAAGAGTGAACGAACTCGACCTAGAAGTCGTAACTGAGCTGTAAACCACACAAAAATCCCAATAAAAGTGTGAAACACACTGCTCGGTGTTCACATGGTGGCCGAACTCCACAAAACATGAGATTCGTGCAAATAATAAGCGGGTGAGTACCAACACCACAGCGGAGCGTTCGAAGCTCGATACATTTTTCCAAATTTCTGAACGAGGCTCGACGGTAGGTCGCGAAGTACGAGGTGGCTTTGTCACCTTCTTCGCAATGGCATACATCCTCGTTCTTAACCCCATTATCCTCTCTGCCGCTTTCCCTGAAGACGGATCGATCTCCATCCCCGCAGTCGCGGCCGCAACCGCGCTCGTAGCGGGAGTCATGACGATCCTCATGGGCGTTGTTGCTAACTACCCGATGGCACTTGCCGCAGGCATGGGTCTAAACGCCATGGTTGCGTTCACCCTCGTGCTCGGATCCGGCCTCACCTTCCAAGAAGCGATGGGCCTGATCGTATGGGAAGGCATCCTAATCACCCTCCTCGTTCTAACCGGCTTCCGCGAAGCCGTTTTCAACGCGGTACCTGCACAACTTAAGGTTGCAATCTCCGTAGGCATCGGCCTATTCATCGCATTCGTCGGCCTCATCAACGCAGGCATCATCCGCCCCGGCGGCACGCCCGTACAGCTAGGCATCGACGGATCCCTCGCAGGCTGGCCCGCACTCGTATTCGTGTTCGGCCTCCTCCTCACCATCATCCTCTACGTGAAGAACGTGCGCGGCGCGATCCTCATCGGCATCGTGTCGTCCACCGTGCTTGCTATCGTCATCCAGCTTTTCGCCCACGTAGGCGTCAAGTCCGATGAGAACCCGACCGGCTGGGGCGTAACCGTACCCGAACTCAGCGGATCCCCGATCTCGCTACCCGACTTCTCCTCCCTAGGCGCAGTCGACATGTTCGGCGCATTCGGCAAGCTCGGTGCCCTCGCCGTCGTACTCCTCATCTTCTCCCTCATGCTCGCCGACTTCTTCGACACCATGGGCACCATGGTCGCCATCGGCGCAGAGGGTGACCTCCTCGACGAAACCGGCACGCCCCCGCGCTCGCGTCAGATCCTCGTGGTCGACTCCGTCGCGGCAATCGCAGGCGGCCTCGCAGGCACCTCCTCCAACACCTCCTACGTGGAATCCTCCGCGGGCGTTGGCGAAGGCGCACGCACCGGCCTCGCCTCCGTCGTAACCGGCGTTCTCTTCCTCCTCTCCATCTTCCTAGCACCCGTCGTCGAGCTAGTCCCGACCGAAGCGGCCTCCACCGCCCTCGTGTTCGTCGGCTTCCTCATGATGACGCAGGTTCTGGACATCGAATGGAAGAAGCCGGAGATCGCCATCCCCGCGTTCCTCACGATCGCGTTCATGCCGTTTGCATACTCGATCACCGTTGGTATCGGCGCAGGCTTCATCACCTACGTTCTCGCAGCGGTTGCAGTCGGCAAGGGCAAGAAGGTACACCCGCTCATGTGGGTTGTAACCATCCTCTTCGCGATCTACTTCGTGCTCGGCCCCATCCAGCAAGCGCTCGGAGCCTAGCTCGAACACAAGGCGCAAGCCTGTAAACCCCTAACCGTACGGCCCGCGGAGCAAAACGCTTCGCGGGCCAAAACTTTCTGTGTAGCCGCCCGGGCATTTATGTAGCTGCTCGGGCGTTGAGGAGTTTGGAGCCGGGTGGGGAGTAACGCTGCGGGAGCCACTGCCGTGAGGAGGGGGTGCGTTTACGGAGCGGGTGCGCTTACGGAGCGGGCGCGCTTAAGGAAGGGGGTGCGTTTGCGGAGCAGGCGCGCTTAAGGAAGGCGGGCGCGAGTGGAGTGAGGCGCGTTCCAACACTCGGTTTAGGGATGAAGCTCACGGAAGATGCTGGCATTATGGAAAGCGAGAGGAGTTCGCGTGTCCCAAACCTTTGAATCACTGAAATTTTTCAACTACAGGCTTTGGTTTAGTGCGAACATAGTCGCCTCCACGGGCATGTGGATGCAGCGCGTAGCGCAAGACTGGGTGGTCCTCACCGTGCTCACCTCAGGTTCTGGCACGGCAATCGGAATCACGACAGCGCTCCAATTCCTCCCCATCCTCCTATTTAGCGCGTGGGCTGGCGTGATCGTCGACCGCATGGACAGGCGCCGAATCATCCAGTTCACGCAAGGCATGACGGGCCTCATGTCCCTCATCCTCGGCGTCCTCCTCCTCACGGGCACCGCGCAACTGTGGCACGTGTACGTGCTCGCGTTCCTCGGCGGCATACTCTCAACCGTAGACGCGCCCGCCCGTCAAACCTTCGTCTCCCAACTCGTGCCCCTCGAATTCCTACCCAACGCTGTTGGCCTCAACTCCGCAGCCTTCAACGTGGCACGCCTCCTTGGGCCCGCGCTCGCCGGCCTCGTCATCGAATGGGTTGGCCCCGGCTGGGTGTTCATCGTCAACGTCATGCTCTTCGCCGCCCCCGTAACCGCGGTCGCACTCATGAAGACGAGCCTGTTCACGCCCACGAAGTTCGTGAAACGCGAGAAAGGCCAGATTCGCGAGGGCATCAAATACGTGCTTGGCCGCTCCGATATCATCGTCATAATGGTCGTCGCGGGCGTCGTCTCAGCATTCACCATGAACTTCCAAATGACCTCCGCAGTCATGGCCACCGAAGTTTACGGCAAGGGTGCGGGCGAATACGGCATGCTCGGCTCCGTCATGGCGATCGGGTCGCTCGCGGGCGCCCTCCTCGCCGCGAGACGCAAATTCCCGCGCGTGCGCCTCGTCATTACCTCCGCGTTCTTCTTCGGAATCTTCAACATCCTGCTCGGCATCGCGCCCACATACGAGGCGTTTGCACTGCTCTCAATCCCAACGGGCCTCGCGATGCTCACCATGATCACGGCGGCGAACGCTGCCATCCAGATTTCAACCGACCCCATGATGCGCGGGCGCGTAATGTCGCTGTACCTAATGGTGTTCATGGGAAGCACGCCAATCGGCGCCCCAATCATCGGTTGGATTGCCGACGAGTGGGGAGGCCCCTGGTCTCTCGCAGTGGGCGGCATCTCCGCAATCGTAGTAGCCGTCGGCGCGGCGCTGTGGGCAATCAAATCGTGGGACGTGCGTTTCGAGACGCACTGGTCTTCGAAGAAGCCCATCACCATGTACGGGCCGCGCGAGCGCGCCCGCGACCTCGAAGCCGGCGACGGGCCAACCGACTAGACGCGCTTCCTCGCGCCTCCTCGTCTCTGCCTGCAAAAGCCGCGGCGCATAGCTAAGGGCCCTACCTTTACCGGCAGGGCCCTTACGAACTGTTTGAACCGAGAGCACTAGGAGAGATTCTCAACCACGTAATCAATCGAGGCGAGTAGCGCCTCCACGTCCTTCGGATCAACCGACGGGAACGCGCCAATACGAAGCTGGTTACGCCCAAGCTTGCGATACGAGTCCACATCCACAACGCCGTTAGCGCGAAGCACAGCCGAGATCTCAGACGCCTCCACGCCCTCAAAATCGATCGTCGCAACCACCGGAGAACGCCAATCCGGATTCTGAACAAACGGAGTTGCAAACTCGCGCTTCTCAGCCCAGTTGTAAATCAGGTCAGTCGACGTGCGCGAACGCTTAGCCGTCGCCTCCAGGCCGCCAAGAGCAAGCATCCACTCAAGCTGCGCGTGAAGCATCATCAGCGTCGCAAGCGCGGGAGTGTTCAGCGTCTGATTCTTCACCGAATTATCGATCGCAATCGACAAATCCAGAATCTGCGGCATCCAGCGGCCCTCCTCGGCGTGGAGCTTACGAGCCCGCTCAATCGCCGCGGGCGACAGAATCGCGAACCAGATGCCTCCGTCCGAGGCGAAACACTTCTGCGGCGCAAAGTAGTAGGCATCCGTTTGCGCGATGTCCACCTCAATACCGCCCGCGATCGAAGTAGCGTCAACAACCGTCAGGCCGTTCTTCGCGCGAGTAATAGGGGAGAGCACACCCGTCGAAGTCTCGTGGTGCGGGTACGCGAACACGTCCGCGCCCTCCGCCTCACCAATCACAGCCAGCTCGCCAGCCGGCGCATCAAACCGAGCCGGAGCCTCAAGGAACGGGGCGCGAGCAGACTCCTCATAAAACTTATTGCCAAACTCACCAAACGTGGCGTGAGCCGAACGACGCTCAATTAGAGAGGTAACAGCCACAGCCCAAAACGCCGTAGAACCGCCATTACCAAGCACGACCTCGTACCCCTCCGGAACGGAAAAGAGACGAGCAATCATTTCGCGCACCTCACCAACCATGTTCTTAACTGGCGGCTTACGGTGGCTCGTACCCATAATTAAGTGAGGAGACCTTGGCGTATTCGCATCAACCAAACGGTCAGTCTGATCTTGACGAACAAGCGAAGGTCCCGAACCAAAACGCCCATCTTTGGGCAAAAGCTCAAGTGGAATCTGCAATGTGGTCGACATACTGAAGAATGTAGCCGAATGTGATTCATTTATGTAGAACAGTCCACGGATAAAGAAAAACGTACAAAGATATATAAGTATCTCCACGAAAAACGATGAGATTAATGGGTAGGAAGAATGCGTGACCTGATCGACACGACAGAAATGTACCTAAAAACCATCTACGAACTCGAAGAGGACTCAATCGTTCCCATGCGAGCACGCATCGTGGAACGCCTCGGCCACACCGGCCCGACGGTGTCGCAAACCATTGCGCGCATGGAGCGCGACGGCCTCGTTGTAGTTGAAAGCGACCGCAGGCTCAGCCTCACCGAGGAGGGCGCAGAACTCGCAACAGAGGTCATGCGCAAACACCGGCTCGCAGAACGCCTCCTCGTCGACGTGATCGGCCTCGACTGGGCGCGAGCGCACGACGAGGCATGCAGGTGGGAGCACGTCATGTCTGACTGTGTTGAAGAGCGCCTCATGAAAATCCTCGAATGCTCCAAGAAAGACCCGTACGGAAACCCGATTCCCGGCGAATCCGAGCACGTTGAAGGGCAGGTCCCCCTCAGCCAATTGCGCGACAAGATAAAGGACGGCGAGGCTCTAAACGTGGAGCTCGTACGCATCGGCGAGGCCGTGCAAACCGACGAGCGTTTCCTCACCTCACTGTCCGATATCAAAATGAGACCAAGTGATGAGATCTCTGTCACTAGCGAGGGTGGGGTGCTGCGAATCACGCACGCCTCCGAATCGGCAAAATCTCGCGGTTTTGTGGAAATTCCGGGCTGGGCAGAGCCTCATATTTTCGTTTCCTAAGCCGAATAACGAGTGGAACCGTTCACAAGTCTGTTATCAATACGTGACATATTTTGAGTTTTGTGGTTAGAGTGGTTCCAGTTAAAGCTAAGACAACTTGAAATGACCCCTGTAGGAGACAACGTTGGCTAAGAAGATTCAGGCGCGCCACCGCCGCGCTTGCCGTCCCGTAACGCCGCTGTCTGACATTAGCGAAACGCTAAGTCCGGTCCGTAGCGTTGCGACCATCTCGGCAACCGGTATCGCGCTCTCTGTTATCGGTAGTGGCGTTGCCACTGCAGCTCCTAGCTCCGCGCTTGATCTCGCGCCCAAGGCGCCTGCGACCATCAACGAAGGCCGTGTAACCCAGGCCAACCCGGTTGTTACCGCTCCCTCCGACGTTGAGTGGGCATCCGACGACGTAGTCTCCGTTGAGGTAGAGATCGTCGAAGTTGTAGAAGAGGTCCTCGAAGACCGCGTAGAGGTTGCCGACCGCGACTACGAACGTGGCGCCTACGAGGAAGCGCCTCAGCCCGTTCTTTCCATTCCGGCAGCCAGCACCTCCGCGGCCGTTGGCATTGCCGCCCAGTACATTGGCGTTCCGTACGTTTGGGCTGGCGCCTCCCCGAGCGGTTTCGACTGCTCCGGCCTCGTCTCCTACGTTTACGCGCAGCTTGGCTACAACCTTCCGCACTCCTCGTACGGAATCGGCGCGTCCGGCACCTCGATCCCCGCATCCGAAGCGGCACCTGGCGACATCGTCTACTACGGCGGCCACGTCGGTATTTACGCGGGCGACGGCATGATGATTCACTCGCCCGAGCCGGGTCGCGGCGTCGAGTACGCAGCTGTTTACGGATACCCGACTTACGTTCGCCTCTAAACGGCAATAAACTTTTGAAAATCCCAGCTAAATGGCTGGGATTTTTCATTGCCCAAAATCGGATGCGTCCAAGACTGGGTGGATCTTCCACTTTTTTGACGAACTACAGGCAAAATAGAAGAAAGTTAGAAAAGGGAGGCAACCATGGCCGGGCAGAAAGTAATCCTCGTAGGTGTAGACGGGTCTGCGGAGGCCAATATGGCCGTTGATTGGGCCGCGGCACATGCCAAACGAGACGGGTCGCTCGTACACGTGATCTGTACGTACGCGCTCGCGTCGTACTCCGCGGCGGCTCTAGACGGCGGATACGCCGCCCTGGACGATGAGGCTTTGCAAAAGGGAGCGCAGAAGGCTGTCGACGACGCGTTGGATCGTCTACGCGGCCACGGCCTCACCGATATTACGGGCTCCACGGAGCCGGGCGATGCTGCGGGCGTGCTCGTGCAACTCTCCTCCGAAGTAGACATGATCGTTGTCGGCTCGCGTGGAGGCGGAGGCTTCGCCGACCGCGTGCTGGGCACGGTCTCCTCGGCTCTCCCCGCACACGCGAAGTGTCCGGTAGTTGTTGTACCTCGCCACGTGTCGGGTTCCCCGTTCTGGCCGGTTAAGCGCATTGTTGCTGGCGTTGACGGTTCGAGGCCCGCGCACTCCGCTTTGGAAATGGCAGTCGAAGAGGCCCTCATTTGGGGTGCGCAAGTGGATGCCATTTCGGCCGTGCCGATCGCAACGGGTGCAGGCATGCTCTCCTGGGTTCCCACCACGATCGACCGTGAGGCCCTGTACAAAGAGATGGAAGCCGAGCTTGAAGAAGCGTGCGAGGAGGTTGTAGCGGGCCGCGATGTCGTGGTTAAGCGTCACGTGATCGACGGTTCACCCGCGGAGCTCCTCACGGAGTTTTCAACGGCGGTCGACCTCGTTGTTGTGGGCGCTCGCGGCCGCGGAGGGTTCGCCGGCCTCCTCCTTGGATCAACGTCGCAGGTGGTTCTCGCGCATTCCACGTGTCCGGTGATGACGGTTCCTTCGCAGCGCGCAAACGAGGCTCCGAACCCGGCGGCGGCTTGGGATAGGCGATAATCTTTTGTGAAGTGGCGCGGCTGTGATCGGCCTCGCCACTTTGCATTCACGCCTTGGGGCGCCGTCGTGGTAGTCTTTTTCAGGTTAAGCCCTCGTAGCTCAGGGGATAGAGCACCGCTCTCCTAAAGCGGGTGTCGGACGTTCGAATCGTCTCGAGGGCACCAATACCCGGTACTGTGAGCATTGCTCGGTGCCGGGTTTATTGTTGAGGAGGCGTCCACAAGCCCCTCCAAATAGGCGTTATGCACACGTTTGTTGCCCTAAGTTCGTGCCGCGCGGTTGCTGCGGGCAGGCTGGTCGTATGCAAGGTGGAGTCGTGAAGAGGATTCGCTTAGGCGATGTGATCGTGCTGATCGTGGTGGTGGTTGCCGCGGTCGCGATTGCGATGTGGTCTGGAGCGTTTGGCCCCCGGCGTGCAACCACAACGGATGTGCCTGCCTCGAAGGTTCGCGACCAGTTGGAACAGCTCGAGGTGCGAGGCTTCGTGGATGCGCCCGAATATTTTCGGGAGGAGTTTGGCGAGCCGTGGGCAGACGTGGACAACAACGGTTGCGATACGCGCAACGATATTCTTGCGCGCGACATAGACAAGGCTATTTTCCGCGGGCCTTGCATCGTGGATGCGGGGATTTTGTCCGACCCGTTTTCGGGGCAGACTATCTACTTTGAGCGAGGGGAGAAAACTTCACCTCTCGTGCAGATCGACCACGTCGTGCCTCTCTCGAACGCCTGGTATGCGGGCGCGTGGCAGTGGGATCTGGCAACGAGGGAGCGTTTCGCAAACGACCCGCAAAACCTTCTCGCCGTCTCGGGTGCGGCGAATCAAGACAAAGGTAACTTGAGCGCCGACCAGTGGCTGCCCGAGAACAAGGACTACCACTGCGCTTACGTTGCCCGCCAGATTCACGTGAAGGCAACGTGGGGCCTCAGCGTTACGGAGGCAGAGCGCCAGGCGATGATCGACGTGCTTGCCGATTGCCCCGTCGTGGAGGTGCCTAAGGGCTGATCCGTAGGGCGTAAGGGCATAAAAATAGTGGGGAGCGGCCGCTCCCCACTATTTGCGCTTTATCAGCGTAGCTTGTCGATGATCTCGTTCAGAGTCTTCGACGGGCGCATGATGTCGAAGGTCTTGGTCGAGTCCGGACGGTAGTAGCCGCCAATGTCAGCGGGCTTGCCCTGAACGGCAATCAGTTCCTCATTGATCTTGTCGGCATTCTCGCGAAGCTCGGCCGCAATCGGAGCGAATGCCTCGGCGAGCTCGGCGTCGCGCGTCTGGGCGGCGAGAGCCTCGGCCCAGTAAACGGCTAGCCACATGTGCGAGCCACGGTTGTCGATCGCACCGATCTTACGGGCGGGAGACTTGCCCTCATTTAGGACGTTCTCGGTTGCCTCATCCAGCGCATCTGCGAGGATCGCGGCACGCTCGTTGTCGTCGAAGCGGGAGAGGTGACGCAGCGACTCGGCAAGTGCGAGGAACTCGCCTAGCGAATCCCAGCGCAGGTAGTCCTCTTCGAGGAGCTGCTCAATATGCTTCGGCGCACAACCGCCAGCGCCCGTTTCGAACAGGCCGCCACCATTCATGAGGGGCACAACCGAAAGCATCTTCGCGGAGGTGCCGAGCTCGAGAATGGGGAACAGGTCGGTGTTGTAGTCGCGAAGCACGTTGCCGGTGACGCTGATCGTGTCGAGACCGTCGCGCATGCGCGACACGGAGAGTTTCGCAGCCTCAACCGGGTCGAGGATGGAGATCGAGAGGCCATCGGTGTCGAGGCCTTCGAGGTACTTCTCAACCTTCGCGGTGAGGGCAACGTCGTGTGCGCGCTCGGGGTCGAGCCAGAACACGGCCGGGGTGGAGGAGAGGCGAGCGCGCGTTACGGCGAGCTTCACCCAGTCGCGGATCGGCTCGTCCTTGGTCTGCGTTGCACGCCAAATGTCGCCGGCCTGAACGTCGTGCGACATTAGCACCTCACCGGCGGCGTTCACGATCTGAACGGTGCCGTCGGCCGGAATCTCGAACGTCTTGTCGTGAGAGCCGTACTCCTCAGCCTTCTGCGCCATGAGACCCACGTTCGGCACGGTGCCCATGGTGCGCGGGTCGAGTGCGCCGTTTGTCTGGCAGTCTTCGATTACCGCCTGGTATACGCCCGCGTAGGAGGAGTCGGGAATCACTGCGAGAGTGTCGTCCTCCTCGCCCTTCGGACCCCACATCTTGCCGCCGCGGCGGATCATTGCGGGCATGGAGGCGTCGATGATGACGTCGGAGGGAACGTGCAAGTTCGTGATGCCGCGGTCGGAGTTGACCATGGAGAGGCGAGGGCCGTTTGCTAGCGCCTCATCGAAGGCTGCGCGGATTTCTTCGCCGCTTTCAACGTCGCCAGACTCGAGGGCGGCGAAGATGGTGCCGAGGCCGTCGTTCGGGGAGAGCCCCGCGGCCTTAAGCTGCTCGCCGTACTTGTCGAAGACGTCCTTGAAGAACACCTTTACTACGTGGCCGAAGATGATCGGGTCGGAGACCTTCATCATGGTTGCCTTGAGGTGTACGGAGAAGAGCACGTCTTCGCTCTTCGCACGCTCAACCTGCTTGGCGACGAAAGACTCGAGGGCGCTTGCCGACATGAAGGTGCCGTCAACGATTTCGCCCTTTAGTACGGGGAGGGATTCTTTCAGAACCTTGGTTTCGCCGTCCTTGGTGACGAGGCGAATCTGGAGCGTGTCGTCTGCCTCAAGTACGATCGACTTTTCGTTGGACTTGAAGTCATCGCCGTCCATCGTGGCAACTTCGGTGCGGGAGGCGCTGCTCCACTCACCCATGTGGTGAGGGTTCTTGCGCGCGTAGTTCTTGACGGCGAGGGGTGCGCGGCGGTCGGAGTTACCTTCGCGCAAAACCGGGTTGACCGCGGAGCCCTTGACGGAGTCGTAACGCGCCTTGACGTCTTTCTCCTCGTCGGTTTCGGGCGAATCCGGGTAGTCGGGGAGCGCGTAGCCCTGGTCTTGAAGTTCCTTGATGGCCTTCTTTAGCTGAGGGATGGAAGCGGAGATGTTCGGTAGCTTGATGATGTTGGCTTCGGGCTTCTTCGCGAGTTCGCCAAGTTCTGCAAGCGCGTCGGAGGTCTTTTGGTCTTCGGGGAGGCGGTCGGAAAATGCGGCAAGGATTCGGCCTGAAAGGGAGATGTCGCGAGTTTCGATTTCGACTCCGGCAGTGGAGGCGAATGCCTCAATGATCGGTAGGAGCGAGTGGGTCGCTAGCATTGGCGCTTCATCAGTGTGCGTGTAGATGATGGTTGCCATTTAGGGTTCCTCTCCGTTGGGTTCAAGTCGAGAATAGCGAACTAAACGTTGCTATATCGCGCGTTTAACCTAAGTATCTCATCGTTAAGTCTCTCGATGTCGAGAAAACTTCGTGTCGATAGTCACGTTAGCATCTTTGAGGCAAAAATGGCGGCCGAGGAGGCGTTAAATCCGCTAAAACGCTGTGTTGTCGCCGCGCCTAGCTAGCGAAAACCGACTGATTCGATAGTGTTGAAACCGTGGTATCTAGTTTTTTCTCTCGTCCGAAATCGCATGATTCAGACCGCTCGCGCAAGGGCAGGTCTGTCGAATCGAGCCCTAATAATGGGCGTGAAGTAGACGCTGAACGCACCGAGGCTACTTCGGAGCAGGAGGCGCCCCAGGCGCGTGCGCATGTTGAGGATGTAATGCCCAGCAAGCGTGACGTGGACATGCTGATGGCTACGTCGAAATGGTCGAAGCAGATGGAGGAACTCACGAAGGAGTTCACCCGCGACCAAAATCGTCCGAGCCTAGACCTCACTTACGCGCATCCGGGAGGCATGGCGCAGCTGTTCGCGCTTCGAACCACACCGATTTCGCTGCTGATCCGCGAGCCGGGTGAGGCCGAGCGGGCACGCTCCTCCGTCCGCGCTCTTATGGATAGGGCGCGTGAGGTGATGGTTGCGCACGGTTCCGCGCCGATCCACATGGCGTTTGGTCACGCGAGTTGGCGGGGTGAGGATGGCCCTCAGTCGAGTCCGATGCTGCTTAGCCCCGTTGAGGTGAAACTTGACTCTGCGGGTGAGGCGAGCGTGCGCATGAGCGGCGTGCTGAGCATCGCTCCCGGCATTATTGATGCTGCACACAGCGCGGGCGTTGAGCTAGATACCCAGGCAATCATCGACGCCTCCCGCCAATCGCATGGTTTCAGCGCCGCTCCCTCAATTACTAGGCTTCGCAATGCTTTGAGTGGTGTTCTTCCCGCCTTTGATTCCGATGAGCGCATGGAAATGTCGCTGTTTGTGCATCCCGCGAACGACTTGCGGGGCGAGCTTGAGAATACTGAAATGCTCCTCCAGTCGACTTTCGTGCGCGCGCTCGCGGGCGATGAGGAGGCCGCGGCGAAGATTAAGAAGGAGCTTCTGGAGCCGAATCCAGAGGATCGCGACCCGTGGAGTGAGCGTGGTTTTGGCGATCAGCTCCCTGAAACTTTGGATCTCGTGGAGGCCGTGGTTTCGGGTTCGAACCTCATGTTTGATACTTCGGGTGGGGCGGATCTGACCTCGATTCTCGCGTCTGTCGCGGTGGATGCGGCGGCTAATGGGCGCAGGGTGCTCGTGGTTGGCTCGGATAGGCACGAGAGTGATTCGTTCTGGAACTACCTGAACGCGTCGGGTCTTTCGCACGCGGTGGCGCGAGTGGACGGCACGAATAATCCTGATATGAATCTCGTGATGGAGCTTGCGCGAGTGTTCCAGGATGAGGCGCCGTTTGTGGATCGCGAGTCGATTGAGCTGATGCGCACCCAGCTTCGCCGCGTCCGCGAGTCTTTGTCGAAGCATACGGAGGAGTTGCACAGGCCGGTACCCGAGTGGGGCGTGTCGGCCTACGACGCTCTCCAGGTTCTAACTGACCTCACGTCGATGAGGCCCGGGCCGCGCACTAAGGTACGTTTTTCGGCTGATTCGCTCACGAACCTCGCTCATGACAGTGAGGATCAGGCGAAGACCGCTTTGCGTAGCGCTGCTGAGCAGGGAATGTTCTCA
Organism: Actinomycetaceae bacterium; assembly: GCA_030532245.1. Taxonomy (GTDB): domain Bacteria; phylum Actinomycetota; class Actinomycetes; order Actinomycetales; family Actinomycetaceae; genus Gleimia. The sequence continues at coordinate 51,029 of JAUNLN010000010.1, forward strand.
AGAGGCGGTAAGCAGGACGCTTGGTTTGGTGCGGTGATTTCGTCGCCCGAGCAGGTCGGCCCCGTGCTGGAGGTGGTTGGTAGGCTCGCGAGCGAGCTGCCGAAGCTGCGCGTCTCAATGTCGGCTACCGCGGGCCAAACCGGGTTGAATCCGGCGACCACGTTTAAGGAGTGGGAAGAGCAGCTTGTGATGCTCGAGGGCGTAAGAGAGGCCCTCGACGTGTTCCAGCCGTCGATTTTTGAGCGTCCGATTGCCGACATGGTTATTGCGACGGCGTCGAATCAGTGGCGCCGCGATCACGGTTACCCGATGAAGCGCAGGCAGCGCAAGCACCTCGTGAAGTCGGCGAAAGACATGCTGCGTCCTGGCCGCTACGTTGAGGATTTGAATGAGGAGCTTCGCAAGGTTCAGCGTCAGCGTGAGATCTGGCGGGCACACCAAGCTACTGACGGTTGGCCGAAGGTTCCGACGAACCTGGAGGAGATGAAGCAGCACGCGGGTGCGGTGAAGGAGGATTTGAAGAGGCTCGACACGCATCTTGCGACGGCTCACGGCCCGCTCCAGCGCATGGATATTGGCGAGTTGTCGCTCCTCTTTGATCGTTTGAACGCGGATCCGAACGGTGCGCGCGCACTGCCGGAGCGCCTGGAGACTATGAAGGTGCTCCACAAGTTTGGTCTCGACGCGCTCGTGAAGGATTTGCGTGAACGTAAGGTTCCGAACTCTTTGGTTGAGAAGGAGTTGGATCTCGCCTGGTGGGCTTCGGCTCTTGGCGTTATGTTGACGCGCGTGCCGAGCCTTGGAGGCTTCGACCCTGCTAACTTGCAGAGCCTTATCGTCGAGTTGCAGCGCCTCGACCGTGAGCAGGTGGATTCGCTTGCGGCTGTTGCCTCCGACAAGATTCGTCGCAATCGCGTGGATCAGATGGCTCGCTATTTTGAGGAGGAGGCGCAGCTTCGCACCGCCCTTGGTGCCGGCAAGTTGAGGCCGGAGATGGCGGTGAAGCTGTACTCGTCGTCGCCGCTAACGCGCGCGATATTCCCGATTTTGATGACTGTGCCGGTGATGGTTCCTCAGCTGTTGCCGCTCGCGCGTACTATCGACCTGCTGATTTTGGAGAATGTGAATCACCTGCCGCTTTCGGAGCTGATTCCGCTGATTGCTAGGGCGCGCCAGATTGTGGTTACGGCTGATAAGTCGAACCCGACGCAGACGGTTGTGGCGCTCGAAAACGTTACGGTCACCGCGAAGATCGACCCGGAGCCCGTACGCGTGAATGAGTATGTCGGTCGCCTCTTCAACCAGTACCGCATTGCGCATTCCGGTGTGCCGGTGCCGGTGCCGAGGGCTGGTTCGAAGCTTACGATTTCGTACGTGGATGGCCGCGGAATGCCGGCTCCTGAGAAGGCGGCGGTGGAGTCGTCTTCGCAGGAGGTTGAAGCGGTTACGGAGATGGTGATCGAGCATGCGCTCGTCCAGCCTGAGAGGTCGCTCGCGGTTCTCACGCTGAATGAGATTCATGCTGAGCGTCTGCGTGAGAATTTGAAGCGCACGGCAGCGAATTCGCCGGCGCTCGAGTCGTTCTTCAGGCAGGAGCGTCCGGATCCGTTTGTGATTGTTTCGCTTGAGAGCAATACGAATCTGCGCCGCGATCGCGCGATTCTTTCCGTTGGTTTCGCGAAGACTCCGCACGGCCGTGTGCTACACGATTTCGGCAAGATTTCGCAGGCCGAGGGCATTCATGACCTTGCGCGCGTGCTCGGTTGCGCGGGTGAGGAACTGAATATTGTGTCGTCGGTTCACCCCGGCCAGTTCGATCGCGGCCGCTTCTCTGCGGAAGGGCCGAAGCTCCTCCTAGATCTGATGTTGACCGCGGAGGAAGCCTCCGGCATCTCTGGAGTGTTCGACGAGGAGGCGGAGGCACCTGAAACGGGTGAGGCCGCAGCTGCTGGCGTTGAAGGCGGCGAGGAGAACTCGGCTCCCGCGAAGACTGCCGGGGAGGGCGTGAATTGGCCGACGTTTGAGGCTAAGCCGGATCAGTTGCTGATTGATTTGGCCGATAGGCTCTACTCGGTTGGCCTTACGGTGATCCCGAATCTTGGCGTGGAGGGCTCGCTGCGTGTGCCGCTCGCGATCGGCCACCCGAATTTCCCCGATGAGCTACTGGTTGCGATCTTGACCGACGATGAGACCTACGTTTCTGAGCGTTCGCTGCGTAGGCGCGACCGCTACTGGCCGGAGCTGCTCGAGGCGAACGGTTGGAAGACGCGCACGGAGCTTGCGATGGCCGTGTTTATCGACCCGCAGAAGGAGGCGGACGCGATTATCGACATGGTGTTGGATGCCGTCGATGAGCGCACGCTCGCCCTTCAAGCGACGGAGGCTAACGCGGCGGAGGAGTTCGAGGAGTCTGAACTTGACGCTCCCGCGGAAGGCGCCCCGGTCGAGGGCGAAGAGCTGGCAGGTGAGGAGTCTGGCCCGACTTTGGAGGAGGGCGAGGAGCTGATCGGCATGGAGACGGCGGCTCAGCGCATGGTTCGAATCCAGGCCGATGAAGATATCCACGGCACGGCTGCGCAGGAGACGATTTGGCAGCCGGCTGGCGCGGAGCGTTCGCGTCGCCCCGAGATCGCGGTCGGTTTGCCGCTCGCGGCTTACTCGGATGATCAGCTTGATGAGATCGTTCAGTGGATCATTTCGGATGGGGTTGAGCGCACTGAGGATCAGCTGGTTGAGGAGACTCAAAATACGCTGGGCCTAACGCGTCGCGGCGCGCAGGTTGATGCGGTGCTTCGCAACGTGGTTCGAAGGATTGGGCACTAGGAATGGCTGAACAGTCGGATTTGCCGCAGGGCCCGTCGGTTTCGCCGCGTAAGCCTGCGAAGAAGGTGAGGCGCAGGGCTGAGCGTATTTCGCGTGCGGATTTGCAGATTATTGAGGAGGGTGGAAGCCCTTCGTGGGAGCAGATTCGCCCGTTTGAGCCGAATGCTTGGCATGGTAAGAGCGAGGAGCCGGTGGGTGAGTCGCCGCGGGATCGCGAGTTCCGGGAGAATAAGCCTCCGCACTGGTGAGTATCCGTTCGAGATAGTGGAGGAGTCGTCCGCAAGCTTCTAGCTAGTGCTTGAGGAACGGGTCGCGACTCAGCGGAAGCATCCCGCGAGATGGGCGTGGTTATACGATTTGAGGGGCCAGCAGGTACATCCTGCCGGCCCCTCGAGCTTTAGCGGCGAGTGCGGTTAGTTGGTGCCTCGCTGTGCTTTGAGCTCGTCGCGGATCTCTTCGAGGAGTGCGACCTGCGGGTCGACTGCTGCTTCCTCGACGGCTTCTTCCTTCTTCTTGCGCTCGGCCCACTTGTTCATCGGCATGACGATGAAGAAGTAGAGGGCGATTGCGACGAGGAGGAAGTTGATGATCGCATTGATGAGGAGGCCGGGCTGTACGACTGCCGGCTCACCGGCGAGGCCGATGGTGAACTGGCCGACGTTGTCGAAGCGCGGCTGGCCGAAGATGCCGCCGATGAGCGGGTTTAGTACGTTGTCGGTGAGCGCGGTGACGATCTGCGTGAAGGCAGCGCCGATCACCATACCTACTGCGAGGTCGATTGCGTTGCCGCGCGCAATGAAATCTTTGAATCCTTGAATCAAAGCTGCTCCTATTTGGTGTTGGCGCCCTGAGATTCAGGCCTTTTAGGCGGGTTGGGCGCGCTGAAAGCTTGGGATACGATCATCGGTTGGCAAAGTGCCTCTACTGTTGCCCTGTGGCGTCGCCTTGAGATGCGTCGTATTGGCCGACTTTGACTAGCGTGATCGCGGCGGAGTCCGTAACTCCAGCGACAACATTAGTGTCTTTTGGGTCGATTGCAAGGAACAGGGTTGCGCTTTGTGTTACAGTCCACTGGCTTTCGTCGGGTTGGATGATTTTGGTGATTTGCGCACCTTGTGTGAGCCGTGTTGCGGGGCAGGTTGGCGTGTCGTTGTCGCAGGTGGTTGGCGCGTAGATGTCGAGGGTGTCGCCTTTGGCGAATATGCCGGCGAGTTCGGCGGATACGGGTAGCGCGATGGTGTCGCGGTCGCTTCCCGGTTCTGGTTCGGCGGCGACGTATGCGGTGCGGATGATTGTGCCGGGTTCGAGGCCGACGAGGGTTCTTTGCCCGACGATGAGGTCTGCGCTTGTGACGGCATCTGGTGGGAGCGTGTTTACTCTCTCGCGCAGTTCGACGGCGTCGGCTTCGACGATTTCGCCGGCGTTAACGGGTTTCACCGCAATGATTGCGGGGGAGCCGAAGGGCTGGATGATTGCGGCGAGCGTCAGGAATGTCGCTAGGGTCGCAAGGGTGATGAGGATGAGTTTGCGCCGCTTGAACAGGATGCTTCCAACGAGACCAAGTTTTTCTTTCACGTCTTGGATGTTCGCAGGATTATTGAGGAGGAGTTTGCCAAGAACCCCAGTCTGTGGACAGGCGCGGGCGGCTGGCTCCTGTGGATCAAGTCTGCGGCCGCTCTTTATAGGAGTACCCACCCACGTTCGGTGATCACGCCGTCGATGCGCATGTCGTGCGGTTCGGTCGGAATCGTACCTGCCGCCAGAAACGCGTAGGAGGGGATTGCCGCAAATACGGGTGCACTCGGCGATTTCCGTTTCACGGTCTCGAGTGCGCGGTCGTACCAGCCGCCACCTTGGCCGAGGCGCGCTCCGGCCTCATCGATCGCGAGGGCGGGCACAATGATCAGGTCGGCGCTCACATCCACGCGCTGCGGTTCGCCCTCACTTGTGAACCCGATGGGCAGTTCGGATAGGGGAGTGCCGCCGGCGGCTGAAATGACGGGTAGCCACACTTTTGCCTGCACTTCCGCCAAAAAGTGGGAGAGGTCAAGCTCGCCGGGGAGCGCTTCAAATGCGATGAGGGAGGTGCCCTGGCCTCCGGCGCGAGTAGTGCCGCCCGAAGATTTGGCCGAGCGGTCGAGGTTGCTCTGCGAGTGTAAGCGGCTGCTCTCTTCGGTTCGCAAAGCCGCGAGCTCGCGTTGGAGGGAGGCCCACAGGTTGGAGGCGGTGTCGGAGCCGTCGAAGGTGCCGGCGCTCTTGCGCGCGGCTCTCATGATTTTGCGGAGTGCACGTTTGCGCTCGCCCGCGGTTTCGCCGCTACGGGTGCGTTCTAGGCTTGCTCGCAGAGAGTCTTCGAGGTCTGAGCTTTCGGGCTGGCCCTTGAGGATCGCGGCAGTGGTCGCCTCCAAGTCGTGTGCGGTGAGGCGACCCCCGAGTTCTTGCAGGTTGGAGCTGATACGGGCGCGGCCCCGCGTGGTGGTTTCGTCGCTGACCATGTTGCTCCCTTTAGTCTTGGGCCTTGCACTGTCATTGTGGCACAGGATAGGGATGCGCCACCGGGCACGCCCGTTTTTTTGGGGGGGTCATTTTGCGCTGGCCGGACTTCCTCCACGCTTTTGGCTGGTTCCTCAAGTACCCTTGATTCATGGCTATTACTTTGGGTTCAGAATCGGTTCGTAAAGGCGTAATTCCGGCGGCGGGGCGGGGTACCCGATTTTTGCCGATGACGAAGGCAGTGCCGAAGGAGATGCTGCCGATCGTGGATCGGCCGGCAATCGAACTTGTGGTTGAGGAGGCGACGAAGGCTGGCCTCGACGATCTACTGTTTATCACTGCTACGAATAAGCAGATGATTGAGGATCATTTCGACGCGGCGCCGGAGCTTGAGTTGGCGTTGCGCAGCGGCAATAAGCTTGAGCTGCTTGAGTCGATTGAGCGGTACAAGCAGTATTCGCGCGTACATTCGGTGCGTCAGGGGCATCCGCACGGGCTTGGCCACGCGGTTTTCCAGGCGTATCGCCACGTGGGGGATAACCCGTTTGCGGTGCTGTTGCCGGATGATTTGATGCATCCGGAGGATCCGGTGCTTGAGAAGATGATCGCGGTGCGTGAGCAGATTGGCGGCTCGGTTGTCGCGCTTCTTGAGGTGACGCCAGAGCAGGCTACCGCGTATGGTTCAGCGGCGGTGACGAATATTCCGCTTGCGACTAATGGCCTGGAGGGGGTTGCCGGCCTGCAGGAGGGCGACGTTTTCCGCCTGGACCGCATTGTTGAGAAACCGCCGATTGAGGAGGTTTTGTCGAAGTACGCGTCGGTCGGCAGGTTCGTGTTGGATCCGAAGGTGTTTGAGATTCTGGAGACTCTGCCCCCGGGTCGTGGTGGCGAAATCCAGCTCACGGATTCGTTCCAGACTCTGATCGAAACGCCGGAAGAGCAGGGCGGCGGCGTAACGGGTGTCGTGATTCGGGGCCGCAGGTTTGATACGGGCGACAAGCTCGGTTATCTGCAGGCGGTTGTCGAAATGGGGTTGGAAGATCCCGCGCTGGGCGAGAAGTTCCGCGAGTTTTTGACGGGGCTTAGCCTGTAATTGCGGCGCGGGCCCGTTGTTGCTGATTTGAAGTGGCGTTTGGTTTGAAGGGAAACGTTGATGAGGTCGGTTGCGAATTTTTATCGTGATTGTCAAGAGGCCGTGGGGCCGCAGCCTCCGCTCGATGTGATGCTCCCGGATTCGGTGGGTTGTGTGCTCGCTGAAGACGTGGTGGCGCCCTTCGACCTGCCTGTGGCGGATTTGGCGGCGCTTGACGGTTACGCGGTTCGCTCCGAAGACCTGGAGGCGGCTTCACCTGAAAATCCGGTGTCGCTGAGCGTAACTGCGGAGTTGCGTGCCGGTGACGTTGAGCCGATGGCGAATATTCGTGGAGGAGCTGTGCGCATCGCTTCGGGTGCGCCGATCCCGAATGGTGCGGACGCGGTGGTGCCGCTGGAGCACACGGATCATGGGCTTGCGAAGGTTTCGGTGCGTTACCGCCCGCAGCCGGGTGAGAATATTCGCCCTAAGGCGCAGGACGTGCAGGCGGGCGATGTGCTGATTAGCCGCGGCACGCGCGTTGGTTCCCGCCAGATCGCGCTGATTGCAGGGGTTGGTCGTAACCGTATTCAGGTGCATCCGCGCCCGCGCGTGGTGATCATTTCTATTGGTGATGAGATTGTGGAGCCGGGCCAGCCGGCTCGCCCCGGTTCCGTGTTCGACGCGAATGGGCACGCTCTCGCAACGGCTCTCACGGACGCGGGCGCGCAAACGTTCCGCGTGGCGGCAGTGCCCGACGAGCGTGCGATGCTTCGCCAAACGATTGAGGATCAGCTCGTTCGCGCGGATCTCATCATTACGACCGGCGGTATTTCGTACGGTTCGGGCGATACGGTTCGTGAGGTGTTGGGTTCGCTCGGCACGATTCGTTTCGACTCGGTTGCAGCGTTCCCCGGTCATATTCTCGGTGTGGGGCACGTCGAGAACGGCACCCCAATCTTCTGTTTGCCTGGCGACCCGGTTTCGGCGCAGGTTTGCTACGAGGTTTACGTGCGTCCGGCTGTGCGCGCGATGCAGGGTTGGAGCACGCTGAACCGCCCGACTGTGCAGGCGCGTGTCGACCGCGGTTGGCGTTCCCCGATGGGTAGGCGCGAGTTTGTGCGCGTGAAGCTCGTGGGTAACCCGTCGGTTGGTTACAAGGCGACGGTTATGGGCCCGCCTGAGGCGCTGTTGCTGTCGGCGTTTGCTGAGTCGAACGCGCTCGCGGTTGTGCCCGAAAACGTGACGGATGTGCGCGCGGGTGACGCGCTTAGGTGCATGGTTCTTGATTAGCGCATGAGTTTTTGGGATCGCCTCCTTTCAACGAGCCGCGTGTGGGGGTTTGACGAGCGGCAAGTTCGGATCGTGTTTGAGAATCCCACGCAGCGCGGTCTCATACGCCGTACTCCTCGCGGTTCTGTGGATAGAGGAGGGGACTCCTGCCTTGGGGAAACCTCGGGGACGCCCCGCGAGATCCGAAACCTCACGCTCCGCCCGATCCTCGGCAATGAGCACCGCAGGGTTGAACGAGTGCGTTGGGCAGACCGCGCGTGGCTAGAACCGTGGGAGGCCACGTTGCCCGTGGGCGTGGCTGAAACGTTGCCGTCGCTCGCGGAGTATCAGCGTAAGACGGATGCTGAGGTTGCGGATGGGATTACCCTCCCGATGATGATTGAGGCGGATGGCCGGGTTATTGGCGTGGTCACTGCCTCCAACACGTTGCGGGGCGCGCTGTATACGACGACGGTTGGTTATTGGATTGTGTCGGATTATGCGGGGCTTGGGATTTCGAGTCTCGCGGTTGCAGCGGTGATTGATTTGTTGCTACTTCGTCTTGGTATGCATCGTGTTGAGGTGAATATTCGTCCGGAAAATGTGCCGTCGATGGGGCTCGCGAGGAAGCTTGGATTGACGGAGGAGGGGTTGAAGCCTCGTTTCATGCATATTGCGGGCGAGTGGGCAGACCATGTTGGTTTTTCGATTGACCGGGAGTCGCTACCAACTGGTGGTTTGGTGAACCGGATTTGGGGTGTGCCACTGCGGTGGCAAAACGCGTAAAGCGGCGCAGTTGCGGCGTTTTTGTTTTGCGCTTTCTGTCACGTGAAAGACACGCCGAAGCACCATTCTGTATTGAATAACAATGATGTAATTATGGTTGTGTGAGTTTTACTGGGTGGATCATCGTTGCATTGGCCATTGTGGTGGCCGTGTATTGGACGCCCGCGCTAATTAAAAATCGTAATGAGGTTATCGAGAGTCCGGTTGAAGATCGGTTTTCTTGTGATCTCAAGCTTGTTTCTTTGGCGAAGGAACAGCCTGGTTTCACTGTTTGTGGTGAGTCGGGTAGGAATCAGCCGCGTATTTTGCCTCGCGTGGCGGTTTGCCGAGTTGAGCCGAACCTGGGTTCGGGGGACGTTCAGAGTGTCGAGGCAGATGTTTTAGGGGGACTTTCAATGGCTGAGTCGAAGCGCACCGCTTTTGCGGGCAATATTTCGGAGACGTCGCGTGATATGGCGAAGCTCCGCGCGTCGCGTGCGGCTCGTCTTGCGTCGGAGAATGCTGCGGGTAAGCGTAGGTTTGCGTTTGCGGCTGCGGCGTTGACCCTCCTTGTTGCGTTTGTGGTGGCGGCGTTGGTTTCGTCGTTTGCTTGGGGTTGGTCGCTGATTCCTCTTGCGGCTCTTGCGGGCACGCTTGTGGAGGGTCGTTTCGCGTATCGTCGTTCGGTTCGTGCGGCGGGCGTGGAGGCTAATCAGATGGCGTTGCTTCGCGGGCTTCGTAGGCGTGAGCAGGAGCGTTATGATCGTGTGCGCGCGAGTGTGCATGAGCGTATCGCGGCTGTGGAGCCTGCTACGCCGGAGGTTTCTGAGGTGGTGGAGGAGGAGTCTTCTTCCTCTGCTGAGTCTGCTTCGTCTTCGGGTGAGTGGATGCCGCAGCCTGTGCCGAAGTCGTTGTTTGCTCGTTCGGAGGAGCGTGCTCCAAGGCGTGTGGTGGCTGATCCGGTTGTGGTGGGTGAGGAGGAGCGTGAGGCTCCTGTTCGTGTGCGCCCGGTGGTGGTGAAGCCGATGCCTGTGGATGCGTTGTCGTCTGAGGAGGCGGCTGCTGAGGCTCCTGCCGCGTTTGATTTGGAGAACGTGTTGGAGTTCCGCCGCGCTCAGTGAGTGTTTGACGCTCGCTGGGTGAGTCCGCTGTAGTTTGAAGGCTCCTCAGGTGTTGGGCTGGTTGGTTCAGTCTTTTCACCTGGGGAGTTTTTCTATGTGCCTGTTGAGTGCGGTCGTTTGCGTGGGCGTGGGTGTCGTTGGTTGGTGGTTGTGAGCTTCTGCATGGTGGCTTGAATTAACTTTTTGGGCTGAGAGTGTTAAGCTGGTTTTCGCTATTGGGGCTATGGCGCAGTTGGTAGCGCGTCTCGTTCGCAATGAGAAGGTCAGGGGTTCGAATCCCCTTAGCTCCACAATCACCCCGACATTTCGTTGATATGTCGGGGTTTTCTGTTACTTGTCTCGCCTGGCGGCTTAGGGGTTATAGGACAAACGGGGTGCGGGCGGAATCCTGGAAGGATTTTGTTCGGTACGGTTGTCAAGCGCCACCGCACGGTGTACTTACTCCGGTACTGTTAAACGTATGACTCCGAGGAAGAAGGCAGTTGGTGCGGCAGGGCGCGAAATCGCCTTAATTCTTCTAGATGTCGCGAAAGAGCGCGGCGTGTCGTACAGGTCGCCAAGCGCTACGACTGGATTGTCGCTTAACGACTCGGAATCGTCTTTCGAAACGGAGGCACCGGCGCATTGATCGACGAGGTGTATACAATAGCGCAGGCTTCGGGCACGAGCGCGAACGCGGCGGTACGTGAGGCGGAGTCTCGTATTGCGGGGCCTGGCGGTGTGGGGGACGGTACCGCAATGTCTGTGGAGTCTGGCAATGCTGGTGAGACTAGTGGCGGCGTTGGCGCTGATGAGCAGGCTGGCCGGGAGCGTGTGTTTGAGGTTTATAGGTCGGAGCTTTCGAGCGTGGATAAATCGGGTATGGTCGCGTTGCGGGGGAGTATAGATCCGTATGAAGATTTAGGTGAAGAATCCCAAGACAGGGCCGGGGAAGTGGAGTGAAGACGCTGAAGCTGGTGCAGCCTCCCGGAATCAGGTCTACAGGAGGGGTACACGTACCGATTGAGGTTGATGCAACCAAGACCAGAGGGGAATCCGACTTTGTGCGTGACCTGAAGTATTTCTGCAAGAAGTACGGGCTTGAGCACGCATACAAATCAATAGCTATCGAACTCACGGCGATCGTGGAACGCGCAAAAGAAGGTACGCTAACTTATGATGAGCGCTCTAGCAAATGTGGGACCGTTTGCCAGATCAAATCTCAGCCAGGCGTGTTGGAAGCGCGTCTCGAAACCACTACCTACGGTGACAAGTCTTTATACGTTCGCCTGTTCTTCTCTGAACCTGAGGATTTTGAACTAATCCTCCTGCTGGGAACTTTATTCAAAGAGGATTTCCCGGTCGGGAAAGACCAACAGAACCTGCATGCTGGAAAATGTCAGGCCAGAGGTGACGCTTGGATAACAAGTCGCACGTAGCGCTTGCATAAGGCGATTCGTGGCATATTATGACACTGAACGGCTCGTTATGTCGTTATAGGCATATTCTGTCCATTTGTGGAATATACAGAGAATGCGAGGAGAGCTGAGATGGATATTTTGGAGGAGTTTGGGCTCAATCCCAACGATCCCTACGTGCAAGCATCCAAGCGAATGGCGCACAATCGTTTCGTGGTCGCAAACTCATTAAGGGCAGTGCGAGTAGCAAACGGTATTAGCCAGCAAGAAGCCGCCCGCCGCATGGGGACCGATCAAGCTGCTATCTCCCGCATGGAGTCAGGCGAACGCGACCTGCGAATGTCCACGCTACGCCGCTATGCAGATGCGATACACGCAGAAGTAGCGATCAATGTTTCCAATACGCAACTCAGTGTTAGAAGCGGGATGCCCATAGAAAACGTATGGGAGAAAGACGGCTCTGCGTATGAGCTGCAACTGCAAGGAGCCTGAAGTTGGAACGTAAAAAGAGTGATCTCAAAGAAGCCCTTGCCAAATCCAAGTTCGAGATGAAGGAAGTCGCAGGCAAGCGTCTAAAAGAACAGGCACCGCAGTCTATCGCAGCAAACGTGAATTTCGAGGTCAACGTCAAGCCCCTACCAGAGGGCATCGCGGTTGGAATGCAAATCGAGTTAACCAGTGAGGTCGCCGAACTAAAAGTAGTAGGCAACTGCGACTTGCACCTAACGCAAGGCTGGGAGGTACGTAAAGATGTTGCTAACGCTTTCCTCGCAGATGACTGCGTAGCCGTTATGTACCCGCCTTTGCGTCAGGCTCTATCTCTGCTGAACTACCAGCTCGGACTGCCGCACCTTCTCTTACCTCCTCAGCTTAGTGAAGAAATTACTCAAGGCTTGGTTGGTTCTTACGAGGGCAATGACGTGCTCAGATATGAAGCTGCTCAAACTAGTATCTAACAAAGGCTAAACACTGCATGCACTCACGTGGTTGGGTGAGTGCTTCAAGAAATATCCCAAGGGGTAGGTAGTCTGTATTCGTGCTCAATGCTCCTAACCTAGATGACAAGCTTTCCTATGTAGCGTCGCTCGGAATAACCATATGTCGCGCCTAACTCGCCGGCGCACTCGGGCTATACCCCGGCATTTCAACGAAATGTCGGGGTTTCCCCTTACCTCAACCGAAGTTGGTTGGAGGCTATGAGGCTCTACTCGAAGATGCTGCGGTCGACTTCTTCGAGAAGGTCTTCTCTGTTGATCGCTTGAGCTAGTCGTGCTAGGTGTGGCCAGTAGACTTTTTCTAGCTTGATGTCGTTTTTGGCTGCATAATCGAGTGCAACCCACACAAGGTCTTCCACCTGGTAATCCTCGTTGTGGAGAGGCGCCAGAATCCTTTTGCGTTCCTCTTCGTTGGGTACTTGCAAAAGTACTTCGCGCAGCACATCTGCCGTGGCCCTTTTGAGAGATGGTTCAAGTTGGGTGGCCTCATCGCCGTCTTCAAAAATGTTGAAGTCTACGTATTCGAACATGACGTCGCCGTAATCTATTGAAGCGCCTAATTCTAGGACTCCCGGTAAATAGGATTTGTCGAGCTTCATGCCTTTTTCGCTCGCGTACGCGAGTGCTCCCCACATCGTGTCTTCTAGGTGAGGCTCGCCGCAGTAGTAGATAGCCATAATCCGGCGGCGGTCTCGGTCATTGTCAGCTCTTGGAATGATGTCACGCAGAATATCTGCCGCTAGACCTGTTTCAGAGGGGTCGGGTGGAGCGGTGGGATCCATGTCCGCAATCGTAAAGCCCATGCTTCACATCATAGGATCGCTGTTGATTACTTTTTCAAGTGTCAGATTGATGAATCCTGTCTGCTAGATGTAATGATCCGAATCTCCTGGAGTGAGAATTGTAGGATGGGTAGAACGCTTCAGGATATTTCCTCAGGCGGCTGTCTTGACGGGTGTCTTCTTGATGTTGCTAGGTTTGTGATGAAGCATTTTCCGCTGGTTTTGGGATTGTTTGTTGTAGTCGTGTTGGGCTCTCGCCCGCATGGAATCGTAGGGCAAGTTGGAGTGCTACTTGCTGGTATTGGCGTGTTTGCGTATGCGATTTACAGGGTGTACCGGCTTGTTAAGGAGTGGAACCAGGAGCCGCGCGTCTGAGCGCTTCCTCTAGGCCTAGGAGGCTGTAGCTTTCGTAATCGAAGCGGGATCGAGGTTCTGAAAGCTCTATTCAAAAATGCTGCGGTCGACTTCTTCGAGAAGGTCTTCTCTGTTGATCGCTTGAGCTAGTCGTGCTAGGTGT